>DASZTG010000001.1:0-63901 GCA_035548375.1 Burkholderiales bacterium
ACCGCCGACGGCGAAGCCGGCGTTGCCATGGGTCGCGGCCGATTGAGCAACCTCGTGCTGGAGCTGGCGGGCCTCGATGTCGCCGAGTCGCTGGAATTCCTCGTCGAAAAAGACAAGACGGTGCCGGTGCGCTGCGCCTACGGCGACGTCGAAGCGAGCGCAGGCGTGTTCACCATTCGCACGCTCGCGCTGGACACGACGGACACCGTCGTATTCGGCGAGGGCGCCGCCAACCTGCGCGACGAGACGCTTGCGATCAAGCTGAAAGTGAAACCAAAGGACATGAGCCCGCTCGCGTTGCGTTCGCCGCTGCGCATCACCGGCACGCTCAAGAAGCCGAAGGTCAGGCCGGAACTCGGACCGATCACGCTGCGTCTCGCGGCGGCGGCGGCACTGGCAACGATTGCGCCTCCGGCGGCATTGCTCCCGCTGATAGAAACCGGTCCCGGCAAGGATACGGACTGCGGCGCTTCCGCCGGGCATGTGCCGGACGTCGACCAGGCCGGGCGCGTGACGAAAAAGAATTCATCCGCGCCGGACAACGCGGCGTCCGGGTCCGGACAATCCCCACGGGCGTCCGCCTCGACCAAACCCGTTGCCAAGCCCTCCGGTTCGAGGTCCGCGCAAAAATCGGCGACGACTTCCCGCACCGCGGAGTAGGCGCGGGTTTTATTTAGCGATCGTCGAGTTCCAGCAGGACCGGCTGGTGGTCGGAGGCCTGCGTCCTCGCGTCGACTTCCACTTTGCGGACGCGACGCGCGAGGTCTGCGGTCACGAAGGCGAAGTCGCAACATATCGGCGTGGTCGCCCAGCTGTTTTCATGCACGCCGGCGGTCGGCGCGTGCGGCAGCTTCGCGTGTGCGATCGTCCATGAGTCCAGCAAATCGGGAACCACGTCGGTGTCGAAAGCCGATAGCACGTGCCGATAATCCGCGCTGTCCGGCGTGAAGTTGAAATCGCCGGCCAGGATCGCCGACGCCGGTCGCGGCTTCACCATGAAGGGTTGCCCCGGCTCGTCTTTTCTGGGCGCGGACGCATGGCTGCAGGCTTCCCGGTGCAGCGCGCGCAGCGCATTGACCTGGGCCGTGCGTTGTATCTGCGAGTAATACTCGAGATGCGTGGTCATGACGCGCAGCGGCCCCCATGGGGCGAGCACGACCGCTTCGATCGCCACGCGCTGCATGCTCTTGCAACCGGGATCCGCCGGCCACGGCAGGAGATGTCGATAGACCTGCGCGACCGGCAGGCGCGAAAGAATGAGGTTGCCGAAGCGGCTGCGCGCGGCCGTGCCATCGTCCACGTCGGTGGCGATTGCGAAGTGCGCGCTGTAGCCGGGCAGGGCACGCGAGAGTTCCGCGACCTGGTCTTCGCCGCGGCTGCCCGGCAAGCCGGGAAAATGTGCCGCCACCTCCTGCAGGCAGAGCAAATCGAGATCGGCAATCTCGCGTGCGGTCCGGGCGATGCGCGCGCAATCGACCTTGTCGTCGATGCCGCGTGCCCACTGGATGTTCCAGGTGACGAGCTTCATTCGCCGTCCCTCGGGACGCGGCCCTTGCAATCGAGCGCCATGCGTCGGACCGGCTTCAGGCGAGGCTGTCCTGCAATGACATCCGGAAGGCGCGCCACAAATAAAAACCCCGCTTGCGCGGGGTTCGTACGGAGGAGAAGCATTGAAAAATCGGATCAGGCGGGAAGCGGCTCTTCGTCGCGGGCCGGAACATGTTGCCGTCCGGCCTCCGCGGCTTGTTGCAGCTTCTCGGTTTCCTTCCTCTTTTCTTCCTCTTCGGCCAGCTTTGCCCAGTACAGCGCTTCGAATTCGAAACACATGGCAAACCTCCTGCGGGGGATCGAGGACGAGCATACCCTCGGGACTGCGGCAACCATGCTAGCGCTGCCTGCGGGGCCGATCAACGATTATTATCAGGCTTGCTGCGGCAGTGCAGCATCCGGCTGCAGCGCCTGCTCCATGGCGCGGAGTATGACTTCGGGCGGCTGTGCCCCTGAAAGCGCCACGCGCTGGTTGAATATGAAGAAGGGCACGCCTTCGACGCCGATGGCGCGTGCGCGCCTGTCCTGTTCCTCGATGAGATCGCGGTCGGCATCGCCGGCCAGGTAGGCGGCCGCCTGCGCGCGGTCCAGGCCGGCCTGCTGCGCGATGTCCGCCAGGATATCGATGCTCGACAAGTCGGCGCCCTCGAGGAAATAGCGGCGGAAAATCGCCTCGGCTGCTGCATCCTGCCCACCGTGCTCGCCCGCGAAATTGAGCAGCCTGTGCGCATCGATGGTATTCGGTTGCACGGCGATCGCGTCGAATGCGAAGTCGATGCCGGCGCGCTTGCCGGCCGCCTCCACCCGCGCATAAATTTCCTTTGCGCGTGCCGGCCCGCCGAATTTCCGTTCCAGGTATTCCTTGCGAGGCACGCCACCCGCGGGAAGATCCGGATTCAACTGGAACGGATGCCAGCGGATCGCCGGCGCATCGCCGGGATGCTGCGCCTCCCAGGCTTCGAGCGCGCGCTCGAGGTTGCGCTTGCCGATGAAGCACCACGGGCAGACAACGTCGGAAATGATGTCGATCTGGAAGCTCAAGGTCGGTTCCCTCAGTTGCACACCATGCGTTTTACGGCGAGCGTTTCGTTTCCGTAGGACACCCGCCGGTCGAACACCGCGTTGCATCCGTTGACGCCGGGCGGAAGCAGCGTCGCCAGGCTTGCCGTCGTGCGTTCGTAACTGCAGGTGAGATGAAAGTTCCGCTTGCTTTGCGGCAGCCGCCAGGACACCTGCAGCTCGCCCTTCGTCGTTTTCACCGAGTAAGGCTTGATGCGCCGGTTCTGCGAAGGCGGGCCGTCGAATATGTTGACGCCGGTCAGGCGAAGCGGCGGTTCGGTGTACGACACCGTCCAGTCGCCCGCGATGCTTGCCTCCTGCCTGACGTCGAGGGAGTCCGGGCACAGCACCTCGGCCCGCGCCGGCAGCGCAAGCACCAGCAGGCAGGTTGCGAGTATCGTGCGCATCGGGTCGGCGACTTTCCTGTTCATATTCTCCCGCATTCTAAACCCGCGAAGCCGCCGGGCATCACAGGGAATTCACGAATGCCAGCAGGGCGGCGCGCTCGTCGCCCGACATCGCGCGGAATGCCTCGCGCGCGGACGCCGCCTCGCCGTCGTGCCACAGGATGGCCTCGGTGACGTTGCGCGCGCGCCCGTCGTGCAGCAGCGCGGCATTGCCGTTCACCGTGCCGCTCAGGCCGATGCCCCAGAGCGGCGGCGTGCGCCAGTCGCGCGGTCCCGCCCGGAAATCGGGCCTGCCGTCTGCAAGCCCGTCGCCCATGTCGTGCAGCAACAGGTCGGTATAGGGATGGATGGCCTGGTGCGCGAGGCCGGGAAAGTCGGGATAGTCGGCGGTCTTCAAATCAGGCGCATGGCATATCGCGCATTGCGCCGCGGCGAAAAGCCGCTGTCCCCTCACAACGTTCGTGTCATCGACATGTCGCCGTGCGGGCACCGCCAGCGCGCGAGTGTAGAAAAGCAGCTCGCCGAAGGGCCGATCCTGTTGTTCCGGGATCATGCCGATCGGCCGCTTGCGGCAGGCGGCCTGGATGCCGGGGCAATTGTCGCGCATGAACAACCGCGTCGTGACGCCCATGTCGTTCAGGAACGCGGCCGCGTCCTGCTGGCGCAGGCTGGGCTGGGAGGCCTTCCAGCCGAAACGCCCGATCGCCGGGGCCTGCTTCTGTTCATCCCACACGACATTCGGCCGGCCGTTGAATCCGCTCTCCCGTTGCCTGCGGGCGAGCTCCAGGATGTCGCTCTCCGCGACCGCGTCGATCAGGCCGCTCCCGAATACGGGCGGCGCAATGCGCACGGAAGTCAGGATGTCCGCTCCGAGGGCGCCGTAGTTCAGGTTGCTGATGACCAGGCGCGGCGAGCGCAGCAGCACGACCGTCCCGTCCGCAAGTTTTTCCTCGCGATCGATCCATGCGATCGCGGCGCTTCCCTCGGCGGGAATCTTGCCGAGCTCGCCCTGAACCTGCAGTTGGTCGCCGTAATCCGGGTGCGGGCGCGCACCGCCATGCTCGTCTTCGCCGGGCAGGGACAGCCGCACGATCATCGAGGCGAGCGGCTCGAGCGCGGAATCCGGCGCGTGTCCGCGGCCGTTGTTGGCGTGGCAATCGATACAGCCTTCCGCATTCGAGGTCGGGCCGCGACCCCACTTGCCGCCGGTCGAGGGAATCGGCACCCAGTGCTGGTGGAATTCCTGGCGGCCATTGGCAAACAGCTCGACCTGCGCGGCATCCAGCACGGGACCGGGCAGCGAATAGGCAAGTTCGGATTCGTCTGCAACGGTGAACGCACCGCCGGACAGTGCGTCGGGCAGGGACTCGCCTGCCGTCACGATGCTCGCGGCGAAGGCGACTGCGACGCCAATCAGGGGCCTGGAATTCAGGAACGTCGATGTTGCGGGAGACATGTCGTTGTACCCTGCCCGGTGCGCGAGGCAACCTAGCGTGTGATCATCAGCCCGATGCGGAACTGCGGGTGCACCTTGCGATTGTAGTCGAGCAGGCTTTCGCCCCAGCCGTCGAAGAATTGCAAGTGCAAATAGCCGCCGAGGTTGCCGAGCCTGGGCGTGCTCAGCGGAATCGACAAATCGAGCTCGACGCTGTAGGGATCCGAACCGGTTCCCTTGCGCAGCGTGCTCGCCAGCTGGACGCCGTCGGTCTCGCCGATTTTCAGCAGGATGTCGCTGTAGCCGCGGTACGTCGGGATGTCCGGATTGTCGTCCTTCTCGAGGTAGGTATAGACCTTCGGAGAAACGGAAAAGAAATAGCGATCGGCGAACGGAAACGTGAACGTGGGCCGAACGAACGCAATGTTGATGCTGCGCGATGCGGAGCCGTCCTTGCCGTTGGATTCGTGCTCGACGCCGGCCTGGAATCCGAGCCGCGACATTTTCCGCCATGGCCATTGCGAGACATCGTCGTCGAAAAAGAAAAAGCTCGGCCGGTAGCTCGAATCGTAGAAGGGCGCGGACGAGGATCCGATCGCCCAGATCGAGGTTTGCGAATAGCCCAGGTAAAGCTTTTCGAGGAAGGGCGTCTGCGTATCGGGATTGAACAGGCGGAATTTCAGGCTGACCTGGAACTTCGCGTTGGTGACGCCGTCGGAGCCGGCCGAGAAATAGTTCGGTTCGTAGGGCGAGAAAGCCGTGGTGAAACGGGCGGTATCGCGGTCACTGGGCCCCACCGCGTTCGAAGCGGCCTCCGCTTTATTGTCGGCGGGCGCGTCCTTGCCCGTGGAAGCGGGAGTGGATTCGCGCGATTCGGTAACCGAAATGCCCAGCGGCGCCGCGTCGACATCCACCGGCTCGAGCACGACGTTGCCGGCAAGTCCGCGCGGCAACTGCCCGCTGTAGCGCATGCGCGCGAAGCCGCCGGCCTTGATCGTGACACGCAGACCTTGTCCCGCGTCGGGCTTCAGGACGATGTCGGGCGCACCTGCGACGCCGCGTGTTCGCAGCGTGAGCCGTGCCGGCAGCTCGATCGATTTTTCCGTGTCGGCGGATTCGTTCGGCACGAAAAGCGTGACGCTCATCGCCTTGCCGGCGGCGACCTTGCCATTTTCGGGAACCAGCAGGTATTCGGCTGTGGCGGGGCCGGCCAGGCAGAGGGCGAGCAGCGTGGCCACGATGAGGAGATATCCAGGTCTGCGCATGCAGGCGCAGTGTACCGCCGTCTCCGCGCGCCGGCTTTTTTCTAGTGAAGCGTGACGAGCCCGTAGATCGCGAAAACGATCAGCGCGGCGCCGGATATCCGGTTGATCCACAGCAGCACGCCGGGCCGGAACAGCGCTGCGGACTTGTTGACCAGGGTCGTGAGCGTGATCCACCAGAACATCGATCCGGCGAACACGCCACCCGCGAACAACATTGACCTGCCCGTCGACGCGATCGACGCGACCGAGGCGAAGATGCCGGCGAAGAACAGGATCGTGGGTGGGTTCATCATCGTCAGGCCGTAGGCGGTGAGGAAGGCGCGGCCATTGGATCCGCCTGCCCGGGCCGCGGCGTCGTTGGGCTTGGGTACCGCCGTGCCGATGCGAAGTCCCAGCACGATCAGCACCAGCGATCCGACGAGCTTGATCCAGAACGTGCCGGCGAGCAGCAGCGACGAAACTGCGGTCACGCCGAACGCGGCCAGGGCCGCATAGGTGAGGTCCCCGGCCGCAACGCCGGTACCGAAGATGAGGCCCGCGGTGCGTCCGTGGTCGAGCGTGCGATGCACGCACAGCAATCCCATCGGCCCGACCGGCGCGGCGACGGCGAGGCCGATGCCGACCGACTTCAGAAAGAACCAGGTTTCCATGTCGTTTGATGCGTCCGCGACCGTTCTCGCGGACGTGGCGACGTCAGCCCTTCACCTTGGCGTCCGCGGGCACCTGGAACAGCGACTTGTCGGGACGGTGATCGGGCTCGTAGCGCAGGAAGCGCACGGCATATTCGTAGTCGGGGCTTTTCACGACGACCTGCAGCGGCGTGTCGTCCGGTTTCAGGAATAGCGTGACTTCATGGTCGTCGATCACGAGTTGCAATAGCCTGCAGCGCAGGCCGTCGACTTCCTTTGCCGGCAGCGATTTGGCCCCGTTTTCCTGGAAGTACCGGGCTTCCTGCCCGAATTCGAGCTCGCGCAGTTTCTCCGAAGTTTCGGAAGCGAGCAGCGGGAAGTGGACCTTGTAGTTCGGTCCCGGATCGGTGGTGTGCTGCGCCGTGCTGGTTTTGCGGTCGACGACCCAGATGTCGGGCTCCGCGACGATGATGAGCCCGTGGATTTTCGTCATCGGATTGGGTGCATCCTCGAAACGCAGGAAGTTATCGCCCATGCGCCAGACTTTCTTGACCTGGGCATCGAAGCTGTCGGCGGCGATCCTGGGACCTGCCAGGCGATATTCGACGTAGAGCATCTTGTCCTCGGCCGCGCGTGCAGGCGACACCAGGACGAGGAAGGACAGGAGCGCGAGGAATTTTTTCATATTGAGACCGGGCGGTTGGCGGGCGGGGTCCGAACGATTGCCGAGTCTACAACGGATGGGCCGCGGAAAGCGTTTACGGCTTGTCCCGCTTCGGCGACTGCATCGGCTCCTGCTGGCCCGCCTGTTCTTCCGGAAGATCGCCGGGCAGCAACGGACGCTCCGGCAGCGTGTAGACGACTTCGCGCGTTTCGCCCTCGTGGAAAACGGAGAGCGTGAGCATCGAGCCGACCTTCAGCCCGCGCATCAGCGGCGCGATGCGGTCGGCATCGGTGGTGGGCACGCCGTTGATGCTGGTGACGATGTCGCCGCCGAGCAACAGGGAGATGGTGCCGAGCGTGAACTCGATTTCGCCGCCGCGGATGCCGGCGGCCTCGGCGGGGCTGCCGGGTTCGACGACTTCGACCAGCAGCCCGTCCGTGAGCGGCAAGGTCAGGACCTTGCGGACCTCGGCGCCTATGACGGTGCCGTGGAAGCCGAGCCAGGGACGTATGACGCGGCCGTCCTTGATGAGCTGCGGCAGCAGGGATTTCACCAGGTTGATCGGGATCGCGAAGCCGATGTTCTGCGCGTCCGGCACGATCGCGGTGTTCATGCCGATGACCTCGCCGCACATGTTGAGCAGCGGGCCGCCGGAATTGCCTGGATTGATCGGCGTGTCGGTCTGGATCAGCGGCTCGGACAGCGACAAAGGCGTTTCCGGCAGGATGCGGTTGACGCCGCTAATGATGCCGCGCGTCACCGTCTGGTCCAGGCCGAGCGGGTTGCCGATGGCGATGACGCTTTCGCCCGCGCGGACGTGCTCGGAATCGCCCAGCGCGACGGTGGCGTGCCTGCCTTTCTCCGCCTTGGGGATTTGCAGCACCGCCACGTCGAAGATCGGATCGGCGCCAAGCAGCTTCGCGGGCACCACGTTGCCGTCGTCCAGCGTCACGTAAAGCGTCTGGCGTCCGAAGGCGACGTGCGAATTGGTGATGACAAGCCCCTTGGCGTCGTAGATGAAGCCCGAGCCGATGGTGTGCGTGACCCGCCCCTGCACCTTGTAAGGGTTGATGCTTTGCGCGGAAATCATGACGACGGCCGGCGATGCACGCTCGTACAGCGTCGGAATGTCATTCGAGCAGCCCGATCGCGCCGCGTGGGCGCAACCGCCCAGCAGCGTCATGCCCAATGCGATGCCGGCGACGGACAGCCTCGTGAACAATCTGGTGATGCTCAAGCGCGACCTCCCTTGCGCAATGCCGTTTCGATGTCGCCGAGCACCTTGCCGGCGTTGAAGGGCTTGACGATGAAGCCGC
Source organism: Burkholderiales bacterium (assembly GCA_035548375.1). Lineage (GTDB taxonomy): Bacteria > Pseudomonadota > Gammaproteobacteria > Burkholderiales > JACQAP01 > JACQAP01. Next base: position 8,324 of record DASZTG010000001.1, read on the forward strand.
CGGCGCCCTTCTCCAGTGCCTGGGTGACGCGATCGAGCGTGGGTTCGCCGCTGATCATGATGACCCTCAGCGCGGGCAGCTCGACGCGGATTTTTTCGAGCACCTGCAGGCCGTCCGCCCCCGGCATGTTGATGTCGAGCAGCAGGACTTCCGGCCGGGTGCGCTTGCATTCCTCGACGACCTGGTCGCCCGCGGCCGCCTCGCCCACGACGTTGTAGCCGTCCTCGCGCAGCAGCAGGCGCAGCAGCGAGCGTATCATCACGTCGTCGTCGGCAACGAACACGCGCTGCTTGGTGTACTTCTTGTCTGCCATCCTGCTTGCGTCCCCGGCCGGCTACAACTCGATCGGCCAGTTGATGCCCGCGGACACGCCGCCGTCGACGCGCAGCGTCTGGCCGGTTACGAAGGAAGACGCCGGCGACGCGAGGTAGATCGCCGCGCCCACCAGTTCCTTCACGTCGCCCACGCGGCCCAGCGGGGTGCTGGTCCTCCCCCAGTCCTGCATCTTCTGCTCCTGCCACATCTTCTGAGTCAGGGCGGTCGGGAAGAAACCGGGCGCAATCGAGTTGACGCGCACGCCGTGGCGCCCCCACTCGTTGGCGAGCGCGCGCGTCATCATCAGCACGCCAGCCTTGCTCATCGCATAGGGGGTCACGCCCACCAGCGGCGCATAGGTGTTGAGCGAATCGATGTTGATGATCGCGCCGCGCTTGCGCCCGATCATGTGCCGGCCCGCGGCCTGCGCCACGAAGAACGCGCCGCGCAGGTTGATGTTCACGATCCAGTCGTACTCGTCGACCTTGTAGTTCTCGGCCTTCATGCGCTTGTTCACGCCGGCCACGCTGACCAGCGTGTCGATGTGGCCGAACTTCGCGACCGTGTTGTCGACCAGCCTGGTGACGTCTTCGGGCTTCGCGACGTCGCAGACTTCGATCGCGACCGGGTGCTTGCCCGTCGAAATTTCCGCGGCGGTCTGCTTCAGCGTATCGGCCTCGCGGCCGGCGATGACGACCCTGGCGTTGCGCTCGGCAAAACCCTGCGCCAGCGCGCGGCCGATGCCGCGGCTCGCACCCGCCACCAATACGACCTGGTCTTCAACGGAAAAAAGCTTGTCCTGCATCTGATCCTCCAGAGATTACCCCTCGACGCAAAGGCGCAAAGTACGCAAAGTTCGCAAAGAAGGGCAAAAGATAATCCGGATAAGGGGACAATTTCGTATCGTTGTCACCGTTGTCTTGACAATGTTCCACGCGTCCGCACAAATCTCCCGCCTCCTTGTTTGTTTTTCTTCGCGTTCTTTGCGTCCTTTGCGCCTTTGCGTCGAGGTGTTGGTTTAATGGGAAATGGCCGCGACGCGCACGCCGTCGGCATCGAGCGCCGCGCGGATGCGCTTCGCGAAATCGACGGCGCCCGGCTCGTCGCCGTGGATGCAAAGCGTATCCGCCCGCACCGGCGCTTCCTGGCCCTGCTGGCTGCGCACCTTGCCCTCGTTGACCATGCGGCGCACCTGCGCGATGGCGGTGTCGGCATCGCGGACCATGGCATCGGGCTGCGAGCGAGGCGTGAGGCTGCCGTCCTGCTGGTAGGTGCGGTCCGCGAACACTTCGCTTGCCGTGCGCAAGCCGATGCGCTCGCCGGCCTTCACGAGTTCGCTGCCGGCAAGCCCGAACAGCACCAGCCCCGCATCGAAGTCCCTGACGGCCTGCGCGATCGCCGCAGCGAGCTTCGCGTCCCTGGCCGCCATGTTGTAGAGCGCGCCGTGCGGCTTGACGTGGGCAAGGCGTCCGCCGCACGCCCTGGCGAACCCCGCCAGCGCGCCGACCTGGTAGAGCACCATGTCGTAGGTTTCCGCCGGCGTGACGACCATGCTGCGCCGGCCGAAGCCCTGCAGGTCGGGCAGCGACGGATGCGCGCCGACCGCCACGCCTTTCGCGAGCGCAAGCTTGACGGTGCGGTGGATCGTGCCGGGGTCGCCGGCGTGGAAGCCGCAGGCGATGTTGGCCGAGGTCACGTGCTCGAGCAGCGCCTCGTCGTCGCCCATGTTCCAGGCGCCGAGGCCTTCGCCCATGTCGCAATTCAGGTCGAGTGTCGGTTTCATTCCGCCAGGTGCTTTTCCACGGCTTCGCGGATCGTGATGATCTCCTGCTCGCGCTTGCGCCACAGCGCCTGCGCCTGCGCAAGCGAGATGAGCTCGAAGCGGATGCGGTCGCCCGGGCGCAACTGCGCCAGCAGGTGCAGGTCGATCCCGGCCACGTCGGCGATCTTGGGATAGCCGCCCACCGTCTGCCGGTCCGCCATCAGCACGATCGGCTTTCCCGACGGCGGAACCTGGATTGTGCCAAAGCTCACGGCTTCCGACAGGATTTCCAGCGAGCCATCCGCCATCACGGCCGGTCCGTCGAGGCGGCAACCCATGCGATTGGATTCGACCGCCAGCCGAAAGGCGCTGCCGGTGAGCGTGTCGCGCGCGGCGACCGGAAAGGCGTCCCAATGGCGGCCCGGCAGGATGCGCACGACCTGGGGCGAGCGGCCGAGCTTTTCGCCGTGCTGGTTGACGGACCATTTCGGCGCGGCGAAGGCATGCCTCGCATGCTCCAGTTGCAGGCGCAGTCCGGGGTAGGGCGGTGCATCGCCGTCGCCGACTGGCAGCACGTCACCCTCGCGCAGCGCACGCCCTTCGACGCCGCCGATGTGCGCGGTATCGTAAGTGCTGCGACTGCCCATGACGACCGGCACGTCGATGCCGCCATGCACGGCGAGATAGGCGCGGCAGCCGGCCATGCTCTCGCCGAAGCCGAGCTCGGCGCCCGCGCGCACGTGGAGCGGCTTGCCGGCGGGCACCGCCGTGCCGCCGATACGCGGCGAGAGTTCGGCCCCGCACAACGCGATCAAGGCGTCGTCGTCAAAACGCAGGCGCGGGCCGCGCAGCGTGATTTCGAGGGTCGCGGCGTCCTGCTCGTTGCCCGCGAGGATATTCGCCACGCGATGCGAGAAGTCGTCCATTGCACCGGCGACTGGCACGCCGAAATGCTGGAATCCGAATCGACCGCCGTCCTGCACGGTGGTGAGCATGCCGGGCTTGAGAACCGTGATGCTCAAGCGCGTCCTCCCGAAAGCGATGCGAATCGTTGCGCGGAGATCGGCACGAAACGCACGGCGTCGCCGGCGTTCAACACGCTGGGCGGCATGGCGTCGGGCCGGAACAATTGCAGCGGCGTGCGGCCGATGACCTGCCATCCGCCCGGTGTCTCGAGCGGATAGACCGCGGTCTGCTCGTTGGCGATGGCCACGCTGCCGGCCGGCACGCGCGGGCGCGGCGTCTGCCTGCGAGGCATCGACAGGCGCGCATCGAGTCCGCCGAGGTAGGCGAAGCCGGGCACGAAGCCGAGCAGGTGGACGTAGTAGGTCGTTTCGCTGTGGATCGCGATGGCCTCGTCGACGGACAGGCCCCGTGTCCGGGCGAGCGGCTCGAGATCCTCGCCGAACGCGCCGCCGTAGCAGACCGGAATCTCCACGGTGCGGCCCTCGATGGATGCGCCGGCGGGCTGGCGCTCGATCCACGATCCTATCGTTTCCGCCAGCGCTTCATAGGGCGACGAGCCCGCACCGACGGCGGCCGGGTCATAGTGCAGGGTGAGCGTCGTGTAGGCCGGCACGATGTCGCGCACGCCGATCGGGCGCGAATCGCGCAGCCGCTGCGCAAGTGCCGCGATGTGCGCGCTGAGGGCGACGTCCATGCGATCGCCGAATTCGACTACGATCGCCCGGTCGCCCATCGGGAAGAAACGCGCGGCGGGAACCATGGAGGAACGCCGCGATCAGCCCGCGCGCGCGAGCGCGAAAAGCGGTTCTCCGCGCGGCTTGCCGCGGGTCTCGATGCGGGGCACGGTCGCGCGGCGGTACAGTTCCTCGTAGAGGGTGCGCGGGTTCATCTCGAACAGCGCGCGCGCGTCGAAGCGCAGCACATACCAGCCGCCGCGCGCGATCTCGTCCTCGAGTTGTCCCGGTGCCCAGCTGGCGAAGCCGGTGAAGAACCGCTGCTTCGCGGCGTTTTCCGGATGGCCGATGACTTCCGCGAGCACTTCGCTGAATCCGCTGATGTAGATGTCGTCGTCGACGAACAGCCCCTTGGCAGGCTTGTGCGCGGCGCGGAAAGCGAACAACAAGGCATCGGGTTCGACCGGACCGCCGAAGTAGACGCGGTCGTTGCGCCGCGAGAATTCCTTCTTGTCCGGGAACAGGGCGTTCAAGGTCACTGTGCTTGGCCGGTTCAGGATGACGCCGATCGGCCCGGTATCGTCGGTGCGTATGGCGAGGACGACCGTGCGGTCGAAGTTCGGATCGAGCATGCCCGGCTTGGCGACCAGCAGGAAGGCACGCTCATTCTCGATTTGCGCGTAGGCAGGCACTGCGGCGCACAGGCACGCAAGCAGGAAGAGCAGGACGCGGAATTCGCGCATTGTCAGGGGCCGTGCCGGCGATGCGACGGGATCTCCGGCCTTACCTGGCGATCGCCTGGTACACGAGGTTGCGGAACAGGATGCGGTAATACAGCCGCCGCACCGGCTCCTGCGACATGAACACCGGCACGAGTTCCTCTTCGGGATCGACCCAGAAGGAGGTGCCGGCGTAGCCGGACCAGAAAAAGTCGCCCGGCGAACCCGGCCATTCGGATTGGCCGCGTTCGAGGCGTGTGGCGAACCCCAAGCCGAATCCGTGACCCGGTCCGGGCAGGAAGGCCGGTCCCTTGTCGATTTGCGCATTGACGTGGTTCGCGGTCATGTATTCGAGCGTGCGCGGCCCGAGGATGCGCACGCCCTCGAGCTCGCCGCCGTTGGCGAGCATTTGCGCGAAGCGCAGGTAGTCGCCGGCGGTGGACACCAGGCCATGGCCGCCGGCGAAGAAGGTCTGCGGCTTGCTGAAATCGATGAGCTCCGGCGTCTCGCCCGTATAGACGTCCGGCATCGGCTGCGCGAGCCGATGCAGCTTTTCCGGCGGCACCTGGAAGCCGGTGTCGACCATCTTCAGCGGGCGGAAAATGCGTTCGTCGAGAAAAGCATCCAGAGGCTGGCCTGACACGACTTCGACGACTCTTCCGAGCACATCGGTCGAGTGACCGTATTCCCACGTGCTGCCGGGCTGGAATTCCAGCGGCAGCTTCGCGAGCGCCCTGGCGAAGTCCGCCAGCACCCATTTCTGCGAGAAGATCTGCGCGTCGAGGTACATTTTCTTGATCGCATTCGGCGTGCCCAGCGGGCCGTATGTCAGGCCGGAGGTGTGGCGCAGCAGGTCCTGCACGGTGATCTGGCGCTTCGCATCGACGAGCGTCAGCATGGGCTTTCCGTCCGCGTCCTTCGATTCGACGCCGACTTTCATGTCCTTGAACTCGGGGATGAACTTCGAGACGGGCTCCTGCAGGCCGAGCCTGCCTTCCTCGACCAGCATCATCGCCGCGACGCTGACCACCGGCTTGGTCATCGAGTACAGGCGAAAGATCGAATCGTTGCTCATCGGAATGTTCTTTTCGCGATCCTGCCAGCCGAAGCTCTTCGCGTAGGCGAGCTGGCCGTCGCGTGCGATCAGGACCACCGCGCCGGGCAGCTCGCCGGAGTCCACGGCCTTTTGCATGGCGGCGTCGATGCGCGCGAGGCGAGCCGGCGAGAAGCCGACTTCCTCCGGCGCGGACTCCGGGAGCGGGGCGGCCGTGGCAAGCACGGCATGGGAAAGTGCTATGGCCAGCAGCGCGGAGCAGGCCTGGCGTAGTGGGGCATGCATGCGGAATCCTCCGAAGGTTGCGCGTTCGCGCCGGGGCGACGCGTGCCGGACAGGGAGCCGGTATCTTAGCGCAGGTTGATCCTGCGCCAGGCGCCGGAACGCCAGCGCAGGAATATCAGCGTCCCCAGCGCCCAGCAGTACACGAGCGCGACCGACCAGCCGCCGATGGCGCCGTAGCCGAACTGCGGCAGGAAGTGCACCCAGCCTTCGCCGGGTGCGAACGTGAACATGTGCGTGAACGGCACGAAACCGAACCATGACAGGAACACCAGGGCCAGCGTGGGCACGCGCATGTCGCCCGCGCCGCGCAGGCAAAAGCCTGCGCCCAGGTTGAGCCCGTCGAAAATCTGGTAGCCGGCGGCAAGCCACAGCAGGGTGCGGCCCAGCGAGACCACCGCGGCGGCGTGCGGATCGCCAGGATTGACGAACAGCGGAACCAGCCACGGGCCGATTGCAGCAAGGAAGACGGTGACGAACCCCATGTAGCCGACCGCCAGCTTGATCGTGGCATTGCCCACGCGCATCGCCCAGTCCTTGTCGTTCGCGCCGATGGACTGGCCGACCAGCGTGGTTCCCGCCAGCGCGAATCCCATTGTCGGCAAGTAGGCGATCGAAGTCAGCATCATCACGATCTGCGTCGCGGCGCCGCCGATCGCGCCGGCGGACACTTGCATGGCCTGGAAAGCCGCGAGTCCACCGACGTCGATTGCGGGAAACAGGCCCATCGGAAAGCCGACGCGAAACAGCAGGCCGAGGTCGCCGCGGCTTTCCTTCCACGTGCTGCGCGACTGGAATTGCGCATCGATGCCTTGCCTGCGAATGAGCGCGATCGAGGCGATCATGCCGATGCCCAGAGCGGTCGTCGTCGCCCAACCGCTGCCCGCGATGCCCAAACCGAACTCGAAAATGAACAACTGGTTCAGCGCGGCATTCAGCACGGCGACGAAGGTCATCAGCGCGAGCGTGACGCGCGTGCGCCCGATGCCGTTGAAGAAACCGGTGGTGCCCCAGATACCCACCGCGAAGGCGCCGCCCATCAGCCGCGGCAGCCAGTATTCCGCGGCCAGGGTCGCGACGTCCGCGTCGAGGCGGAGCCAGCCGATGATCGTCGGCCCCATCAGGGCGAAGGCGACGAAGGCCGGCGCGACCACCACCATGCCGCGGATGCCGGCCCAGGCCGCGCGCGAGGCTGCGCGATTGTCCCCGGCGCCGAAGGCCTGCGCGGAAAGCGTCTGCACCGCCAGGCCGGGGCCGCCGAAGAAAAGTATGGCGACGATGACGAACCAGTACGATGCGCCGATCGCCGCGGTCGCGTCGGTCGACAGGCGGCCGATGAACCAGGTGTCGGTCAGGTTCAGCAGCGCCTGGATGCTGCTGTTGACGAACAGCGGCAACGCGAGCGCAATGACCGCGCGCAGGTCGACATGGCGCTCGCCTTTTGCGTCCAGCTTGACGGCGGGCAAGCGCGTGACGGCAGGTTGCGCGAGATCGGTCATCGATTCCTGAAAACAAAGCGCCCGGGCTCAAGTCCCGGGCGCGGGTAATTCGAATGTCCGGCTAATACGCTGCCGCGACCATCATGGATGTTTCAATGCAGGTGCTTGCGTCCCGGCGGCATGGGCATCGGCTCGGATGGGCTGGTCGATGTCTGCGTGTTCGACACTCCGGACTTCACGTTGCGCTCGAAGAGCTGGTTCACGAGGGCCACGACCTGCGCGATTTCCGGGTCGCTGAACTGGCGCGACAGCAGGCTGCGCACGTCCTCGATCATCAGCCCGCGCTGGGCCTCGAAAATCGAATCCTGGGTCGGCCCGACGAAAACCAGGCTGAATTCGTCCTTGCCATCCTCGAGGTAGTAGCTGACCTCGAAGGCGGCGGCCTCTTCCGAGAACGGATTCAACGCCGTCAGCGCGTTGGCGACGGTCTGGTGGAAGCTGCGGCCGACATCGCCGGTCCAGCACACTTCGAGCACGCGGCGGCGGCGGTCGAACACCAGCCCCGGCTCGTCGGGATGCACGCTCTTGGCATCGACGAGATTGTCCTCGTCGATGTATTCGAGCCAGGGGCGCAGGGCCTCCTCGATTTGCGTGGTCGTCGTGCCCGGACGCAACAGGACCGTGCCGTGAATGTGGGCTTCCATGCGCATGGAAGATCTCCTGGTGACAGCTTTCGCGATGATTCTTCGCGGAAAACGCAATTATAGCGGCTGGCAGCCAGGCCACGCGAGCTTTGCGCGTCGCATGCGCGCGCGTCGCTTCGGCTAGAATTCCCGTACCTTCCCTCGTGATTCGTCCGACTTGATCGCCGTTCCGCTGGCCCGATTCCGGGCGTTGCCTCCGAGTACCCGCGCGATCCTGTTCATGATGGTCATGGTGGTGTGCTTCTCCATACTGGAGACCACCGCCAAATACCTGAGCCGCAGCTACCCGGTGCCGATGCTGGTGTGGTGCCGCTACGCGACGCACACGGTGCTGATGGTCGCGCTGCTTGGTCGTCGCATGGGAGTGCGACTGGTGCGCACCGGCAACCCGGCCGGGCAGTGCATTCGCGCCACGCTGCTGATGGGCTCCACGTTGTTCAATTTCAGCGCCCTGCGCTTCCTGCCGATGGCGGAGGTCAAGGCCATCAGCTTCATCTCGCCGCTGCTGGTGACCTTGTTCGCGGTGTGGCTGCTGCGCGAGCGCGTGAACCGGGCCAGATGGCTCGCGGTGGCGGCGGGCTTCTGCGGCGTACTGTTCATCGTGCGACCGGGCAGCGCGATGCTGCAGTGGCCTGCATTGTTCGCGCTCGGTTCCGCGAGCTGCTACAGCATCTACCAGATCATGACGCGAAAATTCAGCGATTCCGAGCATCCGCTGACGACGCTGTTTTACACCGCGGCGGTCGGTTGCGTGCTGATGACCTTGCTCGTGCCGTTCTTCTGGAAGGCGCCGGAGTGGCGCGACGTGCCGCTGATGATGCTGCTCGGGTGCGCGGGGGGCTTCGGGCATTACATGCTGATCAAGGCGATGGAGCTGGAGAATGCTTCCTTCCTGTCCCCGCTTGGCTATGTGCAACTGCTGTGGGTCGTATTGTTCGGCTTCCTGTTCTTCGGCGATTTTCCGGATGCGCATGCCTTCATCGGCATGGCCATCATCGTCGGCAGCGGCCTGTACGTGGCGCTCGGCCACCGGCCCAAGCCTCAGGAAGAGCCGGATACGGCCATCGAATAGGCAGAGGCGCGAGGTTCGACATCCTCATGCCACGTGCCTCGAACCTGATGTCAACGAATGTCGCCGGGGTTGAAGACGGCGGATGCGGGGATGGCATTCTCCCCGTGATCGTAGTTGTCCGCATCGAATATGCCTTCCAGTTCCTTTTGCGCGTCCTTCGACGTCTGGATGAGCTGGGTTTCGTCGTGGTAGATCGCGTGCTGGCTTTCGAGCTGGCGCTCGTCGTGCCGGCGGAAGGTTTCGGCCGCGTCGCGCGTCTCCCAATGCGGCATGCCCAATCCCTGCATGACTTGTTGCGCCAGTTCCAGGGATGACAGCAGGGTTTCGCGCATCAGGAAATCCACGCCGATATCCATGAGCCTGTAGGCGTGGAAGCGGTTGCGCGCGCGGGCGTAGATCTTCAGCTTCGGAAAATGCCGGCGCGCATTCTCGGCCGTGCGCAACGACGCTTCCACGTCGTCGATCGCAAGCACCAGGATTTCGGCCTTTTCCGCGCCGGCGGCGCGCAGCAGGTCGAGCCTGGATGCGTCGCCGTAATAGGTGCGCGTGCCGAAGCGGCGCACGGTATCGACTTGTTCGGCGCTTTTGTCGAGTGCCGTGAACGCAATCCGTTTTGCACGCAGCAGCCGGCCGACGATCTGGCCGACCCGGCCGAAGCCGGCGATGATGACCCGGCTGCCGTCGTCCGTGATGGTGTCGAAGTCTTCTTCCTTTGCCTTGTTCAGCCATTTTTCGACCAGCACGTCGTTGACGAAGAAGGCCAGCGGCGTCAATGCCATCGACAAGGTCACCACGATAACGAGCGAGTCGGCGAGCGTGCGGTCGAGGATGGCGTTGTCCGCCGCGAGGCCGAACAGCACGAAGGCGAATTCGCCGCCCTGGCACAACGCGGCGGCCAGTCCGCGCGAGGATTCCCAGTTGTGGCCGGCGACCCGGCCGACGCCGAGCAGCACCGCGGCTTTCACGATCATGAGCCCGACCGTCGCGGCAACGATTGCGATCGGATGCGCAACGATCAGCGCGAGGTCGGCGGACATGCCGACCGAAATGAAAAACAACCCGAGCAGCAGGCCCTTGAACGGCTCGATGTCGGCCTCGAGTTCATGGCGATACTCGGAATCCGCGAGCAGCACGCCCGCGAGGAAGGCGCCCAGCGACATCGACAGTCCGACCGAAGTCATCAGCAGGGACGTGCCGATGACCACCAGCAGGGACGCCGCCGTGAAAATCTCCTGGATGCCGCTGGACGCGATGGTTTTCAAAACCGGTCGCAGCAGGTAACGGCCGCCGGCGATCACCGCGACGATGACGGCGATTGCTTTCAGTGCGGCGAGCCATGCGTCGCCGCCGGTCGGGTGGGCATCGCCGGTGCCGAGCAGGGGAATCAACGCAAGCAGGGGAATGACCGCGAGATCCTGGAACAGCAGGATTGCGAACGAGGAGCGTCCGTGGCGCGCGGTGAGCTGGCCGCGCTCGGCCAGGATTTGCAGGACGAACGCAGTGGACGACATCGCCAGCCCGAGGCCGACGACCAGCGCGCCATCGAAATCCAGGCCCGTCGCCATGGCGATCGCACCGACGACCGCGCCGGTGGCCAGAACCTGCGCGGAACCCAGGCCGAACACCGAACGGCGCAGAACCCAGAGCCGCGACGGCTGCAGTTCCAGGCCGATGACGAACAACAGCAGCACCACGCCGAGTTCGGCGAAGTGCATGACATTGTCTACCGCGGAGATGAAGCGCAGCCCGAACGGGCCGATGACCACGCCGGCGGCGAGATAGCCGAGCACGGCTCCGAGCCGGAAACGCCGGAATAGCGGCACGGTAACCACTGCCGCGGCAAGGAATATCGCGGCTTCGCCGAGAGCGTTCATGGTCTGGTTGCCGGTAAGTAAAGGGGATGCCCGATTCTATGGCCGGGGCGGCAAAAGAAAAAGGCCGCGGCTCGCCGCGGCCTCTCCGGACTTCCTGCTATCCCCCTTACTTCGCGGCGATCACGCGAATCTCGACCTTGTAGGCCGGCGTCGCGAGCTTCGATTCCACGCAGGCGCGCGGCGGCTGGTTGCCCTTGGGCACCCATTGGTCGTACACCGAGTTCATCTGCGCGAATTCCTTGATGTCCGCGAGCCAGATCGTGCAGGACACGATCTTCGTCTTGTCGGTGCCCGCTTCCTTCAGATACTGGTCGATCTTGTCGAGGACCTGGCCGGTCTGGCCGGCCACGTCCACGTTGGTGTCATCGGCGACGATGCCGGCGGTGTACACGGTGTCGCCATGGATCGCGACCTGCGAAATACGCGGGCCGATGTGGAGTCGTTGGATGCTCATGCTGTAGTTCCCCTCGCTTGGAAGATTTCTCGAAATGCAGCCGACTGCAGGGGGCGAAGGTACCACGAAGCCAGGGCGGAGCGAGCCTAGTCGTGCCTTGGTCAGCCCGTCGCGGCAGCCGGCCGGCCGCCGCGCATGGTCACGAGCTCTTCGGCGATTGTCGGGTGGATCGCGACCGTGTCGTCGAAGTCGCGCTTGGTCGCGCCCATGTGCACGGCAACCGAAAAGCCCTGCATGAGCTCGTCGGCCCCGGGGCCGATGACATGGCAGCCGATGATCTTCTCGCTCTCACCGGCGACGACGAGCTTCATCGCGCTCCTGACCTTGCGCTTGGTAAAAACATGCGACATCGGCGTGAAGCGGGTTTCGTACACCTTCACGTTGGCGGCGCCATGAGCGGCGACCGCCGCCTGTTCGGTGAGGCCGACCGTGCCTATCGGCGGATGCGTGAACAGCACGGTGGCAATGTTCGCATAGTCGAGCTTGCGGTCGGACATGCCGCCGAACAGCCGGTCCGCCAGCCGGCGGCCCGCTGCAATGGCCACCGGCGTGAGATCCAGCTTTCCGGTGACGTCGCCGATTGCGTAAATTCCCGGCACGTTCGTGGTCTGCCATTCGTCGACCGGTATTGCGCCATGCGTGTCTATCGTCACCCCGGTGGCGCGCAAGTCGAGCCGATCGGTGTTCGGTCGGCGACCGACCGCCCACAGCAAGCCGTCCAGGCCTTCGACGACTTGGCCGTTCTCCTGCGTGACGCGCAGCCCGCCCGCCGCTTTCTCCGCCTTGGCGATCTTCGTGGACGTGATCATGCGAATGCCGTCCGCCTGCATCTGCGCCTGCAGTTCTTCGCGCAGCATGGGCTCGAATTCGTCGAGGAAATGCGGGCGCCGGCACAGCAGGCTTACGTTGCTGCCGAGCGCGCGCAGCATGCCGGCCATTTCCACGGCGATATAGCCCGCGCCGACGACGGCGACGTTCATCGGCTGCGCGGCCAGCTCGAAGAAACCGTCGGACGTGATACCGAAGCCCGCACCGGGCAGTTCGGGCACCATCGGCCGGCCGCCTACCGCAATGACGATGTGCGAGGCCGTGAACGTGTCGGCGCCCGCCTTCACGGTGCGCGGCCCCACGAACCTCGCGCTGGCACGGACGATCTCGACGCCGTTCTTCGCCAGGTTCTTTTCGTAGATGCCGTTCAGGTCGAGGACGTGCTGGTCGCGCTGCTTGCGCAAGGCGCCCCAGTCGAACGTCGTGTCGCCGAAGGTGAAGCCGTAGTCGGGCGCCTCGTCGAGTGCGTGCGCGAAGTTGGCGCCGTTCCACATGACCTTCTTGGGCACGCAGCCGACGTTGACGCAGGTGCCGCCTATGCGCCCGGATTCGATCAATCCTACTCTGGCGCCGTAGCTCGCGGCCCGATTCGAAGTAGCCACGCCGCCGCTGCCGGCGCCGATCACGAGCAGGTCGTATTCTTTTTTCATGAATGATCTTTCCGAAGTCGCTGCCGAGTATATCGAAGGCGGAATCCGGCTCCGATCCCGCCGCGTGCAATTATTCTCCGCCCGAATAACTGTTAGGCGGAACAAGCCTTGCAAGGCAGTCGCGGCCTGTGCAGCATTGTCGACTTTCCCCGCGTATGCCGGCGCAGCCTGCGCCGACAACCATCGTGACCATATCCGAATGATAGACCTTCATTATTGGCCCACCCCAAACGGCCACAAGATCACCATCTTCCTCGAAGAGACGGGCGTGCCTTACCGCATCGTGCCTGTGAACATCGGAGCGGGGGAGCAGTTCCGTGCGGATTTCCTGAAGATTGCGCCGAACAACCGCATGCCGGCGATCGTCGATACGGAGCCGCTGGATCGCGGAGCGCCCGTCCCGGTGTTCGAGTCAGGGGCCATCCTGCTGTACCTCGCGGAAAAGACCGGCAGGTTCCTGCCGCGCGACGTTCGCAGCCGCTTCGATGTGCTGCAATGGCTGTTCTGGCAAATGGGCGGATTGGGGCCGATGGCGGGGCAGAATCACCATTTCAGCCACTACGCGCCGGATAAGCTGCCGTATGCGATCGATCGCTATGTCAACGAGACGTCGCGCCTGTATGCCGTGCTGGACAGGCGGCTCGCGGATCGCGAATTCGTCGCCGGCGACTATTCCATCGCCGACATGGCATCGTATCCGTGGATCGTGCCCTACGAGCGGCAGAAGCAGAACATCGACGACTATCCGAACCTCAAGCGCTGGTTCGAAGCGATTCGATCGCGGCCGGCCGTCACGCGGGCTTACGAGAAAGGCAAGGCCATCAATACCAAGCCGACCGTCGATGAGGAATCACGCAAATTCCTGTTCGGCCAGAACGCGGCGACCGTAAGAAGCGCAACGACGGGTGCAACTTCGTCGAAATAACCGCACACAAAAACAAAAGCGGGCGACCGGCTGGTCGCCCGCTTCCTGTTTCAAACGCGGTGCTTTAGTTCCAGTTGCGAACCAGGTCGTCGTAGGCTTGCTGCGCGGTGCGGGTATGCGGAACACCCTTTTCCTCGCCTGCCATCTGCGCCTTGGTCGGGCCGTTCCAGTCGCGCACCAGGTCGGCTTGCATTTCCGCCTTGGTACGTTCGCGAACGGGCACCGCCGAACCGCCGCCGGTGAAGTTCCAGTCGCGCACCAGATCGGCGTGCGCGGCTTCCGGGCTGCGGCTTACGATCTTGCTGCCCTCGGCCAGCACGCTGCCGGACACCATCATTGCAGCGATCGCACCGATCATCGTCAAATTCGTCTTCATGATTCCCTCCTGGTTGAAAGATTTCGCTTGGGCTGGCGAGCGGCCTTCGTTGCAAGACGCAATCGCCCATCCGTGGGACGCATGATGGAATTTCGCGCGGTGCAAGGATTGGAAACGGTTGCGCAGTTTTAGTCTGAATTTGTTGCGGACTGAAACGTTGTTGGACATCCTTGCTACAAGTTTGAAATATCTTGCGGGAACACCTTGTAGATGCGCATTCTTTAAAATGACTGGCAGATGAGAAATCGGCGCATCGCCATCCTCGAAAGTCGCTTCGGCGAGCACTTTGCCGGCTTGCTGGAAAAGCGCGGAGCCGTCGTGCTGCGTGCGCCGGCGCTTGCGGAAGAGCCGGACGTGGACCTGCCGGCACTTCGACGCCTGGTCGACGATTGGGTGGCAAGGCCATTCTCGCTGGTCATTTTCCAAACCGGGGTCGGCACGCGGGCGCTGTTCGACGCCGCTGACAGGCTCGGCATCACCGAAAAGCTGTCCTCGCTGCTTTCGCAAACCCTCGTCGCGGTGCGCGGCCCCAAGCCAACGGCTGCGCTGCGTTCGCGATCAGTGCGGATCGATTTGAGCGCGCAAGACCCGTTTACCACCAGGGAAGTGCTGGCCTCGTTGCACGGGATCGATCTGATCGGCAAGCACGTGCTGGTCCAGCGCTACGGCGACAGCAATGTCGGACTCGACGAAGGTTTGCAGCAGCTGGGCGCCAGCGTGACCGAAGTGCCGCTTTACCGCTGGGCGTTGCCGGCAGATCTCGAACCGCTGCGAAATCTGATTGACGCGCTGGCGAAGCACGAAGTCGATGCTGCGGTCTTCACCAGCGCTTCCCAGGTGCGCAATCTGTTCGCGGTCGCCTCGCATGGGGGCGGCGCGGATCGCCTGCGCGATGACCTGAACGCCGTGCTGATCGCCTCGATCGGGCCGGTATGTAGCGCCGCGCTAAAGGATGCGGGCTTGCGTATCGGCGTGGAGGCAAGCCCGCCGAAGCTCGGCCCCCTCGTCGACGCACTGGAGCGATCGCTGGGCTGATCTGCGAGGGTGGAGATTCGACTAGAGGCGTGTGTCTGCCGCAGCCTGCAGCACCAGCTCCGCTCCTCGTTCCGCCACCACCAGGACGGCCACCTGCGTGTTCCCAGACACCATGCGCGGAATGACCGATGCGTCGACGACGCGCAGCCCCTGCAGCCCGCGCACGCGCAGTTGCGGATCGACGACCGCGCCGTCGTCCTGGCCCATGCGGCAGGTGCCGATCGGATGGTAGATGGTCTGCGCGTTGATGCGACCAAAATCCAGCCATTCGTCGTCGCTTTGCACCTGCAAGCCCGGCGCGAGTTCAGCTTCGACGAACCGACGCATGGCGGGCTGGCCCACGATGCGCCGGGCGATCTTCATCGCCTCCACGAGGCAGCGCTGGTCCTCGGGATGCGACAGCATGTTCGGCCGGATGGCGGGCTTTGCGAGCGGATCGCGGTTGCGCGCGTGGATGCTGCCGGTCGATTGCGGGCGCAATTGCGCGACGCCGATCGTCATGCCCGGCGCGCGGTCGAGAATGCGCTCGGCTGCGTTCGCGTAACTCGCATGCATGAAGAAGTACTGCGCGTCCGGCGTCGGTTGGTCCGCGGAGGTCTTCACGAAGCCGTGCGCGAGGCCGGTGCCGAGCGTGAGGATGCCGCGACGGCGCAGGAAATAGTTCGCCACCTCGAGCGCGAGGCGCCAGCCGCGCGAAAGCTGGTTGATGCTGAGCGCGTCCTTCACGCGCCAGTTCATGCGCGTGCAGGCGTGATCGATATAGTGCTCGCCGACACCTGAAAGGGCATGCCGGACGGGAATGCCAAGCGCTTGCAGCACGTCGGGTCGGCCGATGCCCGATAGCTCCAGGATCTGCGGAGACTGCACGGCACCGCCGGCAAGGATGACTTCCCGGGCGGCTTTTACTTCGTGCTCCTGCCCGGATTGCCGATAGCGCACGCCCGTGCAGCGGCCGCCGTCGAGCACGAGTTCCAGTACATGCGCACCGGTTCGCACCGACAGGTTCGGGCGGGTGCGCACGGGTTTCAGGTAGGCGTCGTAGGCACTCCAGCGTCGTCGATTGCGCTGGTTGGCCTGGTAGTAGCCGAAGCCCTCCTGGTCCGCGCCGTTGTAGTCGGCGTTGAGCTTGTGTCCGTCCTCGCGTCCTGCCTGCACGAAGGCCTCGGTCAGCGACCAGCGTTCGCGTACTTTCTCGACATCGAAGGGGCCTCCCTTGCCGCGGGTTGCATCGCCTGCCATGTAGGATTCGATGCGGCGGAACAGCGGCTCGATTTCGCGCCAGGACCAGCCGCGTGCGCCAGCCTGTTCCCAGCGGTCGTAGTCACCCGGCTGGCCGCGCACCCAGATCATGCCGTTGATCAGGGTCGATCCGCCCAGCCCCTTGCCGCGTGGAATCGCGATCACGCGATCGCGCGTCGTCTTTTCCGGCTCGGTCTGGAAACGCCAGTTGTAGGTGTCGCCTTGCAGCAGCTTGCTGAAACCCGCCGGAATCTTGATCCAGAAACCGTCGGGCTCTCCCCCGGCTTCCAGCAAAAGCACGTCGTAGCGTCCGTCGGCCGTGAGCCTGTTTGCCAGCACGCAACCCGCGGTGCCGCCGCCGACAATGACGTAGTCGAAGGATTTCATCGAGTGAGGCGTGAGGGGTTAGGGATGAGGCGGAACATCGCAGGGACGCAAGGGCTGCCGGTAAGCCGATTGCAGAATCTTGACACGATTCAAGCGGTCGCTTCGACTTACCCCTTGCTCCTCAGCTCTTGCTCCTCATTCGATTTCCCTGTACTCCACGCCGACGATTTCCAGCGGCTCGTCGCCGCCCGGGGTCTTCACCACCACGGTGTCGCCTTCGCGTGCCTTGATCAATGCCTTCGCGAGCGGCGAGATCCAGGAAATGCGTCCGCGTGAGACGTCGGCTTCGTCTATGCCGACGATGCTGTAGGTTTTTTCGTCGCCGGCCTGGTCGACTACGCTCACCGTCGCGCCGAAGAACACCTGGTCGGTCTGCTCGCGCGCGGCGGGGTCGACCACCTCGGCGTTGTCCATGCGCCGCGTCAGGAAGCGGATGCGCCGGTCGATCTCGCGCAGGCGGCGCTTGCCGTAGATGTAGTCGGCGTTCTCCGAGCGATCGCCGTTGGACGCCGCCCACTGGATGACCTTGACGAGATCCGGGCGTTCCTTGTCCAGCAATTGCAATGCCTCGTCCTTGAGGCGCTTGAACCCGGCCGGCGTGATGTAGTTCTTCAGCCCGGCGGGCAGCGCGGACGCGGAGTCTTCCTGTTCCTCCTCGTCGTCCTGGTCGCTTTCCTTTGTAAATGCCTTGTTCATTCTTGCGATGTCGGGTGCGTTGTACAATGGGATTGTCTCACTTCGACCCACTCATTCAACCGAAATCTGGAGGAGCAACAGATGACCATCAAGGTAGGCGACAAGCTGCCGGCCGGCACGCTCTGGGAATTCATCGAGGACGAAACGCCGGGCTGTAC
Organism: Burkholderiales bacterium; assembly: GCA_035548375.1. GTDB lineage: Bacteria > Pseudomonadota > Gammaproteobacteria > Burkholderiales > JACQAP01 > JACQAP01. The sequence goes on from DASZTG010000001.1 coordinate 25,933, forward strand.
CCTTGGACCGAACGCATTCAAGGTCGAAGACATCACGAAGGGAAAGAAGATCGCGATCCTCGGTTTGCCCGGCGCGTTTACGCCGACTTGCTCCGCCAAACACCTTCCCGGCTTCGTCAAGATGGCCGACGATTTCCGCAAGAACAAGGTCGATGAGATCTGGTGCGTGTCCGTGAACGATGCGTTCGTGATGGGCGCCTGGGGGCGCGACCAGGGCGCCAAGGGCAAGGTCCGCATGATGGCGGACGGCAGCGGGCTTTTTTCCAAGGCCATGGGCCTGGAGCTGGACCTCGTCCAGCGCGGCATGGGCGTGCGCTCGACGCGCTACTCGATGCTGGTGGTGGATGGCGAAGTGAAGACCCTCAATATCGAGGCGCCCGGCAAGTTCGAGGTCAGCGACGCCGATACGCTGCTCAAGCAGGCGGAAAAAGTCACGCAGTTCCTTCCCTGAGTCGCTCGGGCTTCGCGAAGACGGGCAGCTGGCGCTGCCCGTTTTGTTTGGTGCCTAGAGAATCTTCACCCGCATGAACAGCATGAAAGACGTCGGGTCGCTTCCGTAATAAGGTTCCAGCGTCGCGGGCAGGGCGTATTTGCTGACGAGCCCGCCGATGCCGAACTTGAAGTGATTCGCCGCCGGAAAATCGTAGAGATAGCCCAGACTCAGCTTGCCCACGTCGAACGTCTCGCCGGTAAGCGGCGAGCCTTCATCGAACAATTCGTTCTTGTCGGCGCGTTCCAGGCGCGCAAACACCGTGTGCGTTTTCTGGAAGGATACCGCCGACTCCAGCAGCCAGGCATCCGTCGTCGTTCCTGTGCTCGCGGCGTTGCGTCCCCAGGCAAGCGTCGTCTGCCAATTTCCCGCCCGAAGCGGCAAGTTGTAGATGACGGACGCAGTCGTCCGGTTCACGTTGACATCGGGTTCCAATGCTTCGGGACTCACGATATGGCCGCGACTGATTTGCATCGACCAGTCCGCGGAAGGATTCCACGACAGGCGCATCGAGGCTGAATCGAGCTTGCCCGTCTCGATGTTGTACCGGTACTGGTCCGGTTCGCGGCCGCGAAAGCCCGATGCCTCGACCTTGAAGGATTCATAAACATAACCCAGCGTGACGACGCCCCAGGTGATGTGTGTCGAATCGAGCCAGTGATGCGAGACGGGTGCCTCCGGATTGTCCTCGCCGGAAAAGCGATGCATGAATGCCGGAGGGCCGAGCGCCGGTTCGCCCGGCAGTCCGGCATATCCGAATACGGAACTGTTTTCCGACAGGGGCAGGCTGTATGTCGCGGCCAGTTCCATGAACAAGTCGTGCGGATGCTGGCGGTCGACGAGCGGCGTCTGTCCGTCGGCCGTCTCGCCGGTCTGCAACAGCAGCGGGTAGCCGCTCGGTCCCATGAGCGGGTCAGCCGAAACCATGCCGCGTAGTCCTAGCGTGCCGTTTTCGAGCGGACGGCTGCCCATCAGCATCAACATGCTGGAACTGAACGCCTTGTCGTCGCCGCGCGGCCCGCCCTGATGGTCGTAGATCAGGTTCAGGTCGCCGTGCAGCATGGTCATCCAGTCGCCAGGCATGCCCATGATGCCCTCGTGCGGCGACGATTCCGGTTGCCAGCTCGTGCCGGAGGCTTCACGCGACATCGGGTAGCGGCCGTACATGCCGGTCATGGCGTGATGCATGCCGGATTGGTCCATGTCGTCGTGACCATCGCCGGCATCGTCTTGCGCAAATCCGGTTTGCGCGGCGAGCGCCAGCGCAAGCAGAAAAAATCGATTCGAATGCATGATCCCTCGCTCTTGAACAAGTGCTGAAAGGTCCTGGCCTGGCGCGCGGCATCGCACGGGCTGCAGGGCAGGGCCGCGTCCTAGGCGATGCAGGATCTGGGAGGGCGGTAGGCCCTGCCTGCGTCCGGAATATCCGGCGGCAACGGGTCGAATTCGAGGGAAGCAGGTCCGGCGGCGGCGATTTGCCAATGCTGGTCGTGCGCCGGCAGGAGTGAATTGCAGAACACGCAGGTCATGCAGGTGGCGCAGCTCGCCTGCCGTTTGCCGGAGTCCGTTTGTCGATGACACGTCGCATGTTCGTCGTTCGCGCCGGGACCATGTTCGCCAGCGTGCGCCATCGAATCGGTCGAGCGTTCCGGCAAGCCGCAGAACAACATCGTCGTCGCGGCGTAGCCTTGCACAGGCAGCGTGGTCATGAGCAGCAGAAAAACGGCGAGCCTGCAGCGTTCGAACATCGGGACTTCAGCCGAGAAAAGCGATCAGGTTGTCGAGCACGTCGTCCGGCCGCTCCGCCATGATCGAATGCCCGGCGCCTTCCAGCGCGACCACTTTCGCCTGCGGCAATCTCGCGATCACGTCCTTCGCGACTTTCATGGGTGTCATGAGGTCGCGCTTGCCAAGGATGAACAGGATCGGGGACTTCACTTTCTGTGCCGCATCCAGGCCGACGGTGTAGTCGTTGCAGGCGCTGAAGTCCGCATGCAGGACGCCATCGCTGGATCTCTCCATCAAGCGCATCGCGGACCCCATCATCCACATGCCCGGCACGCGATTGCCCCCGAGCTGTGCGCCGCTGCTGTGCGCATACAGGTTGATCATCTCGTAGGCCACATGATCGTTCGCCTTCGATGCGTTGAGCAGCGGCTCCGAAACCGCTATCGGGACGGAAGTTCCGATCATCGCCACTTTCGAAACGCGATCGGGATGTCGAGCCGCGGTTTCCAATGCAACCAGCGATCCCATGCTGTGGCCGACGAGCGCGGCCGTCTTCACACCCGCCGCGTCCATGAATGCCATTACCCAATCCGACAATGCACCGACGGAATGCCTGGGGCTCCCGCCCGACTTGCCGTGCCCCGGCAGGTCGACGGCAAAGGCGTTCCAGCCGTGATAGGCGAAATAGCGGCTTTGCAGCGCCCAGACGCTGTGGTCGTTGGCCGCGCCGTGGATGAAGACGACGTTGGGCCTGGCCGGATCGAAGGCCCGGTTGGCGTTGTAGGCGAAGGCCTTGTTGTTTTCGACGGTCAGTTGCATCGGAACTCGGTGGCGTGGTCGCGGCAGGACGCCGGCTGGCGCAAGGTTATACACTGTTGCGACCCGCGTGCAAGCCGTTCCCGCCTCGCGGCAACCACAACGCAAAAATGGAGGAATTCGACATGGACAGGAAGCTCATCGCAGTCGCAGCGATTTCGGGATTGGCCGTGGCGTTCGCCGCCGGCGTGGCGGTCGGACAGAACGCGCCGACGGAAAACAAGGGTGTGACCGTCAGTCCGCCGACCTTCGTCGATTTGAGCAAGGAGATCGACACCGTCGCGGGCCGGCAGTTGCGCCTGCGCGCGGTGACCATCGAACCGGGTGGGGTGGTTGCCATGCATAGCCACAAAGGTCGCCCGACCGTGGCTTACCTGGTGCAAGGAGATATCGTCGAACACGTGGACGATGGCGCCACTCATGATCACGCTGCGGGCACCGCCTGGACGGAGGCAAACGGGATCAGTCACTGGTCGGAAAACAAGGGTGACAAACCGGCGGTGATTATTGCCGTGGATGTTTTCAAGCCCTGATTTTGAAAAACGCCCCCTGTTCCACGGGGGGAGAGGGCGCTCTGACGCAAAACGGGTGACCAATGGTCACCCGTTCGTTTCGGCCTCCAGGAGCCTCTCTCCCCTGGCGGGCCAAGGGCACACTTTAAGGGCAGCAGAGGGCATCGCTGACACGGCGAAGGGACCAATGTCTTGCTTGGGGCGGGCAGCGATGCCCGCGTGCGCTACCCGCGAACGGGAGACAACTCGCTAACGAGTCCGCGCACGGGCGAGAAGGGGGGCTACGCCGTCGCGACCGCGGCGGCCACGTCCTCGACATCCGGCTCGAGGATTTTCACCGTCGGGCTCATGCGCGTCATCTGCGCCATGCCGAAGATCGTCGCGAATGCCACGTCTGTGGCGTCGCGGCCGGTGCCGATGCGGGTGACCTGGTTGCGCGGCGCAAGCTCGGTGGGATCGAACAGGTACCAGCGCCCGCCGAGCCAGGCCTCGAACAGCGCGTGGAAATCGGGCGGCGGATCCGGGAAATTCGCGTAGCTCGCGATGAAGCGCGCGGGAATGTTCAGCGCGCGACAGAAAGCAATGGCCAGGTGCGCGAAATCCCGGCACACGCCGGCGCGCTGCACCAGTACATCCGCGGCCGACGTGTTCGGATTCGTGCTGCCGATCTGGTACTGGATGTGCTCCCGTATCCAGTTGCAGATGGCTTCCACCCGCGAGTAGCCGGGTGCCAGCCCGCCGAATTCGCGCTGCGCCATGCGCATCAGCAGGTCGGACTGGCAGTAACGGCTCGGAAAGATGAAGGAGATCGCTTCCATCGGCAACTCGGCGATCGGCGATTCCCGGATGATGGCGGGATCCGTCACCATGTAGTTCAGGCCGATCGTCGCGCGATAGGACACCTTGAGCGGACCCGGATTCGCGCGGATGCGCACGAAGCGGTTTTCCAGCACCGGGTCGGTGAACTGCTCGAAGGGCAGCGGAGGATCGAAGACCAGCGACTCCTCGATGATCTTCTGGTACTGGTTTTTCGCCGCTTCAATGTTGAAGACGAAGTCGCTGGGTTGCGCGACGTTGTAGCTAAGCTCGTTGTCGATGCTGACGCGTATCATGCTGGCCATTCGAAAATCTCACGGGGCCGGTTGGACATCGCGACGCGCCGCGGGGTTCAGTGCGGTCGGGAAGCAAATCCGGGATGCCGTTTTCATCGTCACATGCCCCACCGCAGTGCGGCGGTATGGACGGGCGCATCCCACAACGCGAGCATCTTCGTGTCGACCGCGACAAGCGTGACGGAACAGCCTGCCATGTCCAGCGAGGTGACATAGGACCCGGTCAGGAAGCGCACCGCTTTGATGCCCGCGCCTGCCAGCACTTTTTGCACGGACTGCACCATCAGGTAAAGCTCCAGCAGCGGCGTGGCGCCGAACCCGTTGACCAGCAGGATGGCTTCCTGCCCGCTCTTGAGCGACAGATCCTTCAGGATGGCGCCGGTCAGCTCCGCGGCAATGTCGTCGGCGCTGGCGAGCTTGACGCGCCGGCGGCCGGGCTCTCCATGGATGCCCACACCCATTTCCATTTCATCTTCGCCGAGCTGGAACGTCGGCTTTCCTGCCGCGGGTACCGTGCACGAAGTCAGTGCCACGCCCATCGATGCGGTCGCCTTGACGACGGATTCGCCGAGCGGCTTCAGCGCCGCAAGGCTGTCGCCGCGCTCCGCCGCGGCGCCGACGATTTTTTCCACGATCAAGGTTCCCGCCACGCCGCGCCGGCCCGTGGTGTAAGTGGAATTCTCGACCGCCACGTCGTCGTTGACGATCACGCTGGCGTGCTCGCGATCGAGCATGTCCGCCGCCATCTGGAAATTCATCATGTCGCCGGAGTAGTTCTTGACGATGAAGAGCACGCCGGCGCCGGTCTCGACGGCTTCGGCCGCCGCCAGCATCTGGTCGGGCGTAGGCGAGGTGAATACATGTCCGGGGCAGGCCGCATCGAGCATGCCGTGGCCGACGAAGCCGGCATGCAGGGGCTCATGACCTGAGCCGCCGCCGGATATGAGTGCCACCTTGCCGGATTTTGGCCGGCGTCGTTGTACGAACAGGCGATCGGCGCCCAGCGAGACGATGTCGCCATGCGCGGCGGCGAATCCGTCCAGCGACTCGTCGAGGACATCGTCGACCTTGTTGATGAGTTTCTTCATGGCAAATCTCCCGGGAGAGTCATGTTCGCGCGCTGCCAAGGCCGTCGCAGATCGCCGCGACGATCAACGCCATGGAACGCGAACCCGGATCGATATGGCCGAGCGCGCGCTCGCCGAGGAAGGAAGCGCGTCCCTTGATGGCGTCCATTTTCGCGGTGGCATCCGCGGCGTCGAGCGCGCACTGCTTCACGCGGGCAAGCAACGCTTCGCCTTCCGCGTTGCCCGAGCCTTCGAGCACCTTGCGCACCGGATCGAGCACGTCGAGCAAAGTCTTCTGCCCGACCTCGGCTTTGCCGAGCCGGGTCAGCGCGGCGATGCTCGCCGCCAGTGCGCGCGCGAGGTCCGCCGGCGCCGGCTCCGCCGGGAGCTCCTTCGACAAGGTCATCAACAACGTGCCGAACACCGGCCCGGCCGAGCCGCCGATCTTGCCCATGCAGATCGTGCCCATGATCTTCAGCGCATCGTTGAGCGATTTCGTTTCCAGTTCGGGTAGCCGCGCTTCGATCGCCTCGGCGCCGCGTTTCATGTTGAGGCCGTGGTCGCCGTCGCCGATGGCCTGGTCGAGCGCGGTCAGCTCGTCGACATGGTCGACCAGGGTGGCGATGGCGGCGCGCATGCAGGCGATTTGCGACGGGGTCATTTTTTCAACGCGGCCTTCGCGGGATCGTCCAGCAGGCACTTCCATCCCGTCGCGGTGGAATTCTTCGGGATGGCCGCCGGCAGGTTCGCCATGATGGAGGGCAGCGATTGCGCGAACGTCGCTTCGCATTCCTTGATCGACTTGAGGTTGGGATTGAAGACGACGTACTTGTCGATGTCCGTGTCGTTCTTCAACGAGATCTCGACGTAGATGCCGTTGGCCGGTTGTTCCTTCTGGCAGCCGCCCAGCATCATCAAGGCGGCCAAGGCGAACAACAAGATGGCTTTCATTGTCAGGCCTTCTGCGATGCGTACAGCGCCCGGCTCAAGTCTTCGACCAGGTCTTCCGAGTTTTCCAGCCCCACCGACAATCGCACCGTGCCTTCGTTGATGCCGGCCGCGCGAAGTGCCGCATCGTCCATCCTGTAGTGCGTCGTCGTCGCCGGATGGATCACCAGCGACTTGGCATCGCCGACGTTCGCCAGGTGCGAAAACACCTTGAGGGTTTCGATGAAGCGCTTGCCCGCCGCACGTCCGCCCTTCAGGCTGAAGCTGAATACCGCGCCGCAGCCGCGAGGCAGGATGCGTTGTGCGAGCTCGTGATCAGGATGCGAAGGTAGTTCTGGGTAGGCCACCGATTCGACCGCTTCGTGGGCGGCCAGGAATTCGACGACCGCGCGCGTGTTCGCGATGTGCTTTTCCATGCGCAAGCTGAGCGTTTCCATGCCTTGCAGGATCTGGAAGGCGTTCATCGGGCTCATGGCCGCGCCGAAATCGCGGATGCCCTCGCGCCGCGCGCGCAGCAGGAAGGCCGCGGTGGTGGATTCCTCGCTGAAGACCATGCCGTGAAATCCCTGATAGGGCTCGGTCAGCGTCGGAAATTTGCCGGACTTCTCCCAGTCGAATTTGCCGCCGTCCACGACCGCGCCGCCGATGGCTACACCATGCCCCCCGAGAAACTTCGTCGCCGAATGGAAAATCAGGTCCGCACCAAGATCGAAGGGCCGCATGAGCCAGGGCGTGGTGAACGTGGAATCGACCATCAGCGGCAGGCCTGCCGCATGGGCAACCTCGGACACGCTCGCAATGTCGAGGACATCCAGGCCGGGATTGCCCAGCGTTTCGCCGAACAGCAGTCGCGTGTTCGGACGAATGGCGTTGCGAAATGCGTCGACGTCGCGCGGATCGACGAAAGTCGTTTCTATTCCGAAGCGCGGCAGCGTGTATTGCAGCAAGTTGTGCGAGCCGCCGTAGAGCGAACGCGACGCCACGATGTGGGAGCCCGCGCCCGTCAAGGTCGCGATGGCCAGGTGCATCGCGGCCTGCCCGCTCGCGGTGGCGATCGCGCCGACGCCGCCTTCGAGCGCGGAAATGCGCTCCTCGAACACCGCGTTCGTGGGATTCGATATCCGTGTGTAGACATGGCCGGCGCGCTCCATGTTGAACAGCGACGCGGCCTGGTCCGTGTCCTTGAACACGTAGGACGTCGTGAAATAGACCGGCTGCGCGCGCGCGCCGAACAGCGGGTCGGGTTGCTGGCCGGCGTGCAGGCTCAGCGTGTCGAACTGGTAGGTTTTCGGTCCCGGCATGGCTACTCCAAAGCATTCCACCCAACGCAAAGGCGCGAAGGACGCAAAGGTCGCAAAGAAACACAAATACAAGAAGCGGAAAAATTCTTCATGAAGTAGCCACGGCCATGGCGAATGCCATGCGTCGCCAGTATCGCGGGAGTTTTCTCTTGCATTCTTTTTCCTTTGCGTTCTTTGCGTCCTTCGCGTCTTTGCGTTGGAAGGAGGTATGGATCAGTAGAAAGCCCCGCGGGCGGTGATGGGCCAGACGCATTCGACCTTGCCGCCGCGTATGCCGACGATCCAGTCGTAGAGGTTCACCGTCGGGTCGCAATGGCCGGGAATCAGCCGGATCTTGTCGCCCAGCGCGAGCTTGACCTGCGTCGAGACGGACAGCACGCCGTGCTCGTCGGAAGCCTTCAGGAATTCCACGCCGGGGAGGTCCGCGACCTGCGGCATGCCGGAATCGACGGACAAGGCTTTCAGTCCGGCATCGACAACCGCGCGCTCGGGCGCCGGACGGCTCATGACCGTGGTCCACACGTACAGGCTTTGCGCGAAGCCTTGCAACGGCCGGCCGTCGTCGCCGAGGTTGCGGTTATAGTCCGCATCCATGAACACATAGGAGCCGGGCTGGATTTCGTTGTAGACGCCGCTCGCTGCCTCGAGCAAATAGGTCCCGGTTCCCGCGCCCGTGACGATCTCCGCTTTCAGGCCGGCGGATTCGAGCGCGTCGAGCGTGTTGCGGACGTGCTCCACGGCTTTGGCTATGGCGGACTTGCGCTCGAGCGGCGTGCGCGCGTGCTGCGCGGCGCCCTGGTAGGCGTGCAATCCCGCGAAGCGCAGATGCTTGCCCGATGCGATCGCGCGCGCGAGCTCGACGACGGGCATGCCGGGTTCCACGCCGCAGCGGTTGGCGCCGACGTTCACTTCGACGAGGACATCGATGCGAGCGCCGGCCGTGCGTGCCGCGGCTTCGAGTTGCGCGACATTCTCCGCGTTGTCCACGCACACGCTCACGCGCGCCCGCTGCGCGAGTGTCGCCAGCCGCGCTACCTTCTGCGCGCCTACGACTTCGTTGCTGACCAGCACATTCATGATGCCGCCTTCGACCATGGCCTCGGCTTCGGAAACCTTCTGGCAGCACACGCCGATCGCGCCGCGCGCCATCTGCCGCAGGGCGATTTCGGGGCACTTGTGCGATTTCGCGTGCGGACGGATGCGCACCTTGTGGCCGGCCAGGGAAGCGTCCAGGCGATCGAGATTGCTTTCGAAGGCGTCCAGGTCGAGCAGAAGTGCAGGGGTGTCGACCTCGGCGAGCGGCATGCCCTGCCGGGCGGGCGGAAGCGGGCGCGCGGAAATCGGGTTCATTGGATAAATCGCCCCGGCCGCTTCGGTCGAGCGCTTGGCGTCAGCGCCCGGTTTGGCAATCGGTGCGCATGATATTGCCGGCGCTTTCCACGCTCCAGTTGCGCCCGTACGAGCCGAACACGAGGTCGACGATGGTGGCGAGATTTTTCTTCTCGACGGGGTCGTTGTAGCTGCGTTTTTCCAGAGCGGCGAGCGCCTGTTCCCGCGATTGCCCATCCTTGCGCCAGCCCATCGCTTCGGATGCGAACTTGCCGATGTCGTCGCAAGTCATGGTGCCCAGCGGGTAAGGCGCGGCGAACGCATTCAGGCTTGCCACCAGTAGCGTGGCCGCGGCGGACGCGCCGGTCAGGAACGATCTGGTCATGGGCAATCCCGTTTCTCGAAGCGATTAAGAACTGGCGGCAGGGTAGAATCGCCAGGCAACGAACACGGTCGCATTTTAGGCGTTTGGAAAGGGCATTGCCATGACGGCTCCCGGCTCGTCGCAATTGCGGCATCGGATTCAGGCGCGCTCAGCCACCTGGCTGCTTGCCCTGGCGCTCGCCATCGGCATGGCCATCTCGCCGGCAGGCGCCGATGCCGCGAAATCCGACCGGCAGGAAGCGCGGAAGGCGGCGCTCGCCCACCTCGAGAGCCGCGACGCGGAGGAGCGCATGGAAGGCTGCACCGCGCTGGCGGAAGTCGGCAGGCCCTCCGACCTGCAACCACTGCAGGTACACCTCGAGGACGAAGACGAGCGCGTGCGCGCGGTCGCCGAGGCGGCGATCTGGGCGATCTGGAGCCGTTCGGGCGATCCGGAGGTCGACAGCCTGTTCCAGCGTGGCATGGCAATGATGCGGGACGGCCAGCTCGAGTCCGCGATCGAAGTGTTCACGCAGGTCATCACCAGGAAGCCGGATTTCACCGAGGCCTGGAACAAGCGCGCCACCCTTTATTTCCTGCTCGGCGACGACGAGTTGTCCCTGAAGGATTGCGACGAGGTCCTGAAACGCAACCCGCAGCACTTCGGCGTGCTGGCGGGTTACGGCCAGATCTACCTGCGCAAGGGCGACCTTCAGCGTGCGCTCGAGTACTTCGAGCGCGCCCTTGCCATCAATCCGAACATGCCGGGCGTGGAGGCCTCGATCGAATCCTTGCGCGAGATCCTGGTCAAGCGCAGCCGCCGCTATATCTGATCCGGCGTGTCATCTTGCGTTTCCGGCGGCATGCGATCGCGTATGCTGCCGGACATTCCATACGGCAACATGAACGAAGAAATTCCCGATCCGGTCGCCATCCGCGGCCATGCCGCCGGCGGCCTCGCCACTAACCTGGCTGCCGGCATACGCGCGACCTTGTTCCTGCGCGTGACGGCTTCGGCATTCCGCGCCGACGCCGGGCAACTGATTGCGCTCGCCCTGGTGTCCCTGGCGGTCGATTTTGCGAGCGCGGTGGCGTTGTCCGGCGTCGACGGCACGATCGACGCGGGCGCGCTGCCTTCGGCATTGCTCTGGATTCCGCTGGTGCTGCTCGCCGGGCACCTGGGCGCGCGCGTGACGAAGGATGCCCGCTACACGCTGCTGGTCCCCGTGCTCGCAGGCTCGATGGGCATCGTGTTTTCCATCCTGTCGACGGCCCTCTGGCTCGGCCTGAAACTGGAATGGCCAACTGCGCTGCAGCTCTACGGCGGGTTGTATCGGCTCCTGTTCATCTGGTGGGCACTGGCCTCCTGGCTTGCCGTCAGGCGACTTGCCGGCCCGGAAACACGCCATGGCTATGCGGCGGCCTGGATCCTGGCGGCGGTATTCCTGCTTCCCGCTTATTTTTTTCCGCCGGATCCGTTGTGGATCTCCGTGGAGTCCGACGAGCCCGCGCAGGAATCGACGTTCAGCGAGCAAGCGCTCTACGCCCAGCCCGATCTGCTCTTCGATGCCGAGGAAAAGCTGCAACCGCAACGCCCGGGTGTCGAAGACCTGTATTTCGTCGCCTTCGCGCCGTACGCGAGCCAGGACGTGTTCATGAAGGAAGCGAAGACCGTCACCGGCATCATGGACGAACGCTTCGGCACCACCGGCCGGTCGATCGCGCTCATCAGCCATCCGAGCCTGCTGGATCGCTATCCGATCGCCACGCTGACCAGCCTGCGCGACGTGTTGCAGGCGATCGGCGAGCGCATCGATCCGGAGGAGGACGTGGTCATGCTGCACCTGACGTCACACGGCTCGCAGGACCACGAACTCGCCGTCGAATTTCCGCCGCTGGACCTGCAATCGATCCGGCCGCAGGATCTGCGCGCGGCACTCGACGATGCCGGCATCAAATGGCGCATCGTCGTCGTCTCCGCCTGCTATTCCGGCGGCTTCATCGGCCCGCTGAAGGACGAACGGACCATGGTCGTCACGGCGTCCGATGCGCGGCATACCTCCTTCGGTTGCGGCGATGCGTTCGATTTCACCTGGTTTTCGCAGGCGTTCTACGACGAGGCATTGCGCAAAACGCGCAATTTCGAGGAAGCCTTTGCGATGGCGAAAGAGGCCATCAAGGTCCGTGAAAAGAAGGAAGGGATGGAAGCCTCTAACCCGCAGCTCTATGTAGGGGACGCCATGAAGAACAAGCTCGCACGCATGCAAAAGCAGTGGGCGGAGGATGCCCGTGCGAAATAGCCGCCTGGCCGCTTGCCTGGTGTCATGCCTGCTTGCGTGCATGACGGCGCAGGCGCGCGACTGGACGCCGATGAGCCGCGAGCGGGCGCTGGAGCAAACCCGCAGCGCGCAGCCGGACGAGCGCCGCCTGGCATACGGCCGGCTGGCCGAGATCGGCACCATGGATGACGTGCCGGTGTTGCTCGCGGCATTGTCGGACGAGGATGCCCTGATCCGCGGCGTCGCCGAGCAATCCGTCTGGGGAATCTGGATGCGCACCGACGATCCGGTTGCCGATCCGCTGTTCCAGACGGGAATGCAGATGATCACCGAGGACGAGCCGCGCAAGGCGGTGGAGAAGTTCGACCAGGTGATCGAGCTCAAGCCGGGATTCGCGGAGGTCTGGAATCGCCGTGGCAACGCCTGGGAGGCACTCGGCGAGGAAGAGCTGGCGCTGGCGGACTATCGCCGCTCGCTCGAGCTCAATCCCTATGAATTCGGCGCCATGCAAAGCATCGCGGACATCCTCATGTCGCGAGGCGAGTATCGCAAGGCGGCGGAATACTTCCGCCAGGCGCTCGAGATCAATCCCAACCTGACGGAAGTCGCCGAGATCCTCCAGGCACTGGAGCAGAAGCTGGAGAACGATCGCATCTGAAAGATGCGTCGAACGACGGCGGCGAGCCGCGTGGCCGCATTCGCCGCCGGCTGGTTACTTCTTTTTCTTCGCGGGCAGCTTGATGCCCGACTGCGCCTGGTACACCTTGATGACGGCGATGTCGTCCTCGTAGCCCAGCCCGGCGCCGGCCGCGGCCAGGAATTGCTGGTGGGCGGCGGCGGTGATCGGGAGCGGGAACGTCATTTTCCTCGCGGAGTCGAGCACGATGCCCAGGTCCTTGACGAAAATGTTCACGGCCGACAACGGCGTGTAGTCGCCGTCGAGCACGTGCGGCACGCGGTTCTGGAACATCCAGGACGAGCCGGCGCTATTGGAAATCACCTCGTAGATGACCTTCGGGTCCGCGCCCGCGCGGATGCCCAGTGCCATCGCCTCTCCCGCGGCGGCGATGTGCACGCCGGCGAGAAGCTGGTTGATCATCTTGACCTTCGAGCCGGTGCCGGCGTCGGTGCCCAGCTCGTAGACCTTGATCGCGATGGCCTTGAGGACTTCGTCGGCTTTCTTGAACGCGGCCTTCGACCCCGAGCCCATGATGGAAAGTTCGCCCTTCGCCGCCCGAGCGGCGCCACCGGAAACCGGTGCGTCGATCAGCAGCAGGCCCTTCGCGTCGAGGCGCTTGCCCAGGTCGATCGCGAATTCCGGCGCAACGGTGCTGCTGGCGATGACGACGGAGCCCTTGGCCAGGGTCGCGACGGCGCCGTCCTTGCCGAACAGCACGTCGTTGGTCTGGTCGGCGTTGACGACCAGCACGATGACGACCGGCACGTTGCGGCCGACCTCGGCGGGGCTTTTCGCGGCCACGCCGCCTTCCTTCTCGAAGGCCTTCGTGACTTCCGGCCGCACGTCGAACGCGTGCACCTCGAATCCCTTCTTCAGCAGCGTGCGCGCCACGCCCAGGCCCATCGACCCCAGTCCGATCACGCCCGCCTTTTTCTTGTTGCCTGCCGCCATATCCGCTCCCTGTTCGTTGATTGTGCTGGTGCATGCGGGCCGCTACACTGGGCCGTAAACCCATCCGACGATGAACACGCGAACCCTCATGATCCTGTGCACCGCTTGCGCGCTGCTGGTCACGGCCTGTCGCAGCAACCCGAATTATAATCCCGCGAAATCGCATCACACCGAGGCAGGATTCCGCAACAACTATCCGCAGCCGCCGCGCGCGAGCTTCTGGAAGTGGCAGTGGGATCGCTGGACCAGGGGCGTGCCGGAAAATCCGAAGGAGGGTTACGGCTTTCCTTTGCTCAAGCCCGACACGGCATTCCTCGCGTCGAATCGCACCGAGCCGACCCTCACCTGGATCGGCCATGCGTCCTTCCTGCTGCAGGTTGGCGGCGTCAACATCCTGACCGACCCGGTGCTGAGCGAGCGCGCGTCTCCGCTATCGTTCGCGGGACCGAAGCGCTACGTGGCGCCGCCGTTCACGTTCGAGACCTTGCCGCACGTCGATGCGGTGGTGATTTCGCACAACCACTACGACCATCTCGACCTCGAGACCGTGAAGCGCCTGAACGCCCAGGCTGGCGGTCCGCCGCGATTCTTCGTGCCGCTCGGCCTCAAGGAGTGGTTTGCGCGCCAGGCCATAACCAGCGTCACCGAGCTCGACTGGTGGGACGGCGCGGATCACATGGGACTCAAGTTCACGCTGGCCCCGGTCCAGCACTGGAGCTCGCGCAGCTTGTGGGACCGCAACAAGACGCTTTGGGGCGGCTGGGTCATCGAGCATCCGCAACTGCGCTTCTTCTTCGGTGGCGACTTCGGCTATTCGCCCGATCTCGCCGACATCGGCAAGCGGTTCGGCCGGTTCGACCTGGCGATGCTGCCGATCGGCGCCTACGACCCCCGGTGGTTCATGGCGGTCATGCATGCCAATCCCGAAGAGGCGGTGAAGGCGCAGCGGGACCTGAACGCCCGCTACGCGGTGGCCATGCACTGGGGCACGTTTCGCCTGACCGACGAGTTGCTCGACGAGCCGCCGAAGAAACTCGCCGAGGCATTGGCAAGCGCGAACGAGCCGCCGGAGCGCTTTTTCGTGATGAAGCACGGCGAGACGCGCAAGCTCGATTTCCTGGCGAACGGATCGCCATGACGCAGGCCGGCCCGCAAGCTTCGCCTGCGGACATGGGCGAGCTCGCCGGCCGTATCCGCGAATGGGCGGCCGAGCTGGGATTCGGCCAGGTCGGCATCGCCGATTGCGACCTGCGCGAAGCGGAACAACGCCTCGAGGCCTGGCTGGCGCGCGGCTGGCAGGGCGACATGGAATACTTGTCCGCGCACGGCACGCGACGGTCGCGTCCGGCCGAGCTGGTGCCGGGCACCTTGCGCGTCATCAGCGTGCGCATGGATTATTTCCCCGATCAAGCGGCCGAGAGCTGGCAGGTCATGGCCGACGGCAGCAAGGCCTACGTGGCCCGCTACGCGACCGGGCGCGACTACCACAAGGTATTGCGTGGCCGCCTGCAAAAGCTGTGCGACCGCATAGCCCAGGACACGCCGTTCGCGTATCGCGTGTTCACTGACAGCGCGCCGGTCATGGAAGTCGAGCTCGCCGCGCGCGCGGGCCTGGGCTGGCGCGGCAAGCACACGCTGGTGCTGAATCGCGACGCGGGTTCGTTTTTCTTCCTTGGCGAGATCTACACCGACCTGCCGCTGCCGGTGGACGAACCGCAACCGGATCATTGCGGCAGCTGTACGCGCTGCATCGACGTCTGCCCCACGCGAGCCATCGTCGCGCCTTACCAGCTGGACGCGCGCCGCTGCATTTCCTACCTGACGATAGAGCACAAGGGCGACATTCCCGAGGCATTGCGCGCGTTGATGGGAAACCGCATCTACGGCTGCGACGACTGCCAGCTCGTCTGCCCGTGGAACCGCTTCGCAAAAAAAGCCGAGGCGCCCGACTTTGCCGTGCGCCACGGGCTGGACGCGGCCGGGCTGGTCGAATTGTTCGCGTGGAGCGAAGAAGAATTCGACAGCCGCATGCAGGGCAGTGCCATCCGGCGCATCGGCTTCGAGCGCTGGCTGCGCAACCTGGCGGTCGGGCTGGGCAACGCGCCGACCTCGCCCGCGGTGATCGCTGCGCTCGAAGCCCGCCTGGATCATCCATCCGTCATGGTGCGCAACCATGTCGGCTGGGCGCTCGCCCGCCATCGCGCGCCGCGCCCGTAACAAATCGTTCATCGAGCGCGGCCCGGCGCGCGAGATTTCACCCGCGGGGTTGAGATTGCGGTCGACTTCGTCTATAACGTGCCCCTTCTTGCGGATTCGTCCGCGCTTTTTTCCTCGGGAGCAACGACAGAGTGACGGGCTACAAGAAACACGCGACGTTCAAGGGACGCATGCTCATCGTCGGGTTCGGATCGGTCGGGCAGGGGTCGCTTCCGCTGATCCTGCGCCACATCGACATCCAGCCGGAGCAGATCACCATCGTCACGGCGAACGCTTTCGGGCGCGACGTGGCGGGCAGCCTCGGCGTGAGGTTCATCGTCGAGCCGATCCGGAAGGAAACCTACGTCGCCCAGTACGACAAATACCTGGGCGAGGGCGACTTCCTGGTCAACGCGTCCTATGACGTCAACAGCCTCGACACGATCGAGTATTGCCAGAAGCGCGGCATCCTCTACATCGATGCCTGCATCGAGCCGTGGCCCGGCGGCCACCAGAACACCTCCGTGCCGGCGGACCGCCGCACCAACTACGCCTACCGCGAGGCCGCGCTCGGCCTGCGCAAGAAGTACCCGGAAGGCCCCGCATGCGTGCTGATGCACGGCGCGAATCCCGGGCTGGTGTCGCACCTGACCAAGCAGGCGCTGCTGAATGTCGCGAAGGACGTCGGCTCGCGCAAGGCGGAGCCGAAGAACCGCAAGGAGTGGGCGGAGCTCGCGCAGCGCCTGGACGTCAAGGTCATCCACATCGCGGAACGCGACAGCCAGCTCAGCGCGCGGCGCAAGGCGCGCGACGAGTTCGTGAACACCTGGTCGAGCGAGGCCTTCGCGGGAGAGTCGCTGCAACCCGCGGAGCTGGGCTGGGGCACGCATGAGAAGAACTGGCCGCATGACGGCCGCACCTTCGACTTCGGCTGCCAGGCGGCGATCTACCTGGAGCGCACCGGCGCGTCGACGCGCGTGCGCACCTGGACGCCGCTGGAAGGTCCGATGCTCGGCTTCCTGATTTCGCACGGCGAAGCGACATCGATCCCGGATTACTTCACGGTGATGAAGAAGGGCAAGGCGGTGTACCGGCCGACCTGCCATTACTCCTATCATCCCTGCGACGATGCGGTGCTGTCGATGCACGAGTACATCGGCAACAACTACAAGTTTCCGCCGCGCTACCGCCTGCTGCGCGACGAGATTTCCGAGGGCATGGACGAGCTCGGCGTGCTGCTGATGGGACACAAGAAGGGCGCCTACTGGTACGGGTCGCAACTGACCATCGAGGAAGCGCGCAAGCTTTGCCCCTATAACAACGCCACCAGCCTGCAAGTCAACATCGGCTACGTGTCGGCGGTGATCTGGGCGATCCGCAACCCGGATGCGGGCATCGTCGAACCCGACGACCTTCCCTACAAGACCATGCTCGAGATCTGCAAGCCCTATCTCGGCCGGGTCGTCGGCGTCTATACGAACTGGACGCCGCTGGAGGAGCGGGGCGTGCTGTATCCGGAAGATGTCGACGCGACGGATCCGTGGCAGTTCAAGAATTTCAGGGTGGTGTAAGGCGCGAGGGATGAGGAGGAGGGGATAAGGGGCGAGGAGTCGGGGGCGGGTGCTAGAATCCTCCCACCTTTCCTGGGAGGACACCATGAAGCGCCTGATCGCAGCCGTCCTGCTGCTCGCCTGCTGTTCCATCTTTTCGGTCGTGGTCCTGGCGGACACCAAGCCCGAAGAAGCCATCAAGTACCGCAAGGGCGTGTACGCGGTCATCGGCTGGAACTTCCGGCCCATGGCCGGCATGGTGAAAGGCGAGATTCCCTATGACGCCGCGGCATTCGCGCGCCACGCGGAAATCGTGGCCTACATGAGCAAGCTGCCTCTGGAAGGCTTTGTTGCCGGCAGCGAATCCGGCGACACCAAGGCCAAGCCGGAAATCTGGCTGGACATGGACGACTTCAAGGCGAAGATGGAAAAGATGCAGGCCGAGACTGCCAGGCTCGCGGAAGTCGCGAAAGGCGGCGACCTCGGCGCGATCAAGGCGCAGTTCGGCGAAACCGGCAAGGCCTGCAAGGCTTGTCACGATAAGTACAGAAACAAGTGAGGGGAGAGGAGAGACGGGTGAGCGGAAAGAAACGAGACCCTTCACCCTGGTGCTTTCCCGCCGGTTTGCTCTGACGCCTCACTCCTGACCCTCACTCCTCACTTTTTTTCATGAGCGACCTCCAATCCGATCGCACCACCCTGGATCGCTATCCCGCGCGCGGCAAGCATGATTTCGCGACGGTCGCGGCCATCCTCGACGAAGGCTTCTTCTGCCATGTCGGCTTCGTGCAGAACGGCCAGCCGTTCGTGATCCCGACTGGATATGGACGGCGCGATCGCGATCTGTTCATCCACGGTTCGGCGGCGAGTCGCATGTTGATCGAAGCGGGCAAGGGCGTGCCGATCTGCGTGACGGTAACGCTGGTCGACGGGCTGGTGCTGGCGCGCTCCGCCTTTCATTCGTCGGTGAATTATCGTTCCGTGGTGATCCTGGGCGAAGCCGAGGTGGTGCCGCCGGCCGACAAGGCGGCGGCATTGAAAGTGATTTCGGACCACATCGTTCCAGGGCGCTGGGAAAGCCTGAGGCCGGTCAAGCAGCACGAGATCGACCAGACCACGGTATTGAAGCTCGACATCGTCGAAGCCTCCGCCAAGATGAGATCCGGCGCCCCCGCGGATGACGAAGAAGACTACGCGTTACCGATCTGGGCGGGCACGCTCGACCTGGCGCGACCTGTGGCCACGCCGAATCCGGACAAGCGCCTGAATGCCGGTGTTGCACTGCCGGCGCATGTGGCGCGCTACAGTCGCGTCAAGACCTGACCAGCAGCCAGACCGCCACCGCGCATGCGCCTGCCAGGCAGGCGGCGAGCCACGGGTTGCCATAGTGCGCGGCGCTTGCCTCGTCGCCTTCCTTGCGGCCGGTGATCATCGGCAGGATGAGATTCTGTTTCTTCGCGGCCAGGTAGTAGACGATGGCCGCGATATGCAGGCACACCAGGCTGAGGAGCACGACGGCGTTGACGTCGTGGATTTTCGTGGCAATCGCGCTGGTCCGTTCCGACACATGCTTGGCCAGCGGCCCTTCCAGAATCACGTCATCGTTCGCGAACAAGCCCGTGCTGGCCTGCAGCAGCAGCGAAACGACCATTGCCATCACGCTCCAGCCGCCGAGGGGATTGTGGCCGCGGTGCGGAGCGGGCGAGCCGGCGAAAAGCGCTCGCGCGTAGCCGATCACGGCGCGTGGCCCGCGTAGGAAATCCGCGAAGCGCGCATGCGTCCCGCCAACGAATCCCCACAGGACGCGAAACAGCAGCAGCGCCAGGATGACGTAGCCGCCGCGGGCGTGCCATTCCATGGCGTTGCCGCCTATCGATGCCGTGGTGATTTGCAAGAGCACGAGCAGGACCAGCAACCAGTGGAAAGCCCGCACGGGCAGGTCCCATGTGCGCACCCGGTGGTGCTGACGCATGTCAGGTGCACCGCGCACGGCAATCACCGATAGAGTCGGCGTGCCAGTCGAGCCCCGCGCCGGTAGGATCGGATATGAGTGCCCGCGGGATTCCCAAGGTTCATTTCTCCCGCGAAAGATGGCGTAGCGCCGGCCCGGCGTTTTCCCAGTGCTGCCCGTCGAACGGCTCGACAGTCATCGGCAGGTCCGGATAGCCGTCGAGGCAGCGCACGTTGATGCTGAACCCGTCCGGATTCGAGCGCGGCACATAGAAAGACTTGATGCCGCAGAGGCGGCAGAAGTGGTGTTTCGCCACACCGGTGCCGAACGTGTAGGTCTCGATCATCCCTTCGCCGCATAGCAGTCGAAAGCGCGAGGCCGGCACGACCAGGTGCAGGAAGCCGGTCATGGCGCAGATCGAGCAATTGCAGTCGATCACGTCGATCGGTTGCGTGGCCTCGACCTCGAAGCGCACCGCGCGGCAATGGCAGCCCCCGGAATAACTGCGGGGGTGGGGAGCGTCGGACATGGCCGGATTATAAGCGTGCACGGCGCGCGAAAAAAAACCGCGGTCGATGCCGCGGTTTTTTCCTGTCGAGTGTCGGGATCAGCGGATGGCCACCCCCCAGGGCAGCTCGCCGACTTTCACCTCCCCGATCGCCTTCAATGCCTCTGTGTCGATGACGAATACCGCGTTGGAGCGGCCGCAGGCGACGTAGAGCTTCTTGCCGTCCGGCGTGATGGCCATGTTCCATGGCCGCTTGCCCACGGGGATCGTTCCGACGATCTCGTCGGTCGCGGTGTCGATGGCAGAGACGGAAGCATCCTTGCCGTTGGAAATGAACACGCGCTTGCCATCGGGCGTCACCGCCACGCCGTTCGAGAAATTGCCGGCCGCCAGGACTTTCTTGACCGTGAACGATGCAAGGTCGACGACATAGACCTTGCTGACGAACTCGGAGGCGACATACGCCTTGCTTCCATCCGGCAGGAAGCCGATGCCACGCGGGCGCTTGCCGACCGGAATGGACTTGATCTGCTTGCGCTGCGCCACGTCGATCACGTCGACCTGCTCCGCTTCCTCCGCGCTCACGAACAGCAGCTTGCTGTCGGGCGTGAACTCCGCATGCTCCGGGTTCTTGCCTTCGGTCTTGACGGTGAAGGCCTTCTTGCCGGTGGTGGTGTCGATGAAATTGATGGCGTTGGTGATTTCGCTTGCGACGACGACCCACTTGCCGTCCGGCGAGATGCCCACGCCTTCGGGCGATTCACCGAGGTCGATGGTGCCGGCCTTCTCGCCCTTGACCAGGTCGATGATCACGAGCGCGTTGTGCGGCTGGTCGCTGACGTAGAGCTTCGTGCCGTCCTTGCTGACCGCGGAGCCGCGCGGCTTCTTGCCCGCGGGAATGGTCTTGGTCACCTGGTCGGTCGTGGTGTCGATCACGCTGACCGTGCCACTGCCTTCGTTGGGAACGTAGGCATTCGGTGCCGCGAGCGCGGCACCGGTGGACAGCAACGACAGGATCGAGCAGAGCAGCTTGAGCTTGGTCATTACGGGTTCCTATTTTTTGTCCTGGCCCATAGTGTACTTCACGCCCACCCAGAAGGCCCGCGGCGCGCCCGGCGCGTAGAAGGTTTCATGCCGCCAGTCGTCGGAGTCGATCTGGAAGTTTCCGGCCGAGTCGAAGGAGTTCGCCGCCAGAATCGCGCCCGTCGAATACTCCTTGTCGAACACGTTGTCGATCTTGCCGAACAATTCCCAGTTCGAGGTCACCTTGTAGCGCGTGCTCAGGTTGAAGACCACGTAGCCCGGCACCTTGCCCGAGCCTTCGAAATCCGTGCCGGCGAAGTTGGTGCCCGCCTGGTGCTGGTTGTTCTCGTTGCCCAGCGCATACTGGTCCGAGAAGGCCACCATCATGCCGCCAAGGCTCCACTTGTCCGTCAGGCGATAGTCGCCGATCAGCTTCAACTGGTGCTCGGGAATGCCGGGGATCTTGTTGCCCGGTGAAACCTTGATCAGGTTGTCCTCCGCGCTCGGGCAATCCGCGAACGATCCCGCGCTGCTGTTGTTCTCGGATACCAGGCACGCCGACGATTGGTATGTGGCATTCACGTAGCTGTAGTTGATCCACCAGTTCAACCTGCCGGTCTCGCCGTTCAGGCCGAGCTCGGCGCCCTGGCGGCGCGTCTTGCCGAAGTTCGTGAAATATCCGGCGCTGGTGGTGGTGCCGACGAACAGGATGTCGTCCTTGTTGATGCTTCGATAGATGCCGGCATTCCAGTTCACGCTGCTCGACAGCTTGCCGCGAAAGCCGGCTTCGAAGGTCTGCGTGACCACCTGCTTGAGAAAGGGGTCGGATGCCAGCGCGTTGGGCAAGGTGCAGGGGTTGTTCGGGTCGGCGCAGCCGAGTTCGATCGGGCTCGGCGCGCGATTGCCCTGGTTCCATCCCGCATACGTGCCCAGTGCCGGCGTGATCTGGTAGGTCAGGCCGACGGCGGGATTGAACTTGTTGTAGGTGAAATCGCCGTCGAGGTTCGGCGGCGTGGAGTTCAGCTGGTCGGTCGTCTTGACCGTGGTGTGGTTGTAGCGACCGGAAATCGTGGCGGCCAGTTGCTTGGTGATGTTCCAGGTGTCGGTCGCGTACAGGCTGATCGTCTGCGTGATGCCCTTCAGCGCGTTTTCCGTTTCCTCCGGGTCGGTCTCGAGCACGCTGCGATCGGTCGCGGAGCGGAAAACCCCGAGCTGGGAGCTTTGCGTGAAATCGGAATGCGAGTAATCGTAGGTCGAGCCGACCGCCAGCGTGTTCTTGTCCAGTATCCAGGAACCCTGGATACCGAGGCCATCGCCGGTTTGCTTGGTGGTCGTGCGATTGCTCACCGCCGATTCGTCGGCGGATACGCCGTCGTTCGGGCCTTCCTCGAAATCGTCGTTGACGTCGCCGTTCAAGGTCTTGGTCCGGTTATACCGGTGATAGACCAGCCCGGACAGCAGGAACTTGTCGTTCAGCCAGTAGCTGCCGGTCAGGTTCAGCATGGTCATTTCGTTCTTCGTGTTGTCCGGCACCGTGTAGACCTGCTCGCGGCGCTGGTCGAGCATGCTTTGCGGCGTGACGCCGTTGCCGGTCAGGTCGGTGTTCGCGTGCGTGATCGAGAAATCGAAGCCGCCGTCGGACGTGTTGTGGCCGACCTTGGCGAATATCTGCTTGACCTTGGTCGGCGAAAAATCGCGCCAGCCGTCTTCCTCGAACCAGTTGCCGCCGATGAAATAGTCGAGCTTGTCGGCCTGGCCGCCGCCATAGGAGATCTCGCCCGATTTGCGGCCCCATGAACCGCCGTAGGCTTCGACTTCGAAACCGGGGTCGGTGCGGCCGCTCTTGGTGCGAATTTCGACGGCGCCGCCCAGCGTGTTCAGCCCGAACACCGGGTTCGAGCCCGGCACCAGCGTCATCGACGAGATGGCCGATTGCGGGATCAAGTCCCAGTTGACGATATCGCCGAACGGTTCGTTGATGCGAACGCCGTCCTGGAACACCGACAGGCCCTGTGGCGCGCCGAGCAGGGGCGAGGCCTGGAAGCCGCGGTAGTTGACGTTCGACTGGAAGGGATTGTTCTGGATGTCGCTGATGCTGACCGATGGCATCGAGCGGTTCATGAATTCGGGCAGGTTGATCGACTGCTGCTCCTTGATGCGCTCGCCGGTGACGGTCTGGACGTTGGCCGGGACCTGCTCGATCGGCGTACCCAATCCCGGCAGGGGAGTGGTGCCGATGACTTCGACGGTGGGAGCTTGCAGGTCGCGGCTACGCGCGTCTTGTGCCGAGGCCATTCCGGCCGGGAGCAGCAGACTGAGAGCAAGCGCCAGGCGTGTCCGGCGATGCAGGCGAATGGAACGGGCCATTTTTGAATCCCCTCCTAGTTTTTATGTTTGTTTACAAAATATTAAGTTGCCGATTTGCCTCGAAGGCAGGCCGCGAGGCCGGAAAGTGCGTGACATTCGCTGTGCATTCGGCGAGCAGGTCAGGGAATCTAGAGCACGAAGGGGACGCCCGGCAGGGAGAGGCTCCCGAACAAGTCGGGAAAAATTCCCAACGTGGGGCTTAGTGAGGCGTCGGGCTGGAGCGCGGCGGGCGTCCGGTACGGGCCCGCCTTCGCCGGGCAGCAATGCGAACCCATTCGACCAGCAGCCCGGCCACGGATATCAGGTAAGCAAAGGCCAATGGCAGCAACAGCAGCAGGACAACCTGGAAAATGAACGGCATGCCAAGGCTCATCGAATGTGAGATGCGATGCGACACCATCAACGTATGGATGCGCAATCGACTCGCACAGGGCGAGGCTCCCGCGGATGCCGGGAGAAATTCCCAAACATGGCGATCCTGGGGGCGGACGCCGCCGGCGCCGAGCAGATTCCGCTTGTTGGGGCCGGGGCCTTCCGCTATATAGCTGTCCCTGATACCTCTTTTTTTCACCCGACAAGACCGATTCGATGGACATGCTGCGGAATGGCCAGAACGCGCCGCCGGCCAATTTGCAGACTTCGCTGCGCCGGGATCTGCTGATCGTCGCGGCAATCACGTTGCTGACATTCGCGTTGTCGAGCGCGCTGGACTTGCGCGAATGGGTGGAAAAATTCACGGGGCCGCTCGAGGCTTACCAGATCGATGAATTGCCGATGACGCTGCTGGCGACGGCGCTGACCCTGGCATGGTTTTCCTGGCGCAGGTCGAAGCAGGTCATGGAACAGGTGGCGCTGCGGCTCAAGAGCGAGATGCAATACCGCACCCTGTTCATGGAGACGCTTGCCGGCAACGTGGTGGCATCGATGGACGGGACGATAAAACTCGTCAACCCGGCGGCGGCGCAGTTGCTGGGCTTCGAATCGGCGGAGCAACTGAACGGGCAGAGGCTGGATGACTTTTACGCGGATCGCTCTCAGTGGCAGCTGCATCGCCAGCAATTGCTCGACGCCCAGAAAGTCGAGTTGCCCTTGCTGGAGCTGCGGCGGCGTGACGCCCGCGCGGTGCAGGCGGTGGCGAAGTTGTCCGCGCGTCCGTCAAAAGTGGGCGAGCAGGAGGTGCACATGTACATAGCGGACATCACGGACGTCACCAGCATGCATTCCGCGCTGGAGAGCGCGCTGGCGGAAAATCGACGGCTGTCGCAGCGCTCGATGCAGGTGCAGGAAGAGGAAAGGCGAAACCTCGCGCGCGAGCTGCACGACGAGCTGGGCCAGAGCCTGAACGCGATCAAGGTCGATGCCGTGACGATCCGCGACCGCAGCGAACACGCGGTCGAGGTGCAGCGCAGCGCGAAATCCATCATCGAGGTGTCCGGGCAGGTTTACGATGTCGTGCGCAGCCTGTTGCAAAGGTTGCGGCCCGTCGCGCTGGATGAGCTGGGCCTGCGCTCCGCGGTCGAATACGGCGTCGACCAATGGCAGAGGCGCCATCCGACCGTACGTTGCAGCTTTTCGGCCGAGGGCGAGCTCGATGACCTGAGCGAGCAGCTCAACATCACGCTGTACCGGTTGGCGCAGGAATGCCTGACCAACGTCACGAAACATGCGCAGGCGACGGCGGTGGATGTGTCGCTGCGGCGCGTGGAAGGCAGGAACGGGTTGGCCGAAATCGAATTCGGTTTCGAGGACAATGGCCGCGGGTTCGATCCCGGGCGACCGAGGCAGGGCCTCGGACTCGTCGGGTTGAGGGAAAGGGTGGAGGCATTGAACGGCAGTTTCGATTTGCAAAGCGCGCCGGGCCAGGGTGTTCGCGTGCGCGCTTCGATACCAGTGAGGAACGGACAATGAACGATACGAGGGCAATGCCGGTACGCGTGGTGCTGGTGGACGATCACGCGGTCGTGCGTGAAGGCTACCGGCGGCTGCTGGAGCGCACGGAGGACATTTCGGTGATCGCGGAAGTGGCGAGCGGCGAAGACGCCTATCGCATCGTCTGCGAGATGCAGCCGGACGTGACGGTGATGGACATCAACCTGCCCGGCATGGGCGGCATAGAGGTCGTGCGGCGCATCGTCGCGCGGCTTCCCGAGGCGCGCATCCTCATGTTCAGCATGCACGAGGACACCGTGTTTTCCTCGCGCGCGCTGCAGGCGGGGGCACGCGGCTACGTGACCAAGTCCGCCGCGCCGGAAGTGCTGGTTGAAGCGGTGCGCCTGGTGGCGCAGGGCAAGCTCTACATCAGCCACGAGATGGCGCAGGAACTGGCGATGCAGATGCTCCCGGGCCGCGACAATCCTATCGACGCCTTGTCGGCGCGCGAATTCGAGGTATTCCGGTTGCTGGTAGCCGGGCATTCGCTGCAGGAGATCTCCAAGATCCTGTGCCTGTCCTACAAGACGGTCGCCAATTACCAATCCAACATCAAGCACAAGCTCGACGTCAGCAATACCGCGCAGGTCGTGCGCATTGCCTTGAGCCATGGATTGATCACGAGCACCAACGAAGCCGAGGAATTGCGCGAGGCGGGCTGAATCGGGAATTATTCCCGGCATTGGGCGGGAGCGCTGCCATGCCGCGCAGGCAAGCGCTCCTCTATGCTGTTGTCTCGTGGCTTGATGGTCGCGAGATAGACCTCTCTTTGAATGCCGGGCCGATGGCGGCCCGGCATTTTTTTTAGAAGATCGGATGACCCGTCGTCAGGGTTTCTTCTGCAGCCTGCGAATGTAGGCAACGACCTTGAGCATGTCGTCCTGGCTCATGCGCTCGGCGAATGACTGCATGGCTCCGCCCGCGCCCGCGAATACCACCTCGAAAAGCCCGAGGTCCGTTGGAACCCGGTCGTATATGTAGACGTCGTCGATCAGGCTGGGGCCCATGTGGCCGGAGCCGTCGGGCATGTGGCAGCCCTGGCACCAGGTGTCGTACAGGACTTTCCCCTGCGCCGTGGCATCGGCATCGCCGACATAGGGATTCTTTCCGTTCGCATGGAAAGATTTCACGGCATCGGAAAAAGACTCGCCGGGCCGGGCACCGACGTCGAGGACGCTCTCGTCGAAGGCATGGTGGAACACGATTTCTTCCGCGGCCGCGGCGGGCCAGGGCAGCAGGAGGGCCAGTGTCGTGCTACCGGCGAAAATACAATGACGCAATCCTGGAATCATGATGGCGAGGAAAGGACGCGGTGCCTGCATGCGCAGGCACCGCGACGCTTTCAATCAATGGCCCGTTACTTGGAGCGCGACCTTGCGGTCTCCGCGCCCGCAGGCACGGCATCCGCGGCCATCACGCGCCACAGCGCGCCCTTGGGGTTTGCCATGGCGCCCTTGTCGTCGAGGTAGAAGCAGTGGCAGTTGACGGCGAGGATGGAACCGTCCTCGTCATGGTTGCCGCCGGTGAACTGCAGCGTCGTGTGCAGCAATTCCTGCATCTGCCACTTGGCACCGTCCCAACCCACGCCCCAGACCCGGCCGGAGCACCAGTCGCCGGCGATATAGACGCCGTTCATGCCGCCGAAGTTGGCCACACCCAACCCGGTCACCGAGCAACCCCAGCCGTCCTTCAGCTTGGTCGCGCCGGGATAGGGTTCCTGGTGCGGATACTCCGCGACCGGCAGCACGCCCACGGTCGGGCACTTGTCATCCGGACCCAGCGTCGGATGGCAATGCGAAGCCTGGTTGTGCTTCCAGCCGTAGTTCTCGCCGCCCTTGCTCGATGCCGGTTGCCAGTTGATTTCCTCCCAGTGGTTCTGGCCGACGTCGCCGATCCACAAGTCTCCGGATTTCGGATCGAAGGTGAACTGCCAGGGATTGCGCAAGCCATAGGCCCAGATCTCCGGGCGCGAGCCGATCTTGATCTTCGAGAAGCCCTCCTCGGTGATGCCGAACAGCGCCATCATGCGATCCTTGCCGGCCGCCGAGAACGGATTGTCCTTCGGTATGGAATAGGACACGTCGTCATCGGTGTCGACGTTCACCCGCAGCATCTTGCCCCACAGCGTGCTCATGGTCTGGCCGGCATCGAGCGGATCGCCTTCCCAGCCCGCGTCGCCCTTGCCGACATAGAGATAGCCGTCCGGCCCGAACAGGATCTTGCCGCCGTAATGGTTGTAGTACGGCTGCGGGATGTTCAGCACGACCTTGGCGGTCTTGTTGACCTGTTCCGTCGTGATCTCGTCCGGGCTCGAAGGATCCACCGTGAGCCTGACGACCATGTGCGCGCCGTTGAACGGAACGGACGCGAACGAGACGAACACGTAGCCGTTGTCCTTGAACTTCGGGTGGAACGCGATCGACCACAATCCCTGCTCGACGAACACCGTCAGCACTTCGGTGCCGAGGGGATTGCTCTTGGTCAGGTCGAGGAAAGGCTTCGCGAGGATCTTGCCATCCTTGACGATCCTGACCTTGCCCACGCGCTCGACGACGAACAGGCGGCCCGAACCGTCGAACGCGGACGAGACGCCCACCGGGTCGTTGAACCCGTCGGCCACTTTCACCAGCGCGATTTTCGGAGAGCCGGGCAGGTCCCCGCCCGGCCGTGCGACCTCGTCCGCCGATTTCGGCAGGGACTGTGCCGAAGCAACCGACGCGACCAGCGACAGCGTGGCCGCCAACAACATGTGCTTGACCATTCGTTTCCTCCCAGAATTTTCGTATGACTTCCCGGCGGCCTCGAGGCGCGATGAATTCCGCATATGACGGCGCATGCATATGCGCGGTCGTGCGGCGCCCGGCTGCCGCAGCCATTCTAGGAATGCGATTCGCATAAGAATGCAGACGAATTCCCGAGTTGTCCCGGGACGCATGCCCGCGATCCTCGGGAGTCGCGCGCAGCCTTCGTGAATTCCAACGGCATGCCGGCGGTTCCGCTGTTGATTTTTGCGGCGCATTACGTATTGCGGAATCGAAGAAAAGAATTTGCCCGCGTCGGCGCGGGAGAAATTCCCTAACGTCGCGTTGTCCCCCACCGGGATACTTCACGCTCGCTCGAAGGGGCGTATGCATTTTGGGGAGGGAGCCGCGAGATCGCGACATCCCGACGATCTGCAAAACTAGACAATCCTGGAGGGAACAATGTTGAAGAAGGCGCTTTACTGCGCGGCGACCGCCGCCGCCGTCTTGTGCATGGCGCAGCCAGCCTCGGCACTGGACGTGAAGCTCGAAGTGGTCGCGGAAGGCCTCACGCACCCGCTGGTCATGGTGTCGCCCCCCGGCGATGACCGCAAGTTCATCGTCGAGCAAACCGGCACCGTCAAGATCCTCGGCGCCGACGGCAAGCTGATGGGCGATGATTTTCTGAACATCAAGCACAAGCTGCCGCCGCTGAAGTGGGAATTCGACGAAGAAGGCCTGCTCGGCATCGCCTTCCCGCCGGACTTCAAGTCGAGCGGCAAGTTCTACATCGCCTACACCATGAACCTGCGCGGGGACGCGGACCTGGGCAAGCAGCTCTGGTATGCGCACACGAACGTCGTGGCCGAGATGCGCGTTTCGAGGGACAACCCGAACAAGGCCGATCCTTCCTACGAACGCCTGGTCTCGCAGATCGACTGGCCGCAGTTCAACCACAACGGCCACTGGATCGGCTTCGGGCCGGACGGCATGCTCTACATTTCCACGGGTGACGGCGGCTATGCCAACGACTGGGGCATCGGCCACAACGTCACGCTGGGCAATGGCCAGGACACGGCCGACCTGCACGGCAAGATGCTGCGCATCGACGTGAACGGCGATCCGTACAACGTGCCCAAGGACAACCCGTTTGCCAGCAACAGCAAGTACGCCCCGGAAATCTGGGCGCTGGGCCTGCGCAACCCGTGGCGCTGCTCGTTCGACATGGGTGGCAGCCATGAGTTGTTCTGCGCCGACGTCGGCCAGAACAGCTACGAGGAAGTCGACATCATCACCAAGGGCGGCAACTACGGCTGGCGCCGCATGGAAGGCATGCACTGCTTCGACTACGTCAACCCGAACAACCACCCGGCCAATTGCGACAAGTCGGGCCTGACCGACCCGATCATCGAGTACAAGAACGGCTCGAATCCGTCCTTCGCCGCCAAGGGCGACTTCGACGGCATTTCGATCACCGGCGGCTATGTCTATCGCGGCCCGAACAAGGCGTGGGACGGCATCTACTTCTTCGGCGACTGGAGCAAGTCCTTCCAGGTGGCCAAGGGCGTGCTGTTCGCGGGCAAGAAGTCCGGCGACAAGTGGAGCAAGGAAGTCGTGAAGGTCACCAACATGGACTTCCATGACTTCGTGCTGGGCTTCGGCCAGGACAACCAGGGCAATGTCTACGTCATGGGCACGAAGATCCGCGGCCCGAACGGCGAACAGGACAAGATCTACAAGATCGTGCAGTAACCCGGAAATTCGATCGGCTCGCGAGTCAAATGATGACGGGCCGTTCGCGTTTTCGACTCGGGGCACGGCACACGCTGCCGTGCCCCGATGTTTCTGTGAACCAAGGCAACGGACAAAAATGAAAACTACGATCAAGCACATGGCTGGCGCCTTCTGTGGCGCGCTGGCGATCGCGGCGGCGATCCCGCATTCGCTGGCGGACGATGAGCTGCCGCCGTTTCCCAAGGAACTGCTGAACCAGCCCGAGCAAATCGAGAAGGGCCACCAGGTCTTCGAGTCCATCTGCAAGTTCTGTCACGGCAAGACCGCCTACCCCGGCAAGGCCCCCAAGCTCAATCCATCGCGCTACACTCCCGAATTCGTGTACGACCGGGTTACCAACGGCTTCCGCGGCATGCCCTCCTGGAAAGAGCAATACACGGAGGAAGAGCGCAAGGCGGTCACGGTCTTCATAATGAGCAAGGAATTTTCCAACTAGGGTTTTGCGCCGGCTGAAGCCCGCGGCAGACGGGCCACAGGGAACTCGAGGAGAAGCGGCAGGTGAACACTGCAACATGGCCGGTGCGGCTCGCATGAATCGCACGCTGGTCCTCAACGTCGTCGGCATGACGCCGGCACTGTTGCCGCATGCGCCGAACTTGGCAGCGCTGGCCAAGCAGGGGGGCGTGCGGTCGCTGCGCACCGTGGTGCCGGCCGTTACGACCACCGTCCAGACGACCTTCGTCACCGGCACCCTGCCGCGAGAGCACGGCATCGTCGGCAACGGCTGGTATTTCCGCGACCTCTCCGAGATCTGGCTCTGGCGCCAATCGAATCATCTGGTCGCAGGCGAAAAAATCTGGGACGCGGCGCGCCGGCGCGATCCGTCGTTTACCTGTGCCAAGCTGTTCTGGTGGTACAACATGTACTCGACCGCGGACATCGCGGTCACGCCGCGTCCCATGTATCCGGCGGATGGCCGCAAGCTGCCGGACATCCACACGCACCCGAGCAGCCTGCGCGATGAACTGCAGGCGGAGCTGGGCCAGTTCCCGCTGTTCCGGTTCTGGGGGCCGGCCGCGGACATCGTGTCAACGGCCTGGATCGGCAAGTCCGCGAAGCTGGTGATGGAAAACCGGAAGCCCACGCTGACGCTGGTCTACCTGCCGCATCTCGATTACAACCTCCAGCGCCTCGGGCCGGACCATCCCGATATCGCGCGCGATGTTGCCCAGGTCGATGCCGTGTGCGGCGAGCTCATCGAATCCGCGCGCAGGGCGGGCATGCACGTCGTCGCGCTGTCGGAGTACGGCATCACCGAAGTGTCGCGGCCCGTGCATATCAATCGCGCGCTGCGGCAGGCGGGCTGGCTCAAGGTGCGCAATGAACTCGGGCGCGAGCAACTCGACGCCGGCGCGTCCGACGCCTTCGCCGTGTCCGACCACCAGGTCGCGCACGTCTACGTGGCGCGTCCCGAACTCGTCGACAAGGTCGCCGACGTCATTCGCGCGCTGCCAGGGGTCGAGCGCGTGCTCGATGAAGCGGGCAAGCGGGAATCCGGCCTGGACCATGCGCGATCCGGCGAGCTGGTCGCGATCTCGCGGGCCGACAGCTGGTTCACGTATTACCATTTCCTGGACGATGCGAAAGCACCCGACTACGCGCGCACCGTGGACATCCATCGCAAGCCGGGGTACGACCCGGTCGAGCTGTTCCTCGATCCAGCCATCCCGCTCGTAAAAGGGCGCATCGCCTGGAAGCTGCTGCAGAAGAAATTGGGATTCCGCTATCTCATGGACGTGATTTCGCTCGATGCAAGCCTGGTGAAAGGCTCGCACGGCCGCCCGACGGACGAACCCGAGGACGGGCCGTTGTTCATCACCTCCGCGCCCGAATTGCTGGGCGACGGCGAAGTCGCCGCGACCGATGTCAAGCGCCTGCTGCTCGATCATGTCTTCTCCGCGCGCTCGGCGCTGCGCAAGGTCGCATGAATCCGATCCAGCTCCTGCAACAGTGGCTCGGCGCCCGCCTCCCGGCGCAAGCGTGGGCATGGACGTCCGGCGCCGCCGAGAAAATCGCGAGCGGGGGCGACACTGAGCTGTATCGATCCATCAGCCTGGTCACGCGCAAGATCGGCAAGGCCGACCTGTCGCTGTCGTCCGCCGAGCTGAAGCAGGCGCAAGCCGCTCGCAGCGACTGGGATCCTTCCGACTGGAGCCTGGACCAGGCCGCCCGGATTTTCCTGCTGCTCTCCTCGGGTGCGGATGGCGCGACCTTTTCACGCCGCCTCGACCAGCTCTGTGTCACCGCCGACATCGGCGAGCTCGTAGCCTTCTATCGGGGATTGCCGTTGTACCCCGACCAGCCGCGCTACGTGTTGCGCGCGGCGGAGGGTGTGCGTACCAGCATGAAGGCCGTGTTCGAGGCGGTGGCGCATCGCAACCCGTATCCGTCGGAGCAATTCGAGGAGCCGGCCTGGAACCAGATGGTGTTGAAGACGCTGTTCATCGGCACGACGCTGGATCCTGTCGTCGGCCTCGATCGCCGGGCAAATGCCGAGCTCGCGCGCATGGCGACGGATTATGCGCACGAGCGCTGGTCTGCGGGGCGTCCGGTCAGTCCGGAACTGTGGCGCTGCGTCGGGCCGTTCGCCCGTGGGGAAATGTTGCGGGATCTCGGCCGGGTGCTGGAAAAAGGCACGGAGCCCGAGCGCACCGCCGCGGCGCTGGCGCTCGCGAGTTCCCCCGACCCGGCGGCAACGGGCTTGCTATGGGCGTATCCTGAGCTTTCCATTGCCGTGAACGAAAACAAAGTCAGCTGGAAAACGCTGGCGCAACCCGTCTAGGACGACATCAGTCTGGAGGCAGCATGAAATTCATCGACCCGCACATCCACATGAGCGCTCGCACCACGGACGACTACGAGCGCATGGCCGCGGCCGGCATCGTGGCGTTGATCGAGCCGGCCTTCTGGCTGGGGCAGCCGCGCACCCAGGTCGGCAGCTACATCGACTACATGTCGAGCCTGGTCGGATGGGAGCGCTTTCGTGCGGCGCAGTTCGGCATCCGCCACTACTGCACCATCGGCTTGAACAGCAAGGAAGCGAACAACGAGGCGCTGGCCGAGCAGGTGCTGGAAATCCTGCCGCGCTACCTGACCAAGGAGGGCG
The DNA here is from genome assembly GCA_035548375.1 of Burkholderiales bacterium. GTDB lineage: Bacteria > Pseudomonadota > Gammaproteobacteria > Burkholderiales > JACQAP01 > JACQAP01. The sequence goes on from DASZTG010000001.1 coordinate 58,673, forward strand.
TGGTCGCGGTGGGCGAGATCGGCTACGACGACCAGACGCCGGTCGAGGACAAGTACTACCGCGCCCAGCTCGCGCTGGCGAAGGAATTCGACATGCTGGTGCAGGTGCACACCCCGCACCGGGACAAGAAAAGCGGCACCATCCGCAGCATGGAAGTCGCGCTGGAAATGGGCATCAAGCCCGAGCATTGCGTGATCGACCACAACAACGAGGAGACCGTGAAGGAAGTGCTCGATCGCGGCTTCTGGGCGGCGTTCACGATCTATCCGAATACCAAGATGGGCAACGAGCGCATGGTGGAGATCGCGCGCAAGTACGGCTCCAACCAGATGTTCATCGATTCCAGCGCGGACTGGGGCGTGTCCGACCCGATCGCCGTGCCCAAGACCGCGCGCCTGATGCTCGACCGCGGCATCGCGCAGAAGGACGTCGAGGCGCTTTGCTACGGCAATGCGCTGAAGGCTTTCGGCCAGAGCGGGCAAATGAAGGAAGACGACTGGATGAACCCGGCGCCGGTCGACCAGCGCATGCTGTTCGAGGGCAACTCGGTGTTGCGCGGCCAGGCGCCGAAGGTCGGCGAGGCGGCCCCGAGCGTCGAGCAGCGCATGGATTCGGTGGCGTTCAAGTAACGGTCATACGGTCTAAGAGGTTGCACAACGGAAACATGGGGAAGGCAAATGGGCGTCGAGCTGGTCAAACACGCGGTTGAGCCGGACATGGAAGAAGCGGTCTACCACCAGGAGTTCTCCGTCCGCTACGACTATCCGGTGCATTTCACCGAGCACCTGTTCGCGCGCGACAACCATGTCTTCCTGCAATCGATCATCCGCAAGGAGCCGGCGAAGCGCCACCGCATCGTCGTATTCCTCGATTCCAACGTCGCGGCAAGCTGGCCGACGCTGGTGCACGATATCGTCGCCTACGCCGAGGCGCATGCGCGTTCGCTGGAGCTGGTCGGCAAGCCGGAGATCGTTTCGGGCGGCGAGCACGTGAAGAACGAGCCGGCGCTGGTGACGAGCCTGCAGCATCGCCTGGTCGACCTCAAGATCGACCGCCACGCGTTCGTCATCGGCATCGGCGGCGGCGCCTTCCTCGACATGATCGGCTTCGTGGCGGCCACCACGCATCGCGGCATCCGCCACATCCGCGTGCCCACGACCGTGCTGGGACAGAACGATTCCGGCGTCGGCGTGAAGAACGGCGTCAACGCATTCGGCATGAAGAACCTGCTGGGCGCGTTCGCGCCACCCTTCGCCGTCCTGAACGACGCGGTGTTCCTGCGCACCCTGCACCAGCGTGACAAGATCGCCGGAATCGCGGAGGCGGTGAAGGTATCGCTGATCCGCGACGGCAAATTTTTCGAATGGCTGGAAGCCAATGCGGAGGCCTTGCGCGAAGTGGAGCCCAAGGCGATGGCCTACATGATCCGGCGCTGCGCGGAGCTGCACATGCGCCAGATCGCGCACGGCGGCGATCCGTTCGAGACCGGCAGTGCGCGCCCGCTCGACTACGGGCACTGGTCCGCCCACAAACTCGAAGCCTTGACCTCTCATGAAGTGCGGCATGGCGAAGCGGTCGCCATCGGCCTTGCGCTGGATACCCGTTATTCGGTGCAGATCGGCATGCTATCCGCAGGCAGCGAAGACCGCGTGTACAAGGTACTCAAGCGGCTTGGCTTCTACCTCTGGCATCCGGCCATGGAAACGCGCGGCGAGGATGGCGAGCTGACGCTCTTGCGCGGCATCGAGGAATTCCGCGAGCACCTGGGCGGCGAGCTCACCATCACGCTGTTGCGCGACATCGGCAAGGGCGAGGAAGTCCATGCCATGGACACCAACGAAATCCTGCACGCGATGACCTGGCTGCGCCGCAAGGAAACCGGGCAATGAAGCTGGCCGGCGGTGCAGGTCACCTGACCTACTGCACCAACATCCACGCCGGCGAGACCTGGACGGAAGTTCGCGCGAACCTCGAAAAGTTCTTCCCCGCCGTGCGCGACCAGGTTGCTCCCGGCAAGGCCTTCGGCATCGGCCTGCGGCTGTCGGCGCGCGCCGCGAAGGAGTTGGGCACCGGCGACGCGCTCGCCGAGTTCAAGCGCTTCCTTGCGGAAAAGAATCTCTACGTCTTCACCATCAACGGCTTTCCCTACGGCACGTTCCACGGCACGCGTGTCAAGGAGGAGGTGTACCTCCCGGACTGGCGCGACGAAGAGCGGCTGCGCTACACCGACGAACTGGCGGACCTGCTGGTCCAGTTGCTGCCGGACGACGTCGAGGGCAGCATCAGCACGGTTCCCGGTGCCTTCAAGCCCGCCATGCGCGGCAATGCCGATGTGGAACGCATCGCGGACAACTACATCCGCCATGTCGCGAAGCTGGTCGAAATCGAGGAACGGACGGGCAAGCGCATCGCTCTGTCGATCGAGCCCGAGCCGCATTGCTACCTCGAGACCATCGAGGAAAGCGTGAAATTCTTTCAGGAGTACCTGTTCAGCACTCGCGCAGGGCGCAGGCTGGCTGAGATCACCGGGCAGAAGCGGCCGGTGGCGGAAGCTGCGCTGCGCAAACACGTCGGCCTGTGCCTCGACCTGTGCCACGCAGCCGTCGAGTTCGAGGACCCCGACGCCTGCGTAAAGGAACTCGTCGATGCAGGCATCCGCGTGACCAAGATGCAGGTCAGTGCCGGTTTGCGGGTTGCAAGCCTCACACCCGGGGCGTTGGCGGGCCTGCACCAGTTCAACGACCCGGTCTACTTGCACCAGGTGGTGGAGCAAGGGCCCAATGGCGTGCGGCGCTTCGCCGACTTGCCGGAAGCGCTGGCGACGCTGGACAGCGGCACGGCCGGAAAGGAATGGCGCGTGCATTTCCACGTGCCGGTGTTCCTCGACGAGTTGGGGGAGTTTTCCTCGACGAGCTTTTTCGTTCGCGAGATGCTCGAGCGCCACCGCAACCAGCCGATTTCGTCCCATCTCGAAGTCGAGACCTACACCTGGAGCGTGTTGCCGGCGCACCTGCAGGCGGGCGGCATGGAACAGGCCATCGCGCGCGAGCTCAATTGGGTACGACGCGAATTGCGGGATTTGCCACCGCGGCCTCACCGATAAGAATGAACCTGGCCGTCGCGCTCAGGCTGGGGCGCGTCTCCAATCTTCCCACCGTCTGGTCGAACGTGATGACCGGCATGGCGTTGGCCGGCGTTGCGTCCGTCGATGCACGGTTGCCCATCCTGCTGGTGTCGCTGTCGCTGTTCTACGTCGGCGGGATGTTCCTCAACGATGCGTTCGACCACAACTTCGACGCCAGGGCGCGGCCGGAGCGGCCCATCCCGTCGGGGCAGGTCAGTGCGACGCAGGTCCACGCGTTCGGATTCGGCATGATGGGGCTCGGCCTCGCCCTGCTCGCGTGGGTGGGCTACGGTTTCGATCCCATGGCGCAATGGCGCCCGGTCGTCGCGGGCATTGCGCTTGCGGCGGCCATCGTGTTCTACAACTGGCACCACAAGAACAACCCGCTGAGTCCCTTCGTCATGGGCTTGTGCCGCATGCTCGTGTATGTGGCAGCGGGCTACGCGGTTTCGCTCGCGTTGCCTGCATCCTTGTGGATTGCCGCGATCGTGCTGCTTTGCTATCTCATCGGCCTGACCTATGCCGCGAAGAAGGAGCATCTCGGCACGATGGAAAATTTCTGGCCGCTGCTGTTTCTCGCCGCGCCCGTCCTCTACGGCGCGTGGCTGGCGATCGATCATCCGGCGACCTGGATCCTCGTGGTTGCGCTCCTCGCGTGGTGCGTCTTCGCCGTGCGCCTGCTGCGCAGGCGCAAGCCCGGCGACGTGCCGCGCGCGGTGATCAGCCTGATCGCAGGCATCTCGCTGCTGGATGCGATCCTGCTGGCGGGCCACGGGCAGATTGCATTCGCCGCGTTGGCGGTGGCCGCCTTCGTGGTGACGCTGGTACTCCAGCGCTGGATCACCGGCACCTGAAAAGTCCGGACTTCGCCGGGAAAGATTCCGACGCACGACAGGCGCGCGTCCCTGTGTCGGGAAACAGGTCGCGGATACGATGGCCCTGCGTTCCGCTTCAGTTCGGTTTCGAGCCAACCGTGCGGATTGCAGTCATAACACCTCTCGATTGAATGCCGGGCCTCACCGCCCGGCATTTTTTTTCAGCGACATCCCGATTCGCAGGCAGACGCCTTCACGTCGGGACGCGGATCGCCGATGAAGCCGTCGCGGTTCGGCATGGCGATGGCTGGAAGCGAATTCGCATCCAGCGTCGCGTCGCCGGCAACGATGCCGTTCAGGTGCAGCACGTACGCAACCACGGCATAGGTTTCATCGCTCGACAGGGACTGCGGCGCGTTGAACGGCATGGCGCGGCGCACGTAGTCGAACAGGGTGGTCGCATACGGCCAGTAGCTGCCGATGGTCTTGATCGGAATGGGCGAGGCAAGGCTTGCGTTCCCTCCGGTGAGCTTGTCCATCGGGCCGCCCTGGCCGCGGTTGCCGTGGCAGGCGGCGCACTTCTGCGCGAACACGAGCGTTCCCTGGGCGACGCTGCCTTGTCCTGGCGGAAGTCCGGCGCCGTCCGCGCGCACGTCGATGTCCCAGGCGCGAATTTCTTCGGCGGTCGCGGCGCGGCCGAGGCCGTAGGGCCCGCCGCAATGCGCCGGTGCGCAAATCCAGCAGGCGGCGAGCGCAAGAACCCGGGCAACGACGACGCTACGCATGGACGTTGCGCACCTCGCCGGTTGCCTCTATGCCCCAGCTCTGGATGGAATTGTTGTGGTAGTAGGAATTCAATCCGCGCGCGGCAATGAGCTGCTCGCGCGTGGGTTGCACGTAGCCCGTGTCATCGATGGCCCGGCTTTGCACGATGGCGGGCTCGCCGTTCCAGCGCCAGGCCAGGCGAAATCGCGTCAGCGCCTTGGCCAGCACCGGCGCCTGCAACGCAGCTTCGCGCCAGGAGCGGCCGCCATCGATCGAGACGTCGACGCGGCGAATCGTCCCGCGTCCCGACCAGGCGAGGCCGCTGATCTCGCGGAATCCGTGGCCATCGAGCCGCTGGCCCGCCGAGGGGGAGGTGATGACCGACTTCGCCTCCATGTGGAACGTGAACTGGCGCGCCTTGCCGTCGGGCATGAGATCCGTGTACTTGGCGGTTTCCTCGCGGGTCTCGAACGGCTGGTCGCCGACCTTCAGGCGCCGCAGCCACTTGATGCTCATGTTGCCCTC
>DASZTG010000002.1:0-4143 GCA_035548375.1 Burkholderiales bacterium
GCGGGTGGGGCGCGCGCTTCAGTCTCCGTCCTTGCTTTTCGAATCCAGTTCGCGCAGGTGCGCGAGCTTTTCCGCTATCTTGCCTTCGAGGCCGCGGGAAGTCGGCCGGTAGAAACCTGTCCCCCCCATGCCCTCGGGAAAATAGTTCTCCCCCGCCGCATACGCATCGGGCTCGTCATGCGCGTAGCGGTAGCTGCGGCCGTAGCCGAGTTCCTTCATGAGCTTGGTGGGAGCGTTGCGAAGATGCTCCGGCACGGGCCGGGACTTGTCGGACTGGACCAGCGAGCGGGCCTCATTATACGCAACGTAGGCGGCATTCGACTTGGCGGCGCATGCCAGGTAGATGGTCGCCTGCGCAAGCGCGAGCTCGCCCTCGGGCGAACCCAGCCTCTCATAGGTTTCGCAGGCGTCCAGCGCCATGCGCAGCGCGCGCGGGTCCGCCAGGCCGATGTCTTCCACGGCCATGCGCACCAGGCGCCGGCCGACATAGAGGGGATCGGCGCCGCCGTCGAGCATCCTGACCATCCAGTAGAGCGCGGCGTCCGGGGACGACCCGCGCACGGACTTGTGCAGCGCCGAGATCTGGTCGTAGAACGCATCGCCGCCCTTGTCGAAGCGGCGCAGGTTCTGCGCAAGCGTGGCCTGCACGAATGCCTCGTCGACCCGCCCGACGTCACTCGCGATGGCGGCGTTGCCGATGGTTTCGGTCATGTTCAACAGCCGGCGGGCGTCGCCGTCGGCCGCGCCGACGACCAAGTCGCGTGCGCCGTCCGAGAAGGTCAGTGCTGCAAACGCGGCCTGCAGTGCACGCGCCAGCAGCATGCCCAGCTCGCTTTCCGTGAGCGGCTGCAACACGTAGACCGCGGCGCGCGACAGCAGCGCGCCGTTGACCTCGAACGAAGGATTTTCGGTCGTGGCGCCGATGAACGTCACCAGGCCGCGCTCGACATAGGGCAGGAAGGCATCCTGCTGCGACTTGTTGAAGCGATGCACTTCGTCGACGAACAGGATGGTCGAGCGCCCGGATTGCTGCAAGACATGCTCCGCTTGCGCGACCGCCTCGCGGATCTCCTTGACGCCGGAGAGCACGGCCGAGATCGCGATGAACTCGGCGTCGAAGGCCCGCGCCATCAGGCGCGCCAGCGTGGTCTTGCCTACGCCCGGCGGCCCCCACAGGATCATCGAATGCAGCTTTCCCGACTCGTAGGCGATCCGCAACGGCTTGCCCGGTCCCAGCAGGTGCTGTTGTCCGACGACTTCCTCGAGCGTCTTCGGGCGCATCAATTCGGCGAGCGGTGCCGCCGGCTGGCGCGCGTCGAACAGGTCGGTCAAGGCAACACCTCGGCAGCGCTACTCGGAGACGACGTCAGCGCCGGCTGGCGGCGTGAAGGTAAAGAGATCCGGCGCGGCCTTGGGATTGCGCTGCAGCTTGGCGAACGTGATGGTCGTCTTTTGCCCGAAATGGTCGAACAGTTCCATGACTTCCAGCGTGTTGCCGCGGAAGCCCATGCGCACCTTCTCGAACAGGCTGCCCTCGTCATAGGGTTTGGCCTCCAGCCAGTCGATGCCCCTCCTGACGCCCACGGCATTCAGCGAGAAGTACTTGTCGACGTCGTCCGCGCCCGCAAGTAACGCAGCGGGGCTGCTGCCCAGCGCCTTGTCCAGGTTGCGCCTGGTGACCTGGTTCAATTCCTTGTCGTAGATCCAAAGCTTCTCGCCGTCGCCGACGATGAGCTGCTCGGGCTTGTCATAGGTCCAGCGGAACTTTCCCGGCCGCTGGAACTGCACGGTACCGCTCGCCTGCTGCTGGACGGAACCGTTGGAATCGATCACGACCTGCGAGAAGGCCGCCTTCGCAGATCGCGTCTGCTCGATGAAGGCGTGCAGCTTTTCGATGGAACCCGCACTGGCGACGGGCGCGATCAGCGCCAGGGCCAGTCCTGCAGCCTTGAATAGTGTGCGCAACATCGGAATTTCCTTTCGCACTTGCATGGTCATTTCTCCCCGATTCTTCGAAAGGCAATCGCCAGACCGCGAACCCGAGGCCAGGGTTCCTCGAGCCGCTTGCGGCTTGCTCACGCCTCGCTGCGCGACGGCGCAATGACCTCGCGGTTGCCGTTCGACTGCATGCTCGAGACCAGGCCGGACTTCTCCATCTGCTCGATGAGTCGCGCCGCGCGGTTGTAGCCGATGCGCAGGTGGCGCTGGACCAGCGATATCGATGCGCGGCGGGATTTCAGCACGATGTCCACCGCCTGGTCGTAAAGCGGATCGGCCTCGACGTCGGCCTCGCCCGGCGCACCGCCGTTCTCCGCGTCGGCCTCGCCGCCTTCTAGCACGTCCTCGATGTACTGCGGCTCGCCGCGCGACTTCAGGTATTCGACGACCTTGTGCACCTCCTGGTCCGAGACGAACGCACCGTGCACGCGCTGCGGATAGCCGGTGCCCGGCGGCAGGTAGAGCATGTCGCCCTGGCCGAGCAGTTGCTCCGCGCCCATCTGGTCGAGGATGGTGCGCGAATCCACCTTGCTGGAAACCTGGAACGACACTCGCGTGGGAATGTTCGCCTTGATCAACCCCGTGATGACGTCGACCGACGGGCGTTGCGTCGCCAGCATCAGGTGGATGCCGGCCGCCCTCGCCTTTTGCGCCAGCCGCGCGATGAGTTCCTCGACCTTCTTGCCGACGACCATCATGAGGTCGGCCAGCTCGTCGATGACGACGACGATCAGCGGTAACTCCTTCAGCGGCTCGGGGCTGTCCGGCGTGATCGTGAAGGGATTCGTCAGCGGCTTGCCTGCCTTCTCCGCGTCCTTGATCTTCTGGTTGAAGCCGGAAAGGTTGCGCACGCCCAGGCTCGACATCAGCTTGTAGCGCCTGTCCATCTCGCCGACGCACCAGTTGAGCGCATGCGCGGCCTGGCGCATGTCGGTCACCACCGGCGTGAGCAGGTGCGGGATGCCTTCGTAGACCGACAGCTCGAGCATTTTCGGATCGACCAGGATCAGCCTCACGTCGTTGGCGGTCGCCTTGTAGACGAGCGACAGGATCATTGCGTTGATGGCGACCGACTTGCCCGATCCCGTCGTGCCGGCCACGAGCACATGCGGCATGCGCGCGAGGTCGGCCACCACCGGGTTGCCGGCAATGTCCTTGCCCATTGCCAGCGTTAGCGGCGAACCCATTTCCGCGTAGACCTTGGAGCTCAGGATTTCCGACAGCCGCACGACCTGGCGCTTCGGATTCGGGATCTCCAGGCCCATGCAGGTCTTGCCGGGGATGGTCTCCACCACGCGCACGCTGACCACGGACAGCGCGCGCGCAAGGTCTTTCACCAGGTTGATCACCTGGCTGCCTTTCACGCCCACGGCGGGCTCGATCTCGTAGCGCGTGATGACCGGGCCCGGTTGCGCGGCGACCACTTTCACGTCGATGCCGAAGTCGGAGAGCTTTTTCTCGATCAGCCGGGAGGTGTATTCCAGGGTTTCCGCCGAAAGCAGTTCCACGTCGGCGGGCTGCTCGTCGAGCAGGTGCAGCGGCGGCAGCGGCGAATCCGGCAAGTCCTCGAACAGCGGTTTCTGCTTTTCCTTGATGACGCGGTCGGACTTGGGAATGACGATCTTCGGCGGCTCGATGCGGATCGGCTCGTGCTCCTCGAAGCGCTTGCGCTCGACCTCGACGATTTCCTCGCGCTCGACCGCGGCCTGCTCTCCCGCCTTGCGATCCTGGCGGGCTTCCCATTTGTCGCGCAGCGCCGCGTAGCCCAGCTCTATCGTGCCGCCGAGCTTCTCGATGATCACGACCCACGAAAATCCGGTCAGGAGCGACAGCCCCACGCCCCACAGGATCAGCAGGATCAGCGTGCTGCCGGTGAAACCGAAGCCGCGCAGCATCGCCCCGCCGAACAGGTCGCCGAGCACGCCGCCGGGTGCCAGCGGCAACTGCGCTTTCAGTGAATGCAGTCGCAGGTACTCGAACGCGCTGCTCGCCAGGATCATGACCATGAACCCGATGCCCGCGACCGCGATCGAGCGCCGATCGCTCTCGGGAACGGCTTCGATGCGCCGGTATCCCCACACCACCGCGCCCAGCAGCAGCAGGACCCACCACCAGGCCGAAAGGCCGAACACGTAGAGCGCGATA
>DASZTG010000003.1:0-15943 GCA_035548375.1 Burkholderiales bacterium
TCACGTGCAGGCCTTCGAACTCGAACTTGCCGAACACGCGGTAGCGATCCTCCCAGTCGGTGTCCGCGACCGCGCGGCCCCCGCTCGAGGGCTCGCCGGGGAACGACAGCGTGGGGCCGTCGCTGTGGTACTTGCTCGCCGAGAGCACGAGGCTCGCGCCGTTTTCCGCCGCATGCGCGTAGGCGACCCGGCCTTCGCGCGAGCCGAAGCTTCCGATCGATCCGCCCAGCTCCGGCGCGCCGACGGCGCTCGCCGATTTCGTGATCACGTTGATTACGCCGAACAGCGCGTTGCCGCCGTAGATCGACGAACCCGGGCCGCGAATGATCTCGACGCGCTCGATGAGGTCGACGTCGACCGGGAATTCCCCGCCGAGGAAGGCCTGGTCGAAAATATTGTCGTTGACCCGGTAGCCGTCGATCAGCAGCAGGATGCGCGAATTGAAGTCGCCCACGCGCTGGAAGCCGCGGATGCCGGCATAGCTGTAGGCGCGATCGTAGGTCACGTAGATGCCGCGCACGCTGCGCAGGCCCTCGGCGAGCGTCCTCCAGCCGTAGCGGTGGAAATCTTCGGCCGTGAGCACGCTGACCGAAGCGGGCGCGTCGGACGTGCTTTGCGCGAACCGCGAGGCGCCGGTGACCTTGACGTCGAGCAACTGCTCCAGCGAGAGCTCCGTCAAATCCGCGCCTGGCGACTCTTGCGCGCGGGCAGGCAGCATCGCCGCGCAAAGCGACGCAATGGCGAGGGATCGCAGTATTGAAAAGTGCATGGGCGTTTCCGGCTGATCTCTTCGCGATTACGGCAGCGAAAGACCGGAGTTGAGCCCGGACTTCGACGGGTGCGGGCGCCGGCGAGCGCCTGCGGGGCGGGGTATCCGGGGCTAGGCGGTCGCCACGCGGGCGCGGGCGGGCCTGGGCTCGACGAGCTTGCGCAGGTATTCTCCGGTATGCGATTGCGCGGAGGCCGCCACGGCTTCCGGCGTGCCCTGCACGACGATGCGGCCGCCGCCGTCCCCGCCCTCCGGGCCGAGGTCGATGACCCAGTCCGCGGTCTTGATCACGTCCAGGTTGTGCTCGATCACCACGACGGTGTTGCCGTGGTCGCGCAGCCGGTGCAGGACGCCCAGCAAAAGATCCACATCGTGGAAGTGCAGGCCGGTCGTGGGTTCGTCGAGGATATAGAGCGTGCGGCCGGTATCGCGCTTGGACAGCTCGAGTGCCAGCTTGACGCGCTGCGCTTCGCCGCCGGACAACGTCGTCGCGCTTTGTCCCAGGCGAATGTAGCCCAGGCCCACGTCGAGCAGGGTGTCGAGCTTGCGCGCGAGCACGGGCACCGCGCCGAAAAACTCGCGCGCCTGCTCGACGGTCATGTCAAGCACCTCGTGGATGTTGCGGCCCTTGTACTGGATCTCCAGCGTTTCGCGGTTATAGCGCTTGCCGTGGCAGATGTCGCATGCGACGTAGATGTCAGGCAGAAAATGCATTTCCACCTTGATGACGCCATCGCCCTGGCAGGCCTCGCAACGGCCGCCCTTGACGTTGAACGAGACGCGGCCGGCGCCGTAGCCGCGCTCGCGCGCAAGCGGCACGCCGGCGAACAGATCGCGTATCGGCGCGAACAGGCCGGTGTACGTGGCGGGATTGGAGCGCGGCGTGCGGCCGATCGGGCTCTGGTCGACGTTGACCACCTTGTCGAAAAAATCCAGGCCGTCGATCTCGTCGTGCGGGGCCGGCTCCGCGGTGCTGCCGTAAAGATGCTGGGCGACGGCGTTGTAGAGCGTCTCGTTGATCAGCGTCGACTTGCCCGAGCCCGACACGCCGGTGACGCAGACGAACAGGCCGACCGGAATTTCGAGGTCCACGTTCTTCAGGTTGTTGCCGCGTGCACCGGTGAGCCTGAACATCTGCTTGTCCTGCGGCTGGTGGCGCAGCTTCGGCATGGCGATCTTCCTGCGGCCGGACAGGTATTGCCCGGTCAGCGATTCGCTGCTCGCGGCGATCTGCGCCGGCGTTCCCTCGGCGACGACGCGGCCGCCGTGCACGCCCGCTCCCGGGCCCATGTCGACGACGAAGTCGGCATTGCGGATCGCATCGGCGTCATGCTCGACGACGATCACCGAGTTGCCGAGGTCGCGCAGCTTCTTCAGCGTTTCCAGCAGGCGATCGTTGTCGCGCTGGTGCAGGCCGATCGACGGCTCGTCGAGCACGTACATGACGCCGGTCAGCCCGGAGCCGATTTGCGAGGCGAGCCGGATGCGCTGCGATTCGCCGCCGGACAGGGTGTCGGCTGCGCGGTCGAGCGCAAGGTAGTCCAGCCCGACGTTCACCAGGAACTGGAGCCGGTTGGCGATCTCGTGCACGATTTTTTCCGCAATGGCGAGCTTGGTGCCGGCCAGGCTCAGCTCAGCGAAAAATTTCAGCCCGGAGCGCAGCGGCAGCGCGCTCACTTCGAATATCGGACGCCCGCCGACGAAGACATTGCGAGCCTCGCGTCGCAGGCGCGTGCCGTTGCACTCGGGGCAGGGCTGGTTGGCGAGGTATTTCGCCAGTTCCTCCCGCACCGCCACCGAGTCGGTCTCGCGGTAGCGCCGCTCGAGGTTCGGCAATATGCCTTCGAAGGCATGTTCGCGCTGGTATTTGTTGCCCCGCTCGCCCACGTAGTGGAAGCGCACTTTTTCGCGGCCGGTGCCGTTCATGATCAGGTCGCGGATGTTTTCCGGCAGCTGCTCGAACGGCAGGTCGACGTCGAAGCCGTACTGCTGCGCGAGGCTGCCTATCATCTGGAAATAGAACTGGTTGCGCTTGTCCCAGCCGCGCACCGCGCCCGATGCCAGCGACAGGTGCGGAAACGCCACCACGCGCTTGGGATCGAAGAAGGTGATCTGGCCCAGGCCGTCGCAGCGCGGACAGGCGCCCATCGGGTTGTTGAACGAGAACAGGCGCGGCTCGAGCTCAGGCAGGGAATAGCTGCAGATCGGGCAGGCGAAGCGCGCCGAGAACAAATGCTCCTTGCCGCCATCCATTTCCACCGCCAGCGCGCGGCCGTCGGCATGCCGCAGGGCGGTTTCGAAGGATTCCGCGAGCCGCTGCTTGGCGTCCGCCCGCATCTTGAGCCTGTCGATGACGATTTCGACCGTGTGCTTCCTGGTCTTCGTCAGCTTCGGCACCGTGTCGAGGTCGTGCACCGTCCCGTCTACGCGCACGCGCACGAATCCCTGCGCGCGCAAATCCTCGAAGAGCTCGAGGTTCTCGCCCTTGCGATCGACGACGAGCGGCGCGAGGATCATCAGGCGCGCGTCCTCGGGCATTTGCATCACGTGGTCCACCATCTGCGAAACGCTTTGCGCGGACAGCGCCACGCCGTGCTCCGGGCAATGCGGCTCGCCCACGCGCGCATACAGCAGCCGCAGGTAGTCGTGGATCTCCGTGATGGTGCCGACCGTCGATCGCGGGTTGTGGCTGGTGGCTTTCTGCTCGATGGAGATCGCCGGGGACAGGCCTTCGATCAGGTCGACGTCCGGCTTCTCCATCAGCTGCAGGAACTGCCTGGCGTAGGCCGAAAGCGACTCCACATAACGGCGCTGGCCCTCCGCGTAGAGGGTGTCGAAAGCCAGCGAGGACTTGCCCGAGCCTGACAGCCCGGTGATGACGACGAGCCGGTTGCGCGGCAGGTCGAGATCGACGTTTTTCAGGTTGTGCGTGCGTGCGCCGCGTACGCGAATGAAATCCATGCTCTGGAAGCGTGTCAGGTCAACCTGTTAATATACTGCACTTCAAAAGCGTTTCCCATTCCGACGTTCCGGCCCGTTCTCGCCGATTCTGTCTTCCCATAACGTGGGCGCGGAATTTCCCGAAAATTTTCCAATGCGCGTATTCCCGTAATGCAGGTTTCAGACCGCATGACCCCGGCGGAGTTGCGGGCGAGCATCGGCCTCGCCGGCATCTTCGGCCTGCGCATGCTGGGCATGTTCATTATCCTGCCGGTGTTCGCGCTTTACGCCGAGAAGCTTCCCGGCGGCAGCAACCACACCCTGGTCGGCATCGCGCTCGGTGCGTATGGGCTGACGCAGGCCTGCCTGCAGATTCCGTTCGGATGGCTGTCGGATCGCTGGGGGCGCAAGCGCGTCATCTACCTCGGGCTGGCCGTTTTTGCCATCGGCAGCTTCATTGCCGCCGCGGCCGCCAGCGTGGAGATGGTGATCGCCGGGCGGATTATCCAGGGGGCGGGCGCAATTTCCGCGGCGGTCATCGCGCTCGCCGCCGACCTGACGCGGGATAATCAACGCACCAAGACGATGGCCATCATCGGCATGACCATAGGCGCCACCTTCGCGTTGTCGATGGCCGCCGGGCCGGTCCTCGATCGCCTGCTCGGCGTGCCGGGCATATTCGCGATGACGGGTTGCCTCGCGGCGGCCGCGCTGCTGGTCGTGCGCTTCGTCATTCCCGATCCTCAGCGCCCCGCGGCAAGGCCGGCGGCCCGTCAGGCATCGTTCCTGTCGGTATTGCGCGATCCGCAACTGCTCAGGCTGAACTACGGCATTTTCGCGCTGCACGGCATCCTCATGGCGATCTTCGTCGTCGTGCCGTTCGCGTTGCAGTCGTACCTGCCCGCCGCCAGCCACTGGCGCGTGTACCTGCCGGTAATGCTCGGCGCAATCGCGCTCATGCTGCTGCCGATGCTTCTGGCCGAACGCAGGCAGGCACAGAAGCCGGTATTCCTCGGCGCGATCGGCGTGCTGCTCTGCGCGCTCGGGCTGCTGGGCGTTGCCGAAGGCCTCGCCGGCCTGGTCGCCGGCCTGCTGCTGTTTTTCACCGCGTTCAACCTGCTCGAGGCCACGCTGCCCTCGATGATCTCGAAACAGGCGCCGGCCGCGGCGAAGGGAACGGCGATTGGCGTGTACGGCACCGTGCAGTTCATCGGCACGTTTTTCGGCGCCGCGTGCGGGGGCTGGCTTTCGCAGCATCACGGCGCGCCCTCGGTGTTCGCGTTTTGCGGCGTGCTCGCGATCATCTGGCTGCTGCTCGCCATCGGCATGCGGGTGCCGCGTGCCCTGGAAACGCGCCGCTATCAGTTGCCCAGAATCGATGCCGGCGCCGCATCCGGCCTGGCGCACAGCCTGTCCGGCCTTCCCGGGGTGCGGGAAGTCAGCCTGAGCGGCGAGGGTGTCGCCTATCTGAAGGTGGACAGCAAGGGCTTCGACGAAGAAAATGTCATCAAACTACTGGCAGGGGAGAATTGAACGATGGCCTCGGTAAACAAGGTAATTCTGGTCGGCAACCTCGGACGCGATCCCGAGGTGCGCTACCTGCCCAGCGGCGATGCGGTGGCCAATATCACCCTCGCCACGACGGAAACCTGGAAGGACAAGAGCGGCGAGAAGCAGGAGCAGACCGAATGGCATCGCGTGGCCATGTTCGGAAAGACCGCGGAAATCGCGGGGGAATACCTGAAGAAGGGCTCGCAGGTCTACATCGAGGGCCGGCTGCAGACGCGCAAGTGGACCGACAAGGAAGGCCAGGAGCGTTACACCACCGAAATCCGCGCCGACCGCATGCAAATGCTCGGCTCGCGTTCCGGCGGCTCGGAGCGCATGGCGCCGCCCGACGACGACGCGCCGGCCCGTTCGCCGGCGCCCGCGAAAAAACCCGCGGCAGCCTCGGGCAAGGGCGGCAGCTTCGATGACCTCGAGGACGACATTCCGTTTTGAAGCGTAGAAGTCCGCGGCGGTTTGCGCGGATCTGGAATTCCGGAAGGCGCAACCTGTCGAAGCGATGATGAATTCAGGGGCGCGCGCACGTGCAGCAGTATCCCGCGGCCGGGATCGGCCGGTAGTTGGATGTCCATGAAGAGACCGATGCCATGAACCTTGCCAGCGTAACGCTCGACGATAAATACACGCTGCAGTCCGGAAGGGTATTCATCACCGGGACGCAGGCCCTGGTGCGCCTGCCTATCATGCAGCACCTGCGCGATCGCGCCGCCGGCATCACCACGGGCTGCTACATCTCCGGTTATCGCGGCTCTCCGCTGGGCGGCTACGACCAGCAACTGTGGGCGGCCAAGAAACATCTTGCCGCGCACAACATCGTCTTCCAGCCGGGCGTCAACGAGGACCTCGCGGCGACCGCCTGCTGGGGCACGCAACAGGCCCACCTGGACGGCGACAACAAGTACGACGGCGTCTACGCCATCTGGTATGGAAAGGGACCGGGCGTGGATCGCACGGGCGATGCCTTCCGGCACGGCAACCTCGCGGGCTCGGCGGCGCTGGGCGGCGTGATCTGCCTGATGGGCGATGACCATACCTGTGAATCCTCGACGACCGCGCACCAGAGCGAGTTTGCGATGGTCGACGCGATGATGCCGATACTGAACCCCGCCGGCATCCAGGAACTGCTGGACTACGGCCTGTACGGGTGGGCGCTGTCGCGCTATTCGGGCACCTGGGTCGGACTGAAGTGCATGAAGGACACGATAGACGCAAGCGCCTCCGTCGACGTGGATCCGACGCGCGTGAGCATCGTCATCCCGGCGGATTTCAGCATGCCGGAGGGCGGCCTGAACATCCGCTGGCCGGATTTGCCGCTGGACCAGGAAGCGCGGCTGCATACGCACAAGCTCGAAGCGGCCAAGGCCTTCGCCCGCGTGAACGGGCTGGACCGGGTGGTGATGGATTCGCCGGACGCGAAGCTGGGAATCGCGACCTGCGGCAAGTCCTACATGGACGTGCGCCAGGCGCTGCAGTACCTCGGCATCGACGACACGGAAGCCGCGCGCCTGGGATTGCGTGTCTACAAAATCGGCATGACCTGGCCGCTCGAACCCGCTGGCGTGGCGAAATTCGCGCAAGGCCTGGACAAGGTCATCGTGGTCGAGGAAAAGCGCGGGCTCATCGAGCCGCAACTGAAGGAGGCCCTGTACGGCAAGCCCGATGCCCCGGAGGTCGTGGGCAAGCGCGACGAGCTCGGCAGGATCCTGTTCCGCTCCAACGGGGCGCTCGATCCGAACGAGATCGCGGTCGCGATCGGCAGGAGGCTGCTGGAGCGCGTGAGCGACGAACGCCTCGCCGCGCGCGTGGCCGAGCAGGAGCGCCTCGAGTCCCGCGTCGTCGAAAAGCCGGCGATGGACCGTACGCCGTATTTTTGCTCGGGCTGTCCGCACAACACGGGCACGCGCATCCCGGAAGGATCGCGCGCGCTCGCGGGGATCGGTTGCCACTTCATGGCGCAGTGGATGGACCGCGATACCGCGGGCTACACGCAGATGGGCGGCGAGGGCGCTAGCTGGGTGGGCGAGGCGCCGTTCGTGAAGACGCCGCATGTCTTCCAGAACATCGGCGACGGAACCTACTACCACTCCGGCCTGCTCGCGGTGCGCGCCGCGGCCGCCTCGGGCGTGAACGTCACCTACAAGATCCTCTACAACGACGCCGTCGCGATGACCGGCGGCCAGCATGTCGACGGGCCGCTGACCGTGCCGCAGATCACCATCCAGGTGCATGGCGAAGGCGCGAAGAAAATCGCCGTGGTCACGGACGAGCCGGAAAAGTATCCGGCCGATGCGGAATGGGCACCGGGCGTCACCATCCACCATCGCGACGACTACGACCAGGTGCAACGCGCATTCCGCGAGATCCCCGGCATGTCCGTGATCGTGTACGACCAGACCTGCGCGGCGGAAAAGCGCCGCCGGCGCAAGCGCAACCAGTATCCGGATCCGGCCAAGCGCGCGTTCATCAACGAGCTCGTGTGCGAAGGTTGCGGCGATTGCGGCGTGAAATCCAACTGCGTTTCCGTGCTGCCGCTGGAAACCGAGTTCGGCCGCAAGCGCGTGATCGACCAGTCCGCCTGCAACAAGGATTTTTCCTGCGTGAAGGGTTTCTGCCCGAGCTTCGTGACCGTCCACGGCGGCGGCGTGCGCAAGGGGCGCAGTTCGCCTGCCGGCGAAAACGTCGAGGCGCTGTTCGCCGCCGTTCCCGAGCCGCGATTGCCGTCGCTGGAGCAGCCCTACGGCATCATGCTGACCGGCGTGGGCGGCACCGGCGTCGTGACGATCGGTGCCGTCGTCGGCATGGCCGCGCACCTGGAGGGCAAGGGATTCGGCGGCATGGACATGGCCGGCCTCGCGCAGAAGGGCGGTTCGGTCTGGAGCCATCTGCAGGTCGCTGCGCATCCCGACGACATCAAGACGGTGCGCCTGGGTTCGGGCGGCGCGTCGCTGGTGCTGGGTTGCGACCTCGTGGTTTCCGCCAGCCAGAAGAGCATGGACACCGCGCGTGCGGGCACGCGCGCCGTGGTGAACACCCATCAGCAGATGACGGGGACTTTCACCCGCAACGCGAACGTGCAGTTCCCCGGGCAGTCGCTGCAGCGGACCATCATCAAGGGCGTGGGCGAGGGCAATGCCGAGTTCGTCGATGCCACGCGCATTGCGACCGCGCTCATGGGCGATTCCATCGCCACCAACATGTTCATGCTGGGCTACGCGTTCCAGCGCGGGCTGGTGCCGCTCTCCAGCGAGGCCATCAACAAGGCGATCGAACTCAACGGCGCCGCGGTGAAGATGAACCAGGCGGCCTTCCTGTGGGGCCGGCGCGCGGCTGTCGACCTGGCCGCGGTCGAGCGCCTGATCGCGCCGAAGGCGCAAGCACCCAAGACCGCTGAGTTCTCGCGCACACTGGACGAAACGATCGCCACGCGGGTGGCCTTCCTGACCGGCTATCAGGACGCCGCTTATGCGCAGAAGTACCGCGAGCTCGTCGAACGCGTGCGCAAGGCGGAATCGGAAAAGGCGAAGGGACGATCCGGTTTGGCCGAAGCGGTTGCGCGCTATTACTTCAAGCTGCTCGCCTACAAGGACGAATACGAAGTCGCGCGCCTGTACGCGGATCCGGCATTCCTGCAAAAAATCCGCGCTCAGTTCGACGGCGACTACAAGCTGCGCTTCCATCTCGCGCCGCCGCTGCTCGCGAAGCGCGATCCCGGCACGGGCGAGCTGCGCAAGGCGGAGTACGGCGCGTGGATGCTCGGCGCATTCAGGCTGCTCGCGAAACTGCGCGGGCTGCGCGGCACCGCGTTGGACATATTCGGCTACACGCAGGAACGTCGCATGGAGCGCCGGCTGATCTCCGAATACGAGTCCGTCATCGAGGAAATCCTGGGCAAGCTGGATGGGGACAATCACGCGCTTGCCGTGAAAATCGCCTCCATCCCCGAGGAAATTCGCGGCTACGGGCACGTCAAGGACCGCAACATCGGCATCGCCCGCGCCAAGCAGGCCGACCTGCTGGTCGCATTGCGCTCGCCGGAGGCGATACGAACCGCAGCCTAAACCGCGCTTCGAGGAATCGGCGGGACCATCATCTGGTTGTAACAATAGGCGACTAAGCTTGGCCAACGCGATGAGTGCGAAGGCCAAAACTGAAGCCAGCCGACTTTCCACCTGACGGCCGCCTTGCCGCCGCCCTGTTGGGGCAGGCGGTCAGCGATCATCCGGACAGTCCCGACCGGTCCGCTCCCAGCAGCGTACGGTCGATCTTCCTGTCGGACATCCATCTCGGAACGCGCGCCTGCCAGGCGCAGCGCCTGCTGTCCTTCCTGCGGCACTACGAATCCAGCTACCTCTACCTCGTGGGCGACATCGTCGACTTCTGGGCGATGAGCCGCAGCATCCACTGGTCGGCGCAACAGAACACCGTGGTGCAGAAGTTCCTCAAGCGCGCCCGGCACGGCACGCGCGTGATCTTCGTGCCCGGAAACCATGACGAAGTCCTGCGCGAATACGTCGGCACGTCATTCGGCGACGTGGAACTGGTGAAGGAGCACGTGCATGTGGCCGCGGACGGCCGCCGCTATGCCGTCCTGCATGGCGACGAGTTCGATCAGGTCACGCGCCACCATCGCTGGGTCGCGATACTGGGCGACGTCGCCTACAACGTGCTCGTGCAGTTGAACATGTGGCTGTCGCTGGCGCGGCGGACCCTGGGCATCGCGGGCTACTGGTCGCTGGCCGGCTATGCCAAGCGCAAGGTCAAGAGCGCGGTCAGCTTCATTTATGACTTCGAGGATTCGGTCATGCGCGCCGTGCGCGGGCGCGGGCTGGACGGCGTGATCTGCGGCCACATCCACAGCGCCGCGATCCGCGACATCGACGGCCTCACATATATCAATTGCGGCGACTGGGTCGATAGCTGCACGGCGATCGTCGAGCACCACGATGGCCGCATGGAACTGATCGACTGGACCGACGAACCCGCAACCGTGCGCGATGCGGTCGCGAGCGACGCGGCCGCGACCGAGATGGAGCCGGCGCACGCCGACTGACGGCGTGCTTGCCCGGCTGCGCCGGGCTCAGGCGAATGCCGGCGTGATGGCTTCCAGGTGGTCGGTGACGAGCGCGTCCACTTCCCATTCGAGCAGGTCCAGCGCCAGCTCCGAGTCGTTCACCGTGTAGGCGAGGACGCCGCGTGCCGACGCGTGCACCGCCTGCACCAGCGCGCGATCCAGGTGGCGGTGGCTGACGTGCAGGGCGACGCATTGCAGGCGCTCGAGTTGCGCGAGCCAGTTCGAGGGCGGTTCGACGACGAGCAGCGCACGCGGCAGCTCGGGGGCTTCGACTGCCGCTGCTTCCAGCGCAAGCGCGGAAAACGATGAGAGCAACGGCGGGGGTTGCGCGCCGCTCCAGAGCAGCTTGGCCATGCGCGCCACCGTCGCGCCGGTTTCGCGATCCTGTCCCGGGTTGGGCTTGATCTCGATGTTCGCCCATACGCCCGCCGTGCGGCATAGCGCGCTCGCCGCGGCAAAGCCCGGCACGGGCTCGCCGGTGAACTCGTTGGCAAACCAGCCGCCGGCGTCGAGGCCGGTGAGCCGCTCGTAGTCGATGCCGGCGACCGTGCCCTTGCCGTTCGTGGTGCGCTCCAGCGTGTCATCGTGCATCAGCACGGGCACGCCGTCCGCGGTCAGCTTGACGTCGAATTCCACCGCCATGAAGCCCATGTTGCGCGCCACGCGGATGGCGGCGAGCGTGTTTTCCGGCGCGAGAAGGCCTCCGCCTCGGTGCGCGACGATGCGGGGATACGGCCAATACGGACGCGGAATATTCACTCGAAATTGACCCGATGCGATGCCGGATTATAGCGGCGCGGCGGACCGGTCTTCCTGGATGCGACGCCGCGACGAGGGGAAAGAGGGTTGCTTACGGTATAATTTGCAAAGGTTTTTGCGAGCCCGACATGCCCATTTACGAATACCAGTGCACCAGCTGCGGACAAAAGAAGGAAGTCCTGCAGAAATTATCCGATGCTCCCCTGAAGGACTGCCCCGCTTGCGGAAAACCGACGCTGAGCAAGCTCATCAGCGCGGCGGGTTTCCAATTGAAGGGAAGCGGCTGGTATGTGACCGATTTCCGCGGCGGCAAGTCGACGAAGGCCGACACCGACCAGGGCGCCGCCAGCAAGCCGGAAGGCAGCAAGTCCGAGGGCGCCGATGCTGCCAAGCCCAAGGAAGAAGCCAAGCCGAAGGAAGAATCCAAGGCAAAGGAAGAATCGAAGCCCGGCACCACTACCGCCGGAAGCGGCACGTCGTGAATCCGCGCCGCCTTTCCTGAACGCAACTTCAGCCGCCCGCCACGTCCGACCACGACGCCCAGGGCCCAAGGTTCCAATTGAAAAAATATCTCATCACCGGATTGCTGATCTGGGTCCCCATCGTCATTACGGTGTGGGTGCTGAGCGTGCTGGTCGGCACGCTCGACCAGACGCTGCTGCTGCTGCCTGACGACTGGCAACCGAAGGCGTGGCTGGGCTTCAACATTCCCGGCCTGGGTGTGCTGCTGACCTTCGTCGTCGTGCTGCTCACGGGCATGCTGGGCGCGAACATCATCGGTCAGCGCCTGGTCCACCTGTGGGAGGCGCTGCTCGGCAGGATTCCCGTCGTCAAGTCGCTTTATTCCAGCGTCAAGCAGGTTTCCGACACGCTGTTTTCCTCGTCGGGACAGGCTTTCCGCAAGGCCTTGCTGGTTCAGTATCCGCGCCAGGGGTCATGGACGATCGCGTTCCTGACGGGACAGCCGGGCGGCGACGTTACGAATTACCTGAAGGGCGAGTACGTCAGCATCTACATCCCGACCACGCCGAATCCGACTTCGGGGTTTTTCCTGATGATGCCCCGGGCCGACGTGATCGAACTCGACATGAGCGTCGACGCGGCGCTGAAATACATCATCTCCATGGGCGTGGTGCCGCCCGAAACCAGGACCGCGGAGCCCCGGATCTAGTCCCTGCGCCGTCCCGACTCCCCATTCGTCCACGAACTTTTCCTGCAACCATGCGTACCGAATACAGCGGCCTCGTCTCTTCCAGCCACCTCGGCCAGACCGTCACCCTCTGCGGCTGGGTCCATCGTCGCCGCGACCACGGCGGCGTGATTTTCATCGACCTGCGCGACAGGGAGGGGCTGGTACAGGTGGTCTGCGATCCGGACAACGCCGCGACGTTCGCCACCGCGGAAAAGATCCGCAATGAATTCGTCGTCAAGGTCAGCGGCCTGGTGCGTCGCCGGCCCGAAGGCACGATGAACGCCAACCTGGTTTCCGGCGAAGTCGAGGTGCTCGCACGCGCCATCGAAATCCTGAATACCTCGGCAACGCCACCGTTCCAGATGGACGACGACAATCTCTCGGAGACGGTCAGACTGGAATACCGTTACCTCGACCTGCGGCGCCCGCAAATGCAGAAGAACCTGCGGTTGCGGTACCGCGTGGCGATGGCCGTGCGCCGTTTCCTGGACGAGCAGGGCTTCATCGATATCGAAACGCCGATGCTTACGAAGTCGACGCCGGAAGGCGCGCGCGACTACCTCGTCCCCAGCCGCGTGCATTCGGGCGAATTCTTCGCCCTGCCGCAGTCGCCGCAGCTGTTCAAGCAGCTGCTGATGGTGGCGGGCTTCGATCGCTATTACCAGATCACCAAGTGCTTTCGCGACGAAGACCTGCGCGCCGACCGCCAGCCGGAATTCACGCAGATCGACATCGAGACTTCCTTCCTTGGCGTGGCCGAGATCACGGCGCTGATGGAAGCGATGATCCGCCGCTTGTTCAAGGAGACGCTGCAGATCGACCTGCCGGATCCGTTCCCGCGCATGACCTACGCAGACGCCATGCTCAAGTACGGCTCGGACAAGCCGGACTTGCGCGTGTCGCTGCAATTCACGGAATTGACCGACGTCATGAAGACCGTGGATTTCAAGGTGTTTTCGGGGGCCGCAAATTCGCCGAACGGCCGCGTCGCGGGCCTGCTGGTGCCGGGAGGCGGGGCGCTCACGCGCGGCGAGATCGACGGCTACACCGAGTTCGTTGGCATCTACGGCGCGAAAGGGCTCGCCTACATCAAGATCAACGAGGCGGCGAAGGGGCGCGACGGACTGCAATCGCCGATCGTCAAGAACCTGTCGGACGAGGCGCTCAAGGCCATCGTGCAGCGCTCCGGCGCCAAGGACGGCGACCTGATTTTCTTCGGCGCAGACAAGGCCAAGGTCGTCAACGACGCGCTCGGCGCGCTGCGCGTGAAGATCGGCCACGAAAAGGGCTACGCGGAGAAAGCATGGCGCCCGCTGTGGGTGGTCGATTTCCCGATGTTCGAGTGGAACGAGGACGAGAAGCGCTGGGATGCCCTGCATCATCCGTTCACCAGCCCCATGGACGGCCACGAGGCCTTTCTTGACGGCGATCCCGGCAAGGCGCTGGCCAAGGCGTACGACATGGTGCTCAACGGCTGGGAAATCGGCGGCGGCTCGGTGCGTATCCATCGCCAGGAAATCCAGTCCAAGGTATTCAGCGCGCTGGCGATCGGGCCGGAAGACGCGAAGCAGAAGTTCGGCTTCCTGCTCGATGCGCTGCAGTTCGGGGCGCCGCCCCATGGCGGGCTGGCGTTCGGACTGGATCGCATCGTCACCATGATGGCGGGGGCGGAGTCCATCCGCGATGTGATCGCCTTCCCGAAGACCCAGCGCGCGCAGGACCTGATGTGCAAGGCGCCGAGTCCGGTCGACGAAAAGCAGTTGCGCGAATTGCACATCCGGCTGCGCAACGTGGAGCAGCCGAAAGCTGGCTGACGGCCGCGGCTGGCGCGCGCAGATTTTGAAATCGAAAATCCCGATCTCGGTGCTGGTGGTGATTTATACGCCGGATTTGCAGGTACTGTTGATCGAGCGCGCCGATCATCCCGGATTCTGGCAATCCATCACCGGCAGCCAGGAAGCGGGCGAGACCCTGCGACAGACGGCGGTGCGCGAGCTGGGCGAGGAAACCGGCCTCGATGAAGGCTCGGGCGTGCTGGCCGATTGGCACATGCAGAACGAATTCGAGATCTACCCGGAATGGCGGTGGCGCTATCCGCCGGGAACCACGCACAACACGGAGCATGTGTTCGGCTTGCGCATTCCGCGGGTCGTCCCGGTGCGCCTCGCGCCGGGCGAGCATACCGGCCAGCTCTGGCTGCCGCATGACCGGGCCGCGGAAAAGGTTTTTTCATGGACCAATGCGAAGGTATTGCGCGACCTGCCGGTGTATGCGGCGGCTTGATGCAACGATCGCCGGCCCCATGTGTCTTAATGTGAGTCAGGCGTCCTGGTGTGGTAAGGTCTTCGCGCTGATCCGGCGCACGGGAGCGTAAGAAAATGGCTGCTACGGCACTTGCATTCGATGGCTACAAAGCGCTCCAGGACGACGACTGCGAAGCGCGCATCCTCGCGGCGAGGAAAAAGCTCGGCGACCGCCTGGTCATCCTCGGCCATCATTACCAGCGCGCCGACGTCTACAAGCATGCCGACCTGACCGGCGATTCGCTGGGACTGTCGAAGCTTTCCAGCAAGACGGAATCGGAGTACGTCGTGTTCTGCGGCGTGCACTTCATGGCGGAGGTGGCGGACATCCTCGGCAAACCCGGGCAGACCGTGGTACTGCCGGACATGGCGGCGGGCTGCTCGATGGCGGACATGGCGAGCCTGCCGAAAGTCGAACGCGCATGGCGCGAGCTCGCCGAAGTGCTGGATCCGGACGAAGAAATCACGCCAGTGACTTACATCAACTCCGCGGCGGACCTCAAGGCGTTCTGCGGCGAGCACGGTGGCATCGTTTGCACGTCGTCCAACGCCGGCAAGATTCTCGAGTGGTCCTTCGCGCGCCGCGAGAAGGTGCTGTTTTTCCCTGACCAGCATCTCGGACGCTGGAGCGCCCACCAGATGGGCATTTCCCTCGATCGGATGCACATCTGGGATCCGGACGAGCCGATGGGAGGCCTCACGCCCCAGCAGATTCGCGATGCCAAGGTGCTGCTGTGGAAGGGGCATTGCTCGGTTCACCAGATGTTCCAGCCCCAGCACATCCTGAAGTTCCGCAACCAGCATCCGGACGGCTTCGTGATCTCGCACCCGGAATGCAAATTCGAGGTGTGCAAGCTGTCGGACCATGTAGGATCCACGGATGCCATCATCAAGACCATAGCCGCCGCACCGGCGAACACGCGCTGGCTGGTCGGCACGGAGCTGAACCTGGTCAATCGCATCGCTGAGGAGTTCAGGCCGCAAGGCAAGATCGTCCAGTTCATGGCGCCGCTGGTCTGCATGTGCTCGACCATGGCGCGCATCGATCCGCAGCACCTGGCCTGGACGCTGGAGAACCTGGCCGAAGGCAAGGTCGTCAATCGCATCAAGGTTCCCGAGCGCGAAGCGGGGCTCGCCCGCGTCGCACTGGATCGCATGCTCGCGGTGTCTTGACAAAGCCCGGGGCGGCGGCGAGCGGCATGCAGGAAATTCCTGTCCGCAAGCTGCTTCCCGCCCTGTTGCTCGAAGCGCTGCTGCTGTTTTCCCTGGCGGGGCGGGCGGCGGAAGTCCTGGTCGACGTCTCGCGTGACGGCGACAGCTTCGAAGTCCGCGCGCAAGCCGAT
>DASZTG010000004.1:0-14000 GCA_035548375.1 Burkholderiales bacterium
AACACGGCGCCGATGTAGTAGCCCTGGTCCTCGTCCGGAACGAGGCTGCCCGGCGTGATGCGCCACAGCCAGATGGCCGCCGCGACCATGATGCCGAACAGCACGACGCCGATCGCGCCGCGGCGGATGATCCAGGCCGCACCGCCCGTGTAGCGGCCGGTCACGCGCGTGAACCAGTCGTTGAACCAGGTGAAGAATCGCCCCGGCACATGGTGCTCGCGCCTGAGGACGAGGGCGCACAGGCTGGGCGTCAGCGTCAGCGCGATGATGCCCGAGAGCACGACGGCGATCGAAATGGTGACCGCGAATTGCCGGTAAAGCTGGCCGGTCAGGCCGCCAAGGAAGGCGATCGGCACGAACACCGCGCACAGGGTCAGCACGATGGCGATGACGGGTCCGGTGACCTCGGTCATGGCCTTGATCGCGGCATCGTGCGAGTTCTTGTGTTCCTCGCGCATGATGCGCTCGACGTTTTCCAGTACGACGATCGCGTCGTCCACCACGATGCCGATTGCCAGCACCATGCCGAATAGAGTCAGCGTGTTGATCGAATAGCCGAACATGTAGAGGCCGGCGAAGGTGCCGATCAGCGAAACCGGCACCGCGGCGAATGGAATGAGCGTCGCGCGCCAGTTCTGCAGGAACAGGAACACCACGAGGAACACCAGCACCATCGCTTCCACCAGCGTCTTGACCACCTCGCGAATGGAGACTTCCACGAAGCGCGTGGTGTCGTAGACGACCTGGTACTGCATGCCGTTGGGAAAGCGCTTGGCGAGCGCCTTCATTGTCTTGTCGACGTCGTTGGCGACGTCGAGCGCATTGGCTCCAGGCTGCAGGAAGATGCCGAGCAGCGCCGATTCGCGGCCGTTGACTCTTCCGATGAAGTCGTAGTCCTTCGAGGCCAGTTCGACGCGGGCGACGTCCTTCAGCCTCAAATTCGAGCCGTCCGGGTTGGCGCGGACGATGATTTCCTCGAACTCCTTCGGGTCGGCGAGGCGACCCTTGGCAGTGATCGTGTAGACCAGTTCCTGCGACCCTCCTGTCGGCGCCTGTCCGACCTTGCCTGCGGCGAATTGCGCGTTTTGCTCGTTGAGCGCGGCCAGCAGGTCGGCGGTCGTCACTTTCAATTGCGTCATGCGATCCGGGCGCACCCAGATGCGCATCGCATAGTCCTTCGCGCCGAAGATCTGCACGTTGGTCGTGCCCGGGATGCGCTTGATGGTATCGAGCACGTTCAGGGTGACGTAGTTGCTCACGTACAGGTCGTTGAAGCTGCCATCCGGTGAATTGAAGGCAATGACCTGCAGGAACGAGGTCGAATTCTTGTCCACCGTCACGCCCTGGCGGCGCACTTCCTGCGGGAGCCGCGCTTCGGCCTGCTTCACGCGGTTGTTCACGTTCAGCGCCGCCTGGTCGATGTTAGTGCCGATCTCGAACGTGACATTCAGCTCGACGGCGCCGTTGGACGACGAGTTCGAGGCCATGTAGAGCATGTTCTCGACGCCGTTGATCTGGTTCTCGAGCGGGGCGGCGACCGTTTGCTCGAGGACTTCGGCGGAAGCACCGGGGTACACGGCTCGCACCGTAACCACGGGTGGCGCGATCTCCGGATATTGGGCGATCGGCAGGACGCGCATCGCCGCCAGGCCGGCCAGTACCAGGAAGATCGACAACACCGCCGCGAAAATCGGGCGATCGATGAAAAAGCGGGAAAACATTGGCGAGGCTCCGCTGGATTATTTGGCTGGTTGCTTGGCTTCGGGCTTCGCCGCGGGCTTGTCTGCGGATTTTTCCGTGGAGGGCCCGGCGGGCTTCGGCGCAGGGGCGACGCCACCGGCCGGCGCCGCATCGACTATTTTCACGGCAGTGCCGGGAGGCGCCTGGAATGCCTTGAAGACACCGTCGACGATGACTTTATCGCCGGGCTTGAGGCCTCCGGTGATGATCCAGTCGTCGCCAGCCCAGTCGCCCACCTGCACCGGGCGCGGCGCGACCATGCCCTTGTCGTCGACGGTCAGCACGATTTTCGTGCCTGGTCCCTCGAGTACGGATCGTTGCGGAACTGCAATCGCGTTCGGGCGCACTGCGCCGGACAGTTCGACGCGCGCGAATTGGCCGGGTCGCAGCAGGCCCTGCGGATTTGCGACGACGGCGCGCGCTTCGATGGTGCCGGTAGCCGGATCGACGCGCACGTCCGTGAAATCGACTTTTCCAGGACGCGAGTATTCGCTGCCGTCGGCCAGCTTGAGTTTGACGTCGAACTTGCCGTCCTTGGGCACCTTCAGAGTGCCATCGCCGATCGCGCGCGTGAATTTCAGATGTTCCGCTTCGGTGAAACTGAATATCACGTGCACGGGATCGATCTGCGAGATCTTGGTCAGCAACGATTGCTGTGCCTGCACCAGGCTGCCTTCGGACTGCAACGCGCGGCTGGTGATGCCGGAAATGGGCGCTTCCACCCGGGTATAGGACAGGTTCAGCCTCGCCTCGACCACGGCAGCCTGAGCGGCCTTGACATTGGCGCTCGCGACCTGCTCGTTCGACGCCGCGTCGTCATGTTCCTTCTGGCTCACCGCTCTGGCCTCGTAGAGCGGACCGAGACGGGCGGCGTTGCGCCTGGCCTGGTCGAAGTTCGCCTGCGCGCTCACCAGGTCGGCCTCCGCCTTGGCGAGCGCCGCGCGAAAAGGGGCGGCATCGATCGTGAACAGGCTTTGCCCTGCCGTGACCTTGCTGCCTTCGGTGTAATTCCATTTTTCGAGAATGCCCGACACGCGCGGACGGACTTCGACTTCGCGCACGCCCGATATCTGGGCAACATATTCGAACGTCACCGGCAGCTCCCTCGGCTGCACGACCGTGACGGTGACTTCCGGCGGTGGCGGGGCGGCCGGCTGTGCCTGGGGCTTGTTGCAGGCGGCCAGCGCAACCAGGGCGATCACGGCGAATACACCGCGCACTGCAGGCGAAATGGAAGCGTGCACTTGGAACTCCTGTAATTTCCGAATTTTGGTTGCCGGACGGGCGCTGTAGCGAAAAGCCGGTCGACAAAACCGGCCTCATACCAGCAGGGAGCGAAGTTTACTTACATACAAGAATGTATGTAAAGTACAAACTTGCGGGAAAGTTGTGACGAAATATTTAAGGTGCCGCGGGACGACAGCCAGTGCGCTCGTCGACTGGAGCGGCCCGGAGGAGAGACGATGGTAAGGCGAACCAAGGAAGAGGCGCTGGAGACGCGCAACCGTATCCTCGACACTGCCGAGCAGGTTTTCGTCGAGAAAGGCGTTTCCAACACGTCGCTGGCGCAGCTGGCGGAGGCCGCCGGCGTGACGCGTGGTGCGATCTATTGGCACTTTCGCAACAAGGCCGATCTCTTCGACGCGATGATGGCTCGCGTTGTGCTGCCGATGGAGGAAATGGCGGCACGCGCGGGCGACGAGCACCTCGAGGATCCTCTCGCGCACGTGCGGGCCTGCGCGCTGAACGTGCTCGAACACCTCACCCGCGACGCTCAGTGCCAGCGGGTGTTCGAAATCTGCTGCCACAAGGTCGAATATGTGGATGAGATGACGCAGATGCGACAGCGCCATATCGAGGCGCGTAACAGTTGCCTGAAGAATATCGAACGTGGCTTGCGCAATGCAGCCAGGAAAGGCCAGCTCGCGCCCTCGGTGAATCCGCGCGTCGCGGCGGTCGGACTGCATGCGCTCGTGGACGGCCTGATCGTGAACTGGGTGCTCGATCCGTCCTACTTGCCGCTGGCGCGCGAGGCGGCCACCCTCGTCGACCAGTATCTCGGACAATTGAAATCCGATCCAGGAGGCCCTGCGTCGCGGTCGGGTGGCGCGGCGCCGCATCGCCGGGTTCGGGCCGAAGCCCGCGGTTAATCGGCCGCGGTGATGGTGCCCGCCAGTCGCACTGCGCGGGCGGTTGCGTCGCGTTCGATGACATCGCCGCGGCATCGCAGGCGCTTCCACTGGCCCGAACGGGTCTCGATGCGATATTCCAGATTCGCAGTCGGCAGGTTTCCCTTGAGCGCCGCGATGATGGCCTCGCGCAGCGGCTCGCGGTCGGACGGATGGATCAGGTCGTTGATTCGCCGCGCCGTGGTCGTCGTCGCCCGCGGATCGTAGCCGGTCAGCGCGAGCCATTCGCGGCTCAGGAAAACCTCGCCCGAGGGAATGTGCCAGTCGAACAGCGCGAGGCCGGAGTTCTCGAGGGCGAGGTGCAAGCGTTCGTCGCTCTTGCGCAAGGCTTCCTCAGCCTGCCGCCGTTCGCTGACGTCTTCGATGCTGCATACGTAACCGGTCGTTCGCTCGCCGTCGCTCATCGCCGCCGACTTCATCGAAGCCCAGACCACTTTCCCGTTGCGTTGCACGAATCGATGCACCGAATGAAACGCTGCCCGGGATGCGATGGCGGCAGACCAGGCTTCCGCGACGCGGAGGCGATCGTCCGGATGCAGTGCCGACTGCCACCCGCCGCCCAGCATCGCGGACCCGGGCAAGCCCGTCATGCGTTCGAAGGTTTGATTCGTTTGCACGCACGCGCCGTTTCCATCCGCGAGAAGCATCCCCAGCGGCGCCGCCTCGCTCATCGCGCGCAGCGTCGCGGACGACATCCTCATCGCGTTTTCCGCGATTTCGCGGGATTGGGTTTGGCCGCTCAGCCTGGCAAGCGTTCGGCCGAGGACGACCGTCATGGCGGCAAGCGCCAGCAATAGCGCAAAGGCACGACTTCGTGTCCACGATCCGACCGCATCCAGCCTGTGCTTCAATTCCCCGCGCGCGAGAGCCACGCGATCACGTTGGGCCGTGAGCGCCTCATCCAGTTGCGCGGTTATTCGACCCATCCGGATTTCGGCTTTGCGCACGCTCGATGAGACCGCGCCGACATCGGGTCGTCCCGTGTCATCGGCTCCGCGCTTGATGACCAGCGGCGACGCCTGCAGTTCGAGCCACTCCCGCATGGATGTTGCGACAGCTTCGAGCGCCTTGCGCGGGCCGGCGTCGTCACCCGCAGCCGCAATCGCTTTCCCGATCTCGTCGGGGAAGGCGTCAGCCGCCGCGCGATAGCGCTCCAGCGACACGGTCGAGCCTCCCAGCAGGTAGCCGCGCATCCCTGACTGCATTTCCGCTGCCATTTTTGGAAGGGCCTGCAACTGATCGAGGACTCCGGCCTGGCGCATCAGCTTGTCTGCCGCGATCTCCGCCTCGCGATATGCGGCCAGCGCAAACAGGTCCAGGGCGAAAAGCACTGCGAGTGCCAGCAGGACCCATACGATCGGGCGCGGAAGCTTGAGGATCTGGCCGGCCACTGGTTTCGTAGCGTTCGCGTCAGGCCGTCCGCAGGGTGTCGCCAAGAGGAGGCGGCGAGACGGGGTCGTACAAGGGAAGGTCCACGAAAAACGTCGCGCCTTCTCCGGGATTGGATTCGTAGTCGACCCGGCCGTTCATTTTTTCCACCAGTGCCCTGGTGATCGACAATCCCAGCCCGGCACCGCCTTTTTGTCGCGTGTCGGATGAGTCTGCCTGTGCGAACTTGCCGAAGATGCGGCTGCGGAATTCCTGCGGGATGCCGGGACCGCGGTCCCTGACCTCGATGCGAACCGAGTTTCCATCGTCGCGACATGAAAGCATTACGTTCTCACCGCCTGGCGAGAATTTCGCCGCATTCGACAGCAGGTTGGTCAGCACCTGCATCAGCCTGGCGGGATCGACATGCACATGCATGCTCTTCTCCGGCAGGTCCGCCAGGATGCGCACTGAAAGGGTTGCGGCGTAAGGCTGGTTCAGCTCCGCCGCGCGTCGCAGGACATCGACGACGTCGACGACTTCGGGCGCATAACGCAATGCGCCGGATTCCATTTTCTCGATATCGAGGATGTTGTTGATCAGGTCGCGAAGGCGCTCGCTGTTCTGGTAAGCCAAATCGAGCAGCGGCTTGGCGGGATCCGGAACGTTACCCGTCACGCCGTCCTTGATCATGCCGATCGCGCCGATGATCGCAGTCAGCGGCGTGCGCAGTTCATGGCTGACAGTCGCGACGAATTCATCCTTCAGGCGTTCCGCCTGCTTGCGTTCGCTGATGTCCGCGTTGATTCCCGTCATGCGCGTGGCGATGTCGCGCGCGTCCCGTGCCACGACCTTGCCGTGGCTTTCTATCCATTTCCATTCGCCACCCAGCGTACGTACCCGATGCTGCGTGCGGTAACTGTCGCCGGTTCCCCTCACCACATCGCGCACAAGCCGGTGGACCGGGGCCACGTCGTCCGGATGCATGAGCAGTTGCAGGTCCGCGATGCTCGTCGTCGTTTCGCCCGCACTGCCGCCCAGCATTTCCTTCCAGTGCGCGCCGAGAAAAACCTTGCCGCTGGCAACGTCGTAATCCCATAGCGCCAGGCCCGCTGCATCCAACGCAAGGTTCAATCGGTCCGTCGCGGACTGCGCCGCGGATTGCGCGGCCCTGCGCTCAGCCACCTCGATCTCCAGGCGGCTGTTGACTTGAGCCATGCTCCGCAAGTTGCGGGCAAGCATGACCGAGAGCGCGATCACGAGGAACAGGACGACGACGCCCCCGACCATGATGCGGACCGTGCTGCGTTCAAAGTACGCCGCCAGGCCCGCACGCGAACGCATGCTCCGGTCGAGTTCGGCATCTTCTACCTCGCTAAGCAAGGCGCGCATCCGGTCGACATAGGACTTGCCCGCCCCGCTGCTGACGATCGCGTCGGCGCTCTTCAAATTGCCCCGCTTGCCTGTTTGCAGGCGGCGCGTCTCGATCAGAGGCGCGACGTATTTGTCGAGCCATTCGACTTGCAGGTCGCGTATGCGTTTGAGCCGATCCTGCTGATCGGGGAACCTCCCGGTAAGCTCGAGTGCCTGTCCGATGGCGACGGCAAAACCTTCGCGTCCCGAGGCATAGGGGTCGAGGAAGGCTTCCTCGCCCGAGATGACGAAACCCCTCGCCGCCGTTTCGATGTTGAGGATGCCTTCGAGCACGTTTTGCGTCGCCAGGATCGTCTCCTGCGACTTGGCGACCTCTTCGGTGCTGGCGTGCAGCTGCCGGTAACCGTTGAAGATCACGACCTCGATGGCAATGACCAGCCCGACCACCACGCTCAGCGCCAGGATTTGCAACGGCTTCAGCGTGCCGCGAGCAGTCGGCAGTTCATAAATCATAGTCGGAGCGATTCCGGGTCGTCGACGAGGGGATACGCACCACGTTGAGGCGCTTGTAGTGCACCCGCGCACCGCGCTCTCGCCATCGCAGTGTACTCCGTGGGCTAATTTATTGTTTAAAAGAAGAAAAAATCAATGGCACAACGGTTGCATTGGATCGCCTGAAATTCACTTCCTGAACGACAGATCCAGAGCACGAATGAGCATAGCCCGATTCATAAAGGAAATTGCGAACGAACCCGGCGCGGCGGGCGATCTGGGCGAGGGCGATGCGCATGACCTTTTTGCCGCCATGCTGGACGGTGGCGTGCCCGACATGGAACTGGGTGCCTGCCTGGGCGCGCTGCGGATGAAGCAGCCTTCGTCTGCAGAATTGCTGGGCTTCTACCGCGCCACATCGGAACGGGTTTATTTGCTCAAGCCACCGGCCACCGCCTTGCGCCCGCTGATTTTTGCAGCATATGGCGGCGCCCGCAGCGAACCGAATCTGTTGCCGCTACTTGTGCTCCTGTTGCAGCGCATGGGCGTGCCCGTGATGTTGCACGGCACGCTCGAGGGTGGTGGCAGGGTCGCAAGTGCCTATATCTTGCGCGAACTCGGCGTCCTCCCAAGCGGTTCACTCGCCCAGGCGCAAAAGTCCCTCGACGACGAGTTGCTGGCCTTTGTACCCACGGCCGTCCTGTGCCCGGGCCTGGCGAACCTGCTTTCGCTGCGCAGCCGGCTCGGCGTCAGCAATCCGGCCCACGAACTGGTGATGCTCCTCGACCCCTTCGAGAACGGCGGACTGCGCATCGTCAGCGCGGATCGTCCCTCGCAGTTGGAACGATTCGAAGCTTTCCTGACCGCTACCGGGTTCGACGCGCTGCTGATGAAAGGCACGGAGGGCGAGCCGTTCGCCAATCCCAGACAGCGACCGCGCATCAAGTATTTCCACGAGGGAGACTCCTCGGTCTTGTTCGAGGAGGAGATCCTTTCCGCGCGTGCCACGCTCAGCCATCCGTCTGCGATCGATGCCTCGGCCACGGCCGGATGGGTGAGGCAGGCGATGGCAGGGCAGGTTCCGATCCCGCATCCGCTGGTAAACCAGCTGGCCTGTTGCCTGTTTTCCTCGGGATATACGGACGACATGAACCAGGCGAAGGCCATCGCCGCGGTGGAGGCTGGCGGCCTTACGCCGCAGGCGCACGGTCGGTCCGGCGATGGCGGGCATACGCGCGTCCTGAATTGATCGCGTGATCTTGAGAATCCGGAATCCAGGCACGAGCCCCCGCCATGACGCTCGATGAGACTCCAATGCTCTCCAGGAACAGTGTTTGCACCGGCGGCGCTCCGGGCAAAGCAATGCTTCGGCTGCAGCTTGGCCATGCGACGGCCGCAGTACCGGGCAAGGACAACGAGGACTTCCATGGCATCGTGACTCCGCGCGAAGAGAGCGAGGCGTCCTTGCGCGGGATCGCCGTCGCGATCGCGGATGGCGTCAGCGGCAACGGCGGCGGCCGCCTTGCTTCCGAGACCACCGTAAAGAGCCTGCTGCGGGATTTTTATGGCGCGC
Organism: Burkholderiales bacterium; assembly: GCA_035548375.1. Lineage (GTDB taxonomy): Bacteria > Pseudomonadota > Gammaproteobacteria > Burkholderiales > JACQAP01 > JACQAP01. The sequence continues at coordinate 8,737 of DASZTG010000004.1, forward strand.
CTGCCGCCTGGAACGTCGCGCACGCGCTCGACAAGCTGCTGCGCTCCATCAACGACTGGCTGGTATCCGAGAACGCGCGCCACCCGGAATACGAGGGGATGGTGACGACGCTGACGATGGTCGTGTTCAAGGGGCGCTTCTATCACCTGGCCCATGTCGGCGACACGAGGGTGTATCGGCAGCGCGCAAACGTGCTCAAGCAGATGACGACCGACCATACCTGGGAAAGGGGTGACATGCGACATGTACTCAAGCGCGCGGTCGGCCTGGACACCCATCTTGTCGCCGACTATACCGACGGCGAATTGATACCCGGCGATGTGTTTCTCATGATCAGCGACGGCGTCTGGGAGGTCCTGGGGGAGCGCGTGATTCGCGAGGTCATGGCGGCGGGTGGCGAGGCCCAGTCGATCGCGGACGACTTGGTGGAACGATCGATCAGAAATCAGGTCCAGTACATGGGGCGCAACGATGCGACTGCCATCGTCATCGCCGTCGGCGAAGATTTCGCCGGCGGGTAACGGCTTTGGCGGGTCGGCTGCGTTCCATTAAACTACTGCGCTTTCCAACGCGCCTCCATTCCACCTGATCAGGAGATCGACAAGTGCAGCATCAGCTCCCGCCCCTACCTTATGCCCTGGACGCATTGCAGCCGCATATATCCAAGGAAACGCTGGAATACCATTACGGCAAACACCATCAAGCCTACGTCACCAATCTGAACAACCTGGTGAAAGGCACCGAGTTCGAAAACGCAACCCTGGAGGACATTATTCGCAAGTCCTCGGGCGGAATATTCAACAACGCCGCGCAGGTCTGGAACCATACCTTCTACTGGAACTGTCTGGCGCCGCGCGCAGGCGGCGACCCCTCAGGCCCCATTGCCGACGCGATCAACAAGAAATTCAGCTCCTTTGCTGCGTTCAAGGAAGCCTTCACGAAGAGCGCCGTGGGGAATTTCGGATCCGGCTGGACCTGGCTGGTGAAAAAAGGCGACGGCAGTGTGGATATCGCGAACACGTCCAACGCCGCCACGCCGTTGACGGGCGCAGACAAACCCTTGCTGACCTGTGATGTCTGGGAACACGCCTACTACGTGGACTACCGCAACAAGCGGCCTGACTACGTCGCGGCCTTCTGGAACCTCGTCAACTGGAAATTCGTCGCGCAGAATTTCGGCAGCTAGTCTTGCCGTCAGTGTGATTTGCATGAGGGGCGTCGATCGACGCCCCTTTTTATTTGCGCCTTACCCGGTAAGCGTGAATGCCTATGACAACAGACTATTGCGGCGTGGCGGCGCCGTCCCTACACTGATCGCGGATTCACAACGCGAGGAGGAAAACATGAAGAATCCGCTCGAATCCCTGTGGGGCACCGTGATCACCGGTCTCGTGCTGACCGTCATCCTGTACTACCTTGCCAAATCGCTGGTAGGGGGATAAGCCATGGACATGCTTCCCGGGATCTACCGATGGATACACATCATGGCCGGCATCATGTGGGTGGGCCTTCTGTATTACTTCAACTTCGTGCAGGTGGCGGCAATGAAATCCGCGCAGGCCGACGGCACGGCCGCCGGGATCTCCAAGCATGTCGCGCCGCGCGCGCTGTTTTATTTCCGCTGGGCTGCACTCGTGACCTGGCTGGCGGGTGCCGCCTTGCTCGGCTCCAATTTCGTCGCGGCCTTCACGTTCCAATCCGGCTTCCAGAAAATCGGCATCGGCGCGTGGCTCGGCACCATCATGCTGCTGAACGTCTGGGGCATCATCTGGCGCAACCAGAAAAAGATTCTCGGCATAGTGCCGGCCACCGATGAGGAGAAGAACAAGGCGCGCCGGGTGGCTTTCATTGCGTCGCGAACGAATACCGCGTTGTCGATCCCCATGCTGTTCTTCATGGTGGCGCAAACGCACATCCCGATGTAGGTGTGCGCCCGGACGATATCCGTCCGGGCGCATGTCACTGCGCGGCGGGAAGGGTCTTCAATCCTTCAATCGTGTCGCCAGGCTTGATGCCCAATTTTTTGAACCAGCCGCGATTCATCTCCAGCGCATAGGCGGCCACGCCAGCCGAAGCGTGCGCCTGCTCGGAGTAGGGCTCCATGTCTTCGATGTTGAGGATGTGTCCGCCGGCATCGATGAATGCGACGGAAAGAGCAATCCTCGTGTTTTTCATCCACATGGCGGTCGATTCCGGGCGTGGATAGAGAAAAATCATGCCGCTGTTCTCGGCGAGGCGATCGCGGAACATTAATCCACGCAACCTTTCCTGCTCCGTGGCGGCAACCTCAGCCCGGATCTCGTGCTTCTTGATGTGCAGCGGATACGTTACGAGCGGGTCGGCCGATGCCGTCGCGCATTCAAAAGACATCGCGAACGACACGATCAAAAAGCCCGCGAGGAGCGAAATGACTTTCAAGGGTTGCATCGTGATTTCGATAGATGAAACTGGCAATTGACAGGCGACGCCGAGTTTGCCGAGCGCGACGCGAGCTCGTCCAGATAATTTTTTGATGCCTGCGGAGTGATGTTGCAAGCGCACATGGAATTGCAATTCATTATGGCCATCGCTTGTTGGAGGTGATAAACGCAATTAGCTGAGTCGCTCGTTAGGAGAGGATATAAGGCGTCATGAAATATCGCAGGCAAATGCCGGGACGTCGTTCCATCTTTATTGGTGCGATGCGGTAGCCGCCATGCGCGCGCGTCATGTTCATTACGGGGAAGAAATGTGTTGACAACATAGGGCACACCTCTTATTTTCGCCCTGCAGTAAAGCTCGTCTAGAACCGAAATTCTCCTTCAGGTTGTACGTCTTGCTTTACGCATCGAGGCAGTAATCAAAACCTATGTGCGGTGGTATGGCTCGAAACACCGCGCAATATCTTCGGGAGGTCTTTCAAAAAATGGTGAAGCAATCGTTGCACTTCAAACGTGCTGCGGTATCCCTCGCTGCATTGGCGGCGTTCGGTGCTTCGGGAGTTGTCTCCGCACAAGGTCTGGACAGCGCTGAATCCAAGCTCTTTCCGTACTATGTAACGGACGACATGCTTCTGAACGCGGACAAGGATGCGCAGAACTGGCTCCTGTATGGCCGTGACTACCAAACCACGCGCTACAGCCCGTTGACCCAGGTGAATCGGGACAACGTCAAGAAACTGACCCCCGTCTGGAACCTGTCGTTCGGTGTTCTGGAAGGCCAGGACAGCCAGGCCGTGGCAGTAAATGGCATGGTTTACGTCACGACCTCCTTCAACAAGGTGATCGCAGTCGATGGCGTGTCCGGCAAGGTGGCCTGGAAGTACGAGCGCGAATTGCCCGGCGACGTGTTCCCGAAGCTGTGCTGCGACGTCGTGAACCGCGGTGTGGCCGTCTATAAGAACAAGGTCTACCTGGCGACCCTCGATGCGCACATCGTTGCCCTGGACAGCGCGTCCGGCAAGGTGGTCTGGGACAAGAAGATCGGCGACTACACCTACGCCGAAACCTTCACGATCATGCCGATGGCCCTGCACAACAAGATCATCTTTGGCACCGCGGGTGCTGAATATGGCGTGCGCGGCTGGATCGCGGCGATCGATGCCGACACCGGCGCTCCGGTCTGGAAAACCTACACGATCCCCGGCCCGGGCGAACCCGGCAACGATACCTGGCCCGGCGAATCGTGGAAGTATGGTGGTGGCTCGGCATGGATTACGGGTTCCTACGACAAGGAAACCAACTCCCTGTACTGGCCCGTCGGCAACCCCGGCCCGGACTTCGACCGCCATGTTCGTATCGGCGACAACCTGTTCACCAACAGCAATCTGGTGCTGGACCCCGAAACCGGCAAGATCCGGAGTTATTTCAACTACACGCCGAACGATCCGTATGACTATGACGGCGTGAACGAAATGATCCTGGTCGACGTCGGCGGCAAGAAGCTCTGGCTGCACGGCTCGCGCAATGGCCACCTGTACGGTATCGACCGCGTCAACACGGTCAAGGGCAAGGCCGGCAACGAGCACAAGTGCGTCTGGGTTACGGCGCTGCAACGCGTGAACTGGACCAAGCCGATTACCCCGGCCAACAACTGCAAGCCCGTCTACAACTATCCTGAGAAGGATGTGGTGTACGACAAGGTGACCACCGACATCGCTCCGTCCCTGGACGGCGGCAAGGAATGGCACCCGATGGCTTACAGCCACCGCAGCAAGATGGTGTACGTGCCGGTGTACGACTTCGCGATGGACCTCCAGGCCAAGAAAATGGAGTGGAAGCGCGGCGAGTGGTACCTGGGCGCGAAGATCATCAACTTCAATGCGGGCGCAGGCCACACCAAGGGCTATGACGCTGCTACCGGCAAGCTGGCCTGGCAGAAGTCGATGAACTATCCGGCCACCAGCGGCATTTTGGCTACCGGCGGCGGCCTGGTGTTCTACGGTGATCCGGAAGGCTACTTCAACGCTGTAAACGACGAAACCGGCGAGCATCTCTGGTCCTTCCAGACCGGCTCCGGCGTGCACGGCAACCCGACGTCCTTCACCGGCCCGAACGGCAAGCAGTACGTTGCCATCGTGTACGGCGCGGGCGGCGGCGGCATCTGGCCCATTTTCTACTCTGAGTTCCTGAAGAAGAACCAGAAGGGCGGCGGCCTGATGGTGTTCGCTGTCGAGTAATCGCAGCAGCGAAATTCGCTTCAGGTAGTACGCAGTCGATGCAATGCGGAAGGGGGGCGAAGACTCTGCCCCCCTTCTTTTTTGTGAACCAACGGCTAAAGTGTAGGCTCCAAATTTCCAGAAGACAGGCCGCGACAACGCCTGCGAGACCAAAGGGACTGGCTGGCGGAGTTCACGGAGGAAATAGATTGTGCGCAAGTCCATTTTTTTGAGTGCATTGATGTTCGCGATCGCGTCGGGATGCAACTTCCTGCATGCCCAGACGACCGATCCCGATGAAATTGCGGACACGCTGGAACGTTCCAAAGCCAAGGGAAAGCTCATGGCTTGTGCGGATCCCTATTCGTTCCCCTCGTCCGCGCAGAATTCCGATCCACCTGGGTATGACGTCGAAATCATGCGCGAGATCGCCAAGCGCGGCGGCATGCGCCTCGAGATGGTGTGGGCGGACACGGGCACCCGCGGCGGGACCTCGCGCGCCTTCCGTAATTCGATTTTGAGGAAGCGTTGCGACGTTTTCGTCGGGTTGTCCGACAGCGGCGACGACGACATGCTGATGGGCCAACTGGCATTTACGAAGCCCTACCTCGGCATGGGCTATATCCTT
>DASZTG010000005.1:0-6924 GCA_035548375.1 Burkholderiales bacterium
GCATGCGCTTCCAGAAAAAACTCGAACTGCAGGCCGGCATGCTCGACGCGTCGGACGTCGACGAGATATTGCTGGTTTGTCGTAGAACCTGAAACCGTTGTTCTTCACCACGGAGAACACGGAGGACACGGAGAAGGACAAGAACAAGGTCGATAGCACATCGAAAAAAAGCGATATTCCTGTTGCTCCGATATCAATTCGATCGTCCATTCGTACCTCGTTCTTTTGGGTTCTCTCTGTGTCCTCCGTGTTCTCCGTGGTGAAAATACGCTCTAGGCTTTGGGCACTACCTTCCCGTAAGCGACTTCGATGTTGCCGACGATGCGATCGCGGTAGCGTCCGAGAGCATGCTTCGACATCCCCTGCTCGTATTTCACGGCGAGGCGATCGGGCAGCGTCTTCTTCATTTCCTCGAGGCTTGCCCCGTCGGCATGCGCCGACTTGATGGAAGCGATGAGATCGGCCATGTAGCCGCGGAAGAACGCCAGGTGCTGCTTCGGCATGACGCCGCCGTGGCCCGGAATGATGTGGTCGAAATCGAATGTTTCCAGGGCGTCCAGGGTTCGCACCCAATCCTCTGGAAAGCCATCGTTCATGTAGGGCATCCAGTCGATCAGCGCATCGCCGGTCGCGACGACCCTCTCCCTGGGCAGGTGGATGAAGACGTCGCCATCCGTGTGTCCCTTTCCCAGCAGCAGGATCTGGATCTCGCGATCCCCGACCACCAGCGACACGGTCTTGTCGAACGTGCGCGTGGGCAGCGCCGGCTTGAATCCTTCGAGCTCCTTCAGGTAAGCCTCGGTCTGGCGCAGGTTGGATTCCAAGCGCATTTTCTGCGCCGCGTCGGTCGCCGAGGCGAGATCGTTGCCGAGTTGCTCGATTTCCTTCGGCAACATCTTGCGTTGCACGTCGACATTGGGAATGCCGCCGTTGCCCGCGCCCGGCCGCGTGAGGTTGTCGAGGGTGCGCTCGGAGGCGATGATTTCCAGGTCGGGGTAGGCCTCCTTGTAGACCTGGTTGCCTTGCCAATGGTCCCAGTGGAAATGCGTGTTGATGACTCGCTTGATCGGCTGTTTCGTGATTGACTGGATTTCGCGGTACAGCGCCAGCGCCGCGGAAGGCTTCGAATGCGAGTCGACCACGACGACGCCGTCGTTGGTGAGGATCACGGCGGCGTTGCAATTCACCTTGTAGCGCGGCGCCGCGATGGCCGCGTAGATCCCGTCCGCGACCGGCTTCAACTCGAACAGCTCGCTGCCCGACGTCGGCGCATCGGCCGCCATCGCACAGCACGGATGGAAGTGGTCCAGCGCCTGCACTGCCGCCAGCGCGGCACCGGAACCGATCAGGAAATCGCGTCGCGACCAGGTTGACACCATGACTCTCCTCCCGTGTTTTCGTGCAATGTTTCGCGGGAAGACTACAGGATTGCGGATATGATTGCCGCCAGGATTCCTTACGGAGCGCACAATGAAAATAGACTCGCTCGACCATCTCGTCTTCACGGTCAAGGATATCGACGTGACCTGTGATTTCTACGCGAAGGTGCTGGGAATGGGCGTGGCCGTGTTCGGGCAAGGCCGCAAGGCACTGACCTTCGGCTCGCAGAAAATCAACCTGCACCAGCAAGGCAAGGAATTCGAGCCGAAAGCCCATCGGGCAACGGTGGGATCCGGGGACATCTGCCTGGTGACGTCGGTGCCGATCGACGAGGTCGTCGCGCACTTGCAGGCGTGCAAGGTCGAAATCATCGACGGCCCCGTGAAACGCACAGGCGCCGTCGGCGCGCTCCTGTCGGTTTATTTCCGCGATCCCGACCAGAACCTGATCGAGGTTTCCAACTACATCCGCGGCTGAGGCTTCTCGGCGCCTGCGCCTGCCCGATGCGCGGTACGGCGGCCTGCATCTTTCCGGCTGCCCCTCGGCTTGCCGGGCTTGACCGGCGGACGTTGCAGGCGTTGTTGCAACAAGGCCAGCACGGCGGCCTCCTCCGGATTCAAGTCGTGCATGTCTTCGGCCAGGCCCTCCTCCGCGCGGCGCTGCACGGCCTCCAGCATCGAACCGTCCAGGTAGGATTCCATCACCGCGGGATGGACGTAGCACTTGCGGCAAATCGCCGGCGTGTTGCCGAGCTTCGCCGCGACCGACTCGATGGCGCGGACCAGGTTCTTCTTGGCCTGGGCCTGCGAGTCGAACTTCTCGAATTCGCGCAGTGCAAGGGCCGCGAGCAGGGTGCCGGCCCAGGTGCGGAAATCCTTGGCGGTGTAGCCCTGCCCGGAAATTCCGCGCAGATATTCGTTGACGTCCTCGGAGTCGACCGAGCGCCGTTCGCCGTCCGCGTCCAGGTACTGGAACAGCTCATAGCCCGGCAGGTCGCGGGAACGCCGCACGATCGCCGCCAGCCGGCGGTCCGTCAGGTTGATCGAATGCTTCACGCCGCTTTTTCCGCGGAATGCGAACTCGAGCCGGGCACCGTCGATGCGCACGTGCTTGTCGCGCAAGGTCGTCAACCCGAACGAGCCGTTGCTGCGCACGTACTCCTCATTCCCCACCCGCATCATCGTGGTCTCCAGCAGGCGCACGATGGTCGCGAGGATTTTCTCTCGCGGCAGGCCCGGAAGCGACAGGTCCTTTTCGACGCGCTTGCGTATCGTCGGCAACGACTTGCCGAATGCGATCAGGTGCTCGTACTTGTTTTCATCGCGCACCTTGCGCCATAGCGGATGATAGCGATACTGCTTGCGGCCCTTGGCATCCCGCGCCGTGACCTGGATATGGCCGTTTGCCGCCGCGCAGATCCACACATCGTTCCAGGCCGGAGGCACGACGAGCGACTTGATGCGCGCGAGCGTCTCCTTGTCGCGCAGGACGCGACCGCCTGGATCGAGGTAGCGGAATTTCTCCCCGATGCGGCTGCGGCGGATGCCGGGCTGTGCATCGTTGACATAACGCAGACCGACTTTGCGCGCCGACTGGATCGCGGATTCACGCTCGTGCGATGGCCCTTCCGGCGCCGGGTCGCCGCTGTCGCGGCGACGCCGGGGCCCGAGTCCCGTCGATACCATGGCAACGTCAGGCGTGGCGCTGCGCCGGGGCCGGGCGCCGCCCGGCGGGCTGCTCGTCCGATTCGATGCCCAGTTCTTCCTGCAGTTGCGCCTTGCGTGCCGCGATCTCCTGTCCCATGCGCTTCAGGTCCAGCGATTTCGCCTTGCGCGCCTTCGGGAAGATTTCGCTTTCTTCCTCCTTCACGTGGTGCTTCACGTACTCCGCAAGCACCGTCATGTTCGCGTCGAACAGGCGATCCGAGGGATCGGATTCCTGCAGCGTCGCGACCAGTTGCTTGATCGTGCCGTGCTCCACCTCGGCCTCGTCGACCAGCGCATCGTCGCTATCCTTGAAGGCCTCGTACAGCGCCGGATACAGCAGTTCTTCCTCGACCTGCGCGTGGACAGTCAACTCGTCACAGGCCATTTTCGCGAGTTCCTGCTTGCGTGCCGTGTCACCGTCGGCGGCCTTTTCGTAGTCGGCGAAAATCTTGCTGACCTTCTTGTGGTCCGCCATCAGCAGCTGGGTTGCATCCTTCGCACGGCTGTTCGCCGGAGTCCCGCTCTTCGTGCTTGCCATGATGTTCCTCCTCGTCTGGTTGGTGCCAAGCGCAACGCAATCCGTATGCCACGCCCTAACGACTTGATTGTTGGCAACTGCCGGAGGCGACCAACTCAAGATCCGGTAATCCTTGCGCGCAATGCCTGCAAAATGCCATGGCACGATTGACGCGATGCCCGCGCTTTGCTTTGATGCGGGACACGCTTTCGCGCCATTACTCATGTTCCCCAGACTGAATTTCCTGCTCGGGCTAGGCCTCTTGATCCTCATCGGTTTCTATCTGGCCGCCGTTTACCTCGTTGTTGGCCCGTTGTCGCGATTCGCGCCCGATTGGGCCAACGTCGCGGCAGGGGCTGCGATCCTGCTTGCGGTGGGACTCACAGTCCAGTTCCTCGCGACCGCCATGAGCAGCCTGAGCGGCGTTGCCAGATACGGACCGGCAACACCGGCGGGGCCCGCCTCGTTCGTGAGCCAGGTCGCATTGGCGATGGGCCACGTCGGCATGCTGTTTATTTTTCTGGGCCTGGTGGCCGACGACAGGCCCGCGTCGCTGGGAAGATTGCTCGCAATCGCGGCGCTCTACCTGGCCGGAGTGGTGGTCGCAGTGCGGGAATGGAAGCGCCGAAAGGCCTTAGCCGGCGCCGCGAAATAGGCGCTACTTCAAGCCCAGGCGTTTTTTCATTGCGGCGGTCAGCGACTGCGGCTCCGCACCGGCGGCCCACGGATCCTGTTTCATCGAATCGACACGCTGCGGTAACGACTCGATGTTCCATTCGGTCGACGATTCGATGCGGTCGAGCTCTTTCCAGCCGATTGGGACAGAGACGGGCAATCCGGGCCTGGCGCGGGCGGAATAGGCCGCCACGGTGCTCGAACCGCGCCGGTTGCGCAGGTAGTCGACGAAAATCTTTTTCACGCGGTTCTTCGGCCCCATCTTCGCGCTGAAGCGATCCGGCAGCGTCGTGGCGAGGTGGCGGGTGACGGCCTGTGCGAATGCGAACACGTCGTCCCACGAATCCCGCCGCGCCAGCGGGACGACGATGTGCAGCCCCTTGCCGCCGCTCGTCTTGAGATTGCTGTCGAGGCCAAGTTCCTGTAGCAGCGAGCGCGTGAGCTTCGCGCCGTCCACCATGCTGTCCCATTTGAGCACCGGATCGGGATCGAGGTCGAAAATCATCTGGTCCGGCTTGTCGGCGGACCTGGTCGTGCCGTTCCAGGTATGCAGCTCGATCGTGCCCATTTGCACCGTGCCGACCAGCGCCTTCACGGAGTCGATCACCATGAGCGCCGGGTGGCCGGGATCGAATTTCGGGTCGAGCAGGCGGATGCCGGGGATTTTCATGTGCTCGGCGTGCTTCTGGAAGAACAGCTCGCCCTGCGCGCCATCCGGTGCGCGAACCAGCGCAACGGGTCGATCCTTCAGGTGAGGCAGTATCCAAGGCGCGATCTTCTCGTAGTAGCGCGCCAGGTCCAGCTTGGTAAATCCGCTGTCCTTGTCGATCACGCGATCGGGGTGCGTGATGCGCACGCCCGATAATTCGTCTTCGACGGTCTCCGCGCGACGCGTTGATGTTTTGCCTTCCCGCGCCGTCTTCTTTTTGACTTCCGGTTTTGCATCGACGGCTGGCGCCGGATTCTCAATGCCGATGTCGCGAGCAGGCTTGTCGCTGCGCAGGCCCTGGAATACCGCATGCCTGACGATGCCGTCGCCGGTCCACTCGGCGAAGGAAATTTCGGCGACCAGGCTGGGCTTGATCCAGTGCACGTCGCGCGCGGATTGGCCGGGCGGCAGTTGCGCGAACGGTGCGCGCTTCGCTTCCAGCGCGCGCAGCTTCTTGTAAAGAGATGCGAGATTGCGCTCGTCGAACCCGGTGCCGACGCGGCCGGCATAACGCAGAACGCCGTCCTTTTCATGCACCGCAAGCAACAGCGCGCCGAAACCGGCGCGGCTGCCCTTCGGATCCGTGTAACCCACGATGACGAACTCCTGCCGGCGCTGGCATTTCAGCTTGATCCAGTTCCGGCTGCGGCGCGATTCGTATACGGCATCGCTGCGCTTGCCGATCACGCCTTCGAGCGATAGCTTGCACGCGGTATCGAGAATACGATCGGGCGCTTCCTGGAAATCCTCGCTGAAGCGAAGCGGCCCTTTTGCGCCATCCTTGAGCAGGCCCTGCAGCAACGCGCGTCGCTCCCGCAGCGCCACGCCGGTCAGGTCGTAGCCATCGTAGTAAGGCAGGTCGAAGACGAAATACTGGATGCTCTCCGTCTTCTCGTTGTCGAAGGCGTTTTGCAGCGCCTGGAAGCTGGGAACCTGGTTCGCGCCTTGCACGACGATCTCGCCGTCCAGCCAGGCTGGGCGCAACCCGAGGTCACCGATCGCGCGCGCAAGCGCGGGCATTTTCGCGGTCCAATCCTTGCCGTTGCGCGTAATCAACTTCACCGAGTCCCCGGCCACTCGCGCGAGCAAGCGATAGCCGTCGAACTTGATCTCGTAGGACCAGTCGCCATCGGCGGGAACGGATTCCACCAGCGTCGCCAATTGCGGTTTGAAGGTTGCCGGTTGCGCGGCCATTCGCGCGCCGTCGAGCGACGCAGCCGCTGCGGACGTCCGCGCTGGTTGGCTGCCGTTCGCCTTTCGCGCGGCTTTGACGGCCCCGGATGGCTTCGTTTTCGGCTTGGCACCGGTTTCCTTCGACAACCAGACGCGCGGCTTCTTGCCGCTTTGCTTGATCACGCTGTCCGGCAAGGCTTCGGTGATGCTGTACTTTTTCGCTGAGCGGGCAACCTCGTCGCGCTCCTTGATCAGCAGCCATTGCTCCTTGTCACCCGACCCCGGCAGTCGCGTGCGCACCAGCGTCCAGCCGCCGTGCAGCTTCTCGCCGTCGAGCTGGAACTTGATCTTGCCCGCGCGATAGCTTTTCGCCGCATCGCCGATCGGCGTCCAGGTGCCACGATCCCAGATCTGCACGTTGCCCGCGCCGTAGTGGCCCTCGGGGATGACGCCCTCGAACTTGCCGTATTCGAGCGGATGGTCCTCGACATGCACGGCGAGCCGCTTGTCGTCCGGATCGAGGCTCGGGCCTTTCGGCACGGCCCAGCTCTTCAGCGTGCCGTCGAGCTCCAGGCGGAAGTCGTAATGCAGGCGGCGGGCCGCATGCTTCTGGATCACGAAACTCAAGCTGCGGTGCCGGCCGGCAACCGTGCCGCGCGGTTCAGGCGTGTGCTTGAAATCACGCTTGCGATGATAGGGTGCGAGCTTGTCCGCCATGTCGCCTCCCCGATCAGGACGCGCGGCGCCGCTTTTCCGGCGCCGCG
>DASZTG010000006.1:0-1565 GCA_035548375.1 Burkholderiales bacterium
GTGCTTCAGCGGCAGGATGAAATGCAGCGTCAGCACCTGGTCGGTGTAGTCGAGCCAGTATTCGCCCTTCGGCGGATCGGTCAGCGCCTCTTTCTTTCCATCCGCGGTGACGAAGGTGAAGTAGTCGAATTCCTTGAGCGAAGTGACATTGACCTCGGCGAGCGGCGCCAGTTCCTCGCGGGTGAACTTGCCCTTCTCCTTGCTCTCGATGCCTTGCGTGGCGAAGGCCGAGAACATGTCGTCGAAGGCCCAAGCGTGACGGATACCGGTCACCGTGCCGTCCGGCCCGTAGACAATTTCGCTCTTGAACGTCACCCAGACGTGCGGATGCGCCTGTGCCGCCCCGGCGAAGGCGCAGAGCCAAAGCGCGACCATAATCCGTAAAATCATCGATTCCTCTAATCCCTCACGAAGATAACACCAATCACGGCTGAACTAGGACCGAGTATCACGCCGCGTGATCGTGCTCGACCGGACATCTGCCTGCGTCGGCCAGCTCGATCTGAATGGTCGGATGCGAGATATTGAAGCGGTGTTCCAATTCGTGCGCGACGTCGTGCAGGAAGGCATTCCCGGGGTGCCCGGTGGTGACGATGTGACAGCTCATCGCGGTCGCGGTCGTGCTCATTGCCCAGATGTGCAGGTCGTGGACGCTGCGAACTTCCGCGCGGCTTTCCAGAAAGTGCTGGACTGCGGCGGGATCGATCGCGCTCGGCGCCGCGTTGAGCGAGAGGCGGAAGGATTCGCGCAACAGACTCCAGGTCCCGCCCAAGATCACGGCCGCGATCGCAAGGCCCGCCACCGGATCGAGCCATTGCCAGCCGGTGAAATAGATGCCGGCGGCCGCCGCCAGCACCGCGAGCGACATGCCGGCATCGGCGACCATGTGCACGAAGGCACCTTGAACGTTCAGATCGCTCTTTCGGCCCGCGTGCAGGAATAGCGCCGATATGCCGTTGACCACGACACCGAGCAGCGCAAGCGCCATGACGGTGCCCGTCGCCACCTCCTGCGGCTCCCAGAAACGCCGCACAGCCTCCCAGGCAATCGCGCCGGTCGCGACAACCAGAATGAGTCCGTTGGCGAAGGCAGCCAGAATCGACGCGCCCTGGAAACGAAACGTATAGCCGCGGCTGGGCTTCCAGCCGGACAGGGCAAACGCCCCCCACGCCAGAACCAGGCCGATCACGTCGCCGAAATTGTGACCGGCGTCCGCGAGGAGCGCCAGCGAGTTTGCAAGGAAGCCGTAGATGACCTGCGCGATGACCAGCGCAACGTTCAGCGCCGTCGCGATGGCAAAATTCCGCCCGAAATCCCGTCGCTTGGGGAGTTGCGCGTGCGAATGGACGTGGCCGTGCGCCATGGTTCGAAGTTATGCGTCTCGCCGGCGAATACTAGAACACCGGCTACGCTCCCGCTGCGCCGCCGTCGGCGCGCGGATCGTGGCCGGCCTCGCAGGTGCCGTTTGGATGCAGGATCGCCGCGCCGGCATGTCCCATGAGGTCGGAATAATCGTCGCGTAAAATGTCGACGTCGTGACCGGCCGACAGCAGCCGATCGACCAG
>DASZTG010000007.1:0-2221 GCA_035548375.1 Burkholderiales bacterium
AGGCTAAACATCCATGAACACCGGCGGAAAAATCCGTTCATTCACTTGGGACTCCTTTTGAGGTTTCTTGCGGTCCAGCAAGGGACGCAAGACCATGGACGTCAAGAACGCGATCAACCGCAACCACAACTCCATCCGGACGGAGGTCGTCACGACCTACGAGCAGTTGCTCCACGCACACGCGGTTCGAGCGATTTGCTTTATGGAAGAGCACGGCGTCACCGCCCGGCAGACCTACGACGGCAACGACTACCAGGCCACGCACTTCGTCGTTTATGCCGGGACCGAACCCATCGGCACGGTGCGTATCCGGTGGTTCAAGGATTTCGCCAAATTCGAGCGGGCATCATTTCGCAAGGAATACCGCGAGATGCACGTCATCAAAAGCTGCGCCAACGCGGTTTTCGAGCATGTCGCCCGGAAGGGTTATGACAAGGTCATCACCCATGCCAAGCCGCGCTACGCCGCGCTGTGGCGCAAGCTGCTCGGCTTCAAGATCGTGGATGGAAAGCGGCCTCTTGAGTTCGCCGGCCACGATGAAGCCTACCAGGAATTGGTCAAGTTCCTGCAGCCGCCGGAGAATGCGATCTCGGAAGCGACTGGGATGGACGTCCTCTTCAGAATCGAGGGGCACTGGGACGTACCGTCGGAATTCGAAATGGCCGAGGCGTAAAACTGCATCATGCGAAATACGCCAGACCTGCTCGCCATCAACACCCTTAGCCGGTTCGATATCCTGATGTTCTTCCGCAAAGAGCTGCGGCGGATCGTAAGCATCCATACGGTGATGTTCGAGAAGCTATTGTCGGAAGAAGGCGATATCCCCCTCGAACTTGCCGAGTTGTTCGAGGACGTCGCGAATACCTATCTCGACATCTCGGTGCAGATCAGCAGCCGCAAACGGCCGACATCATTCAAGGTTGAATAACATCTTGAAGCCGGCGTCATAGCCGCTGGATTTGACATCGGCACGAAACTCATTCGCGAACCACGGATTGTTTGTGCCGAATATGTCGCAGATCCAGTCGAACGCGAGACGCACCGGCTTTGCGTTGAGACGCTCGGTCAGAGCCAGCGCATAGAGCGGAACCGAGATCGTCTGCATGATTTCAAGCGGCATCGCTTCCCGCTCGATAATGGTGTAGCTGCCCAACAGCCCGATGCCGACGCCCGCCTTGACGAGCATACCATAGGCGAAGGAATTGTCGCAGCGATGCAGGATCGTTCCCTGCGACGTGCAATTGCGCCACGGCTCCCACAGGCCCGTCTGCGCGCCATACATTTCGGAATCGACGAAGAAATGACGGTCGAGATTGGTCCTGGTCGGCAGGCCGTTCTTCTTGATGTAGCCCTTCGATGCGACCGGGATGAAGTGCAGCTTGCCGAGGCGCTTCGAGGTTATGTCGGCCGATCCGTCAGGGCTGAACCCGAGCATCATGTCGGTCTTGTTCTCACGCAAGCTCATGACGTTGAGCGGGCTCTTCAGGTGAACCTGAATTTTCGGGAACTGCCGCGAAAAATCGGTCAAGGCCGGCGCGAGAAAGAACGTGTTGAGGCCGTCGGTGACGCTGATGCGCACCTGTCCCGCGGTCCCTTGCGATTCCGCGCGCAGGTCGTTTGTGAGAGCAAAGAGCCGATGGTCGAGGTCGGAAAGGGATTTCGCCAGTTCGCGGCCCTTTGGCGTCAGCCGCACGCCGTGCTGCGTCGAGATGAAGAGCTGTGAGCCCATCACGTCCTGCAACCGCTTGACCTGGCGTCCGACGGTTGGCTGGCTGGTTCCCAGCATCTCGGCGGCACGGCTGAAGGACTTCGCCTTCGCGACCGCGAGGAATACCCGCAACTCGCCCCAGATCTGGCCGCTTAAAATACGCTCGTCGTCCAGCGCGCTGCGGACCAAAGCCTCCTGCTCATCGGTAAAAGGCTTTTCCGACTCCGCCAGCGGATTGCGTGTCGCCTTACGGTGCGCGCGTATGTCTGCAATGCGGCCCATGTCCGATTCCTAGCGTCCCTCCCTGAAATGTAGCGGCGCTCGACGGGAAAAGACAATCGGACCGAGAAACGGCGATGCCGGGCCACTTCCCGGCGGTTAGTCCGCGCCGCGCAAATGCAGCTTCGCGACGCGCCGCAGCCGCTTCCAGAACTTGCGCTTGAAATACTTGACGTGGCCGGGCTTCCACATGCCACGGCGCAACCGCCGATAGCGGTGGGACAGCGCGTCGCA
>DASZTG010000008.1:0-84504 GCA_035548375.1 Burkholderiales bacterium
GTCAGCAGGTCCACGTCGTTGACGAAAGACTGTTGCAAGGCATCCAGCACGGGCGGCGGCACGCCCGCATCCGCGAGCTTGCCGTAATCCGATCCGCGCAATGCGTACGTGGTTTTCGAGCCCTGCATGCGCGCGATGACCTGGTCCGCATTGCCGCCCTTGCTCGAATTCACCACTTCCGAAATCGGCGTGACGGGCCTGGGCGTCATCATCGAGCAGCCCGATGCCGCCAGGGCAACGGCTGCGGCTGCGATCGTTGCCAGAATTTTCGTCATGCGTCCGTAAGCAATCATATTGGGCTCCATTGAATGGCGGCGATGATACCCGGAACCCGATCAACGTTCAGCGCGGCACCACGATGACGGGCCGGTGGTAACAATAGAAACAATCATGCCACCAGAAGGTGTTCTCGTATTGCATGCGCGCCTCCCAGCGAATGCTGTCCGAATAGGCGTTCTGCATGTAATCGAGCACGGTATCGGGCACGCCCTGCTCGTGGAGCTTGACGATCTGCGAGGCGGTCAGCGGATACACGGCCCGCGTTTCCTGCAATTCGCGCACGATGTCCTCCGCAGGCTTGCCGGCCTTCGCCATTTCCACGATCTGCTCGATCGTGGGCGGCGGCCGGCGCTGCATGCCGGCGCAACCGGCGAGCACGGTGAGGCACAGGCATGCGGCGAGGCAGCGGATGAAGGGTGACGAAGCAAGCCGGATCATGGGAGTAGGACCGTGGATTGCCGCTGGCGGTTCAACGTGCGTAAGGGCACCGCCGTTGTCCATCAGGCGGAAATGTCCGGCACCAGTTGGCGTTCCAGCGCGGAAATCTGGTCCTTGAGCAGCAGCTTGCGTTTCTTCAGTCGCTGCATTTGCAGTTCGTCGAGCCTGGGATCGTGCGCGAGGCGCTCGATCACGTCGTCGAGGTCGCGGTGCTCGATCTTCAGCGCCGCGATCCGGCCCCGGACCTGCTCGATTTCCTCCTCCGTCAATTCCATTCGGGTTTCCGGCCCTTCGTGTTTGCCCACCCGCCACTATAGGCCAAGACGGGCCTGCCGGTACCGGTGCGCGGCGGATTGTTGAGGCGCCTGCCGCGAGCGTATACGATGCCGCCCGTGGAGAAAACGATGCGAAGCAACGGCACGCCGCGCGGAATCTATCCGATGCTGTACGCCTTCTTCACCCGCGACGGCGGGCTGGACCGGCAGGCGACGCGCAAGCAGGTCCAGGCCTTCGTCGACAACGGCGCGCACGGCATGGCGGTGCTGGGCCTGGGCACCGAGGTGAGCAAGCTGAGCGATGCGGAACGTCGCCAGCTTGTCGACTGGGTGGCCGAGGATCTCGCGGGCCGCCTGCCGCTGGTCGTGACCGTCAACGCGCCCGACGTCCCGGGCCAGGTCGAGTTCGCGAAATTCGCCCGATCGCGCGGCGCGGACTGGGTCATCCTGCAGCCGCCGCCTGATCGCGGCGTGCCGGAAGAATTCTTCATGCGTTTTTTCGGCGCGGTCGCCGATGGCGTCGACCTGCCCGTCGCCATCCAGAACGCGCCGGAATACCTGGGAGTGGGGCTTACTCCCGAGGGGGTCAGCACGCTCGCGCGCAATCATGCGAATTTCAGGCTCCTGAAAGGCGAGGGCTCGGCGCTGACCATCCGTCGCTTCATCGAGGAGGCCGGCGAGCGCGTGACGGTGTTCAACGGTCGCGGTGGACTCGAGCTCATCGACAACCTGCGCGCGGGTTGCGCGGGCATGATTCCCGCCACCGATACGTTCGATCGCCAGGCGCGCATATTCGATCTGCTGGGTGAGGGTGCGGAATCGCATGCGGAAGCCTTGTACCGCGACGTGTTGCCCGCGATCGTCTTCGTCATGCAGTCGCTGGATACCTTGCATACCTACGGCAAGCGCATCGCCGCCATGCGCCTGGGCCTGGGCGAGGTCTTCGACCGGGCGCCGTTTCTCGCGCCGAACGCGTTCGGCATGCGCTGCGCGCAACGCTATGCCGCGGCGCTTGGACCGCTGGCGTAAGGCAAGACGATTTCACCGCAGAGACACAGAGAGCGCAGAGAAAGGACCGGAAACAGGATCATGTGGATATTGACGGGAATCGACAAATGCCAACGAATCGCCGTCCGCTCACAGGCGAGGCATTTCGCATTTGCTTTTGTCCCTGCTCTTCTCTGCGTGCTCTGCGCCTGTGCGGTGAGTGTTTTCGTTCTTTCGATACAGTCGGCGCAGGCCCAGACACCGGAGGAATGGTTTCGCAACGGGCGCGCTGCCGTCGAGAAGGCCAAGCTGGAAAAGCCCGTGCTCGGCCGCGCGAAAAACGTGATCCTCTTCCTGGGCGACGGCATGGGCATCTCGACGGTGACGGCCGCGCGCATCTTGGAGGGCCAGCAACACGGGCTGATGGGCGAGGAGAACCAGCTCTCGTTCGAGAAAATGCCGTACGTGGGGCTGTCCAAGACCTACAGCGCGAACCAGCAGACTTCGGATTCGGCGCCGACCATGAGTGCCATCGTCACCGGCATCAAGACGAACGACGGCCTGATCTCGGTGAACGAGCGCGTGTCGCGTGGAGACTTCCGCGCGGTGGCCGCCAACAAGATGAAGACGATCCTGGAACGCGCCGCCGAGCGCGGCATGGCGACCGGCGTGGTGACCACCACGCGTATTACGCATGCGACGCCCGCGGCCTGCTATGCGCATTCGCCGGATCGCGACTGGGAAAGCGACGCCGACCAGCCGGACGCCGCCAATGACGCCGGCTTTCCCGACATCGCGCGGCAGTTGCTGGAATCTTCGCGGGAAGATTCGCTCGAGGTTGCCCTGGGCGGCGGCCGCGCCAAGTTCCTGCCGCGCACGACGCACGACCCGGAATACCCCGACAAGACGGGCGAGCGCCGCGACGGCCGCGACCTGACGAAGGAATGGCAGGCACGCTTCCCGAAGTCCGCCTACGTGTGGAACAAGGCGCAGCTCGATGCGCTCGATCTCAAGCAGGTGCGCCATCTCCTCGGGCTGTTCCAGCCCTCGCACATGCAGTTCGAGCACGATCGCGGCAAGGACGCGGCCGGCGAGCCGTCGCTCGCGGAAATGACCGGCAAGGCGCTCGACATCCTGGCGCAGCACCAGAAGGGCTATTTCCTGATGGTGGAGGGCGGTCGCATCGACCACGCTCACCACGCCGGCAATGCCTACCGGGCGCTGACCGATACCATCGAGTTCGCGCGCGCCGTGAAGCTCGCGATGGATCGAACTGACGCGCGCGATACGCTGATCATCGTGACGGCCGACCACAGCCACACCTTCACGATCGCCGGCTATCCGAAGCGCGGCAATCCCATCCTCGGCAAGGTCGTCGAAGCGGGCAGGCCGACCAGGGAATATGCGCAGGACGCGCTGGGCGAACCCTACACCACGCTGGGTTACGTGAACGGGCCCGGCTATTCGGGATCGTCGATCACGCAGGCGGAGGGATCGAAGAAATTTCCGCATCACGGGCCCGGCTTCCACGGCATTACCTCGGGCCGGCCGGATCTCACGAACGTGGACACCACGTCGCCCGACTACCTGCAGGAATCGGCCATGCCCATGGAAAGCGAGACCCACGGCGGCGAGGACGTCGCGATCTACGCGCGCGGCCCGCAGGCCCACCTCGTGCGCGGCGTCATGGAGCAGAACGTGATCTACCACATCATGGCCGAGGCGCTGGGCATGCAGGAATAGAAAACAAAACGCCCGTCGCGTCGGCGACGGGCGTCCTGGTCGAAAACCTCTCGCGTGCTAGCGCGACGTGGTCTTGCGGATTTCCTTCTCGTCCGCCCACTCCAGCAGGCCGCTTTGCACGTTCCACAGCTGCAGGCTGAACTTGTAGTAGACGTCCTTCACGTCCTTGGCTTCCTTGACGATCGAGGTGATGTTGCCCTCGATGCGATACGCCGCCCCGACCATCTTGCCGATCTCGGCCGATTTCTTGTTGTCGTAGTAGTCGCTTTGCTGGCGCTTCAGTTCCTCGATTTGCTGGTCCATCGCGGCGGCGTCCACCGCGAAGCGCACGCGGCCGCTCTTCTGCAGCTCGACGCGGATCGAATCGGTGATCGAGCGCGTGTCGATGTATTCGCTGGTCTTGTTCTTGACTTCCTGCACCGTCATGATCGGCCGCTCGCCGTTCGTGACGATGGGCGTGTTGAGCATCGAGCGCGTCATGGATTCGGCGATCATCTGCAGGTCCGTCGAGCCGAACTGGTTGGTCACGGTCTCGACGCCGCGCGCGTCGCCGTAGCGTGTTTTCTCCGCGCAGCCGGACAGGACGACGGCCGCGCATAACAGCGTTGCGCCGGCGATGCGGAGGGGCAGGGCTTGCTTCATGATGGCTCCTTCGGAAAAATCGGTTGCGGTGTCATTTGTCCTGGTCCATGACGACGACGCGGAAATCCGTCGCTTCCTGCGAAGGCGGCTGCGTGGTGAGCGTCTGGATCGTGTTGCCGTAGATCAGCACCGGCTTCCAGGTTTCATCGTCCCACGCGCGCATGCCGTCCTTGTCCATCCAGCGGACCTTCCAGGCGATGCGGCGCACGTCGTTGCTGGTGTTCCTGAGATCGACGTCGACGCGCAACTGGTCGTTGCGCTGCGCGCAGCGCAGGTCGGCGACTTCCACATGCGGGACCGATCCGGCCATCTCGACCTTGGCCTTGACCAGTTGCTCCTTCGACTTGATTTTCTCGGCGCCGACCGGGCAGCCGTAAGCATAGCCCGGTTCCTCGTATTTGGTATGGCTGGCGCAGCCGGCGACGGCGGTCGCGATCAGCGCGCATGCAACGACAGTCGTTTTCATGGTGTGCTCCTCAGTTTACAACTCGTGCCCAGAACGTTTGTCACTTCGGCGGCGTTGACGGTTCCGCCGGGACGCTGGTGACTTCCGCCTGGGTGGATCCTGCGGGCTGCGGAACCATGGCGTAGGTTGCGTTGCCCAGCATGCGCAGCCCGACGACCGCGTAACGCCCCGAGACGGTGAAGCTGATGCTGCGCGCACCGGGGGCGGCGCCCAACCCCAGCGTATGCGTGCCCGACGGGATGCGCGCGCGGGCGATCGCGATCTGCGCCGGCAGCGAGCGCCATCCGCGCTCGTCGGCCGATTCCGTGACGATGGAACCGATCGCGAGTGCCAGGCCCACCAGCCCGGTCTGGTCGTTCTTGCCCGCCTCGTACTGGGCGATGGCCTTGCCGCTGGAGCGAATGATACCCCTCAGGATGATGCCGGGCATTTCCTCCTGCAGCGCCTTGCGGGCCATCAGGTCGATGCTGGTGATCGTGACCGGCGAGAGCGTCGGCCCGCCCTGGATCTGCAGTTGCGCCGGCATGAAGGAGGGCTGGCCCGGCACGATCACCGGAAACGACACCGGCACGATCAGCAGGCGGCCTCGATACGGAAACGGCAGGCTGAACTGGCGCGATTTCCTGCCCGGCGCCGTGCCGGCCTCGATGACGAACAACACGTCGGTGTATCCATCGTCGCGCGCGGCGACGCGCGCGTCGAGCCCGGCAAGCGCGTCCTCGAGCAGCGCGTGGCCGGGTTGCAGCTCGATCGCCTGGCGATAGCCGGCCGCGGCCAGGCTGGGCTCGCCCTGCGCCTCATAGACGAATCCGGCCAGGTAGTGGCTGAACGCGCTCTCGTAGCTGTTGCGCAGCGCGTTGACTTCGGGGTTGCTGATTTCCTGGACCGGATAGCCGTTCAACTCCTTGAAGCTGGTCTTGACGCCTTTCTTCCTCGCCTCGTCCTGGGTCTTCTGCAACTCCTTCGCGCGCAATGCGTCGATGACGGCGGCGCGTTCATGCGTGCGCTTGATGTCCACGCGCGCGTTGTCGAAATCGCCTTGCGCCAGGCGATCCAGCGCAAGCCGCGTGGTGACCATGACTTTCTCGTAGTCGTGGCCTTCGTAGGGCGTCGACTTGTCGTTCAGCAGCACCGAGCCGACGCCGCCGAGCAATTTCTCGGGATTGTATGCAGCCGTCTTCTCCCAGGCCTGCACGTGTTCGTCGGCGGCGAGCCAGGCCTTTTCGCTTTCGTCATAGCGATACTTCAGGCGCTGCAGTTCTCCCATCTCCATGTAGTAGAGCAGGTCCTTGGAGCCCAGCTTGTTGTTGCCGTCCAGGTTCTTGATTGCGCCATCGACGTTGCCCGCCGCGGCGAGCCCGATCGTCTTCGTGAGCTCGGAATCGTAGCTGCGAAACGTCGCGCAGCCGGACAGGCCGATGAGGCAGGCGATCGCCGCGACGCGCAACCGAAGGAAAAGGGGGAATGAGGAATTCAAGGCGTAGTCCTGCTGGCCACAACGCCGCAGCCGCGCGTCAGTTGACGGTCCGGCTCGCGTCCGCTTCGGAGGGAAGGTGCGCAAAGGCGGGCACGGCGAGTGTAAGGCCCCATTCAGCCTTGACTGTGGTGTCCTGCACAAGTTTCATGAAGCCGTGCAGCAGGGTATCGCCGAGCGCGAGCTCGACGCCGTTGCCCTGCGGCGGTTGCAGCGACAGCACGGTTTGCCCGCGCTCGTTGCGGCGCGCGCGCACCTTGCTCACCAGCATGGGTGCATTGCCCAGCGGATGCTCGCGTTCCGGCTCCGGTGCCGCACGGGAAAACTTGACCTCCTGCAACGCCTTCTCGTGCTGCATGCCCAGCATGGCCTGGCGCACCTCGGGATTGGCCTGCACCTGGATTTCGGGCCTGGCCTGCGCCATCTGCAGCAGCACCGGCCAGATGCGATGAACCAGGCGGCGCGTCAGCCAGAACTGGATCTCGGCCTTCTTGTCGAAGAACACCCGCACCATCAGGCGATCCTCTTCGGCATGAAACTCCACGGTGATGCGCTCGAGGTTCATGCATCGATTCTACTCCCGCGCGAGTCCGCTCAGCCGGTCCGGAAGCGCGTGATCACGTCGGGATCGGGATCGAATCCGAGGCCAGGCCCCTGGGGCACGTCGATGGATCCGTTGCGCGGCACGGCGTTGTCGCCGTAGAGCCGCGTTTCCATGTTGAAGTAACGCCACTCGACCATAGAATCGCGCCCGCAGGCGGCGTTTACGTGCACGCCTGCGAGAAACGCCGGACCGTCGTAGAAGCTGTGCGGCATGACGGTGACGTTGTACGCGGCCGCAAGCTCGAACACCTTGCGCAGTTCCGAGATGCCGCCCATTTTCGCCGGGCTGGGCTGCACGAAGTCGACCGCGCCCGCCTCGAACAGATGCTTGAACTGCGCGACGGTGGTGGCATTCTCGCCGGCCGCGATCGGGATGCCGCCGTGCTGTCGAATGTAAGCGAGCGCGCCGTGGTCCTCCGGCGGCCACACGGGTTCTTCCAGCCAGCGCAGGTTCAGCGGCCGCAGCCGCTGCGCCATGTCGAGCGCCTGGCGCTGCGTCCACGGGCAGTTGACGTCCAGCATGATGTCGACGTCGTCGCCGGCGACCTCGCGCGCCGCGCGCGTCGGCGCGACTTCGATTTCATGCAGCTTGATGTGCCGGAAACCCTCGGCCAGCGCGCGCTCGACGTTTTTCGCGACGAGCGGCGGCTCCGTATAGCGCAGCATGCTGGCATAACAGGTCAGTCGCGCCTTGCCGCCGCCGAGCAGGCGGTGCACGGGTTGGCCCGCGGCCTTGCCGGCGATGTCCCAGAGCGCGATGTCGATGCCGGAAAGCCCGAAGATGACCGGCCCGCTGCGCCCGAAGATGTGCAGCTTCTGCTGGCTCTCCAGCATCAGCGTCGAAATGTCGCGCGGATCGCGGCCGATGAACATGGGCGCGATGACCTGGTCGATGGCGGCCTTCGTTGCCGGGATCACGTTATAGCCGAAGGCTTCGCCCCAGCCGGTCAAACCCGCGTCCGTCACGACCTTGACGAGCAGCACGTCGGCGGTCTGCCACGCCTGCCCGCCCCAGACCTGCGTGTCCGACGGGCCGCCGCTGGTATACGGCATGCGCAGGACCGTGGTTTCGATGCGCTCGATTTTCATTGTTGTTCTCCCGTGAGGTGCGCGAAAGCGGCGTCCGCGAAAGAGGCGAATGATAGGCGAGCCGTGGCGGAACTGCACGGGCGTCCGATTGATTGGGGAATTGCTTGCTCAGCCGTCAGCGGGGGGCGCGTCCGCAACATGCGGCTCGCCGGTTTGGGTTGCATCGGCGGTGCTGACGATGCAACCGATCGATCAGCAGGCGGCGACTGGATGGAGCGCTATGGCAACTGGATTTCCGTGCACCTGCCAGCTCTCGCTGAGGCTTCAGGCACGCAGCATTGACTTCAAGACGTAGTGCGGTATTTCTTGTAGTACGTCATGACCCGCGGAACATAGGTCATGGTTTCCGCGAACGGCGGAATGCGGTTGCCGGCGCGCAGCACTGCGTTCTCGCCGGCGTTGTAGGCGGCGATAGCGAGTTGTATGTCGTTGTTGAACATTCGGACCAGGTCGCGCAGGTAGCGCGCACCGCCGCTGATGTTTTGCGCGGGATCGAGGCGGTTCTTCACGCCGTAGCGCTTTGCCGTTTCCGGCATCAATTGCATCAAGCCCGCGGCGCCCTTGCGCGAGCGCGCGTAAGGGTTGTAACCGGATTCCGCGGAAATCACGGCATGGATCAGCGCCGGCTCGAGGCTGGTTGCTTTTGCCGCATCCTGGATGGATTTTGCGTAGCGCGCGCGGTCCTTTTCGTCGTAGTGGCGAATTTCGCTCGCCAAGGTGTCCGTCACCGGATCGGGGACGCGCCTTTCCCTCAGATAGATCTTGTAGCGGCTGTCCTGCGGTACGTTGGTGAAATGCACCGTGCCGTCGGCGTCGACGTAGCGGTAGATGTCCGCGTGCGCAATTCCGGCAGTTAGCGCCGAAACCAGTAGGAAAACGAGCCGGGTTTTCATTGGAATCCTGAGTCGAGCAACTTCCGAGCCACTGCGGATGTTATCGGACGGTCCATGGATTAGTTTAGCGATTTGCCGCTGTGGCCGGTGAGGCAACGCCACGTTGGATCAGGTCCACCCGGATTCGTTCATGGGCGTGCGCAGGTCAGGCGAGGCTGTCGGCTGCTTTCTTCGGCGGTACCAGCACCGTCGCCAGCGAGGCGATGACCAATGTCAGCGACGTGTATTCCTGCCATTGCGGGGATTCACCCAGCAGCCAGATGCCGCTGAACACGCCGACGATGGGGATCATCAGGGTGCTCAGCGAAGACACGCCAGGCGGCGCGGTCGAGGCGATCTTGAACCAGGCCCAATAGCAGAAGATGAACACGAAGGTCATGTTGTAAACGAGCCCGACCGTCGCCGCCGTGCCTATGGGCTGCCAGTGGCCCCAATCGAAGACCAAAGCGCCCAGCACGATCGGCAAGCCGCCGATCAGCAGCATCCAGGCCGTCAATGCGGCGGTGCCGATCGCCACCGGATAGCGGCGCATGTACACCGTGCCCATTGCCCAGCCGATTGCGCCGCCCAGCACGAGGAGCGCGCCCAGCGGCGACGTCCGTACCACGCTCAACTCGCCGCCCAGCAGGAAGGCCATGCCGGCCATGCCGAGCGCCAGACCGAGAATGCGCCGTGGCGTAAGCTTTTCCTTGAGGACGATGGCGGAAAGCAGCACGGCCCAGATCGGCATGCTGTAAGCCAGGATCGCGCTGCGACCCGCCGGCATCATGCGCAGGCCATAGCCGATCAGAATGTTCCAAAGCGTCACGTTGAAAAGCGACGAGACGATCAGCCGGACCCATTGGTCGCGCGGGACACGAATCGCCTGGCCGCTGGCCTTCGCGATCACGAACAGGCCGGCCGCGCCCGAAGCGACGCACAGGCCCCGGAATGTCCACACCGGCAATTCGGCCAGGGTCATTTTCATCATCGGCCAGTTGAATCCCCAGCCGAGCGTGAGCACGGCGAGCAGGATCCACATCGAGCGCGGCAGCGTCTGGGTTTGCTGGGACATCGGGGTGCTTCCGGGAGGAGGGCGCAGTTTACAGCAAGGCATGGCGCCGCCTCCCATGCGGCAGCCCCGCGGGGGCGCGTGCTACCATTTCCGCATGCTGAAGAACCCTTTTGTGCGCTTCCTGGTTTTCTGGGGCGTGAACACGCTTTCGCTGTGGGTTGCGGACGACCTGTTCGACGGCATTTCCTTCACCTCGCCGAAGTCCCTGTTCATCGCGGGATTGATGCTCGGAATCGTCAATACCTTCGTGAAGCCGGTGCTGCTGATCCTGACGTTGCCGCTGTCGATCGTCACGCTCGGATTCTTCGTGCTGGTCATCAACGCGCTGATGCTCCTGCTCACTGCGTGGCTGGTACCGGGCTTCATCGTGGACGGATTCTGGGCGGGATTCTTCGTGGCGATTTTCGTGGCGGTGTTCAGCTTCATCCTGAACTCGCTACTGGGGTACAACAAGGTTCGCATCGAACGCGTGAAATGAACAATAACCAGGAGGCAAGAATGCAGAAGTACCAGATGTACATCGGCGGCGAATGGGTTGCGCCATCCTCGGGAGAATGGTTCGAAAGCTACAACCCGTTCACGGGCGAACCCTGGGCGCTGATTCCGCGCGGCAATGCCGCGGATGCCGACCACGCGGTGCGCACCGCGCACGCGGCATTCACGAGCGGCCCCTGGCCGGAGATGACAGCCACCCAGCGCGGTGCGCTGTTGCGAAAACTCGGCGACCTGGTTGCGCAGAACGCGCAGCACCTCGCGGAGATCGAAGTCCGCGACAACGGCAAGCTGATCGCGGAAATGGGCGCGCAGCTCAACTACGTGCCGCAGTGGTACTACTACTTCGGCGGGCTGGCGGACAAGATCCAGGGCGCGGTCATCCCGCTCGACAAGAAGGGCTACTTCAACTTCACGCGCTACGAGCCGCTTGGCGTAGTCGTTGCAATCACGCCTTGGAATTCGCCGCTGATGCTGACGGCGTGGAAACTTGCGCCGGCACTGGCGGCGGGCAACACGGTCGTCATCAAGCCTTCCGAGTTCACCTCTGCATCGGCTTTGGAATTCGTCAAGCTGGTCGAGCAGGCCGGATTCCCGGCAGGCGTGGTCAACGTCGTGACGGGCTACGGCAAGGAGGCGGGCATGCCGATGGTCGAGCATCCGCTGACGGCAAAGATCACGTTCACGGGCTCGGATGCAACCGGGCGCATCATCAACGAAACCGCGGCGCGCAGTTTCAAGAAAGTCGGGCTCGAACTCGGCGGCAAGTCGCCGAACGTCGTGTTCGAAGACGCGGTCATCGAAGATGCGGTGAACGGCGCGGTATCCGGCATTTTCGCGGCGACCGGGCAGACCTGCATCGCCGGCTCGCGCCTGCTGGTGCAGGAATCCATCCATGACAAGTTCGTCGAAAAACTGCTGGCGCTCGCGAAGACCGCGCGGATGGGCAACCCGATGAGCCTGGAAACCCAGGTCGGTCCGGTAACGACCCAACCGCAGTACCAGAAGATCCTGTCGTACATCGATGTGGCCAAGAACGAAGGCGCGAAGCTGCGCATGGGCGGGGGTGCCGCCACGCGTCCGGAATGCGGCAAGGGCTGGTTCGTCGAGCCCACGGTCTTCACGGGTGTGGACAACAAGATGCGCATCGCGCAGGAGGAAGTTTTCGGACCGGTACTGTCCATCATCCCGTTCAAGGACGAGGAAGACGCCGTGCGCATCGCCAATGACGTGCGCTTCGGCCTTGGTTCGGGCGTCTGGACCAGCGATATCGGGCGTGCCATCCGCATGTCCGAGCGCATCAAGGCGGGCACGGTGTGGGTGAATACCTATCGCGCGGTCAGCTTCATGTCGCCCTTCGGCGGCTACAAGGACAGCGGCGTGGGCCGCGAGAACGGCCAGAGCGCGATATTCGAATACATGCAGATGAAGAGCGTCTGGATCAACACCGGCGTCAAGACCGGCAACCCGTTCGTGATGAGGTAGGCCACCTTCGCCGCACGAAAAAAAGGGCGACGCCAGGATTGATCAGGCGGTCGCCCTTTTTACTTGCGGGGACTCGGACTAGCCGGCGATCTTGCGAACTTCCGCCAGGCGCGGAATGCGTTTCGGCAGGACATCCTTGAGCTTGGCGCGGGCGTCGCGCAAGAGCTTTTCCGTCGTTGCCCAGTCGATGCATGCGTCCGTCACCGACACGCCGTATTTCAACTGCTTCAGGTCGGCGGGAATCGACTGGTTGCCGGCATTGATGTTGCTCTCGAGCATCACGCCGACGATGGACTGATTGCCTTCGATGATCTGGTGCGCGCAGTCGAGCATGACCAGCGGCTGCAGGTTGTGGTCCTTGTTCGAGTTGGCATGGCTGCAGTCGACGACGATATTGGCCGGCAGCTTGTTCCTGGCCAACTCCTTTTCGACGACCGACATGGTCACGGAATCGTAGTTCGGTCCCTTGGACCCGCCGCGCAGCACGATATGCCCGTAGCGGTTGCCGCTGGTGCGGATGACCGACACCTGGCCGCTCTGGTTGATGCCGAGGAAACTGTGCGGGCGGGAAACGGACAGCAGGGCGTTGATGGCGACTTGCAGTCCGCCGTCCGTGCCGTTCTTGAAACCCACGGGCGTCGACAGGCCGCTCGCCATTTCGCGATGGGTCTGCGATTCCGTCGTGCGCGCACCGATCGCGCTCCAGGTCACGAGTTCGCCCAGGTATTGCGGGCTGATCGGATCCAGTGCCTCGGTTCCCGCCGGCAGCCCGAGCTCGTTGATGTCGCGCAGGACCTTGCGCGCGAGCTGCAGGCCCTGCTCGATGTCGAACGAATCGTCCATGTGGGGATCGTTGATCAGCCCCTTCCAGCCGGTCGTCGTGCGCGGCTTCTCGAAATACACGCGCATGACCACGAACAGCGTGTCCGCGACTTCGTCCGCCAGCTTCTTCAGGCGGTGCGCATAATCCATCGCCGCGGCCGGATCGTGGATGGAGCAAGGCCCCACCACGACCATCAAACGATGGTCGCGGCGGTCGAGGATGCGCTCCAGCGCGTGCCGGCCCTCGAGCACGGTCTGCTCGGCCTTTTCGGTCTGAGGGATGCGGCGCTTGATCTCATCGGGATTGATGAGGACTTCCTGCGCGGCGACATTGACGTTGTAGATCAGTTTTTCATCCATGATTGCCAGGTTCCGGCGCAAATGCATATCGAACAGGTAATTGTACGGAATCAGCCCTCTCCGGCAAACCCCGGCCGGGGCGGGATTCACGGGGACGAGGCTTAAGATTCGCGCGGAAATTCCGATACCGGGAACAGGAATATCCCATGCATGCATTCCCGAAAATCGCGTTTGTCCTCGTCCTGGGCCTGCTTGCCGCCGCCGGTTCGGCGTTCGCCGCGCGCTGGAAGCCGGTCAGCATCAATCCGGAGCGGGCGATATTCATAGACGTCGAGGCGCTCGCGCGTAACGGCAATACCGTCCAGGCCTGGGACTGGCAGAAGTTCAGCGCCCCCCAGACGAGCGCGACCTGGCAGGGCAGCTTTTACTGGGTCAAGTCCCTGACCAACTACCACTGCACCCTGCGCACGACCGATCCGGTATTGAAGATCTATTTCAGCGAGGACGGTGTCGAGGTCAAGCGCACGAATCTCGAGGGGCTGCAGTTTCCGGCCATGGTGGAGCCGGACTCGCTTCGCGAAAGACTGCTGGAGACGGCCTGCAACCCGCCGAAGGCTCCGGCGAAAGCCAGCGCGACGAAGTCAGGGCAGGCTGCGAAAACCGACGGAGCCGCCGACAAGGAGAAGGCGATGGCCGGGATGGATGCGGCCAAGCCGGATAAAGCCGAGGCGGAAGCGAAACCGGAACAGAAGGAAACCAGCAAGCCGGACAAGAAGGAAGCGAAGAAACCCGAGGCCGACAAGGCGGTGTCGGCCGAGGTCAAGCACAGGCCGAGGACCGGCGCGATCGCGCCCGTGGTCTACCATCGGACCTATACCTTGCCGCCACGTGTTTCGCCGAAGAAGGCCGGAACGTCGAAAGCAGCGCGCTCGGCGAAACGCGATCCCTCTTGCCCTCCGGCCGCCGCTGCGGGCCCGCCCAAGGATGCGCCGGCGCAGCTCACCGAAGCCGGCAGCGACGGCCTGTTCAACTAGCGTCGCCGCGCGGGCGTTACCTCATCTTGGAATAAGCGGTCGGCGTAAGGATCAGGTTGGTAATGTGCGTCGTCAGCGGTCCGTCTTTCTCGGTTTCCGCTCGCGTGGCGAGCCAGTCGGGGTGGTTGGCGAATGCATTCCACTTCTGCTCGCGTTCAGCGAGGCTCTCCCATTCGAGAATGTAGTAAAGCGCGTTGTTGCTCTCGCCGATGGTCGTCGTCCAGAACCCGACCTGACGGATGCCGAAGCGCTCCCAAATCTTCAACGTGTGATTCGAAAACCTGGCATTCAGCGCGGGCAACTTGCCGGGCCAGGCGTGATAGATGCGCAGTTCGTAGATCATGTCTTGCTGTTCCTCTTGGTTGTTGTTTTGTGAAAGTGTCGATCAATACCGCTTCATGAGTGTCAGGCTGTCTCCTTCGCGCCGCATTTCCAGCTTGCCCAGAAAGCTCATTCCCAGCAACACGACAGGCAGCGAATTGTTCTCGTGCACGACGCCGTCTATGTCGCGCAACGTGATCTCCCCCAGCCGGACTTCCGCAAGCCTGACGCGGTAAATGGGCGTCACGCCGTTGGCGGTTTGCGAGTAGCCACGCTCGCCGGCCAGGTAATTGACGCCGGCGCGCCTTGCGTCATCGACCGTCATGGAAACCATCGTCGCCCCCGTGTCGACCAGGAAACGCACCGGCGCGCCATTGATGCTTCCCGAGGAAGTGAAGTGGCCGTTCCTGTCGGCGGCGATCGTGACCATCGCACGCTCGTTCTGCACCGACACCGCGCTGTAGACGCCTTCGCCGATACGCAGCCGCTGCTGCTTGCCGTTGACCGTGACCACGGCTTCCTCGCTGGTTGCACTGACGAGCGTCACGCCGGCATAGGTCTCGCCGATCCTTAAGGTGCGCGGCTTTTCCTTGTCCACCACCAGCATCGCCTTGCCGGGAAACAGCGCGACCACGCTGACTTCGGCCGCCCAGGAAATCGCGCAGGGCAGCAGGAGCATCGCCAGAACTCGCGTACCATTCGCGACATTGAGCCGCATGGGAATCCTCTGCCGATGAAGCCGGTTGCGATCTTTCGTCATTCACCCACCGAAGGGCCGGGCTATTTTGCCACGTATCTCGATTCGCGCGACCTGCCGTGGCGGCTCATCGCCATCGACGAGGGAGAGCCCGTCCCGTCAAGCGCTTCGGAATTCAGCGGCCTGGTTTTCATGGGAGGACCGATGAGCGTCAACGACGACCTGCCGTGGATCCCGCCGGTGCTGGGCCTGATCCGCGATGCCTCCGACGCGGAGGTGCCGGTTCTGGGCCACTGCCTCGGCGGCCAGCTGATGTCGAAGGCGCTCGGAGGCAAGGTCGGCCGCAATCCGGTGAAGGAGATCGGCTGGGGCGAGGTCGAGGTGGCCGACAATCCGCAGGCGCGCGCCTGGTTCGGGCCCGACCTGAAGCGATTCGAATCCTTCCACTGGCACGGCGAAACGTTCTCGATTCCGCCGGGCGCGGTGCGCATCATGGGCAACGGCGTGTGCGAGAACCAGGGTTTCGTCGTCGGCAAGAATCTTGGCATGCAGTGCCATGTCGAGATGACGCAAGGCCTGATCGAAAGCTGGTGCAAGTCCGGCGCGGATGAAATCGAGAACGCGCGCAGTCCGGCGGTGCAGAAGCCCGAGCAAATGCGCGTCGACATGGCGAACAAGCTGGCTGCGCTGCGCGGTGTGGCGACCCGGCTCTACGACAAATGGGTCGAGGGGCTGAAGGCGTGAACGGGAGGCGAGAGGTATGAGGCGTAAACGCTTTAGTACACTTTACGTTTTCACCCCTAACGCCTCTCGCCTCACCAATTTTCGGGTTTGTGCTCAATCCCTGAAATTGTTGAACTGCACCGGGAAGTCCGTGACGTTCTCCCTGACCAGCGCGATCGCCTGCTGCAGCTCGTCCTTCTTGGCGCCGGAGACGCGCACCGCTTCGCCCTGGATGCTCGCCTGCACCTTGAGCTTGGCGTCCTTGATCATTTTCTGCAGCTTCTTGCCGAGTTCCTGGTCCACGCCGACTTTCACGGTGATCGCCTGCTTGACCTTGTCGCCGCTGATGGTCTCGATTTTCCCGCGCTGCAGGCTGCGAATGTCCACGCCGCGCTTGGTCAGCTTGCCGAGCAGCACGTCATGGACCTGGCCGAGCTTGAACTCGTCGTCCGCAAACACGGTGAGCACCTTGTCGGCGTGCTCCACGCGTGCGTCGGATCCCTTGAAGTCGAAGCGGTTGGAGACTTCCTTGTTGGTCTGGTCGAGCGCGTTCTTCAACTCGACCTGGTTGACCTCCGAGACGATGTCGAAGCTGGGCATGGCATCTCCTCCTTTAGCAAGGCGGACCGGCGCGCAGCCGGTCCCGGCCCGAACTACTTCCTGCCGCGCTTGGCGCCGATGCGCAGGCGCAAGGCATTCAGCCGGATGAATCCGGCGGCGTCGGCCTGGTTATAGGCGCCCTTGTCGTCGTCGAAGGTGGCGATGCGCGAGTCGAACAGCGAGTCCGATTTCGACTTGCGCCCGACGACGAGCACGGTTCCCTTGTAGAGCTTGAGCCGCACCGTGCCGTTGACCGGCTTTTGCGATTCGTCGATCAGGCTTTGCAGCAAGACGCGCTCGGGGCTGAACCAGTAGCCGTTGTAGATCATGCGCGCGTAGCGCGGCATCAGGTCGTCCTTGAGTGCCAGCACTTCGCGATCGAGCGTGATGGATTCGATGGCGCGATGCGCCTTCAGCATGATGGTGCCGCCCGGCGTTTCATAGCAGCCGCGCGATTTCATGCCGACGTAGCGATTCTCGACGATGTCGAGGCGGCCGATGCCGTGCTTGCCGCCGACCTCGTTCAGCTTCGTCAATACCTGGGCGGGCGTCATCTTTTTGCCGTTCACCGCTACGATGTCGCCTCTGCGGTATTCGAGCTCGACGTGCTCCGGCCGGTTCGGCGCCTTTTCCGGCGGAACGGTAATGCGCCACATCGAATCTTCGGGTTCGAAGTCAGGATCCTCGAGGATGCCGCCTTCATAGGAAATGTGCAGCAGGTTGGCGTCCATGGAGTAGGGCGCGCCGCCGCCCTTGCGCTTCTTGAAATCGACCGGAATGCCGTGCTTGTCGGCATACGCAAGCAGCTTGTCGCGCGAGAGCAGGTCCCATTCGCGCCAGGGTGCTATGACCTTCACGTCCGGCATCAGCGCATAGGCGCCGAGCTCGAAGCGGACCTGGTCGTTGCCCTTGCCCGTGGCGCCGTGCGAAATCGCATCGGCGCCGGTCTTGCGCGCGATTTCGACGAGGTGTTTCGCGATCAGCGGCCGTGCGATCGAGGTGCCGAGCAGGTATTCGCCCTCGTACAGGGCGTTGGCGCGAAACATCGGGAACACGAAATCGCGCACGAACTCTTCGCGCAGGTCCTCGATGTAGATCTGGCGCACGCCGAATTTTTTCGCTTTCTTGCGCGCGGGCTCGAGTTCTTCCCCCTGTCCGATGTCGGCGGTGAACGTCACGACCTCGCAGTCGTAGGTGTCCTGGAGCCACTTGAGGATGACCGAGGTGTCCAGCCCGCCGGAATAGGCGAGGACGACTTTTCCGATCGGCTTGTCTGCGTTTTTCTTCTTCACGATTTCCCTGTCGTTGACGTTCGAATTTTCAAGTCTTGTTCGGATTGTCGTCCGAATCCATGTCGCCTTCGTACACCCCGTCCACCCACTCGCCGACGAACACGCGCCCGTCCGGCGCCTGATATTGGCCGTGCCCGTGCGGCTGGCCGTTCTTCCACTGGCCTTCGTACCAGCTGCCGTCGGCTGCTTCGTAGCGGCCGTCCCCGTCCTGCAGGCTGTGCTTCCACTCGCCGGCGTAGCGACCGCCTTCCGCACGCGTCAAGGTGCCTTTGCCCTCGGCCCATCCTTCCTTCAGCGTGCCTTCGTATTTGTCCGCAAGCTTGCCGTCGACGAACCATTGCAGGACGCCGTCGCCGTCGGCGAGATTGTTCCTGCACTTGCCGCTCCAGGTGATGGATTCGCCGGGCTGTGGAAAGGGATTGGCGACGTTGCAGCCGTTCTTGTCGGAAATGTACGCGACGTCGTCGTCCGCGCAAATGCCGGCGATCGGGACGAGCAGTGCCGCGATCAACGCGATCCCGGATATGCCAAATCGAATCATGATTTCTCCTTCGAGGAAGATTTCGTCAATTTCGGGCACGGGCACCAAAGACTTGCCCGCGACATTTTCCCCCGTCTGCTCCAGTTGCGACAGCATCCGCGCGCGCGGCGTTCACTCAGATGGAATCGATTTTTCCCAGCAACAGATATTCCATCAGGGCCTTTTGGGTGTGCAGTCTGTTCTCTGCTTCGTCCCAGACCACGCTTTGCGGCCCGTCGATGACGGCCGCCTCGACTTCCTCCTCGCGATGCGCGGGCAGGCAGTGCATGAACAGCGCGTCGCGCGCGGCCAGCTTCATCATCTCGACGTCGACCTGCCACTCCTCGAAGTCGCGCATGCGTTCTTCGTTTTCGGCTTCGAAGCCCATGCTGGTCCAGACGTCGGTCGTGACCAGGTGGGCGCCGCGGGCGGCCTCCATCGGGTCGGCGAATTCCTCGTAGTGGTCGGTGCCGTAGAGGCCGGCACGTTCCGGTTCTACCTCGTAGCCCGGCGGCGTGGAGACGTGCACATTGAAGTCCAGCGCCTCGGCGGCCTGCAGCCAGGTGTTGCACACGTTGTTGGAATCGCCGATCCAGGCAACCGTCTTGCCTTGAATCGGCCCGCGATGCTCGATGAACGTGAAAATGTCCGCGAGGATCTGGCACGGATGGTATTCGTTGGTAAGCCCGTTGACGACGGGCACGCGCGAATTCGCGGCGAAGCGCTCGATGATTTCCTGCTCGAACGTGCGGATCATGACGATGTCGCACATGCGCGAAATGACCTGCGCGGCGTCCTCTACGGGCTCGCCCCGGCCGAGCTGGGAATCCCGCGTGCTGAGGAAGATCGCGGAGCCGCCAAGCTGGTGCATTCCCGCCTCGAACGACAATCGGGTGCGCGTGCTTTGCTTCTCGAAAATCATGACCAGCGTGCGGTCGAACAGCGGATGGTAGGTCTTGTAGGCCTTGAATTGCTGCTTGATCCAGCGCGTGCGCTCGAACAGGTGCTCGAACTGATCGCGCGTGAAATCCCGGAACTGCAGGAAATGCTGTGGGGATGCCATGTCGGAAACTCAGCTCGCCGTGGCTGCCGCAACGGTCGATCCGAGAAAGGTGGCGACCAGCGCGGCGACTCCGTCGACCAGCAGTTGCGCCTCCTCGTCCTTCATGTTCAGCGGCGGCAACAGGCGAACGACCGTATCCGCCGTCACGTTGATTACCAGCCCCGCGTCGAATCCGCGCGCGACGAGTTCGCCGCACGGGCGATCGAGCTCGATGCCGATCATGAGGCCCTTGCCGCGAATGTCCTTCACGCCGGGCTTGCCCGAAAGCTTGGCAGCCAGCCCCTCGCGGATTTTGCGGCCGAGCCGGCCGGCGCGCTCGACGAGACCTTCGTCCTCGATGATGTCGATCGTCGTCAGCGCGCAAACGCACCCGAGCGGATTGCCGCCGAACGTCGACCCGTGCTTTCCTGGCGTGAATACGCTCGCGGCGGCGCCCCGCGCCAGGCAGGCGCCGATCGGAAAGCCGTTGCCCAGGCCCTTGGCGAGCGTCATCACGTCCGGCTTGACGCCCATATGCTGGTGGGCGAACCACTTGCCGGTGCGTGCCATGCCGCTTTGAACCTCGTCCAGCATCAGCAGCCAGCCCTTCTCATCGCACAGCTTGCGCAAGTGCGGGACGTAGCCGTCCTCCGGGACCTGGATGCCGCTTTCGCCCTGGACCGGCTCCACCAGCACGGCAACGATGCTGGGATTGGAGGCGGCAACCTGCTCCAGCGCCGCGACGTCGTTGTACGGCACGCGGACGAAGCCGGCCAGCAACGGTTCGAATCCGGCCTGCACCTTGCGGCTGCCCGTCGCCGAAAGCGTGGCAATCGTGCGGCCATGGAAGGCCTTCTCCATGACGACGATGGCGGGCGATTCCACGCCCTTGTGATGTCCGTACAGGCGCGCCAGCTTGATGGCCGCCTCGTTCGCCTCGCAGCCGGAATTGCAGAAGAACGCG
The DNA here is from genome assembly GCA_035548375.1 of Burkholderiales bacterium. Taxonomy (GTDB): domain Bacteria; phylum Pseudomonadota; class Gammaproteobacteria; order Burkholderiales; family JACQAP01; genus JACQAP01. Next base: position 20,236 of record DASZTG010000008.1, read on the forward strand.
TTGTCCATGCCGGCGAGCGCGCATAACCGCGCAGCGAGCCGTTCCTGCTCCGGGATTTCGAAGAGGTTCGACACGTGCATGGCGCGTCCGGCTTGCGCCGACATTGCCGAGACCAGCCGCGGATGCGCGTGGCCGACGCCCGTGACAGCCACGCCGCTGACGCCGTCCAGGTAGCGCTTGCCGTCCACGCCCCACAACCACGATCCCTCGCCCCGGGCGAATGCGATCGGTTGCCGGCCATAGGTTGTCATTACGTGTTGCATCATGTTGCTTGCCAGGGCCGTTTTCGCTGGCTCCAAAAAGCACACGGCGGCAAATGCGCCGCCGTGCGTACGATTGAAATTTCTTCGAATTTCCGAGGCTATATGTATCCGATTCGGACAGCGGTTGCAAGGGATTTGCCCTCGCGCAACGATTGTTCGAATCGACCGTGCATGTCGTTCAGCCCTTCGAATCTGCGCGTCTGCGTCCGGTCGCCGCCGTCCGCTCGGATGGCGGCTGCATGGCCATGAACGCATCAGCAAGGCGACCCTTTGCCGTCAAGCTGCGCAGCGCTTCAACGCATGCTGTCGCGATGATATAAATTTAATAAAAACAATAAATTAAATTGATATTCCAGATCTTCAATACTGTTGGTGCGCTGCAAAATTATGATACGATGCGAGGGAATCGGAAATCATAAAAATGTCCGGCCCGCCCATAGTGGAATTGATCATCGTCGGTGTCACCGCCGAAGGCGAGACATTTCGCCCCAGCGATTGGGCCGAGCGTTTATGCGGTTGCATGTCCCTTTTCGGCGATGACCAGCGCATCAGCTATTCGCCCTATTGCAAGCCGATACTTGCCGCAGGCATCAAGTGCGTGGTGGTGGACCGGCGCCTCGAGGAAATGAGTCCGGATGCGTTCAAGTTCCTGATGGCATTCAGCAAGGACAACGAATTGCAGATTCGCGAGGGGCGTAACGAGATCCGCCAGTCGCTGGCCGTGCGCAAGGACATCCGCGTGGCGTAGGCAGCAGTCGCGTACAGCGTCCGGCACCGTCCCCCGGAAATAAAAAGGCCCGCTCTTGCGGGCCTTTTGCACTGGGCGCTTTGCGGACTTGATCAGGCCATCGCCTTGATGGCGGCCGCCAGCCGGCTCTTTTGCCGGGAAACCGTGTTCTTGTGGACGATGCGCTTGTCGGCGATGGAATCCATGCGGCTTTGGGAAGCCTGGAACTGCGCCTGCGCCGCCTTCTTGTCGCCCGCGGCAATCGCCTTCTTCACGTTCTTGATGGCGGAGCGCAGTTCCGTGCGTTGCCCTGCGTTATGGGCGCGGCGTTTTTCCGCCTGGCGGGCGCGTTTCTTGGCTGATGCGATATTGGCCATGTGCTGTCCTTGGTCCGGCACCCCGAAGCGCGGGGGGCTTGCAAAAAAGTGCGACATGGTACTGGCTCGGCCGGTGCTTTGCAACCCTGGCGGTACCCGCTTCACCGCTTCAGGTGTGATCCCGAGCGGCGGTCTAACCCGATGTCCGGACGGGAAATTCTGCATATCGCACGGGAAACCACCACGACGGCGCGCGCGAAGGTGTCGGTTACAATGCCGGCGCGAGCCCCGGCTGCCCGAAATCAACCCAAGATGAATCTGCTCAAAGCGCTGGCCGCGATCAGCAGCATGACGCTGCTTTCCCGCATCCTGGGACTGATCCGCGATGCCGTCATCGCCTGGCAATTCGGGGTCAGCAGCGGCACGGATGCCTTCCTCGTGGCGTTCCGGCTGCCCAACTTGCTCAGGCGGGTATTCGCGGAAGGCGCTTTTTCGCAGGCCTTCGTGCCCATCCTCAGCGAGTACCGCAACACCCGATCGGCGGAAGACACCAAAACGTTCGTGCATCACGTATCGACCCTGCTGGCGCTGGTGCTGCTGGCCGTCACCGTGCTGGGCATCCTCGCCGCGCCGGTCATTGTCTACATCAGCGCGCCCGGGTTTGCGGCCTCGCCGGACAAGTTCCAGCTCACCGTCGAGCTGCTGCGCGTCATTTTTCCGTACATCCTGTTCATTTCGCTGACGTCGCTGGCGGGGGGCATCCTCAACACCTGGAGCCGGTTCGCGATTCCCGCGTTCACGCCGGTGTTGCTGAACGTTTCCTTCATCGTGTTCGCCCTGTGGCTGACGCCATATTTCGATCCGCCCATCAAGGTGCTGGCGTGGGCCGTATTTGCCGGCGGCATGCTGCAGCTCGCTTTCATGCTGCCGTTTCTCTCGCGCATCGGCATGCTGCCGAAATTCATGCTGCAGTTTCGCGACCCCGGCGTCTGGCGGCTGCTCAAGCTGATGGGGCCGGCGATATTCGGGGTGTCCGTGAGCCAGGTGAGCCTGCTGATCAACACGATTTTCGCGTCCTTCCTGGTCACCGGAAGCGTGACCTGGCTCTACTACGCCGATCGCCTGATGGAACTTCCCACCGGCTTGCTGGGCGTTGCCCTCGGCACCATCCTGCTGCCGAGCCTGAGCCGAAGTTTCGCGGAAAAAAGCGGCGAGGAATTTTCGCGGCTGCTGGACTGGGGATTGCGCCTGACCTTCCTGCTTGCGCTGCCTTGCGCGGTCGCGCTGGCCATGCTGTCGATACCGCTGATCGCAACACTGTTCTATCACGGCGCATTCGAAGCCAACGACGTGGCGATGACGCGACAGGCGCTCGTCGCCTATGCCGTCGGCTTGCTGGGCCTGATCCTGGTGAAAGTGCTGGCTCCCGGGTTCTATTCGCGCCAGGACGTGAGGACGCCGGTGAAAATCGGCGTCGCCACGCTCGTTGCCACGCAGGTGATGAACCTGGTGTTCCTGTGGGGATTCGGCCTCGGGCATGCCGGCCTGGCGCTCGCCATATCGCTCGGGGCCTGCATGAACGCCGGCATGCTGTTCTACAAGCTGAGGCAAGGGAATTTTTTCAGTCCACAAGCCGGATGGCGATCGTTCGCGGTGAAGCTGCTCGTCGCGCTTGCCCTCATGGCGCTTGCATTGGGATTGACCATGGGAAGCGAAGCGCAGTGGATGCAGTCGAATTTGTCCTGGCGCGCAACCAGGCTGTCGATGCTCGTCGTATCGGGTGCGGGCGTCTATTTCGCGGCGCTGTGGGCGTTGGGTTTCCGCCTGCGCGATTTTGCCAAGCGCGGGGTTTCCTGAAGCGCTTGCTGTCGTCTGCGCCGACTATTCCTTGCTGCGCCGACTCTATCCCTTGCTGCGTCGAATCTATCCCTTGCTGCGCATTGCGTCGTTGACGACGTTGCGCGTGAGGTGGGGCGCGAACATCTCGATGAAGTCGTAGGTGTAGCCGCGCAGGTAGCTGTTCTTGCGAATGCCGATGCGCGTGGTGCTCGGCTCGAAAAGGTGGCTTGCATCGATGGCGCGGACGTGGGTATCGCGCTTGGGATCGTAGGCCATCATGGCGACGATGCCTACACCCAGGCCGAGCTCCACGTAGGTCTTGATCACGTCGGCATCGATCGCGGTCAGTACGATGTTCGGCGTGAGCCCCTTGTCCGCGAATGCCTGGTTGATCTTCGACCGGCCGGTGAATGCAAAGTCGTAGGTGATGATCGGGAATGCGGCGATCGCATCGACAGTCAGCTTCTTGGCCTTCAATAGCGGATGGCCGGGCTGCACCAGGACGCAGCGGTTCCACTGGTAGCAGGGCAGCATGACCAGGTCTTCGTACAGTTCGATCGCCTCGGTCGCGATGGCGACGTCCGCCTCGCCCGACGCGACCATCTCGGAAATTTGCGTGGGGCTGCCCTGGCGCAGGGACAGGCGCACCTGCGGGTAGCGCTTGGTGAACTGCTGGATCACGCGCGGCAGCGCATAACGCGCCTGCGTGTGCGTCGTCGCGATCGTCAGCCGGCCGACGTCTTCCTCGGTGAACTGCTCGCCGACCTGGCGCAGGTTCTCCGCGTCCTTGAGCACGCGCTGGGCGATGTCCAGGATGGCCTTGCCCGGCTCGGTCACGGCGACCACGCGCTTGCCGTGGCGGACGAAAATATCGACGCCGAGTTCTTCCTCGAGGCTGCGAATCTGCTTGCTGATGCCGGGCTGCGAGGTGTGCAGGACCTCGGCGGCGCTGGACAGGTTGAGGTCCTGGCGGGCGACTTCGCAGATATAACGCAATTGCTGGAGCTTCATGGCTGTAGGATCAGGCAGGCTTAATGAACAAAGGGTATTTGATACTAACAGAATATTCATAAGCAATATAACGTCGCCCGGTATCATCCGGCCTTCGTCGACAACACGGGTTGAGACGCGGGGCGGCAACGCGGCCCGCAGGGTGGAAAAATGGAACTGGGTTACGCCCTGTCAGGGTTGCTGGTCGGGTTCATCGTCGGGCTGACCGGAGTCGGTGGTGGATCGCTGATGACGCCCTTGCTCGTCATGGTCTTCGGCATCTCGCCCGCAACGGCCGTCGGCACCGACCTGCTCTATGCCTCGCTGACCAAGGCAACCGGTGTCTGGGTGCACGCCCGCCGCGGCAACGTGGAGTGGAAGCTGGTCGGCTGGCTCGCCACCGGCAGCATCCCCGCCGCAGTCGTCGCGCTGGTCGCCTTGCACTTCATGGGGGTCGACAGCCATCGGGTCAGCGGCCTGATTACAGGCTCGCTCGGCGTGGCGCTGATCCTCACCGCGCTGGCAATCCTGTTCAAGGAAAAGCTGCAGCGCCTGGGTCGCCAGGGCGACGGACCGAAATGGCGCGAGCGCTACGCCTTCCCGGCCACGGTCGTGACCGGCGCCGTCATCGGCGCGCTGGTCGCGCTGAGCTCGGTGGGGGCCGGTGCCGTCGGCGTGGCCGCGCTGTTCTGGCTATTCCCATTGCTGCCGGCCTCTCGCATCGTCGGCAGCGACATCGCCCACGCCGTGCCGCTGACCTTCGTGGCCGGCATGGGGCATTTCTACATGGGCACGGTAGACTGGCATCTTTTGCTCAATCTCCTGATCGGTTCCCTGCCGGGAATCTACATCGGCAGCCATCTCAGCGGTCGCATCGCCGAACGCTGGCTGCGTCCCGCGCTGGCCTCCATGCTGGTGCTGGTCGGCGGCAAGCTCGTTTTCTGATCCCGGCATCTCCCGGCGAAATTCCAAGGCCAATCCATCCATGTATCGCTATGATCAAGTCGACCGCAACATGGTCAACGAACGCGTTGCGCAATATCGCGACCAGGTGCGGCGCTTCCTCGACGGTACCTTGAGCGAAGACGAGTTCCGCCCGCTGCGCCTGCAGAACGGGCTGTACATCCAGCGGCACGCGCCCATGCTGCGTGTGGCGATACCTTACGGCCTGCTCTCGGCGAAGCAGCTTCGCATGCTGGCGTCGATCGCGCGTCGCTACGACCGCGGCTATGGCCACTTCACCACGCGACAGAATATCCAGTACAACTGGCCGAAGCTGGAGGATTCACCCGACATCCTCGCGGACCTGGCGTCCGTCGAGATGCACGCCATCCAGACCAGCGGCAATTGCGTGCGCAACATCACGTCCGATGAATTCGCCGGCGTGGCACCCGATGAGATCATCGATCCGCGGCCGCTGGCGGAAATCCTGCGGCAATGGTCCACGTTCCATCCCGAATTCGCTTTCCTGCCGCGCAAATTCAAGATCGCCATCAGCGGCGCCGCCGAGGACAGGGCGGCAACGGCATTCCACGACATCGGCCTGCATTTGCAGCGCGGCGCCGATGGTGCCGCAGGATTCCGTGTCATCGTCGGTGGCGGCATGGGGCGCACGCCCATCGTCGGGCCCGCGATCCGCGAATTCCTGCCGTGGCAACACATGAATACCTACATCGAGGCGATCCTGCGGGTCTATAACCGCCACGGCCGCCGGGACAACCTCTACAAGTCGCGCATCAAGATCCTGGTCAAGGCGCTCGGCACAGAGGAATTCACGCGCCAGGTCGAGGAGGAGTGGCTGCACACGAAGGACGGTCCGGATACGCTGACGGAGCGTGAGCTCGCGCGCGTGTCCGCGTTCTTCGAGCCGCCCGCTTACGAGAGGCTTGCCGGGACCGATGCGGATTTCGAGCGTCATGCAAATCAAGATGCCGCGTTCGCGCGCTGGATTGGCCGCGCGGTCAAGCCGCACCGGGTTGCCGGATATCGCTCGGTGGTCCTGTCGCTGAAAAAGACCGGCGTCCCACCAGGTGACGCTACGGCGGAGCAGATGGAGCTCGTGGCGCAATGGTCGGAGCAATTCGGTTTCGGCGAGATCCGCGTCTCGCACGAGCAGAACCTGATCCTGCCGGACGTGCGCCTGCGCCAGTTGTTCACGCTCTGGGAGGAGGCGCGCAAGGCCGGCCTCGCCACGCCGAACCTGGGCCTCTTGACCGACATCATCGCCTGTCCGGGCGGCGACTTTTGCTCGCTGGCGAATGCCAAATCCATTCCGATCGCCGAAGCCATCCAGCGCCGCTTCGACGACCTGGACTACCTTCACGACATCGGCGAGCTCAACATCAACATTTCGGGTTGCATGAATTCCTGCGGCCATCATCACGCCGGCCACATAGGCATCCTCGGCGTCGACAAGGACGGCGACGAGTGGTACCAGGTGTCCGTCGGCGGCGCGGATGGTTCCGACGCGGGGCGCGGCCGCAGCGCCATCGGCAAGGTGATCGGCCCGTCGTTCAAGGCGGACGACATGCCCGACGTGATTTCGCGGCTGGTCGACATCTATGTCGCCAATCGCGAGGAGGGCGAGCGCTTCATCGATACGGCGGGCAGGCTGGGCATCGCGCCGTTCAAGTCCGGCGTCTACGGTTCGCCGCTGCGCGCAGGCAGGGAAGGGGCGACGGTCGATGCCTGAAATCATATTGCGCGACCAGGTTGTTTCCGACGACTGGCAGGTGCTGCGGCCCGTGGAGGGTGAGGCAATTGTCGTTCCCGCCGGTCGCGTGATCGTGCCGCTGGCGGTCTGGCTCGACGGCGAGGGTGAACTGAAGGATCGTCGGGATGTCGCGGTCTGGCTTGGCGGAGCGGACGATCCCGCGACACTCGCGCCGTCGCTCGATTCGATGAAGCTGGTCGCGATCGATTTCCCGAAATTTACCGACGGCCGCGGATTTTCGATTGCCTATCTGCTGCGGTCCCGATTCGCGTACCGGGGTGAGCTGCGCGCGATCGGCGACGTGTTGCCTGACCAGCTGTTCTTCATGAGGCGCGTGGGATTCGATGCGTTCGCGCTGCGGGCAGACAAGGACATCCACCAGGCGCTGCGCAGCCTGAAGCCGTTCACGGATACCTATCAGGGATCGTGGGACAACGCGGTTCCGGCATATCGCCGCCACGAGCGCGACTGGCCCGCGGCGGGAAAGGCCTGACATGGACCTGAGCGACAAGCCCGGTTTGGCGGCGGACTTGCTGGTTACACGTTTGCGCGACATCGTCGCGGAATTCGGCCGCGTCGCGTTCGCCAGCAGCTTCGGCGCGGAAGACATGGTCGTAGCGGATGCCGTTTTCACCGCGAAGCTGCCGATCAGCATATTCACGCTCGACACCGGTCGCCTGCCGAAAGAAACCCTGGATCTCATCGAGCGCACGCGCATCCGCTATGTGGCCGGGATCGAGATCTTCCGGCCTGATGACGCAGCGGTCGCCGCGTATGTTTCGGCGCACGGCGCGAATGCTTTTTACGAAAGTGTCGAATTGCGCAAGAGTTGCTGCGGCATCCGCAAGGTGGAGCCGCTGCGCCGGGCGCTGGCGGGGCGCGACGCCTGGGTGACGGGATTGCGGCGCGCGCAGGCGGCGACCAGGACAGAGCTGCCGCTGCGCGAATTCGACGCCGCGCACGGACTCGTCAAATTCAACCCGCTGGCCGACTGGACCGAGGCGCAGGTCTGGGAATACATCCGCGCCAGGCAGGTGCCCTACAACGCCTTGCATGATCGCGGCTATCCGTCTATCGGCTGCGAGCCCTGTACGCGTGCCGTCAAGCCGGGCGAGGACATTCGCGCGGGGCGGTGGTGGTGGGAATCGCGCGACAACAAGGAATGCGGGATTCACGTTTCACCGCTGGCGCAACCGCTGCCAGACGTATCGGCGCATTCGAACCAGGTAAAAGCATCGTGAACGCGGCATTGCAAATCGACTCGACGCGCATCAACCATCTCGACTGGCTGGAATCCGAGTCCATCCATATCCTGCGCGAAGTCGCCGCGGAATGCACCAATCCGGCATTGCTGTTTTCCGGCGGCAAGGATTCGATCGTGATGCTCAGGCTCGCCGAAAAGGCCTTCCGGCCGGGGCGGTTTCCGTTTCCGCTGCTGCACATCGACACCGGACACAACTTTCCCGAGGTCATTGCTTTTCGCGATGCGCGCGCCGCCGAGCTGGGCGAGCGCCTGATCGTGGGCCACCTCGAGGATTCCATTCGCGCCGGGCGCATTCGCCTGCGGTCGGAAGACGAAAGCCGCAACGTGCACCAGTCCGTGACCTTGCTCGATACGATCGCCGAGCACGGCTTCGATGCCTGCATCGGCGGCGCCCGGCGCGACGAGGAAAAGGCGCGCGCCAAGGAGCGCATTTTTTCCTTCCGCGACGAATTCGGGCAATGGGATCCGAAAAACCAGCGCCCCGAGCTCTGGAGCCTGTACAACACGCGCGTTCACAAGGGCGAGAACATCCGCGTCTTCCCGATCAGCAACTGGACGGAGCTGGACGTCTGGCAGTACATCGAGCGCGAAAAGCTCGCGGTCCCGTCGATCTACTACGCGCATCGTCGCGAGGTGGTGCGTCGGCCGGGCGGATTGCTGCCGGTGTCCGACCTGGTCAAGCCGAAGCCAAACGAAAAAGTCGAGACGGTCTCGGTGCGGTTTCGCACCGTCGGCGACATGACGTGCACCTGCCCGGTGGAGTCGGTGGCCGCCAGCGCGGCGCAGATCATCGAAGAGACCGCGGTTACGAGGATCACCGAGCGCGGCGCCACGCGCATGGACGACCAGACCTCGGAAGCCTCGATGGAACTGCGCAAGAAGGAAGGCTACTTCTGATGTCCGCGATCGAAAACATTTCCCCCGTCGATACCGGCATGCTGCGCTTTACCAGCGCCGGCAGCGTCGACGACGGCAAGAGCACGCTCATCGGCCGGCTGTTGTTCGATACCAAGGCGATCTTCGAGGACCAGTTGTCCTCCATTGAAAAATCCAGCCAGCGCCGCGGACAGGCGAATATCGATTTGTCGTTGCTGACGGACGGCCTGCTGGCCGAGCGCGAGCAGGGCATCACCATCGACGTGGCCTACCGCTACTTCGCCACGCCGTCCCGCAAGTTCATCATCGCGGACACGCCGGGACACGAGCAATACACGCGCAACATGGTCACCGGGGCTTCGACCGCGGACCTGGCCATCGTGCTGGTCGACGCCCGCAAGGGCTTGCTCACGCAATCGCGGCGCCACGCTTATATCGCCAGCCTGCTGCGCATCCCGCACCTCGTGCTGGCGGTCAACAAGATGGACCTCGTTGGCTATTCGCAGGACACGTTCGAGGCCATTCGCAACGCCTTCGCCGATTTCTCGCGCGACATGGGATTTCATCGCATCGACGCACTGCCGATGTCGGCCCTGCTCGGCGACATGGTCGTGGACCGTGGGGACAAGCTCGCGTGGTATCGCGGACCGACCCTGCTGGAAATCCTCGAAGGCGCGGAGGTCGCGCGCTCCGCCGTACACGGAAGCCTCTTCTTTCCGGTGCAACTGGTGGCGCGCCCCGGCGACAGTGGGGTGGAAGGCGCTCGCGGCTACGCGGGTCGCATCGAATCCGGCTCGGTGGCTGTCGGCGACGCGGTCACCGTCCTGCCTTCAGGGCAGCAGTCCACGGTCCGCGCAATCCGCACGTTCGACGGCGAGCTTGCCGCCGCGCAGGCGCCGCAGTCCGTGACGATCGTGCTCGAAGACCAGCTCGACATCTCGCGCGGCGAGGTCATCGTCGCCAGCGGCAGCGCGACTGCCGTTGCCAGGGAATTCGAGGCCACGCTGTGCTGGCTGGCGACCGAGCCCTTCAATCGCAGCCGGCGCTATTTGATCAAGCAGGGTACGCGCGTGGTAAAGGCGCTGCTCGATTCGCCGAAATTCAGGATAGACGTCAATACGATGGCACAGCAGCCGGCCGACTCGTTTGCGCTGAACGACATCGGGCGCGTGGCGGTCAAGACGGCACAACCGATAGCCTTCGAGCCTTATCGCATCAACAGGTCGGCGGGGAGCTTCATCGTCATCGACGAGAGCAGCAACAATACGGTTGCGGCCGGCCTCATCGAACAGCAGCAGGCACACACCAAATGACCTACGTAGTGACCGAATCCTGCATCAACTGCAAGCACACCGACTGCGTCGACGTGTGTCCCGTCGATTGCTTCGTCGAAGGTCCGAATTTCCTGGCGATCGATCCGGACAACTGCATCGATTGCAGCCTTTGCGTGGCCGAATGCCCGGTGAATGCGATATTTGCCGAGGATGACGTGCCGGAAGACCAGAAGGACTTCATTCGCATCAACGCCGAGGCCGCGAAGACCTGGGCGGCAATCACCGAGAAAAAGCCCGCCCCGGCCGATGCCGACCATTGGGCGACGGTGAAGGACAAGCGCGCCCTGCTGGAGGCGGCGTAGTGGGCAAGGTCTATCTCGTCGGCGCGGGACCCGGTGCCGTCGACCTGATCACGGTGCGGGGCGCGGCATTGCTTGCGCGGGCGGACATCGTTTTCCACGATGCGCTCGTGGCACCCGAGACGCTTGCCCTTGCCGCGAAGGCAAAGCTGGTGGCCGTCGGCAAGCGCTGCAGCCGGATATCCACGGACCAGCGCTTCATCAATCGCAACCTGGTCGAGGCCGCCGCGAAATACGGAGTCGTCGTGCGCCTCAAGGGCGGCGATCCCATGCTCTTTGGACGCGCGCAGGAGGAGATCGACGCATTGGCGGCTGCCGGCATCGAGTTCGAAATCGTGCCGGGCGTCACCGCCGCGCTCGCGGGCAGCGCGGAGATCGGCGTTTCGCTGACGCGGCGTGGCGTCAGCCGCAGCGTCGTGTTTGCCACGCCGCGAGTTGGCGAGGGCGAAGAGACCGCGGACTGGGCGCCTGCCGTGGCCAATGGCGATACCGCGGTGCTGTACATGGCGGCGGGTCAGGCGGTGGCGATCGCGGCCGTGCTCGAGGCGCACGGCATGTCGCCCTCCACGCCCGTTGTCATCGTCGAGAACGCGTCCCTGTCCGGCGTGCGCAGGATCGGCAGCACGCTGCGCGGATTGCGCGAAGGCGTCGCGGACGGGCTTGCCGGCCCCGCGCTGCTTCTGCTGGGCGACGTCTTGCGCGCGCAGGCGCACCTGCTCGTTAGCCAGGCATCGCTCGCCGCCGGGCATGCGGACGGCCCGTTGCCGCGCCGCGAAGCCTGAAATTCGCGCGCGGCAAATACGCAAGGCCGGCTCTCGCCGGCCTTTTGGTTTCTATCCGTATATTCAATATAAAAATAACAAAGTAAATTTATATTATTTCCAAATATAATGACCGACGGGTAATTTCCACCCCTGGTTTCGTCACCTCCTTGGCGACATGGACAACGCCGGCTCTCAGGCCGGCGTCTTTTTGGCGACGAAACGAAAGGGAGAAATGATTCGCAAGTTGCTAGTCGGGGTGCTGTTGTCCGTGGGGGCGCCGTTCGCCACGGCCGGCGTGGCGATATTGAACGTGTCCTACGACGTGACCCGCGAGTTCTACCGGGATTTCGACGCCGCGTTCGTGGAGTACTGGAAGGCCCAGTCGGGCGAGACCGTCTCGGTCAACCAGTCGCACGGCGGCTCCAGCAGGCAGGCCCGTGCGGTGCTCGACGGCCTCGACGCGGACGTCGTGACGATGAACCAGGCGAACGACATCGACCTGCTGGCCGAGCGCGGTCGCCTGGTCGCACGCGACTGGGCGAAGCGCTTGCCGCACAACGGCGCGCCCTATACCTCCACCACGCTGTTCCTCGTGCGCAAGGGCAATCCGAAGCACATCCGCGACTGGGACGATCTCGTGCGCCCGGGAACATCAGTGGTACTTCCCAATCCGAAGACGTCGGGCAATGGCCGCTACGGCTACCTCGCGGCCTGGGGCTACGTTGTCAAGAAGGGTGGGAGCGAGCAGCAGGCCCGCGATTTCGTCACCCGCCTGTTCCGCAACGTGCCCATCCTTGACGTCGGCGGACGCGGCGCCACCACCACTTTCGTCCAGCGCGGCATCGGCGACGTGCTGGTGACCTTCGAGAACGAGGTGCACCTCATCCGCAAGGAGCTCGGCGACGCCTTCGAAGTGGTCTACCCGTCGCTCAGCATCGAGGCCGAGAATCCCGTCGCGGTGGTGGACAGGGTCGTCGACAAGCGCGGCACCCGCAAGGTCGCGACTGCATACCTCGAGTACCTGTATTCCGATACCGGCCAGCGCCTGGCTGCCCGGCATTTCTTCCGCCCCCGGGATGCCCGCATCCTGGCCGAGCATGCCGGCACTTTCGGCAAGACGACCGAACTCTTCACTGTCGAGGAGGTATTCGGCGGGTGGAAGAACGCCCAGGCCGTCCATTTCAGCGACGGCGGCAACTTCGACCAGATCTACCAAGCGAAATAACAAGGCAATCAACATGGCCGACAACGAACGCAACCACGCCGCGGACATCCCGCAAGCCAGGACGCTTCCGCCCGAGATCGAGAAGGAAATCCTGCGCGCCATCGCGAAGATCGACTACGGCTCCATCGAAGTCGTCGTGCATGACGGCAGGGTGGTGCAGATCGAGTGTAGGGAGAAGATCCGCGTCGTGCGCGACGATTCCGGTCGCAACGGCGCGATACGCCAGATTCGCTAGCGGCCCGCAGCGGGCGCGAAGCGCGGGTGACCAGGCAACTGGAACCACACAATCCATGACACCAGCACACAGACCTGACCGGATCACCGGAAGGCTCCGCCATTTTTCACAAAGGGAGTTTTCCAAATGCATCCGATCCGGACCCGGATCCTGGCCGGCGCGCTCGCAACCGGCGCCGCCCTGGCTTCGAATTTCGCCCTGGCCGACGACGACGTCACGCAATTGAAGGAACAATTGAACGAGCTGGACCAGAAAATCCGCATCCTGCAAAGGCAGCAGGAACTGGACAAGGAGGCCGCGGCCGCGCGCGCCAAGGAGACGCCGACCGTGTCCACGGGCAAGGACGGCTTCTGGCTGAAATCCGCCGACAATTCCTACCAGATTCGCATCGGCGGCATCATCCAGGCCGACAGCCACTGGTATCCGGATTTGACCGCGCCGCCGGGCGGCACGGCGAACAATTTCCTCATGCGCAAGGTGCGACCGGTGCTCGAGGGAACCTTCCTCGACAACATCGGTTTTCGGTTGATGCCGGACTTCGGCAACGGCACCACGGTGCTGCAGGATGCCTACGTCGAATTGCGGCTGGACCGGGCGTTCAACATCCGCGCCGGCAAGTACAAACCGCCGATCGGGCTCGAACGCCTGCAGCTCGATTCCGAAACCGAGTTCGTCGAGCGCGGCTTGCCGACCAACCTCGCGCCCAACCGTGACATCGGCGTGCAGCTGGGCGGCAGCGTTCTGTCGGATACGTTGTCGTACCAGGTCGGCGTATTCAACGGCAATACCGACAACAGCACCACTGACGGGGATACCAACGACCAGAAGGACGTCCTGGCGCGACTGTTCGCCGAACCATTCCGCAACGGCGGCAGCTGGCTCAAGGGACTCGGCATCGGCATCGCGTACGGCACCGGTGTGCAGCAGGGCACGGTGGCGAACTCGAACCTTGCCACCTACAAGACCGTCGGGCAATTGAACTTCTTCAGCTTCAGCGCCGGAGCGTATGCAGACGGCGAACGCACCAAGCTCTCACCACAACTCTATTACTACGTAGGGCCGTTCGGCCTGCTGGGCGAATACATCGATTCGAGCCAGAAGGTCTCCCGTGCCGCCAGCCGCCAGCAGGATTTCGATAGCCGAGCCTGGCAGGTGAACACCTACTGGGTGGTGACGGGCGAAGACGCGTCGTTCCGCAACCCGGATCCACGCCATCCTTATTCAGGGAAGGCACCGGGGCTAGGCGCAGTCGAGCTCGTGGCCCGCTATGGCGTGCAGACTATCAACGCGTCGGCATTCGCGGGCAGCGCGACGACGCGGCTGGCGGATCCGAACGCCTCCGCCCGCGAGGCGCGCGACGCCGGCATCGGCGTGAACTGGTACTTCAATCGCAACTTCAAGATCCAGCTCAACTACGACCAGACCGAGTTCGACGGTGGCGCCGCCGGAGGTAAGGACCAGCCGACCGAGAAGGCCGTCTTCACCCGCCTGCAGGCCAATTTCTGAGGGAATGCACATGCAATCGCTGAACAGGTCCATTGCAAGAATCCTGGTTGCGGCACTTCTCGTTGCGGTCGCATTGCCCCTGCGGGCCGACGTGGCGCTGCTCAACGTGTCATACGACCCGACGCGGGAGTTGTATCAGGAGTTCAACGCTGCCTTCGCCAAGTACTGGGAAGCGAAGGAGAAGGAAAAGGTCGTGGTCAGGCAATCCCACGGCGGCTCCGGCAAGCAGGCGCGGACCGTCATCGACGGGCTCGACGCCGACGTCGTCACATTGGCGCTTGCCTATGACGTCGACGAGATCGCGGCGAAGGGGAAGCTGCTTCCGGCCGGGTGGCAGAAGCGCCTTCCCAACAACAGCGCCCCGTACACGTCGACCATCGTCTTCCTCGTGCGCAAGGGCAATCCCAAGCACATCAAGGACTGGGACGACATCGCCAAGCCGGGAGTTTCCGTCATTACGCCCAACCCGAAGACGTCGGGCGGTGCGCGCTGGAATTATCTCGCCGCCTGGGGCTATGCGCTGAAGGCCAGCGGCAACGACGAGGCCAAGGCACGCGACTTCGTGTCCAGGCTCTACAGGAATGTGCCGGTGCTCGATTCCGGCGCGCGCGGAGCCACCACGACTTTCGTCGAGCGCGGCATCGGCGACGTGCTGCTGGCGTGGGAGAACGAAGCCTTCCTCGCCGTCAAGGAACTCGGTCCCGGCAAGGTCGACGTGGTCGTGCCCTCGGTCAGCATTCTCGCCGAACCACCGGTCAGCGTGGTCGACAAGGTCGCATCGAGGCATGGCACCACCAAGGTCGCACAGGCCTACCTGGAATATCTCTACAGCGACGAGGGCCAGGACATCGCGGGCAGGAATTTCTATCGGCCTACCAACCCGAAAATCGCCGAGAAATACGCTTCGCAGTTCCCGAAGGTGGCGTTGTTCCGCGTCGACGAGGTCTTCGGCGGCTGGCAGAAGGCGCAGAAGACGCACTTCGCGGACGGCGGAGTCTTCGACCAGATTTTCCAGAAGTAAGGCGTTGCGGGTCGGCCCCCTGCGGCCCGCCTTTCATCGAGGCGCAAGACATGAGCGTACTGATCGTTGGCGGCGACTATATCGAGCCCTTGCGGCGTGAGATTGCGGCACGCGGCGTCGACACGATCCGGCACTGGAGCGGCCGCAAGCCGGGCGACTTGAAGCGGGAAGTTCCGGCGGACACGCGGTTGATCGTCGTCCTTTGCGACTATGTGAGCCACCAGCTCGCGTTCATGCTGAAGAAGCAAGCCGGGCGTGCGCGCGTGCCGATGCTCTATTCCCGCCGCTCGGCCAGCGACTTGCGTAGCAAGCTGGAATCGCTTTTGCTCGAAAGCCAATGAGCCGGCTCGACGACAAGGACGCGCTGGCGCGCATCCAGGCCGCTACCGATTACCCGCTGGAGCGAACGGCGGACGGCTGGGTCGTCGGCCATTTCTTCGATTCCCGGCTCGCCAGCGCCTATCAGCCAGTGTTCGACCTCGTCGAGCGGCGCATCGTCGGCCATGCCGTCTACGTGCGCTGCGGTCCGGCGCCGCGGGAGAAATCTGCGGCGTCGGCAGCCTTGGGTGTCTTCGCCCTGGCAACCGACGACCCGCTCCTCGTTCGGCTGGACCGCCTTTGCCGGACGGTCCATGCGCTCAACTATTTCGAACGGGCCCCGGACAGCCTGGCGCTTCACCTGGCGGTACAGGCGCGCCTGCTCGAAAGCGTCAAGGACGGTCATGGCCGCGCGTTCGAGCGCGTGTTGGATTTGATCGGGGTAGAAACGTCCCGCGTAGTGATCGAGATCCCGCCGGAGCTCAACCGCGATCGCCGCCTGTTCAGGCATGTGACCATGAACTATCGTTCTCGCGGCTATCGCATCGCCTTCACGCATGGCGGGCCCGCGGACGACTGGACTGCGGAGCTCGGCAGCCTTTATCCCGACATCGTGCGGGTGTCACCGACCGCTTTGCGCCATGCCAACGCGCGGAACGTGGCCGACTCCGCCCATCGCCTCGGCGCGGTCATCCTGGCGTCGGGCGTCGAAAGCGAGCAGGACGTCACGGCGGCGGTGAGGGCGGGGGCCGACCTGCTGCAAGGCCACTACCTCGCCGAGCCTGGACGCAACGTCGCCGGCGTCAGCAAGCAGGCGCTGCGCTGGCTACAGCATCAAGGCTGCGCCTGGTAGGCGTCCATGCCAGCCCGATTCCAGTTCCGGCAGCACAGCGTCCTTCCCGGTTTCGGACTGTCGCTGGGCTTCACCATCCTCTACCTGAGCCTCATCGTGTTGCTGCCGTTGTCCGCTGCGTTCATTCGCACCACGGCGCTGACCTGGCCGGATTTCTGGGCCACGGTAACCACGCCCCGCGTCGTCGCGTCGTACCGCCTTACCTTCGGCGTTTCGCTGGCCGCCGCGCTGGTCAATGCAATCTTTGGATTGCTGGCGGCCTGGGTACTGGTGCGCTACAGGTTTCCGGGCAAGCGCATCGTCGATGCGCTGGTCGACCTGCCGTTTGCATTGCCCACCGCGGTGGCGGGCATCGCGCTCACCGCGCTGTATGCCTCCAACGGCTGGATCGGGCGCCTGTTCGAGCCGCTCGGCATCAAGATCGCGTTCACCCCGCTGGGTGTGTTCGTCGCGCTGACTTTCATCGGCCTGCCGTTCGTGGTGCGCACGGTGCAGCCGGTGCTCGAAGACACGGAAGCGGAACTGGAGGAGGCGGCCGCGACGCTCGGCGCCTCGCGCTGGCAAACCTTCGCGCGGGTGATATTCCCGACGATCCTGCCCGCGCTGCTGACGGGATTCGCGCTGGCGTTCGCGCGGGCGGTGGGTGAGTACGGCTCGGTGATCTTCATCGCCGGCAACCTGCCGATGGTCTCGGAAATCACGCCGCTCCTGATCATCACCAAGCTCGAGCAGTACGACTACGCCGGCGCCACCGCCCTGGCCGTAGTCATGCTGGTGATTTCCTTCGTGCTGCTGCTGGCCATCAACCTGCTCCAGTGCTGGAGCCGGCGCCGTGCCGCCTGACATGGACACCGTCGCGACCATTGCCACCACGAAGTCGACCGCACCCGGCCGCGCCCGCGCCACCCAGGAACCGGCGTGGGTCCGGCGCACGCTGATCGGGGTCGCGTTGCTCTTCCTGACGCTGTTCCTGTTCGTGCCGTTGGCATCCGTGTTCTATGAAGCGCTCAGGAAGGGCGTGGATGTGTATTTCGCGGCGCTCGTGGAGCCGGACGCGGTCTCGGCCATCGAGTTGACATTGATCACCGCCGCCATCGCCGTGCCGCTCAACCTTGTTTTCGGCGTCGCCGCGGCGTGGGCCATCGCCAAGTTCGAGTTCGTCGGCAAGAACCTGCTGATCACGCTGATCGACCTCCCGTTCTCGGTGTCGCCGGTGATCGCCGGGCTGATCTACGTGCTGATCTTTGGACTGCAGGGCTGGCTGGGTCCGTGGCTGGCGGAGCACGACACCAGGATCATCTTTGCCGTGCCCGGGATCGTGCTGGCCACGGTGTTCGTCACCTTTCCCTTCATCGCGCGCGAGTTGATTCCGCTCATGCAGGCGCAGGGGAGCGAAGAGGAGGAAGCCGCCGTCGTGCTGGGAGCCAACGGCTGGCAGACCTTCTTCCGCGTGACGCTGCCGAACATCAAGTGGGGCCTGCTGTACGGCGCCATCCTGTGCAATGCACGGGCGATGGGCGAGTTCGGCGCGGTGTCCGTGGTCTCCGGCCACATCCGCGGCGCCACGAACACCATGCCGTTGCATGTCGAGATCCTCTACAACGAGTACAACTTCGCCGCCGCCTTTGCGGTGGCCTCATTGCTGGCATTGCTGGCGCTGGTCACGCTCGCGCTCAAGAGCGTCGTCGAGGGCCACGGCACCGCCGGCCGGGAGCAGGGACATGACCATCGAAGTGCGTAGCCTGTCCAGGCAGTTCGGAACCTTCCATGCCTTGCGGGACGTGAGCCTGCAGGTAAGGACCGGGGAGTTGCTGGCGCTGCTGGGGCCCTCCGGCTCCGGCAAGACCACGCTGCTGCGCGTGATCGCGGGCCTCGAGGTGCCCGACACCGGCCAGGTATTGTTCCAGGGCGAAGATTCGACGGATCAGCACGCGCGCGACCGCAGGGTCGGGTTCGTCTTCCAGCACTACGCGCTATTCCGCCACATGACGATATTCGAGAACGTGGCGTTCGGACTGCGAGTACGCCCGAAGAACCTGCGGCCGCAAGAGGCGGATATTCGCGAGCGCGTCCTGAAGTTGCTGAAGCTGGTGCAGCTCGACTGGCTGGCGGATCGCTACCCGCATCAATTGTCCGGCGGACAGAGGCAGCGCATCGCGCTGGCACGCGCGCTGGCGGTCGAACCCAAGGTCCTGCTGCTCGACGAGCCGTTCGGCGCGCTCGATGCCAAGGTTCGCAAGGAATTGCGCAGCTGGCTGCGGCGATTGCATGACGACATGCACATCACCAGCGTTTTCGTGACGCATGACCAGGAAGAGGCGCTGGAAGTCGCCGATCGTGTTGTCGTCATGAACGAGGGCCGCATCGAGCAGATCGGTACGCCCGACGAGGTGTATGACCATCCGGCCGGGCCGTTCGTCTACGAGTTCCTCGGCAACGTGAACCTGTTCCATGGACGACTGCATCAGGGGCGCGCCCTGCTCGGCGGCATCGAAGTCGATGCACCCGATCACGCGGAAGCCGTCCAGCAGCCGGCGGTGGGCTACGTGCGCCCCCATGACATCGAGATCGTCCGCGAGTCCGGCGGCGACGCGGCATTGCCTGCGCGGATCGTGCATTTGCTCGCGGTAGGCGCGGTCGTCAGGATCGAGCTGGTGCGGGAGAACGGCGAGCCTGGCCAACCGATCCAGGCCGAGATCAGCCGCGAGCGCTTTCGCGAACTCAATCTCGTGTCGGGCGACCGGGTGTTCGTGCGTCCCCGCCGGCTGGACCTGTACCCGAGTCGGCTACACTAGGCGCATGCAATTCCACGAAGTCCACGCGTGAGTGCGCAGGCGGCACTCGTGCTGTTTGCGCACGGGGCGCGCGACCCTGCGTGGGCGCTGCCCTTCGAAAAAATGGCGGCGCGGATTCGAGGCAACCGGCCCGGGCTGCGCGTCGAGCTGGCGTTTCTCGAATCCATGCAACCAACGCTTGCAAGCGTTGCTTCCTCGCTTGCCGCCCAGGGAGTCGACCGCATCACCCTTGTCCCGCTGTTCCTCGCCCAGGGCGGGCACCTGCGCGAGGACCTGCCGCGCCTGATTGAGGGCGTGCGGCGCGAATTGCCGATGCTGAAAATCGACGTAACGACGGCGATCGGCGATTCCGCCGAATTGACGAACGCCATCGCGGACTGGGCGCTCGCGCAGCATTTCGCCAGCCAGGGCTGATCCTCCGCCACCCAAATGCGTGCTGTTTCGCGCCGAAAGCCGCTAAAATTCAGGCTTTTGGTCGGCCTGACATGCGAGTCTTCCGGGGCATCCCGGCGCGAGCGGACGCTCCCATCGCGCTGACGATCGGCAATTTCGACGGCGTCCATCTCGGGCATCGCGCCATGCTGTCGCGCCTGCAGGACGCCGCCCGCAGCCTTGGCCTGCCGGCGGCCGTGATGACGTTCGAACCGCAGCCGCAGGAATTCTTCGCTCCCGACCAGGCGCCGGCGCGCCTGACTTCGCTGCATGAGAAGCTCGACCTTTTGCGCGGATGCGGCATCGATCGCGCGTACGTTTGCCGTTTCGACTACGCGTTCGCGCAATTGACGGCCGTCGAGTTCGTCCAGCGCATCCTGCGCGACGGGCTGGCGGCGCGATGGCTGCTGGTCGGCGACGATTTTCGCTTCGGCGCGCGCCGCGCGGGCGATTTCAGCTTGCTGAAGTCGTTGTCGGCGGCCTCGGGCTTCGAGGTCGACGCGATGACCAGCGTCGTCGCGCTGGGTGAGCGGGTCTCCAGCACGGCGATCCGCGCCAGGCTCGAGCACGGGGATTTCGCCGGCGCGCAACAATTGCTCGGGCGTCCCTATGCGATTGCCGGCCGGGTCGTCGATGGCGACAAGCTCGGCGCGCAGCTCGGTTACCCGACGGCGAACGTGCAACTGAAGCGATTGAAGGCGCCGCTGTCGGGCATCTTCGTCGTCGAGGTGGAGGGGCTGGCGGCCCAGCCGCTGCCGGGCGTGGCGAGCCTGGGCGTGCGCCCCACGGTCAAGGATCGCGGCAGGCCGACTCTGGAAGTGCATCTGTTCGATTTCGCCGACCGAATTTATGGCAGGCGCATCGCAGTGCGTTTTTTGAAGAAGCTGCGCGACGAGCAAAAATTCGCCGGCATCGATGCGCTCGTGGCGCAAATGGACCGGGATGCCGAGCAGGCAAGGCGCTACTTCGCGCGACGCCTGGCTCGAGCATGACCCAACGCGAAGACATGGCTTGAACATCGATTGGATTGCGGACTACCAGAATGGCCGACTATAAAAGCACGCTGAACCTCCCCGATACGCCTTTCCCGATGCGCGGCGACCTTGCGAAGCGCGAACCCGATTGGGTACGGCAGTGGCAGGAAGGCAAACTCTACGAACGCATCCGCGAAGCGTCGAAGGGGCGGCCGAAATTCATCCTGCACGACGGTCCCCCCTATGCGAACGGCGACATCCATATCGGTCACGCCGTCAACAAGATCCTGAAGGACATCGTGGTCAAGTCGAAGACGCTCGCCGGATTCGACTCCCCTTACGTACCCGGATGGGATTGCCACGGTTTGCCGATCGAGCATCAGGTCGAGAAGAAGCACGGCAAGAACATCCCGGCGGCGCAATTCCGCAAGCTTTGCCGGGATTTCGCGGCCGAGCAGATCGACCGCCAGCGCCGTGATTTCATCCGGCTGGGCGTGTTGGGAGACTGGCAGAACCCGTACCGGACCATGGATTTCCGGACCGAGGCCGATACGATCCGCGCGCTCGACAAGATCCGCCGCAAGGGTTTTCTGTACCAGGGCGCCAAGCCGGTCTACTGGTGCCTCGACTGCCGTTCCGCGCTGGCGGAGGCCGAGGTCGAATACGAAGACAAGACATCGCCCGCAATCGACGTGGCGTTCAAGGTGCATGACAACGACGCCCTCGCCAGGGCACTCGGGTTCACGCACATCTACGAGCCGGTGTACGCGGTCATCTGGACGACGACGCCCTGGACGCTGCCCGCGAACCAGGCCGTGTCGGTGCACCCTGAATTCGACTATGTTCTCGCGAAGTTCTCCGCGGGCTACCTGATCATTGCCAGGGATCTGGCGGAGAAGAACCTCGCCGCCTACGGCGTGACCGAACGCGAGTTCGCGGCGACGTTCAAGGGCGCGGACATCGAGAACCTGAAGCTCGACCATCCATTCCTGGATCGCATCGTACCCGTGGTGCTCGGCACGCACGTCACCCTCGATTCCGGCACGGGGCTCGTGCACACCGCGCCCGCGCACGGCGTGGAGGACTTCGCGGTCGGCCAGCAGTACAAGCTGCCGGTCGACAATCCCGTGGGTGACGACGGACGGTTCTTCGACAAGGTACCGCTCGTGGCGGGACTCTCGGTGTGGCAGGCCAACGACGTGGTGGTGCAGGCATTGAAGGACCGCGAGCGCCTGGTGCACATCGAGAGCCATCGCCACAGCTATCCGCACTGCTGGCGCCACAAGACGCCGCTGATCTTTCGCGCCACCAGCCAGTGGTTCATCCGCATGGACCTCGAAGGCGAGCGCGACCTGCGCAAGATCGCCCGCGCGGCGGTCGAGGCCACCGCCTTCTTCCCGGCATGGGGAGAAGCGCGCCTGGAGGCCATGATCAACAATCGTCCCGACTGGTGCGTGTCGCGCCAGCGCAACTGGGGCACGCCGATGGCGTTTTTCGTGCACAAGGAAACCGGCGAATTGCATCCGCGCACGGATGAGCTTGTGCAGCAAGTGGCGAAACGGGTCGAAGAGCAAGGCATCGAAGGCTGGTTCTCGCTTGAGGCGTCGGAGCTCATCGGTGCCGACGCCACGACATACAAGAAGCTGCCGGATACGCTCGACGTCTGGTTCGATTCCGGCACCACGCATGTATCGGTACTCGAACGCCGCGGCGAACTCGTCAAGCCGGCCGATCTGTACCTGGAAGGTTCGGACCAGCATCGCGGGTGGTTCCAGTCCTCGTTGCTGACAGGCTGCGCGATCGACGGCCGCGCGCCATACAACGGCTTGCTGACGCACGGATTCGTCGTCGACGGCCAGGGGCGCAAGATGTCGAAGTCGCTCGGAAACGTCATCGCGCCGCAAAAGGTCATGGATACGCTTGGGGCGGATGTCCTGAGGCTGTGGATCGCGGCGACCGACTATTCCGGCGAGTTGTCGCTCTCGGACGAAATCCTGAAGCGCGTGGTCGAGAGCTATCGCCGCATTCGCAACACCTTGCGCTTCCTGCTGGCGAACCTCGACGACTTCGATCCGGCGGGGCATGCGCTGCCCGTCGTCGAATGGGTCGAGATCGACCGGTACGCCCTGCAGATGGCGGAGCGCCTGCAGCGCCTGGTGTTGAAGGACTACGAATCGTACGAGTTCCATTACGTCATGCAGAAAGTGCAGGCCTTCTGCTCGGAGGACCTGGGCGGCTTCTATCTGGATGCCCTGAAGGACAGGCTGTATACGTCGGCGAAGGATTCCAGGGCGCGCCGGTCCGCCCAGAACGCGCTCTGGCAGATCACGCACAGCCTGCTCCGATTGATGGCTCCCGTGCTCTCGTTCACCGCCGACGAGGCGTGGCCGATCTTCACGCGCAATGCGAACGACAGCGTGCTGCTGCATACCTGGCACCAGTTTCCCAATGCCGGCGGCGACCTGTGCGAGCGCTGGGACAAGATCCGCGTCGTGCGATCCGAAGTGCAGAAGGAACTCGAGGCGTTGCGCGCGGCCGGAAAAATCGGCTCCGCCTTGCAGGCCGATGTCGAAATCCATGTCGACGGCGAGCGCTTCCCTCTGCTGAATTCGCTGGGAGACGACCTGCGCTTCGTGCTCAATACCTCACAGGCGAAGGTAGTCCACGGCCCCGCGGCCATCGTCGTGCGCCCGAGCGAGCAAAAAAAATGCGAACGTTGCTGGCATTACCGGGCCGACGTCGGCGCGGATCCGGCCCACCCCGAAATCTGCGGCCGCTGCACGCAGAATCTCTACGGGGCCGGAGAGAAGCGCACGCATGCGTAGCATAGCCGCGTGGCTGGTGGTGAGCGGCATGCTGGTATTGCTCGACCAGGCATCGAAGATCGTCATCCAGCATGCGCTGCAGCCGGGACAGACCGTCGACGTGTTGCCGCCGGTGCTTTCGCTGGTGCTGGCCTACAACCCGGGCGCGGCGTTCAGCTTCCTGGCGTCGGGTTCCGGCTGGCAGCGGTATTTCTTCCTGGCCATCGCGTTGATCGCGTCGGTGTTGATTCTCTACATGATGCTCAAGCACAAATCCGATCGTTTCCTCTGCGTGGCGCTCGCGTTCGTGCTGGGCGGCGCGGTCGGGAACCTGGTCGATCGCGTCTTGCACGGCGCGGTCGTGGACTTCATCCTGGTGCGCTGGCCGGGTGGACCGCGGTTGTTCGATCCATGGCCGGCATTCAATGTCGCCGATTCCTGCATCACGATCGGTGCCGCGCTCTTGATCTGGGACAGCTTTCGCCGGACCGGAGTGCAGCGAGGCGGCGCGCGCCCGTCATAGGATCGGTCGATGCACGCGCGGGCGTATAATTCCGCCACCCCTTCGACATTCGCGAACATGGAAGTTTTACTGGCAAATCCCCGCGGTTTTTGCGCCGGCGTCGATCGCGCGATCGAGATCGTCGAGCGCGCGCTCCAGCAGCACGGCGCGCCGATCTACGTGCGCCATGAGGTCGTGCACAACAAGTACGTCGTCAACGACCTGCGGGCCAAGGGCGCGGTTTTCGTCGAGGACCTGGTCGAGGTCCCGGAAGGCGCGACGCTCATATTCAGCGCGCATGGCGTTTCGCAGGCGGTTCGCCGCGAAGCTCAAGCGCGGAAATTGAACATATTCGACGCGACCTGCCCGCTGGTGACAAAAGTGCACGTCGAGGTCGGCAAGATGCACGAAGGCAGCCGCGAGATCGTGATGATCGGCCATGCCGGCCATCCCGAGGTCGAGGGAACCATGGGCCAGGTGGCCAGCGGCATGTACCTCGTCGAGTCGATCCATGACGTCGAGAAGTTGCAGGTGAAGGACCCCGACAACCTCGCCTTCGTTACCCAGACGACGCTGTCGGTCGACGATGCAAAGGCAATCACGGACGCCCTGCGCCGGCGCTTTCCCTCGATCGTCGGTCCCAAGAAGGACGACATCTGCTACGCCACGCAGAATCGCCAGGATGCGGTCAAGGTCCTGGCGCGCAACTGCGACGTCGTGATCGTGGTGGGCTCGCCCAACAGTTCCAATTCGAACCGGCTTCGCGAAGTGGCGGCCAATCTCGGCGTGCCGGCGTACATGCTCGACGACGCGGCGGCACTCGATCCCGCGTGGGTAAGGGGCAGGAAGACCGTGGGAGTGACCGCAGGGGCTTCCGCGCCCGAAGTCCTCGTGCAGGCCGTCATTGCCCGGCTGAATGCGCTCGGCGCGGTTTCCGTTCGCCAGCTCGACGGCACGCCGGAGCGGGTGACGTTCCCGTTGCCGAAGGCATTGGCCGGTTAGCGCGGCCAGACACACCAAAGAAAACGGCCCGCGTTTGCGGGCCGTTTTTTCTTGCCGGAACCCCGGGGCGATTACTTGATGATTTCGCGCCAGGAGGTGCGTTTGCCGCTCGCGGTCGATCCGCCGATGTTCACGCCGAAGGTCGACTTCGTGCCGCTGGCGTCGGTGGAGATGGCCTTGAGCGAACCACCTGGCAGACGGACGACCACGAGGCCCACCGTGATGGCGTTGCCCAGCTTGTTCGCGACTGCGTTGTTGGGCGACGTCGCGATGTACTGGCCACTCTGGTAGTTGAACTGGTAGAGCCAGCTCTCGCCGCCGATCGTGCAGGCATCGGTGTTCGGCACGTTCGTTATGACGAGCAGCGTGCCGAGCACCAGTTGCGGATCGATGTTGACGCGCTCGCCCGGCGTATCGTTGCTCGGGTTGAAATCGACGTACCAGCCGTTGTTCGAGTTCCAGTCGACCGCGTTCTTGGTGGTCGTACGCGTGTTGTCGTCGATGATGGTGATCGTTTGCTTGACCAGGTTATTGCCGGACGCCCGCAGGTTTCCGTAGCTCGTGCCCTTGTCCTTGAAGGCATAGAAGCTCTGCTGGTAGGCATCCGTCGAAGCAGGCGACCACGTCGCCGGGTCTGTCAGGTCGGTCGTCCCGAGGTAGCGGCCCGTGCCGAAGTAAACGACGCGATTGCCCTGGATGTCCGCGAGTTCCGGCCTCGTGGTGACAGATTGCGGACGGCTGGCCGAGTCGGCCAGCGTGGCAAGCTTCAGGATGCCCGGCGTGGCGGATGTCATGTCGAAGCGCCAGACATTGCCCAGCAAATCGCCGCCATAGACGTACTTGCCGGTGTTGTCGATGTTGGCGTTGTCGGCCCAGACCGCGATTTTCCCAAGGCCGGCCGGAGAGGTCGTCGTGCCCGTGGTGGTATCGAGCTTGGACAGCACCGCGCCGGTGGCGAGGTCGAGCACGAACAGGAATGCCTTGCCCGTGCCGGGGCTGACGTTGTTGTATCCCGATCCAACCATCACAACCCATTTTCCGTCCGTGGGTCGCTTGGAGATCACCGCGTTGCCGTACGTCAACCCGAGGTCGGTATCGGAGATGGAGCACAAGGTGCTGTCGGAGCAGAACTCCCACAGGGCCTTCGGAGTCGTCGGGTCGGTTACGTCGAGCGCATAGTAGCCGCGTCCGCCACTATTCAGGCCGGCGATCAGGACCGTGTGCCAGGCGCCGCCGAAGTATGCATCCATCAATTCCGGCGAGCCGTCGGCGAAGTATTGGTGCTTGGCGGCGTAGTTGATGTCCGCGAGCTTGTACAGGTTCGGAAGGATAGGCTTGGGGATGTAGGCCCACATTTCGGCACCGGTATCGCCGTTGAAGGCATGCAACATGCCGTCGTTCGCCGCGATGAACAGCGTAGGCTGGCGGCTCGCGTTGGACAGCTTGAATGTCGCATAGGAGGGCGTCACCGCGTCGCCGAACGCAAAGCGCGGATCGCGCAGGAATGCCGGCGTCGCGTTGACCGTGTCGCCGAGGATGTGCGTGCGATCGCGATATACGCCGCCCTCGTTCACCGTCTGGCCGCGCAGGAAGCCGACCAGGTTCAGGCCGCTGTTCGCGGTCGTCAACTGGGGCGTCGTCAGCGTAATGCACTGGGACAGATTGCTGGTGGGCACGCACTTGTTGTCGAAGAACGCCTTTTCCGCGGCGGTCATTCCCGCGTAGGCGAACGACTTCAGCTTGGTGGTCGCCGTGCTGTCGAACATGTAGATGGTGCGCGAATCCGACGAGGCGCTGGTCTGGGCATCGAGCAGCGTTTGCGCAGACCAGAGGATGGTCGGATCGACCGCACCCGTTTGCGTGTCGATCGTTTGCTTGACGACTTCGCCGGCCCATTCGACAGTCGTATAGGTGGAACTGAAAATCGCGTTGTCGGTCGGCGTGATGTTCGGGCTGCTGGTCGCGGATGCCGCCGCGGCCGCCGTCCGCGTGTTCAGTCCGGCGAGCGCGCCGCTCAAGCCCGTTGCGAGCTGCGCGGGGTTCTTGGCCTGGTAAAACGTTCCGTGGCCATCCACTGCCGCGTGCCACAGGTCGTCCAGCGCGGACAAATCGTCATGCACCGGCGCGGGCCAGACGCAGGTGCCGGTCGTCCAGAAGCAGGCATTGTTGGCCTGGTTCTTGATGTTGGCGAAATCGCCGGTAGTGGCCGTTTCATAATTGGTCGTGGGATCGAACGTCATGAGGCCGTCGACTAGGCCGAGCGTGAACGTGGTCATGTGCTGCCACGCCGCAGAGTCCTTGGGCGAGGTGGGCACGTTGTTCTTGGAGACGTCGACATTGGCCGCGTTCTTGGAGCCTGCCGGGCGCAGGTCCGTCTGGTAGTAATACGCCGCCGTGTCCGCCAGGGTATCGGTCGTGCCGCCGATATCCGCGGTCGACGTCGAACTGGTCGTGACCACGGTATTCGCGGGCACGGCAGTCGACACGCACGAACCGGTGCTGCTGGAGGTGGTGTTGGTCGTGGTGCCGGACAGCGCGACCGATCCGCTCAATGGCGTGACGATTTTCTGGACCGCAACGGTAGTCGTGATTTTCTTCTTGCCGCCGGTACATCCGGAAGTCGTCGACGTATAACTGGTCGTCGTCGTGGTCGTGGTCTTGGAGCCGGTGGCGCCGCCGTCCCAAAGCGGGGAGGGCGTGACGTCCTGGTTGTTGTCGTAGTTGCCTATCGTGTTGCCGCTGAGGTCCTGGCTGCTGTTGCCGTTCCAGTAGCCGTCCGTGGTCATGATCGTGAAGTTCTGCTGGCAGGAGTACTGGACCGGATCCTGGCTCATGCCCTTGTTGAGGCCGGTGGTGATGCCGGCGAAATGGCGCCCGACTCGCGAAAGCGCTTCGCGCAGGGGCGTGCCGCCGCTCGGGGTCTGCGAATAGAACAGGTTGTACCAGGACTGTTTCTGCGAAGAGTCGAACGTGGCAATCGGCAGGTAGTAGCTGGTGCTCACCGGGCTGCCGGGGTTGATGGTGATGAAACCCACGCGGTAGCGGTTGTCGATCGGCAGGAAGGCCTGCCCTGCCGCGGTCTTCATGAATTGAATGCGAGTGCGGTAGTAGGCGTACCAGTTCGCGAAATTCGTCATTTCTTCCGAGTACGTGCAGCTCGGCGCGGAGGCGCAATCGATGCGATTCGGCCTGCCGCCGTAACTCGTCGTCGCCGGCACGATGTTGGTCCGTGTGAACTTGCCGTACCTCGGGTAGAGGTAGGTCGACGTGTACTTTGCCTGGCAGGTGCCGGCGCCGGTGACGGGGGCGTTTGCGTTCGCGTTGGCGAGCGTATTGCAATAGCGGACGAACGCGGGATTGACGTTGGTGCCAGAAGGTGCGGTAGCGGCGACGCAGGTCGTCAGGTTCGTGTCCGAGCAGTATTCCGTCGGCGTGATCGTGTAGTAGTGGGGAACCGAATTGATGGACTTGCGGTAGTCGAAGCCGTTGCGCTTCGCCGATACCGTGCAGCTGCTGCCGCTGGCGGCGGCAGATACGTTGGTGCTCGGGCTGGTGGGAACCGAATAGGAAAACGTGGTTGACGTCACCGCAGTAACCAGCGCGGTCGTCGTGTTGATGACAGCGCGGGTGGTGCCGGATGTGCAGTTCACGTTCAGGATGTCAGCGACCAGCAACCCATGGCCGGTCTTGGCCACCGTGACGGTAGCCGTGCCGGCGGCCTTCGATATCGACATGCCGGTGCCGACGTTGATGGCACCGTCCGCGGATTCCGGGTAGCCGTAGGTGACGCCTTCGCTGGGCGTCGCGGTCGGCGGAACCCGGTATTCGAACGTCGCGTTGGTATCGATGCCGTTTTGCTTGCACAGCGTCAATCCGGAGTCGCTGCAATAAACGACCTCAGGATATTTGGACGTCAGGTCCAGCGTGCCCGAACCGCTATCGAAGGCATTGTTCAGGACGGCAGCCCATTTTGCGCTGGTGTTGTATGACCCGAGGCTGGTCCCGTTGTAGCTGACGGCGGGCTTGTAGGTGAGCAACGGGTTGTAATAGGCGCCATTGAACTGCGCGGAATAGAACGGCGGATCGCCGTTCACGCAATTGTCGTAGTCGCCGCTGCTTGCACTGTTTACTCGCGTCTTGCAGGTTCCGGTTCCGCCGTCGACGATGAAGTCGGGCAGATAGTCCCATGCCATCGATCCCGAGGCGTCCAGCGTGAACATCAGGTTCGGCAGGACGGAGGCACTGGCCGAGCTTGCGAGCGGCGCGGTCGCGATATCCGTGGTGGCTGCCCCGGTTGGTCCGCTTGCGGCCAACGCGGTGGCCAGCAACAGGCCTGCCAGGGATTGAAGGAACTTGCGCTCGGGGGTTTTCATGGAAGTCTCCAGGATGCTGGGACGGGTCGGAAATTTAGTTGGTGATGGCAGCCATCGACTGCACGTAGCTGACCGTGTTGCGCGGACCCTGGGCCCGCACGGTAATGCGATAGAAGATTTGCGGATTGCCCTGGAACACGGTGGATCCCACGGACATGCTGCCGCCCGTGGTGACCGCGCCAACGGCCTGGGACTGCCCGCATTGGTTCGGGTTGCCGGTGGCGACGTTGTTGGCGTTGTAGGCCGTATTCGGCTCGGTGCACATGCGATGGATGACATACGAAATCACATTGCCTGCCGCATCCGGCGCACCGCCGTTGACATAGACGGCGTCGCTCCAGGTCGAGGAGCTGGACCAATCAGGTTCGGTGTAGGACGTCGAGGAATAGAAGCCGTCGGGCAAGCTCGTATTGTTGAGGGCAGTCGATCCCGCGCGCGCGAGCAGCCACTGGAATGCGGTTTCGATGCCCTGGTCGGCCGCGTTGACCGATGCCTTCTTGAAGCCAAGGTTGCCGGCGACGACGTTGGCCGTGTCGATCGAGCGAGACATGCCGATGGCGGCGAGCGTCATCGACACCAGGACGATCAGCGCGATGATCAGCACGACGCCAGACTGCCGGGCAGCCGGTGCCTGTGCATGCGGGTAGCGGACGATGCTCATAGTTGCTGCCATATCATGTTGCGAAGCGGGATGGTGGTTTCGAACACGCGATAGCGGTAGCACTTCCAGTTCGCGTCGCTCGTCAGGTCGAATGTGCCGCCGGCCCAGGTCGGCGCGGAAGTAGTGGCGTCGCACGGACCGCCCTGCGTATTCGGCTTCTCCGGTAACGCGCTACGAGCAACGAGCGCAACTCGCACGCTGAGCACGCGCAGCCAGTCGAAATTCGTCGGCGTGCCCGGCATGGCATTCGTGTAGTTATCCACCTGGCCATCGCCAACCGAATACGTGGCGTTGTCCACGGTGCCATTGTTCACGCCATCGTCATGACCGTACTGAGCCTTCAGGCTGACGATGTTGTCGGCAACGATGACCGGCGTGGTAGAGCCATAGGCCGAGCTCATCGTAAGTTGCGAGTTCGAAATGCTGTAGGTGTCGCGCGTGAGCGTGGTGCCGAGATTGAAGGCCATGCCGTTGGTCGAATAGGAGGGCCAGGAGATGTCGGAATTGTTGTACTGCCCCGTGGCCGAGTCGTGGAGCACCTGGTCGGTGCTGCCGGTCACCGTGGGCAAGCCCGTCGCCTGGATCATCGTGCAATCCTTGCCGGCTTCGGCAAGCACCAGCAGGTTGTTGAGAGCGATGCCGAAGCGGTTGCTTACCCGGATGGTCGATGTCGCGTTGGCCATGTTCTGGGTGACGTTGATCGAGCTCGCGAGCAACGGCGAATTGCCGTAAGTCACCGTGATCGAGTCGGGGATCGCGTTGCTTGCGCCTGGAGCAATGAGTACCTGGCTCAGCTGGTAGCTCGGGATGACCTGCGGGGATGCGGTGTTGTTGTACGACCGCAAGGTGCAGCCGATGAGATTCTGGTTGTTGATGCCCAGGCCCGCCAGCCTCAGCTCGCGTTCGATCGTGTACAGGCCGAGCGCGCCGAATTGCTGGGCATCGCCGCCGCTGGTCGACGTGCGCTTGATGCTTTCGGATACGGCGAACACCTGGAAAATGATGATGGTGCCCAGCAAGGCGATGACCATCGCCACCATCACTTCCACGAGGCTGAATCCGGCTGCGTTCTTCATGCGAATGGCCATTTCGGATCCTTTTCCTAGCAGCAGGTGAGGGTTGCCACGGCGCGATAGGAATGCGGCGGGGGCACAGGGGAAAGCTTTGCCTCCTCGGGGTGCTGCCAGAAAATCGTCACGGTCACGACACTGCCGGCGACGTCGATGTTGGGCGGATTTGCGGCGACGCCGGGCAGGGCGGCCTGTACCCGGGCGACCCACTTGGCAAGCACGGTGGGTGCGGCACCACCGTTGTAGTCGTAGGACGCGAGGTTGGCGCGGTTGGTCCACATCTGGCCTATAACTTCGTCGGCCAGGAAGCTCGCATCCATGCGGTACTTGGATTCCGCTACTGTCCTGACGGCGACGGTCTGTAACGCAACCACGGCCAGGATGCCAATCGAAAACAGCAGGATGCCGAGCAGGGATTCGAGCAAGGTGACGCCGCGTTGCTTCGACGCGAAATGGATGTTCATGCTCAGAAACTCCAGGTAGTGGGGCAGGCGCGCGGATCGGGAGCAGTGATCGCTGCGTTGGGATCGCACATTTTCATGGCTCCGCCCGACGAGACAACGATGCGCAGCGGACGGATTTCCGTGCCAGTCAGCGTGGCGGAGGTGACGTCGACGCGGCCGATCGATTTGCTACCGTTGTTGTTGGTGATGATCCAGCCCATGCCGTTAAATGTGATGCGGTCGGCTGGAGTGCCGTCTGATGCAGTTGTCGTGACGACGGAGTTCGCTGAACCTTCGCCGGCGTCACGCGTCTGGATGGCCACGCCGATGTTGTCCAGCGAATTGATGGTCCAGCCCGAGCCGGAATTGAGCACCAGCTGCACGCCGACGTTACGGCGGACAGCTTCAGCACGTGCGGACTGCATGCCGTTGAGGATGCCCTCGGCCGCGTTGCGGATCTGTGCATTCGCGACCCAGTGCTGGAAAGACGGTACGGCTATCACGATCAGGATACCGATGATTGCGAACGTGACGACGACTTCAAGCAAGGTGAAGCCGCGCTGGATTGGGCGGGTGTTCAGCATTGGTTCGGCTTCTTCCTGACCCAGCAATTCGCGGCGGATGAATAGCCTTTGGTGGCAGCTGCGCCGGACACAGTGGTCGCGCGGTTGTTGCTTTGGTCGAGGCTGAACACGAAGCCGCTCAGGCTGCCTTTGCCAGTCGCCGTGAGGAGATAGCTTTGGCCGTCGGCGGCGATGCCGCAATCGGCGTTATATGTGAAATTGTCGGTATCCTGCATTCGCGGCGCGACGGTGCCATTCACGCAAGCTCCGGTATATGTGCGCGCATCCTGGAAATACTGCTCCATCTTGACTCGCTGTCCGGATAGCGTCGCGGCAGGTTCGACCAACTTGGCGCGCAACACATAATCCGAATAATTGGGAACGGCGATCGCCGCGAGGACGGCGATGACGGCAACGGTGATCATGAGTTCGATCAGCGTGAAGCCGCCTTGCGGTTTGCAGTACTTGCTGGAGCAGGATTGCATTGTGGTCCCCCTCTTTGGATGCATGAATGCTAGTTATCGGTGAAAACGGCCGCAAATTCGCCCGACAAGAGGATGTTTTTGCGGGACGAACGGTGATCGCGGTGGGGCATGCGGTCTGCATACCTGTTGTCAGACTGATTGGTGGACGGGGAAATGCTTTAAAATACAGATGGTTGCAACACGATGATCAATCGAAAATGCATACTAATCGATTCACCGACCGGCGCATTCCGGGCATCGGCGTTATGAAGCGGACGCGTTGAGCAATGGGATTTTGCCGTCCGACACTGCTACCGATCCTTGTTTCAGTGGGTTATTTTTCGAATTAGACAGAGTCCAATTCTTATCTTATAATTTTTTACATGGAATCGACGCACTTCAACCGCGATAACCTGGCCGATAAGCTGCGGGCGCATGGGATCAGTCCGACCCACCAGCGCATCGAGATCGCGTATGCCCTGTTTTCGCGGTGCGAGCACTTGTCGGCGGACCAGGTCATGGCGATCGTCAACGAGCGCCATTCCGAATCCTCCAAGGCGACGGTGTACAACACGCTGAATCTTTTTCTCGAGAAGAATCTGATTCGCGAGGTCATCGTCGATCCGAACAAGGTGTTCTACGATCCGAACACCTCGCCGCACTACCATATATATGACATCGAATCCGGCAAGCTGACGGACATCGATGCCGCCGACGTGCGCGTGACCGGGTTGCCCCCGCTGCCGGATGGCATGGTGACCGAGGGCATGGACATCGTCATCCGCGTTCGAGCCGCGGATCATCAGGCCTAGCGTTGCGCCAGCCTAGCGTCCGGAGAATCTGGCCGGGCGCTTTTCCTTGAATGCCGAAACACCCTCGCGAAAATCCGGGCTCATTGCGGCCTCGCGCTGCAGGTCGCGTTCCAGGTCGAGTTGCTGCTCGAACGTGTTGTTCCACGACGCGTAGATCGCGCGCTTGGTCAGCCCGAGCGCTTTTGTGGCCTGCAGGGCAAGGTGTTCCGCAAGCTCTCGCGCTTCCGCGGCCAGGCGTTCGTCATCGACGCATTTCCAGATCATGCCCCATTGCGCCGCCTGCTCCGCGCTGACTTTCTCGGCGAGCATGGCCGCGCCCATGGCACGCGCCGTGCCGACGAGCCTCGGCAGCGTGTAGGTGCCGCCTGCGTCTGGAATCAATCCGATCTTGCTGAAGACCTGGATGAAGCTTGCAGACTTTGCGGCGATGACGATGTCGCAAGCGAGCACGAGGTTGCAGCCTGCGCCGGCCGCAACGCCGTTGACGGCGCAGACGACGGGATAGGGCAGGGCGCGCAACGCTTTCAGCAGGGGATTGTAGTTCTTGTCCAGCGAGCTGCCCACGTCGGGCGGCTGCTGGCCGTCGCCCATCATGCGCTCGGACAAATCCTGGCCCGCGCAGAACCCGCGGCCCGAGCCGGTGATCATCAGCACGCGCACGCTGGGGTCGGACTGGATGGCCTGCATCGCGACCTTCAATTCCGCGTGCATCTCCGCCGTGAACGCGTTCAGCTTGTCGGGACGATTCAGGGTGATCGTCGCGATGCCCGAGGCGATATCCAATAAAATGGCGTTGAACTTCACGATTTCTATTCTCCGTTTATGGTCCGCGGCTGCGTCCGTCGGCGGATTATAGAACCCACCCCGAGGACAGGTCATGGCCTACGAAAACATCGTCGTCGAAACGAAGGGCAAGGTCGGCGTCATCACGCTGAATCGCCCCAAGGCGCTGAACGCGCTTTCCCCGGAGCTCATGCGCGAGTTGACGTCCGCGCTCGACGCGTTCGAGGCCGATGACGACATCGGATGCATGGTGATCACGGGTAGTGAAAAGGCATTCGCAGCGGGTGCCGACATCAAGGCCATGAAGGAAAAAACCTACATGGACGTCTACAAGGAGGATTTCATCACGTCCGGTTGGGAGCGCGTCACGCGTTGCCGCAAGCCGGTGATCGCGGCGGTGGCCGGCTATGCGCTGGGCGGCGGTTGCGAGCTCGCGATGATGTGCGATTTCATCCTCGCCGCGGACAACGCGAAATTCGGCCAGCCGGAGATCAATCTGGGCATCATTCCCGGCGCGGGCGGCACACAAAGGCTGCCGCGCTTCGTCGGCAAATCCAAGGCGATGGAAATGGTGCTGCTCGGCCAGGCGAGGATGATGGATGCGGCCGAGGCCGAGCGCGCGGGCCTGGTGAGCCGGGTCGTCCCGCTGGCGGAACTGATGGATGAAGCGTTGAAGGTCGCCGGAAAAATTTGCGAACTGTCGCTGCCCGTCGTGATGATGGCGAAGGAATCGGTGAATCGCGCATTCGAGACCACGCTTGCCGAAGGCGTGCGGTTCGAGCGCCGCGTGTTCCATTCCGGCTTTGCGGTCGAGGATCGACAGGAAGGCATGTCGGCCTTCGTCGAGAAGCGCAAGCCGGCGTTCAAGAATCGCTGACAAGTACGTGAAATTCAGTGAAGGCGTGAATGAGTGAATGAGTGAAGGGGAAAGAAGCGGGCTGTAGAGCTTTTTTGCCCCTTCACTCATTCACCCCTTCACTTCCTTCACGCTTTTGCCGGAAGGCCTTATAATGCGCGCCCACGCCGCTGTAGCTCAGTTGGTAGAGCAGTGCATTCGTAATGCAAAGGTCGCCAGTTCGACTCCGGCCAGCGGCACCAAAATCGAGAGCACTTGCCATGACGGAGGCACTCCGGAATCGCAAGTGCTTTTTGCTTTCACCCGGCTGAAAAATCCATGGGAAGATCGATCCTGATCGCGTTGCTCTGCCTGCCGTCGCTGGTTCATGCCGACGACGAAGACGGTGAAGAATTCCTCGGCCTGATGAGCCGGGCGCCTACCCGGGACGTTGCGCTCGAGCACATCAATGACGTGAGGGCGCGCATGGATGGCAGCCTGTTTTGCCTGGTCAAAAATAATTCCCATCCTCCCGCGGACGCGCAGGACGCGGCGTTCGCGGCCGTGAAGGGCTACCTCGAAAGCCATCCGGAAGAGCGATATCGCCCGCGCCGGTACTTGATCCTGCAGGGTTTGCGCGCTGCCTATCCCTGCGCGCCGCGCTGAACGACGCTTGAAAGGGATCCCTCGCTAGCGGTAGACCATGACCGGAATTCGCGTATGCGTCAGCACGCGGGTCGTCTCGCTTCCCAGCAGCATCGCAGTCAGCCCGCGGCGGCCGTGGGAGGCCATGAATATCAGGTCGCAATTCGTCGTGTTGGCGGCCTCGATAATGCCTTCCCAGGGATGGTCGTTGGTCAGCAACAGCGACTCGCACGCCACGCCGCCAGCGCGCGCCATCGAGTCGATGTTTTCCACCAGCCGCTCGCCCCGCGATTTCGCGTCCCGTTCGAACTGCTCTGCCAGGACGTCACTGGGTCCCGCTTCGGTATAGACGAGGTAAGAGGTTGCCGGGATGGCATGGAAGGCCACCACGCTCGCACCGGTGAACTTTGCGAATTCAATGCCTTTTTGCGCTGCGGAATCGCATAGCGCCGATCCGTCGGTCGGCAGAAGGATTTTTCGGTACATGGCGTCCTCCTCTTCACGGTTGGATTTACCGCTTTATAAACCCTTCCGGCGCTACGTGGACAATTTTTACGCCTGCGGTTCCAATACGGGCTGACGCAACAACACAAGGCCAGCAATGAAAATCACCGACCTCAAGATCCATGTGCTCAAGAGCCCACTCGCCGAGCCGTTCGCTTTCTCGCAGGGATGGGTGCGGCAGCGTTCAGCGACGCTGCTCGAGATCATCACGGACGACGGCGTCATCGGCTGGGGCGAAGCGTTCGCACAAGGCCTCGAGCCTCCCGAGATCGCCGCAGCCGTCATCGACAAGGCGCTCAGGCCGCTGCTGATCGGTGCCGATCCGCTGGACATCGAAGTGCTTTGGCACCGCATGTACCACATGACCCGGGACTACGGGCGCAAGGGATCGGTCGTCGCGGGCATCAGCGCGGTCGACATCGCCTTGTGGGACATAGCCGGAAAGCACTACGACGTGCCGGTCTACCGGTTGCTCGGCGGCGCGTTCCGAACGCGAGTGCAACCGTATGCCACCGGCTTCTACCGCATCAAGGGGCAGGGCGAGGCGAAGCGACTGGGCGAGGAGGCGATCCGGCATTTCGAATCCGGCTTCTCGATGATGAAGGTCAAGCTGGGGTACGGCGTCGACGACGACATCGCCTGCATGAAGGAAGTGGGACGCGCGATCGAGGGCAAGCCTGTTACGCTGATGGTCGATACCAATCACGCCTACGGCCGCGCGGAAGCGCTGAAGCTGGGCCGCGCGCTCGAAGAATACGATTTGCGCTGGTACGAGGAACCGGTCGTGCCCGAGGACATCCAGGGCTATGCCGAGATGCGGCAGAAACTCACGATGCCGATCGCGGGCGGCGAAAACGAGCACACGCTGTACGGATTCCGGGAATTCCTCGGCGCCGGCGCAGTGGATGTCGCGCAACCGGACCTCGGATCCTGCGGCGGCCTGTCGGCTGGACGTCACATCATTGCGCTCGCCCAATCCCATGGCCTGCAGGTCAATCCGCACGTATGGGGATCCGCGATCGCGCAGGCGGCGTCGCTGCAGTTCATCGCGGCGGTTCCGGTTGCGCACCACTCGCTGTTTGCCCTGGAGCCGGTGCTCGAATACGACCGCTCGTCGCATCCTTTTCGCCAGCACCTGATCAAGCAACCGATCGAGCAGGTTGGCGGATGGGTCGAGATCCCGTCCCGGCCCGGCCTCGGCGTCGAGATAGATCGCGCCGTGCTGGAAAAGTACCGGGCATGAGGGGCGACGGATACACGCGGCGCGTGCGGGCCTATAATCGTCCGCATGGGTGAAACGGCCGGCGTGTCCGGCCGAACAGGGGGCGCGCATGGAAGGCGATGCAATCCTGCAACGAAGGCGGCTGCTGCGATTTCTCGGCGCGGCTGCGTGTGCCGGCAGCGTGCTGCCCGCGACGGCACAGCAGAAGCCCGGCTTGCGCATTCGCACGCGCGAGGAAGTCGGCTATCGCGACGAGCCCTACCTCGGCCGCATGTGCGCGAAATGCGTGCTCTACCAGGGCGATGGCAAGTGCGTCATCCTGAGCGACCCGGTGAACCCGAATGGATGGTGCACGCAGTGGGTTCCGGCAACGATGGGATGATGTCCAGCGACGCAGCAGGCGCAAGGGGAAAGGCGTTCCTGGTCTTTCATCACGCCTTGCATGACTTCGATGCGCATTGCAATATGAATTTCTGGCCTGACCCTTCCCGGCGCACGCCTCGCCGATGAGCCGATCCCGCTCGTTCGAGCGCATAACGAAGACCGACCTCAAGAAGCTGGCGCGCATCGCGGCTTCCGAGCGCGACGATTTCTTCGGGCGCCATCCCGAATGGGCCATGCTCTATCGCAAGCGCCTGGTTTGCGTGGCGCTGTGCGGGGACGCGGCATTGCATTTCACCAACGGCACCACGGGCGTCGAACGTTTCGAGGTCTGGAGCTTTTACGCGGAACACGCGGAAGCGCCGTATCCGCACCAGCAAACCAGCCGGGCGGATTTCGGTGAGTCGAAGTTCGGGCGGGATGCAATGAACCCGGATGCCTATGAAGGCCGGCGCGTGGATCTCATGGGCCGATCCATCGACTGTCGACCGGGCGACGACCCGATCGTCTCGTTGCAAAATTATTTGCGGTCGGGCGAGACGCCATCTGCGCGCGAACTGCGGGAGAAATCCGCCGTGCTCATCGACCCGGAGGAATTCACCGGATATCTCGCCTGGCCTTCGCTGGCCATGCCCGGCTGATCTTCCGGCGACACAAATGACTCGGCCCCGAAGCAGGGCGGTTGGCTCTGCTTGCGGGGCCGTCGTCTTTCTTATGAAACCAGCTGGTGCAGTCGGCAGGTATTGCCTCTGCGTCGGCTGGTTGCTCCTCCCCCGGCTGTCTCGCCAGAAGTTCTTTTTGCGTCGGCCCGGCCGTGCCGTTCCGGCAAATTCCTCGATTCGATGAAGCGACACCTTCCCTGCGGTCTTGCAAACCGCGGCGGCATCTACGTTGCCAACTATGGCGGAACGTGAACGGATCGCCGGTTGTTATCGGTTGCTACACGCCGGCGATGCATCCGTGGGAATCGATGTTCACGACATCGGCTTCCCGGCTGAAGCTGCATTGGGCAGGTCACACCGAACGCCATGCGACACTCGATGATGAATCTCGCATAGTGGCGCGCAGACTAACTGCCCGCGACGGAGGCAGTCAATCTTGCAGTGCGTCAAGCAGCTGGCGTGATCGCGGAGCCCGTGGTGGAGAGGGCGGAGACGATGGGAGATCTCTCCGGATTGGCATCGCACTTGTGGATCAGGTCTTCAAGGATCGCACGTACCGCGACCAGGTGCGCGATCTTGCCGCGAACGGCATCGAGCTTGTCGGCCGCCAGCGCCCGGCTCTCGGAGGTATTGTCATCGAGGGCCAGCAACCTGCTGATTTCCTTCAGGCTGAAGCCCAGTTCCTGCGCGCGCTTGATGAAGTGCAGCCGTTCCAGCGCCGCACGCGGATACTGGCGATAGCCGTTTTCCGGTTTCGGAGGTTCCTGCAGTAGGCCGAAATTCTGGTAATAGCGAATGGTTTCTACGCCGACGTTTGCATGCTTGGCGAGCTTGCCGATCGTGAAGTGTTCGAAAGACATGGGTCCCTTCCTTGCAAAATGCCAAAAATGGGGAGGGGCTTCCCGGGTGCAGGGAGGCCGGTCTTTCCGTGATATCGGAACATTTGGGGCCGGTCTTGAGGGGGGCGACGCTACGAGGGCGAGAGGCGTCCGCGAAATGCAAGGGCGTGCCGGAATCCGGCACGCCCTTGTTTTACAGCGATTAATGCGGGGAAGTACGTCCCCGCCCGCAGCTTAGCTGCGGCCGAACTCGATGGCTTCCTTGCCTGCCGTCACCGCGACCTTGGTATCGCTTTTCGCGGAATCCTGGCCGGATTCCACGATCCTGACGTTCGGCGAGCTGGCGCGGCCGTAAACCTGCGCGACTTGCTCCGAATAAGTCGTGACCGTGGTTTCCGCGAACGCGCCCGTGGCGGCGATTGCGAGGCCGGCGGCAAGGATGAGCTTGGTTGTCTTCATGATGTTTCCTTCCAATCCAGAATAAATGCTGCGCACATCCGACCAACTCGTCGGAGGGCGAAAACCCTTTCGCCCGTCGCACGGGGACTATTTAACGCCTATGCGGCGCCGCACAATAGTCCGCGGATGTCTATATGTTCTATGCCTGGTTGGAATGAATATTTCGGAACTCTGTCCAGAAGTTGAGCTAATTACCACTGTGGGTCAGTGATCGATTTTCTCGCCAATCCCGAGCAGTTCTTCCTCCGTCATTTCAAGCACTTCGAGCGCGAAACCGCTACCGCGCGTCCATTCCCGGCAGCGTGGGCCGATGTTGTGCGTGGTGTAGAGCCATTCCGCGGCGAGCACGAGGGCGACCAGCCGGGCGATCGGCTCGGGAATCGACCCATCCTGGAGCCGCTGGTACTCGTGATGAAACAGAATGGCCTGGTGGATTTCCTCGGGCAGCGCCCAGCTTTGCGCCAGGCGCGCGCCCAGGCTCGCGTGGTCCATGCCGAATTCGTCCACTTCGTCGCTCGTGATGGGACGGCCATTGTCCAGGTGGCTCATCTTCATGAAATTCGCATAGCCGGGGAACTTGGCGATCATCAGCGCGATGCCGCAGTCGCGGAACAGCGCGAACGTATAGGCTTCGTCCCGGTTGGAGAAGCCGAGCGGGCGGGCCAGCTGGGCGGTCACTTCCGCAATGCCCGAAGAAGCCTCCCAGAAATATTCCATCGCCGCGCTGTCGCCGATCGGGAACGCCTGCCTGAGCAGCAGCCCGGTAACGATCTCGACGGTGTTGCGCAGGCCCAGCAGGTGCAGCGACTGCTGCACGGTGGTTGCCTTGGTGCGCAATCCGAAAAACGGCGAATTCACGGTCTTGAGCATGGC
Source organism: Burkholderiales bacterium (assembly GCA_035548375.1). Classification (GTDB taxonomy): domain Bacteria; phylum Pseudomonadota; class Gammaproteobacteria; order Burkholderiales; family JACQAP01; genus JACQAP01. The sequence continues at coordinate 60,878 of DASZTG010000008.1, forward strand.
CGCCGCCAGGCTCACGTCGCCGCCGATCAGCTTCGACGCCTTGTTGTAGTCCGGCTCGTCGCTGCGCATCTCGGTAAGCAATTTGGTCAGGATGGCGGGGCAGGGCGGAATGCCGATGTCGCGAACGATCCGGTCGGCTTCCTGGTCGAGTTGCTGCGGAATTGTCTGGTCCAAGGTGAATCCTCCTGAATCCTCTTGCGATTTGCGTTGTCGAAGCTGGCGGATCCCCGACGAGGCAGTGCGATTCCGCGGTAACGGCGCGGTTGCGCAGAACTTGAATGGCCGCATGCGCGGCCGCGAAGCGCGCGGCATAATGCAGGCGGGTTGGCCGGTGCCGTTGCCGGCGGACGCGAAAAAGTCAAAGACGGAAAGCGTCACGGAACCGCGGAGTTCGAAGTCCCGACTAACGGCGGGATGGCCTGAAATGAACAAACTTTTCTGCAAAACGATTCAATGCCTCTTCTTCGCCCTGGGAGCGTCGCTCGCGGTCGCAGGGCACGCGGCGGAAGCGCGCCCCGGCGTGCGTGAAACGGTGATCGCCGGGGACTATTTCGGGGCGGGCGGCGATGCCACCCTGCCCGGTCCGATAGAGGGGGATGCCTTCATTGCCGGATCGCAGGTCGACATCGACAAGATGGTCAACGGCGATGCCTTGATTGCCGGCGGCAGCGTGGCAATCACCGAGCACGTCGCCGGCAACGTCTACGCGGCGGGCGGCAGCCTCACGCTTGACGGGCTTGTGGCCGGAAATGTGCGGCTCGCGGGAAGCCGGATCGAACTCACCAAGCGCAGCCAGGTTTCCGGCAAGACGACGCTGGCGGCCCGGCATGTCGCCGTGCTGGGAAGGGCAGGCCGCCAGCTCGTGGTGTTCGCCGATCGCGTCACGCTCGATGGCGAAGTCGCCGGCAACGTCACGATCGCGGCGCGCTCGCTTTCGATCGGTCCGAATGCCCGCGTCTCCGGCAAACTCACCTATCGCGGCTCGCTGCCGGCGCAGGTCGATCCGGCGGCGGTGCTCAACGGCGGGATCAACTACCTCGGCTTCGATTTCGACGACGAGACCTACCAGCCGGTCGCGCGCGTGATCGCCTGGGTCAGCGCCATCGCATTCACCGTCGGCTTGTTCCTGATCGGCATGATCGCGATCCTCTCGGCGCCGGAGCTGACCGCGCACGTGAGCCTGCTCGGCCGCAGGCGGCCGATTTCCTCGCTCGCGCTCGGCATCGTGACCATTGCGTGCATGCCGGTCGTGGTGATCCTGCTGATGATCACCATCGTCGGCATTCCGTTCGCGTTCATGCTGCTGCTCGCGTGGCCGATGATCCTGATCTTCGGCTACCTCGCGGGCGTCATGGCGGTCAGCGACGCGATCGCAGGCCCGAACGCGGAAGCAAAAGGTCGACGAATCTTCCTGCTCGCAATGGGATTGGGCGTCATGCTGTTGTTTGCGCGCGTGCCGTTGGCAGGATGGATCATCGGCATGCTCTTGCTGGTGATGGGCGTCGGCGCGATGATGCTCAACGCGATGGGCGCCTCCGTACCGGTCCGCATGAGGAAGGAAAAGCGGCTGGTGGTCGTGCCGACTGCCGAATCCACTGTCCGCCAGGAACCCACGTTTCGCATCGACTAGGCGGGGAAAAAAGGAAGCGATGAAAAATACAAGGCTGTTCTGGCTGGCGGCATGCGTGCTCGTGGGTTTTTCCGCGGGATGCGCATCGAACGCAAAAAAATCAGCGAGTGCGTTCAACGTCGAGAAGGACGTCTCGCGTGTGGTCAAGCTGGGCGATGGCACGATTTGCACCGAACCCGAGGGGCTTGGCGCGTCCAGGCAGTCGAAGGGCGCGGTCCAGTTGAAGGAGTTGCTCGATTCCGAAGCGAAGGCCGACGACATCGTCAACAAGGCGAAGGGATTCAAGCCCGCGAAGGACGAAGTCGAGGCAGTGTATTTCGATTCCTGCCGCGCCTACTCGAACAAGGAAATCGACAAGGAAGCGTTCGATAAATCGAAGACGGTCTACTACGGGCTGCGCCAGCAGCTATTCGCGCAGGACATCAAGAACTGGCAGGAAAAAAAGGAAGGCTTCGCGGATGCGGGCAAGCTATGCCTGGTATTGCTGCCGGACACCGATCCCGACAAGCGCAGCTTCACGCGCGTGATACCGCTGGATGCGACCGTGGACGATTGCGCCCAGTACGCGATCGCGAGCGGGAGCGCCGAAATCCAGCTCGGTTGCACGAAGGGCCACTGGAACAACAACTGGGCGAAGAGCCCGATCGGCATCACCGCAAGCGCGGCGAAGCACCAGCTTAGCGCGAAAGGGTCTTCGCACCTGCCCGACCCGAATTGCGGCTGGAACTAGCGGGCCGCTTCACTTCGTGATCTTGTAGTCCTTCGGCGGCACGAACAGCGAGTCGTGCCTCGCCTCCGTCCTGTGCATTTTTACTTCCGAGGTGAAGGTCAGCAACGGCCTGTCGTCCGCATCCTTTGTCGCTTCGGTCGCCGCCGCCTCGTTCATGCCGCAGGCCTCGCCCGAAAACCGCCATTGCAGCGTGACGAGAACGGGTTGCCCCTTGATTTTCTCGAGCTTCCTCGCACCCGCGAGGAAGGCGGCGCGATCGGTGGGGCTGACGTTCGGCGCAAGATAGGCGCCGATGACCTTGCCCGCCTCGACGGGGAAAAATGCGCTGCGATCCGATTCCGTGTCGGTATCAGTCAACTTGTCGCGAGCGCGGGCAAATGCCTTTTCCAGCGCCATGGCGTCGCGCAAGTCAGTCGTGCCTGGAGTCGCCCATACGTCGAGGGCGATCGTGCTGGTCGAGCGGCGCGAGGCGTTGTCGCGAAACGTCGAAACCCACTTGACGTCGTATTGCTCCGCCTCGAATCCATTGATGTTGCGCTTTTGTCCCGTCGGCTCGATGGTGACGCTGGTGTTGCCGGAGCGCAGCCTGCAATCCGGATTGCGGCTCTTGTCCGTGGCAGTCGGGATTTTCCCCGGCGTCTTTTTCAACGCAGGTACCGGGCAACCGGTCAGCGGGCACTGCTCGGCCAGCTTGTTCCTGGCGTCCAGGGTCCAAGCCAGCTTCCTGTCCAGGCGTTCGATGCGCGCGCCGGACTCCATGTCGAGGAAGCGCGTGATCGCGCCGGTGCCGTGGCCCTTGGATTCGCTGCGCATCATGTTCGCGCGCGTGTAGGTGACGGTCGTGCTTTCGAACGCCGGCGCGTCCTGCAGGCCGCTGCTGGCGAGATGCACTTCGAGGACGGCGGTGGGACTGATCGGGGTGGGATCGGGATCTTTCTGCACGCCGGCACAAGCTGACAGCACCAACGCGGCTGCGGCACCGATTGCAGCATTACGCAAGACCAACTGCTTCTCCATTCCTGTTTCCGTCGGATTCGGCTGCGCAAGTGTAGCCGGAGTCGTGAGCAAAAGCCTTACGTTGCGCGGCGCGTCCCGCCCGCGGGCCGGGCCGGCCGCTATCCCCTACAATGCCCTGGCTGCGCAAAACGCCAGCCTTGGCCCTGCCACATACCAACGACGAGGAGAAAATCATGTTCAGCAAGCTGCGTGCACTCACCGGATTCTTCACGCTTCGCGCGGCGGCCGCCGGCAGCGGGGCGCAGGAAGTCAGCGGCGTGATCACCGTGGACGAGGCCTTGCAGGCCGAAGACGCCAGGTTCAAGGCGCAGATGGGCGGCGACGGCGCCGCCATGAAGAAATTGTTCGGCGACGACCTCGTCTACATCCATTCCAGCACGGTGGTCGACACCAAGCAGAGCTTCATCGAATCCATCACGTCGGGCAACGTGAAATACCGCTCGATGACCCGCGGCGAATCGAAGGTGCGCACCTACGGCGGCGTGGCCATCGTCAGCGGCAGCGCCAAGTTCGAGGTCAACGTGAAGGGCGAGAACCGCACGCTCGACCTGCTGTACCACGCAGTCTGGGCCAAGCGCGCCGGTGGCCCGCAGTTCATTTCCTGGCAGGCGACGAAAAAGAACTGACGCTCGATCGGCAAGCGCGAACCGGCCGGACGGCTTCGCATCGTCCCGCGGCTCGCGCGGCCGTGGCGCACGCCTCCTGCGCTATGATGGCGGCGGGCCGTTCGCGGCCCGCATGTCCCCCGTAAGCAGGAAGGCGTGAGTGGTGACCCCATCTACCGAACCGATCGGCGGCGGCGCAACGGCCGTATCGCGCGCGCAGCAGGGCATCCTGCCGGGCACGGACGCGCCGCGCGAAATCGCCGAGCGGTTGCAACTGGCCTTGTCCGCCGGGCGCCTCGGCGACTGGAAGTGGAATGCCCGCACCGACGGCATCGAGCTGTCGCGCCAGGCAGCCGAGTTGTACGGCGTGGATCCCGACGGGTCCTATACCCGATCCTCGATGCGCTGCCTCCTGCACGAAGAGGACGCGCCGCGCTCGCGTGACACGCTCGAAGAAGCTCTCGCGCAACGCACGGACTACTACATCGAGTACCGGGTGAGGCATCGCGAGCGCGGATTGCGCTGGCTGGCGGTGCGAGGCGTCGGTGTCTACGGTGACGACGGCGTGCTGACGGGAATGATCGGCGTCGTGCAGGACATCCACGAGCGCAAGACCGGCGAAGAGGCGCTGCGGGAATCCGCCGAGCGCCTGCAACTGGCGCTGTCGGCGGGAAACCTGGGCGACTGGACCTGGGAGGCGGCGGCCGACCGCGTCATCCTCGGCGCGAAGGCGGCGGACATCTTCGGCCTTGCGCAGGGCCAGCCCGTCACCCGGCAACGCATACGCGACGCCCTTCATCCCGAGGACGTGGAAAATGCGCGGCAAGCCGTCGATCAGGCGCTCGCCGAACACTGCGTCTACAGCACCGAATATCGCATCCTGCATCCGACGCGAGGAGAAAGATGGGTCGCGGCGCGCGGCCTCGGGAAATATGCGCCGGACGGCAGCATGCTCGGCATGAGCGGCGTGTTCCAGGACATCACCGAGCGCAAGCGCGCGGATGACGCGTTGAGGGAGACGCAATCGCGCCTGCAAATGGCGATCGATGCCGGCCAGATGGGCGACTGGGAATGGGTCATCGGCACCGGCAAGGTGTCGTGGTCGCCCGCGCTGGAAAACATCCACGGCCTGAAGGCGGGCAGCTTCGACGGCTCGTTCGAGGCTTTCCAGCGCGACATGCATCCCGAGGATCGCGAGCGCGTGCTCGCCAATATTTCACGCAGCATCGAAAGCCGCTCCGAATACCGCATCGAATACCGGATCATCAAGCCCGACGGCAGCCTCGCGTGGCTCGAAGCCCGCGGCAAGCTGTTCCTGGACGCGCAGGGCAATCCCGAGCGCATGGCCGGCATCTGCATGGACGTGACGCCGCGCAAGCAGGCGGAGGGAAAACTGCGGGACGAAAGCCGCGTGCTCGAATTGCTGAACCGATCCGGCACGGTACTGACCTCCAACCTGGACCTTGAAAGCCTCGTGCAGGCGGTGACCGATGCGGCCACGGAACTCAGCGGCGCGAAATTCGGCGCGTTCTTCTACAACGTGACCGACGAAAAGGGCGAGTCCTACCTGCTGTATTCGCTTTCCGGCGCGCCGCGCGAAGCCTTCGCGAGATTCGGGCAGCCGCGCGCCACGCCGTTGTTCGGGCCGACGTTCAAGGGCGAGGCGCCGATCCGTTCCGACGACGTCCTTGCCGATCCGCGCTACGGCAAATGGGGACCGCACCACGGCATGCCGCCGGGGCATCTTCCCGTGCGCAGCTACCTGGGCGTGCCGGTGACAACGCGCGCCGGCGAAGTCATCGGCGGGCTGTTTTTCGGGCACGACCGGCCCGGCATGTTCGACGAGCGCACCGAGCGCCTGATGGTCGGCATCGCCGCGCAGGCGGCGGTCGCGATCGACAATGCGCGCCTGTACGAAGCTGCCCAGAGGGCCGCCGCCGAGCGCCAGGCCCTGCTGGCAAGCGAACGCGCCGCGCGCGCGGACGCCGAGCGCGCGAACGCGATGAAGGACGAATTCCTGGCCACCTTGTCGCACGAGCTGCGCACGCCGCTGAACTCGATCATGGGTTGGTCGCAGGTGCTCAAGCTCGGACCCGACGGCACGGACCTCAAGCGCGGGCTCGACGCCATCGAGCGCAACGCGCGCGTGCAGGCCCAGCTCATCGAGGACTTGCTCGACATGAGCCGCATCACCTCGGGCAAGGTCCGCCTCGACATCCAGCCGGTGGATCCGCTGCCGGTCATCGAGGCGGCGATCGAGACCATCCGACCGGCGGCGCAGGCCAAGAACATTCGCATCGAGAAGATCCTCGACTCCTCGGTCGCGCCGCTCTCCGGCGACCCGAGCCGTTTGCAGCAGATCATCTGGAACCTGCTGTCGAATGCCGTGAAATTCACGCCCAAGGACGGCAAGGTGCAGGTGCTGCTCGAGCGCGTGAGCTCGCACATCGAGATCAGCGTCGCCGATACGGGCATGGGCATCAAGGCCGAATTCCTGCCATACGTGTTCGATCGCTTCCGCCAGGCGGACGCATCGACCACGCGCAAGTTCGGCGGGCTCGGACTCGGTCTCGCGATCGTGAAGCACCTGGTCGAACTGCACGGCGGCTCCGTGCGCGTGCGCAGCGAGGGCGAAGGAAGGGGCAGCACCTTCATCGTGCACCTGCCGCTGACCGTCGTGCATCGCGACGGCCAGGGCCACGCCGAGCGCATGCACCCGCGCGCACCGCAGGCCGGCAGCGGCGAGTTCAGGCATTCCGACCTCTCGGGCATCAAGGTGCTCGTGGTCGACGACGAGACCGACGCGCGCGAGCTGGTGAAGCACGTGCTGGCCCAATGCGATGCCGAAGTCCTGACGGCGTCGGCTGCCGCGGATGCCTTGGCCCTGGTGGAGGCGCACCGGCCGGACATCCTCGTCAGCGACATCGGCATGCCCGGTACCGACGGCTACGAGCTGCTGGGCCTGGTGCGCGCGCTCGGTTCGGCCAGGGGCGGGCAATTGCCGGCCATCGCGCTGACGGCGTTTGCGCGGTCCGAGGATCGGACGCGCGCCTTGCGCGCCGGTTTCCTCGTGCACGTGTCCAAGCCTGTGGAGCCGGCCGAGCTCGTCGCCACCGTCGCGAGCGTCGCCGGTCGCGCCGCCGGGCACACCGGCCGATAGCAGGCCATCGCCGAATCGAAAACAATCAGGATTGGGGAGCGAAAATGGCAGCGTTGTTCTTCTACCAGAAGCCGGTGGTGCTGAACCGGGACCTGCACCGCAAGCTGAAAATCCGCAGCCAGCCTTCGCTCGCGTACTCGGCCAAGGTCAATTCCATTCCGCTGACGGCGGGCGAATTCGTGCCGGCGGCGCGCCAGCTGCCCATCGTGTTCGTGCAGGATGCGAACGGCAATCCCACCCCCGTCGCATTGCTCGGATTGCGCCGCGACGAGAACCTGTTCGTGGATGCGGATGGGCGCTGGATGGGCAGTTACGTCCCGGCCTTCATTCGCCGCTATCCCTTCGTGCTCATCGAGAAGGAAACGCCGGGCGATTTCATGGTCGGCATCGACGAGCAATTCCCCGGGTTCGACACTGATGAAGGCGAGCCGCTGTTCGCGGAAGACGGCAGCGAAGGGCCGCCGCTCAAGCGCGCGCTCGAATTCCTGAACGCCTACCAGACCGAGGCGCGGCGCACGCTCGAGTTCATGGCGCACCTCAAGCGGCTCGACCTGCTGATCCCGCGCGTCATCAACGTCAACATGAAGGGCGGAGTCACGTTCACGGTCGACGGGTTCAGCGTCGTCGACGAGGCGAAGCTCATGAAGCTCGGCGAAAAGGAAGCCGGCAGCCTGCTGCAGTCCGGGGTCCTCGGATGGATCTACATGCACCTGCTTTCGATCCACAACCTGCAGGATCTGTCCGCGCGACTCGACCAGAAAGCAGCGGCCTGACGTTTGCGGCGAAGCTGCCGAAATAAAAACGGCTTGCATTGTGCAAGCCGTCTTTTAAAGCCCTGTTCACCCTTCACCTCATTTCGCCGACGACACCTTCGTCTGCGAGGCCCGCATATCCTCCCAGCCGCCGCCGAGTGCCTTGATCAGGCCGACGCTGGCGAACAGCCGCTGCCCGTCGATCTGGGTGGCGAGGCGCTGGGTCTGCAGGCGCGTGCGCTCCGCATCCACGACTTCCAGGAAAATCACCAGGCCCGCTTCATAGCGCGTGATGGAAATCTGCGCGGATTGCTGGGCCGCGGTCAGCGCGCGTGACTGCGCCTGCGCCTGGTCCGCCAGGATGCGCAGGTCGGATAGCGCGTCTTCCACGTCGCCGAAGGCGGTGAGCACCTGCCCGCGATACTGCGCGAGGTTTTCCTCGTACGCGGCCTTCGTCAGGTCGACGTTGCCCTTGATGCGGCCGAAGTCGAGGATGGGCCAGTTGAACCCGGCACCGATGCCGCCCATGCGGCTGTCGGACTTCAACAGGTCGCCCAGCCTGGCGCTTTCGAAGCCCAGCGTGCCGGTCAGGCTGAAGGTCGGGAAGTAGGCCGCCTGGGCAACGCCGATGTCGGCATTGCGAGCAGCGAGCAGGCGTTCCGCTTTTGCGACGTCGGGACGGCGTAAAAGCAGTTCCGAAGGCAGGCCGACCGGGATCTGCGGCGGTGCTATGTTCAGCGGATTTTCCGCGAGCGTGAAATCCGCCGGCGCCTTGCCGACGAGGATCGCCAGCGCATGCTCGAGGCGTGCGCGATTCTTGGCCACGCCGATCAGGTCCGACTCGGCCTGCGCGAGTTCGGTGCGCGCTCGCGTGACGTCGAGCTCGCTGCCCACGCCGCCTTCGTAGCGCACGCTGATCAGGTCCAGCGCCTGCTTGCGAATGTCGATTGCGTGGCGCAGCACGTCGATCTCGGCATCCAGGGAGCGCAGCGAGAAATACGTCTGCGCGATGTCGGCCTGCAAGGTCAGCAGTACCGTGAAGTAATCATCGGCGGTGGCATCCAGGCGCGCGTTCGCGGCTTCGACCTGGCGGCGCACGCGGCCCCACACGTCGATCTCGTACGAAGCATCGAGCGGCAGGCGGAAGTCGGTGGCCGAGTATCCGGCCACGGGCGTGCCGGGCTGCGCGGGGCGATTCCCGGAATAGCGCGAGCGCGAAACCGACGGGTCGAGGCTGACTTCCGGGAAGTATTGCGATTCGGCGATGCCGGCGATGGCGCGGGCCTGCACCACGCGCGACGCGGCGGCGCGCAGGTTCGGGCTCGACGCGCGCGCCTGCTCTTCCAAATCGTTCAGCTTCGCGTCGCCGAACACGTCCCACCACATCGGCGGCAGCGGCTGGCCCTTGGTGTTCTCGCCGGCTTCCTTGAAGCTGGCCGGCGTCGCGTCGCTTGGCCGCTTGTAATCCGGGCCGACGGCGGCGCATCCCGCGATTGCAAGCGTGATCGCAGGGACGAGCGCCTTCAACAACGTGCTTCGATTCATCGTCCGCTCACTTCTTCTCGGCGGCGGCCGGTGCCGGCTTCGCGGGCGCGGCGGCGGGTTGCGGCGCCGCTGCGGCTTGTGCGGGCGTCGCGGGCGTGGCGGGTGCCGGCGTTGCGGCCGCGGTCGCGGGCAGGGTCGGCGGCGGCGCCAGCTTGACCGCGACACCTTCGCGCAGGAAGTCGGGCGGGTTGGTGACGATCAGCTCTTTCTCGTTCAGGCCGGTGATGATTTCGATCTGCTGGCCGAAGTCACGACCGAGCGTGACCTTGCGAATGTGGATCACGTTGTCGGCCACGGCGGCAACCTGCGGGCCGTCGGCGCGCATGATCAGCGTGTTGGACGGCAGGATGATCGTGGGTGTCGGCTGGTTCACTTTGAAGCGCACCGCCGCATACAAGCCGGACATCAGCTCGCCTTTTTCGTTTGGCACCTGCACTTCGGTCAGCAGGGTCTTCGACTGCGGATCGAGCGCGCCGGCCGTGCGGACGATCTTGCCCGGGAAGGGCTTGCCGGGAAATTCCTGCAGCATCACGTCCACCGGTGCGCCGGTCTGGATCAGGCGCATCGCGTTCTGCGGCACGTTGATGTAAAGGCGCAGGGTTTGCAGCTTTGCGAGCCGGTACATCCAGCCGCGCTCGCTGGAGCCGGCGTTGATGAGCTGGCCGACTTCCACGTTGCGCGCGGTGATGGTGCCGGCGAACGGCGCGACCACGCGCTGGAATTGCTTCATTTCCTGCAGGCGCTGCACATTGGCCAGTGCGGCGGCGTAGTCCGCCTTGCGGGCTTCATAGGCGCCGACCTTTTCGTCGACTTCCTGCTGCGAGACGCCTTTGCGCGCGAGCAGGCCCTGCCAGCGTTCGGCGGACGTGCGATCGAGCTCCAGGTGCGCCTTGACCTGGTCGGCGCTGGCTATCGCCTGCTTGAGTTCGCGATCCACTTCGGGCGTGTCGATTTCCGCGAGCAACTGGCCTTCGCCGACCTTGGCGCCGATGTCCACGTACCACTTCTTCACGTAGCCGTTGGTGCGCGCGTAGATCGGCGCTTCCATGTACGGAAGCAGGGTGCCCGGCAGGCTGACCTCGCTGGCGGCGTTGCCGCGCGTCGCGGGGATCACGTTCACGATCGGATGGTTGTCCTTCGGGATGTCGGCGTTGGCCTTCTGCGTCTGCAGCCGCGGGATCAGGCCGATGCCGAGCAGCCCGACCAGCACCAGCACGCCTGAGGTCATCACGATCGCGATGGTGCGAAAACGGCTGCCGCGGCCACCGGGACCGGGCCGGCGTGCGAGGGCTTTTCTGATTTCGTCGCTTGTATCGTCGTGTTCCATGGTCTGGCCTCTATGTCTGTGGATCAACCGGCCTGCGTCGCCGTGTTCAGCAGCGGCTCGGGCTCGGTGGTGTGCTGGATGCGTTCACGGATGGACGCGAAAATCGTCGGTACGAAGAACAGCGTGGAGAAGGTCGCGAAAATCAGGCCGCCGATCACGGCGCGGCCCAGCGGCGCGTTCTGCTCGCCGCCTTCGCCCAGGCCCAGCGACATCGGCACCATGCCGATGATCATCGCCGAGGCCGTCATCAGCACCGGGCGCAGCCGCGTGAAGCCGGCGGCGAGCGCTGCTTCGTGCGGCGTCTTGCCTTCGCGCAACTGCTCGTTGGCGAAGGTGATGATCAGGATCGAGTTCGACGTCGCCACGCCCAGGCACATGATCGCGCCCATCAGCGAGGGCACGCTGAAGGTCGTGTGCGTCATGAACAGCATCCACGCGATGCCGCACAAGGCGCCGGGCAGGGCCGTGATGATGATGAAGGGATCCATCCACGACTGGAAGTTCACCACCATCAGGAAGTAGATCAGCATCGCCGCGAACAGCATGCCGTAGGCCATGCGCGTGAACGCCGTGTTCATGCTGTCCACCTGGCCGCGCACCGTGAGCTTGCTGCCCGGCGGCAATTTCGGCTCGATGGGCTTGCCGTCCGGCCCCTTCGGCGGCTCCGCCTTCGCGCAGGCCCACTTCGTCATCACGCCGGGGTTGGCCGGGCAGAACACGCTCTTCAGGAAAGGCGGCTTCGGCGGATAGTAGTCGGCCAGCACCTTGTCGATCTGGTCGGATACGGAGCCCAGGTCGCTGGCCTGCACGTTCGCGAACACGTCGTACACCGGCTGGATGTCGTAGTGGCTGACGACCGCCGGCGTTTCGCGACGCTCCACCGTTGCCACGTTCGAAAGCAGTTGCATGCTCGCCGCGCCGCGGCCGTTGCCCGGCAACTGCGTGTTCATCATGTCCTCGATCGAATCGAGCTTGTATTGCGGCGTCTGCACGGCGATCGGGTAGGCGACCCCGGTCTTCGGATCGGGCCACAGGTTGTAGTTCACGATCGAGCTCGACGACAGCGCGGTCAGCAGGTTGTTGGCGACGTCGCGCTGGGTGAGGCCCAGGTCGGCGGCGCGCGAGCGATCGACGTTCACCTGCAGCAGCGGGGCGTTCAGCACCTGGTAGAGGTGCACGTCCACCGCGCCCGGAATCGACTTGACCTTCTGCTCGATTTCGCGCGCGATGCCGTAGAGCTTCGGGCTGTAGCCGGCGACCTGGATGTCCACCGGCGAAGGCACGCCGAAGTTCAGGATCTGGTTGACGATGTCCGCCGGCTGGAAGAAGAAGGTGACGTCGGGGAAGCGCTTCGGCAATTCCGAGCGCAGCATCTTCACGTACTCGAACGTCGACTTCGAGCGCTCTTCCTTCAGCGAAATCAGGATTTCACCGTCCGCGGAGCTCAGCGCCGGCGAATCGACGAAGGCCATGTTGACCGGCTGCGGCTGGCCGATGTTGTCCATCGACAAGGCGATGTCGCCGGCCGGGATGATTTCGCGGATGGCGTTTTGCACCTTCGTGAACACGACTTCGGTTTCTTCCAGGCGAGTGCCGGGCGGGGCGTTCACGTGCATGCGGATCTGGCCCGCATCCACCTGCGGGAAGAAGTCGCGGCCGATGAACGGCGTCACCGCCAGGCTCGCCAAACCCACCAGGCCGAACACCGCGAACAGCACGACGCGATTGCCCAGCACCCAGTCGAGCGAGCGGATGTAGCGCACGCGCACCGCTTCGAATCCGGTTTCGAATCCGTGCTGGATGTAGTGGAAGGGATTGCGGCTGCGGCGCGGGGCGGCATGCGCTTCTTCGCGCGAGGTGCCGATGTGCACTTCGCTGCGCAGCATGTACTTGGCCAGCACCGGCACCACCGTGCGCGACAGCAGGTAGGAGGCCAGCATCGCGTAGACCACGGCCAGGGCGAACGGCACGAACAGGTATTGCGACGGGCCGGTCAGGAACACCACCGACACGAACACGATACAGATGGCGAGCGTGGCCACGAAGGCCGGCACCGCGATCTGCTGCGCGCCGTCCAGGATGGCCTGCTCCAGCGGCTTGCCCATGTCGAGGTTGCGGTGGATGTTCTCGATTTCCACCGTGGCGTCGTCGACCAGGATACCGACGGCCAGCGCGAGGCCGCCGAGCGTCATGATGTTCAGCGACTCGCCGGTCAGCGACAGGATGCAAAGCGAAGTCAGGATCGACAACGGGATCGAGATCGTCACGATCAGCGTGCTGTGCCAGCTGCCGATGAACAGCAGGATCATCAGGCCGGTCAGCAGTGCCGCGATCAGGCCTTCCACCACGACGCCGTCCACCGCCGCGCGCACGAACGAGGATTGGTCGAACAGCTCGCTCATCTCGATGTCGGGATAGGTCGCGCGCAGGGAGGGCAGGGTGTCCTTGATGCCTTGCACGACGTCCAGGGTCGAGGCGCCGCCGGTCTTGAGGATGGTGAGCAGGGCGCCGCGGCGGCCTTCGCTGCGCACGACGTTGGTCTGCACGCCGAATCCGTCGCGCACGTTGGCCACGTCGCGCACGTAGATCATCGAACCGTTGACGCTCTTGATCGGCACGTCGTTCATCATCGGAATGTTTTCCGGGTTGCTGTTCAACCCGACCATGTATTCCTTGGTGCCGATCTTCGCGCTGCCGGTGGGCAGGTTCAGGTTCTGGTTCGCGAACGCATTGGTGACGTCCATCGGGTTCAGGCCGTGCGCCGTCAGCGCCTGCGGATCGATGTCCACCATGATCTGGCGCGGCTTGCCGCCGTAGGGCAGCGGCAGGCGCGTGCCGCGCACCGGCGCGATGGCCTGGCGCACGCGATACAGGCCGAAGTCATAGAGCTGCGCTTCGGAAAGCTTGTTGCTGGCGAGCAGCAACTGGATGATCGGCACGCTGGCCGCGTCGTACTGCAGGATCAGCGGCGGGATCGTGCCCGGCGGCATGCGGCGCAGGATGGTCTGCGAGATCGCGGTCACCTGCGCCACGGCGTTGGCGATGTCGACGTTCGGCTGGAAGAAGATCTTGATGTTGGTGGCGCCGTTGACCGTCTGCGACTCGATCGACTTCACGTCGTTCACGGCGGAGGACACCGTGAATTCGCTGAACGTGGTGATGTACTTCTCGAACTGCGCCGGCGGCAGGCCGCTGTACTGCCAGATGATGCTGACGACCGGGATGTTGATCTTCGGGAAGATGTCGGTCGCCATGTTCCTGATGGCGACGATGCCGAGCACCAGGATGAGCAGCGCCATCACGATGAAGGTGTAAGGGCGGCGCAGTGCGAGTACGACGATCCACATGGCGGGGGCTGCCTTTCGTGCTGTTGCCCGGCGGCCGGGAATAATTCTGTTGCCGGCCGCGCGAATTCGGTGTCAATATGGCGCCGCCTTAACGAGACGCCACGGTTCGGATCCCGATGCTAATACGAGACGGGGCGTTTTGTAAAATACACTACGTTACAAAAGACCCACGGTTTTCAGATAGGAGCGAGCCCCCGACATGCCCAAGACCGCCGCGCCCGCGATCCTCGAAGACGATGCCCCGGCCCAGAAAGGCCGGCCCCGCAGCGCAGAGTGCCACGGCGCCATCCTCGATTCCGTGCTCGAGCTCATGCGCAAGGACGGCTACAACGCCGTCACCATCGAAGGCGTGGCGCGCCACGCCGGTGTGGGCAAGCAGACGATCTACCGGTGGTGGGGTTCGCGCGCCGAGCTGATCCTGGAGGCCTTTGCCAACCACGCGGCCGATGCGGTGCCCGCGCCGGACAAGGGCTCGCTGCGCGAAGACCTCGAAATCTTCATGAACGCCGGCTTCAAGCGCCTCGCAAAGGAGTACGGGAACATCATGCGCGGGCTCATGGCCGACGCGGTGCTCGACCCCGACTTCAACACCATCTTGCGCGAAGCTTTCATCTTCAAGCGCCGGGCGGCCACCCGCGTGATCCTCGAGCGCGCCGTCGAGCGCGGCGAGATCGCAAAGGACGCCGACCTTGAAATCATGATGGACATGCTGTTCGGCCCGGTCTGGTTCCGGCTGCTGGTCCAGCACGGCAAGCTCGATTCGGCCTTCGCGAAGCAGATCGTCGGCGCGGTGGTCGCGGCCTTCGCGCCCCGGAAGCGCTAGGCGGCGCAAGGCATTCGAAGGGCGAGTCGGGCTAAGCATTGCGGATTGCGGGAGCGTCTGGCCTTTCGGCGGGACGAGGATGGTAAAGACTCCCCGCTTCCGGAATAACCCGCCGCCCGGACATAACATTCATTCCGAAAGCGCATGCGCGCGGTCGCCCGACCTTTCTGGCGACCATATTCCTTCATGGATTTTCCTTGCCAGGGCCACCGGCCTTGCTTTGCTGGATCCTATATGTCGAATCCTCGCTCGAGCCGCCGATTTTCTCCCCTCTGCCTTTCGGGAAAGGGGCAAGGGTGAGGGGACTCGACCGCTGCCTCTAGCGCCTCACTCGTTGCTGCCCGCATAGCGGGCTGGTTCATTTCACGTTCATCTCCCCAATTTCCCCCAGCGTTTTTCGTCACATTTTGCTCATCCCCCGGGACCGGTCCGCCCGATCCCCGACGAGCCCGGCCGCCGCCGGCAAATCCTGTCGCCCGGCGATTTTTATATGCCGTTTCATTAACTTCGCGCCTGCCGCTGCCGTTGAAAGCGGGGCGCGTGGCCATCGTTCCGGGCGTGGCACGGGGATTGCCAAACGGGGAACGTGGAATCAAAAACACAAGAATGGGTTCGCAAGCCGGGGGCGTCCATGCATGTCGAGGCCGAGATCGAGAAAGACCTGACGGGCAGGCTGTTGTCCGCCTTGCAGGAAGACGAATTCATCCTGCATACCCAGGCGATCCTCCCGCTCGTTCCCCAGGCCGACGGCCGCGCCTTCAACGAGGTGTACGTCCGCTTCCAGGAAGAAGACGAGAAGCTGCTGCCGCCCGGCATGTTCCTCCCGGTGCTGGAGGAAAACGGGATGCTGCCCTTCCTGGACCGCTGGGTCGTCAACCGCATGGCCCGCCACGTGCGCGCCGGCCTGAAGCAGGATCCGCTCTGGAACGTGCCGCGCTACATCGTGAACCTGTCGGACGAGACCCTGGCCGACGAAGACTTCAAGGCCTACGTTCTGCAATATGCCGACGACTCCTATCTCTCGGGCGGCGTGCTCGGGTTCGACATCTCCTGCACCAGCGCCGTCGCCAACCTCGAGCCTTTGATGGTGCTGATGGACGAGTTGCGCCCGCACGGCTGCAGCCTGACCGTGGCCGGCTTCGACAGCAGCCAGGACGTGATGCCCGAATTGAAAGTGCTCGAGCCGGATTTCGTGAAGATCAACGCCAACGACGTCGATCCCGAGGAATTGCCCGAGCTCAACCGCATGTGCCAGGAAATCGGCGCGCAGACGATCGCCGAGCACGTGGAAAACACGGCGGCGCTCGATCGCATGCGCAAGTGCAAGCTGGATTTCGCGCAGGGCTTCGGCCTCGCAAAGGTGCAGCCGCTCGCATAGGGAAAAGGCGCCGGGGTCCAGGGAGCCCGGCCCGATTTGGTTTGTGCAGTCGTAACGTCGAGGGCAAGGGAGGCGTCCAAAACCGACCTTGTCCTTTTTTTTGCCGAAACGCTTCGTGCGGGTGCCGTTCCCCGCAGAACGGGCCGCCGGGTTTGCTAAACTCCGCGCCCGGAATGCTGTCTTTACTTTTCTACGCCTTTACGCGTTTACCCTTCACTCTTCCCCCTTCACTGTCCTGAAAGGACCCCCATGAAGCTCTTTTATTCCCCCGGCGCCTGCTCGATGGCGCCGCACATCGTCGCCAACGAAGCCGGCGAGAAGCTCGACCTCGTCAAGGTCGACATCCCGAACAAGAAAACCGCGGGTGGCGACGACTACTGGAAAGTCAACTTCAAGGGCTACGTGCCGACCCTGCAGCTCGACAACGGCGAGATGCTCACCGAGGTCGGCGTGATCTGCCAATACCTCGCCGACCAGAAGCCCGAGAGCGGGCTCGCGCCGAAGCAGGGCACGATGGAGCGCTATCGCCTGATGGAGTGGCTGAACTTCGTGGCCGCGGAAATGCACAAGCAATTCGGCGCGCTGTTCAACCCGAAGTACACCCCCGAGATGCGCGAAGTGCAGATGGGCGTGATCGGCCGGCGCCTGAAGCCGCTGGAAGAAAAGCTGGGCGACAAGCGCCAGTTCCTGATGGGCGACAAGTTCACCGCGGCGGATGCCTATGCATTTACGATCCTGAACTGGAGCAAGGGATTGAAGCTGGACCTTTCACCCTGGCCGAACATCAAGGCGTACTACGAACGGTTGGGGCAAAGGCCGAAGATCCAGCAAACGCTGAAGGAAGAAGGGCTGGCCTGACCGCGGTCAGTCAGTTGTTATTACAAGAACGGCTCGCAAAGGCGAGCCGTTTTGTTTTGCACACCAGGTTGCGGAAGCGAAGGCGGGCGAGTTCGAGTGGTCGAATCATCAGCCGCCGGCCGGCGGATTTTCCAGCAAGTGCAGTATGAAGTTCGTGATCTTGCGATGGTCGCCTCGCATCGAGGCAACCGCAGCCGGTCCATACGGATGATCAGGCCTGGGACGAATACCCACCACGGGAAGTAGCCGGAAGCGGACGAGTATCCAGTTCGCGATGAGCCGGGCGGTCCTGCCATTGGCGTTGGCGAACGGATGAATTCTGACCCATTCGCCGTGAGCCCAGCCAGCGAGTTCCGCGATGCGTCGCAGTTGCTCGCGCGTCTTGTCCTTGTCAGCGTCGATCACCGACATCAGGGCGCGCATCCGCTCCCGGAGTTCGGTGAAAAACGCGTCCAGTGCGTGTGCGACCTCATGAGGAAGCGTTCCCTCCGTCTTGTCCACCCCGACCCGCATTTCCTTAAGCTCGTCGTCGCCATCGCTGCCCCGGTATGCGCCCAGCCAGGCTTCAAATCCCTTGACGTAGCTCAGGCCCGCGAGACAGTCTTTGTGCCATTTCGCGACCCGATCCGCATCAAGCGGCTTGGAAGTCAGTGCATGGTCGATCAGTTCTGCGAGGACTTTTTCCCGGTTCGCCGTTCCGCGTGCGACATCTTCATGGGAGACTTCGTCGTCATCCCAGAAGTCCTTCACTTTCCGGGAAGTACTCAACGATTGCGGGTTCGGGTGGCCGCGGATTTTTTCCTGGCCGCCACCTTGGGTTTCGGAAAACGCTCAACCTTGAAGCCCTCGCTTGTATCCTCCGCGGCGACCCGGCGTGCCATGGCGAGCATTTGCGTCCGGGTGGCCGTTTTCCCCGGCAGGTACTTTGTCGCGATTTTCTTGAGATCCTTGTGCAATGCATCCACATCCAGCGATTTCCTGTCCCGGGCGATCTGTTCCTCGATGGCGTTTTCGATCCAGCGGTTGAGGCTTTTTTCCTGGGCCGCGGCGCAGGTTCTCGCCAGCTCCTTGAGATCTGCCGAGATCTGGACGTTCATTTGCTCCTTGGTGGCTGCCATGGTTGCTCCTTGCGAATCTTTTGCTATCATACTAGCACACTAGGGTCGAGCGTCCCATGCGGACACACGGGACGCCGGCCGAAAATCCGCATGGCGTACCGGTGATAGGTTGTTGGAATGAAAACGGCTCGCACGAAGGCGAGCCGTTTTGTTTTGTACTGCGGTTTTAGGCTTCGGAAAAAGGTGAGACGGCCAAGCCACGGAAGCGAAGACGCGTCAGAAGCTCTTCACTCCTTCACCTTTCCCATTTTCAGAACCGAAACTGCACCGCAACCGAGATCAGGTCGACGTCGCCCTTGCCGGTCGTGTCCTCATCGCCGAGGTCGAAGTGGCGCTCGATTTCCGCGCGCACCCCGAAGTTAGGCGTGAAGTCATAGGTCGCCCCCAGGCCGAGCAGCGGCGCGAATCCGGACTTGCTCTCCGAAGTGCTTGCCGTACCACCGGGACCGACCGCAGTTGCATCGAACTTGAGCTTGTAAGCCCCGCCGCCGCCGCGCACAAACAGCGAGGCACCGGATTGCCCGAGCGGCAGGATGCCGAGCACGGAAAGATCGACCGCATAGGCCTTCCATTCCGCGTCCAGCGTGCCGCTGCCCCCCGACGTGACGATCGAATGGGAAGTGAATTTCCCGAAGTCCGTGTATCCGAGTTCGAGTGCCACGTTGCGGTTGAACTGGTAGCCGCCATAGACCTTGAAACCGATGTCGGTCTTGTCCACCGACGTCGTCGCGCCCAGGCCCAACGACGCGAAGGCCGAGTTTATTTCGTTCTCGTCGAGGTCGATCCTGGACTGGCCGATCCCGACGCCGATGTAACCCCCCGTTTCCGCGGCCACAGTCTGGCCGGCCATGACACCGCATGCTGCAGTTACTGCAATACCTAGCGCGCGCTTGAAAGTTTTCATTGTTTCCCCCTTGGATTGAAAGATGGAATCAACTCGGGCTGTTTTTGATGCCGCCCTTGGACGGCATTGTGGACGGGGCGAGGGGAGTCAGTCCATTACGGGAAGGTTGCAGTAACGATGACCGGGAAATGGTGCGACGCAATCAGGAGAGCTCGGCTGCGAGTGCATGGTTTCGGCAGAGGGACAAATTTGCCGAGTTGCGGGCTTATGCCAGTTGCGTAGAATCCCCATTTATTTAATGCGTCGCCTGAAGTCACCAAGAAGTCCATCTCTATACGAGTTCCGGAATTGCGTAACGTGACGATCGCTAGAGTTAAAAATAGCAACGACGCTGGGGGGCGAAGTGACGGATTCTGATGATCTTCGAGACGGTAGCTTTGTCGACTTTGATGCGTCGGCTGAAATGTCGCCGGCGTTCCTCAAGGCCCTTCATTCGACAAAAAACGTAACGGGGCTCACTCACAATCACTATCGTTACCCTGCTCGCTTTGCCCCGGAATTTGTACGGGAGGCTATCGCTACGTTCTCCAAGCCCGGAAATATAGTTCTCGATCCGTTTATGGGAGGGGGGACGTGTGCGGTGGAGGCGTTAGCAGCTGGAAGGAAGTTTCTCGGCATCGACATCAATCAACTAGCGCACTTCGTCTCTAGAGTTAAGACGACCGTCCTAACAACTCGAGACGAGGCTGCAGTTCTTGGTTGGGTGACCGGACTTACGCATGCGATCCATGTTTTTGCAAAAGAAGAAGAAGATCTTTCTGCATTGCCCTATCAAAAGCATATTCCCTGGTGGTTGAAGTCAATTATCCGCCAAGCGATCGATTCGCTCGAACTCCTAGGTAATTCTACGCAGAGAAATTTCGCGCGCTGCTCCATTCTACGAACTGCGCAATGGGCGCTTGACTGTCGAAAGCGCTTTCCCGACAAGAAAGAGTTTCTCGCGAAGCATCACGATGTTGTGGTGCAAATGATTCTTGGCAGTCAAGAATTTTCTGAGAAATTTCTTGAGCATTTTGGAGTCGGGCCGACGTCGTCCAAAAATAGACGTCTTATTTGTGCCGACACTGCTCACCTGGGCAAAATGAGTCGAGGCAACGCATTCGGTACACCTGATCTAGTCGTAACCTCTCCTCCGTATTTGGGGGTCCATGTCCTCTACCATCGGTGGCAGGTTCAAGGACGCCGCGAAACTGGGGCACCTTATTGGATTGCGGGAAAACAAGACAATCACTCAGGAATCTTTTACACATTTGCGGATAGACGTAGTGCGCGGGCGGATCAATATCTAACTCGCCTGCGCGCGTGTCTCCAGCCGGTGGTTAGCCTCATGAGCGCTAAGACTTTCTTTGTCCAGCTTGTGGCATTCAGAGATCCGGACATACAGCTTCCTCTCTATCAGTCCGCGCTTCGCGACATAGGACTCGAACCATGTGAATCGGTAGCTCCAAGCGCGATAGATAGAAATCCCTCTCGCGCAGTGCCAAATCGACGTTGGTACGCAATTCTCGGAAAACAATCAAAATCGAGTGAAGAGTTTCTTTTAGTACACCGCCGCACACGGTCTCGTTAGGGGAGGCAGCATGGAAGCGGATGTTCAAGAAACACTGCTAGCTCAGCTAGTGAAGTGCCGCACTGGCGTGGAACTCCGTCGCATTTTGCGAGAACTTGGCGACACAGATACGTCAACACTCGATATACCTTTTGGGAAACACAAATTAGTTTGGCGCGCGTTCGGGAATACGAGTTCAAACATTTCCACAATTGGGCTGGGCACAAAACCCGGCAGGAGTTTGACTGAACGAGTGACAAACGCGATTGATGCGCTTCTTGAGGACAAAGTTGTGGACGGAGTTTCGCCCCCGGAGTCGCCTAGAGCGGCTGCCGCTCAATGGTTCGGTCGACCAATGTCTAGTTCTGAAAGTGGTTTGTTTTCTTGGAAAGACATGCCTTCGGGCTTTGATCAAAAGATAAATGTAGTTTTGAGTTCGAGCGAAAAGGAACTAGCGCCCACGATAGACGTCATCGATGAAGGGATCGGGATCTCGGCTATCAATTTTCCCCAAACGATAATGAGTCTCCAAGGAGGAAATAAGATACGTAAGAAGTATCTGATTGGAGCGTTTGGTCAAGGAGGCGCTGCGACACTGGCCTTCTGTGAATACGCGGTTATTTTCTCTAGACCGCACGATGATCCGAGAAAAATTGCTTTCACAATTGTTCGAGTTCTCAAGTTGGATGACAGTTATAAGGAGGACTGCTACGCGTATCTTTGCCAAGCCGCGGAGGATCCCAAAGTCTTCGAGTGCTCAAGGCAAGAATCTATCGAGCTCTTTGCGGATGTGGCGGATTCCAAATTTCCTCCTTATGAAAGGGGGACGTGTGTGCGGCACATATGTTATCGATTGACCAATTTGGATAAATCTCTCCAGTCTTCGCCAGGTAACCTGTATCACTATCTCCACTACAGCATTTTCGATCCCTTAGTACCGTTTCGAATTGTGGATCTCCGATCTGCATCGCATAAAAATGAGCGGGTAAGCGGGGCGCGAAATCGTCTGATGGCAAACACGATAAGGTCCAGTCAGTCAAGAGAGGACGATGATTCAAATATTCAGATTAAAGTGTATAGACCGATGGAATATATTGTTCCTGTTGGGTCTTCTGAGCCCTCGATTGGCATTGAGTATTGGGTAGTGCTTGCGGAGAGAAAGAAGGGAGACAAGTACGAGTTGCGTAGCCACTCGAATGAGTTATTTGTGCAACAGGGCTTTCCAATCGTAGGGACTTTGAACGGGCAAAATCAAGGGGAGTATTCGGGTTCGTTACTTCGCCAATTAGGTTTGAATCTCCTATCGCGTCACATGGTAATTCACATAGACGCCACTAACGCCGAGAGCACCGTTCGCCGAGAGTTATTCGCCAGTAGCAGAGAAGGATTCAAGGATGGACCGGTCTTGGAAAATGTACTTGCGATGCTTCGGAAAACGCTTAAGGAGGATACGCGCTTATTCGAGCTCGAAAATGAGCTAACTGCGCGCATTACGCAGAGGGAAGCGGAAACCACAAAATCCGAAGTGAAGAAAGAACTCACGAGATTGCTGAAAGATGCCGGTTTGACTGTGCGTGATATTGGAGCAATAGATACGGAAGGTCGAGGCGAAAAAACAGAAGTGCAGAACAATCGTGGACCGAGACCAAGAAATTCGGATCCATTATCAACGCTTCCGTATCCAGACGTTACAAAGTTTTGTATCGTTTACCCAGAGACGATGTTTATCGTCCATCTAAACGATAGTCAGAGCATTGTCGTTGAGACCGACGCAGATGCGGCGTACGACAAGAGTGTACAAATTCGTTCCGAACCCCCTATTCTAGAAATCGCAACCAAGGCCCCGCTCAGAGGGGGGCGCGTTCGATGGCGTCTACGCCCCACCGCATCTGCCAAGGCGGGAGACGAAGGTGAAGTGATAGCCACACTCACCAAGCCCGATGGATCACAAATTCGATCTAGTGTGTTGTTCGAGGTGGTTCCAGCTAAAGAGAAGGAATCAAAGACAGCTACTGGCAATGTTCCGCCATTTGAGATTATTCCAATTACCCCTCAAGAAAACTCCGAGATGTGGAATCTACTTTGGTCCGATGACGGCGACGATCCCGAACGTCAGAAGACTCACGCGTACAAGGTCTTTCGAACCGCAAATAAGGTGGCCGTTTATTATTCGACAATATTTTCCCCATACAAGGAGATTATCGATCGACTCAAGTTAGGTAGTCCTTCAAAGCTCGCATTGTTTACTCCAAATTACGAAATCTGGGTTGGTTATCATGCAATTCTTCAGGATCAACAGCCGGATGGTGGGGACAATGGTTTGGAACGTGCTGGATTAGAGGAAATGCAAGAAATAGAACGCCAGACGGTAGCGAGAGTTCAGGTAAAGCAATCTCTGAAGAATGCCGAGTACGCCGAAAACAAAGTAATGCAAGCGGAAGCAAGTGTCTAAATAACTCCATCCGCGCTAAGGTCAATTGTGTCGAGGGGAGTTAATGGGGGCAGACCCCTCCAAACAATCCACAGTCACAAACAATAGTCGGAGTCGTGATAGTCGGAATCGCTGGAACTGAATTGTGAGGGGCTAAGGGTGACAACCGAAGTTCATCGACTTGCTTTGACTGCTCAAGGCCAGCAATGGATCGGGCAGTTCGATGATCAAGAGCGAAGGATCGCCGCAAATATAGTCGATCGCATTAGATTGATCTCGAGTAGACAGTTCGCGGCGGCCATTGAAATCAATGCGACCTGACACCCGATTTAGTCCTGCATGGATTTAGAGTCTGCAGTTAAGAATGTTACTTCTTCGTTGATTGCCGCACGGCTGCGGGCAAATTCCTGCGGCGTGAGATTTCCCAGCGAGCTGTGGGGCCGTTCGGTGTTG
>DASZTG010000009.1:0-2315 GCA_035548375.1 Burkholderiales bacterium
GAAGATTTCGAGCTCGCTTTCCTTGTTCGGCGTCGTTGCCGGATCGAGCATGAAGCGGATCAGCAGGCCTTCCGAGCGGCCGATCCAGTTCTTCTGCATCAGCTTCACTTTGTCCGGCCAGCGGTCGAGCGTGTCGATCGCCTCCAGCAAGTCTTCGGCGTAGTTGCTGATCTTGAAAACCCACTGGTAGAGATCACGCTGCTCGACCAGCGCGCCGGAACGCCAGCCGCGTCCGTCGATGACCTGCTCGTTGGCGAGCACGGTCTGGTCGATCGGATCCCAGTTCACCTTGCGATATTCGCGCGCGACCAGTCCCGCCTTGAGGAAGTCGAGGAACATGCGCTGCTGGTGCTTGTAATAAGATGGGTCGCAGGTCGCGATCTCGCGCGCCCAGTCGAGGGATAGCCCCATCGACTGAAGCTGCTTTTTCATCGCGGCGATGTTGTCGTAGGTCCAGCCCTTGGGATGCACCTTGCGCTCGATCGCGGCGTTTTCCGCCGGCATGCCGAAGGCGTCCCAGCCCATCGGGTGCAACACGTTGTTGCCCATCGCCCGCTGGTAGCGGGCAACCACGTCACCCATCGTGTAGTTGCGCACGTGCCCCATGTGGATGCGCCCCGACGGGTAGGGAAACATTTCGAGCACGTAGTATTTCGGCCGCGGGTCGTCGTTCTTGGTGGCGTAGATGCCGGCGGCGTCCCAAGCCCTTTGCCAGCGCGGCTCGGCCTGGCGGGCGTTGTATCGCTCGTTTTGCTGCGAATCGGCGGTCATTTCCGGCTCATTTAAGGCCGGGGGAACAGACACGAAAGGATGGTTGCGGTCAACGCTTTGCGGACGCGGTGGTGACCGCCTGTTTCTAGCGGCGGGTGGACATGATGAGGGTCAGGGCTGCGATCAGGGCGGCGCTGTCGAACGGCTTGGCCACGACCGGAGCATTGCCGAAGCGGCTGGTTTCATTGGCCTCGGTCGGGGCGCCGGTAAGGAAGACGAACGGAATGCCGGCGTTCATCAGCCACTCGGCGACCGGCAGTGACGACTCACGATCGAGCTTGAGGTCGAGCACCACCGCATCGAACGGTGCATCCTTATCGAGCATCGCCAGCGCTTCCGCGACCTGAGCGGCTGACGCGATCGCGGTCGCGCCCGCGGCTTCGAGCATGCGCTCGATGTCGAGCGCGATCAGGAATTCATCTTCGACAACAAGCAATCGCTTGCCGGCGAGGGGCGTGTCTTCGGTCGGGGGCTTGTCGGGCATCGGCGGGCGGCGTTCGCTTCGGTGCAATGCGAAAGGCGACAATCGGCGCTGCGGTCGGCCCGGTGCGGCGCGCAACCTCGCCCAAGGAACGAAAATTTCCGCGAAAAGTTAGTGTTCGTCATTTAAAAAAGACATGCGGGGCATTGTTGGATGCACGACATTGTTCAACCAACGGCCCGTTTTACGCCATGCACGCTGTGTCCGCTTCGCTCTCGCAAAGCGTTGCGCGATTTCACGTCCGATGAACTGACGTTCATCCAGCAACTCAAGCAGGACGAGCTGCACATTCCGGCCGGGACGACGTTTCTGGCGCAAAGCCAACGCAGCGAACAGCTCTACACGGTGCTGCGAGGCTGGGCATTTCGCTACAAGATGCTCGAAGACGGACGCCGCCAAATTCTCAATTTCGCATTGCCCGCCGATCTCGTCGGCCTGCAGGGCTCGCTGATGGAGGAGATGGAGCACTCGGTCGAGGCGCTCACCGAAGTCACCTTGTGCGCGTTTCCGCGGGAAAAATTGTTCGAGCTTTATAGCCGCGTCCCGAGCCTGGCTTTCGACATCACCTGGCTTGCCGCCCGCGAAGAGCAACTGGTCGACGAGCATCTGCTGAGCGTCGGGCAGCGCACCGCGCTCGAGCGCACGGCCTATGTGCTGCTGCATCTGTTCGTGCGCGCCAGGGAAGTTGGCCTCGCCGACGGCGACAGCGTGCTGTTCCCTTTCACGCAGCAGCATCTTGCCGACGTGCTCGGCATGTCGCTTGTCCATACCAACAAGACGTTGAAGCGCCTTTATCAGCTCAACGCCATTCGGTGGAAGGACCGCCGGTTCGACATCATCGATCGTGCCGCGCTGGCCAAGGTGGCCGGCAGTGAAATTGTGACGCGGCGCAGGCGGCCGTTCATCTGAGGCTTGATCGCCGCGGCGAAGTCCGGCAGGCATAGGTGATGCCGTCCGCTGATGTAGCCAGTGCTGCGACCCAAGGCTTGGCGCGTGTCCGCAGCGAAATCATGCGCGCCTGCCGCGACGCCAATCGCGATCCGGCGACGGTGACGTTGATCGC
>DASZTG010000010.1:0-60279 GCA_035548375.1 Burkholderiales bacterium
CAGGCTCGTCGTCCGCAGCCGCCGGTGCAGCCGCTGGATTTCGAATCGCATCTGCACGCACAGTTTCGCATCGAGGTTCGACAGCGGCTCGTCGAACAGGAACAGCTGCGGGTCGCGCGCGATGGCGCGGCCCATGGCCACGCGCTGGCGCTGGCCGCCGGACAATTGCGCGGGACGGCGGTCGAGCAGGTGTCCCATCTGCAGGATCTTCGCCACGCGATCCACGATTTCATCCTGCTGCTGCTTCGGCACGCGGCGCATCTCCAGGCCGAAGGAAATGTTCTGGCGCACCGTCATGTTCGGATACAGCGCATAGGACTGGAACACCATGGCGATGTCGCGATCCTTCGGGCTCAGGTCGTTGACGACCTTGTCGCCGATCAGGATGTCGCCGGACGTGGCGTTGTCCAGGCCGGCGAGGATGTTCAGCAGGGTCGACTTGCCGCAGCCCGACGGCCCGACCAGGATCAGGAATTCGCCGGCGCCAACCTGCAGATTGATGTCCTTGAGGACTTCGACCGCGCCGAACACCTTGCGCACGTTCTTGATGGTCAGGGACGACACGGCTTCTCCTTTTCAGCCCTTCACCGAACCTGCGGTGAGTCCTCGGACGAAATACTTGCCCGCGACGATGTAGACGAACAGGGTCGGCAGGCCGGCGATGATCGCGGCGGCCATGTCGACGTTGTATTCCTTGACCCCGGTCGAGGTGTTCACCAGGTTGTTCAGCGCCACGGTGATCGGCTGGCGTTCGCCGGAGGAAAAGACCACGCCGAACAGGAAATCGTTCCAGATCTGCGTGAACTGCCAGATGACGCAGACGACGATGATGGGCGGCGACAGCGGCAGGATGATGCGCCAGAAAATCCGGAAGAACCCGGCGCCGTCGATGCGCGCGGACTTGACGATCTCTTCCGGTATCGAGATGTAGAAATTGCGGAAGAACAGCGTGGTGAACGCCAGGCCGTAGACCACGTGCACGAAGACCAGGCCGGTGGTCGAGTTGGCGATGCCGAGCCAGCCCAGGGTCTGCGCCATCGGCAGCAGCACGACCTGGAACGGAATGAAGCAGCCGATCAGCAGCAGCGTGAACAAGGTGTCGCTTCCCCTGAAACGCCACAGGGTGAGCACATAGCCGTTGAGCGCGCCGATCGCCGTCGAGATAAAGACCGCCGGCAGCACGAAGCGCACCGAATTCCAGAAATTGCCGCCCAGGCCGCCGCAGGCCGCACCGGTGCAAGCGCTGCCCCAGGCCTTGGCCCAGGCGTCGAACGTCACCTCCTGCGGCAGGGCGATCAAATTGCCGCCGCGGATGTCGTCCAGCGTTTTCAGCGAAGTGGTCAGCATCACGAACAAGGGCAGCAGGTAATACAGCGCAAAGAGGACCAGCAACGCATACAGGACTGCGCGGCCGAATGCGTGCGAGCCGGCGGTTTTGGTGCGCTGCAATTCACTCACGGTCGCGCCTCCGCGTTTCGGAGTAGATCATCGGCACGATGATGGCGATGACGGTGAACAGCATCATCATGGCGCTGGCGGCGCCGAGGCCGATCTGGTTGCGGTTGAAGGCGAATACGTACATGAAGGTCGCCGGCAGGTCCGACGAGAAGCCCGGGCCGCCGCCGGTCAGGGCCATCACCAGGTCGAAGCTCTTGATGGCGATGTGCGCGAGGATGATCAGCGCGCTGAAGAACACCGGCCGCAGCGACGGGATGATGATGCGCAGGTAGATGCGCACCGGGCCGGCCCCGTCGACCTGGGCCGCCTTGACGATGGAATCGTCGACGCCGCGCAGGCCGGCGAGGAACAACGCCATGACGAAGCCGCTCGACTGCCAGGCGCCGGCGATGACGACGCAGTAGATCGACATGCCCGGCGTGACGATCCAGTCGAACGAAAAATTCTCGAAGCCCATCTGGCGCACCAGGTGCTCCATGCCGAGGCCGGGATTCAGGACCCAGCGCCACGCGGTCCCGGTGACGATGAAGGACAGCGCCATCGGGTAGAGATAGACGGCGCGCAGGAAGCCTTCCGCGCGAATGCGCTGGTCGAGCAGGATGGCGAGCAGCAGCCCGGTGGCCAGGCAAAAGCCGATGAACAACGAGCCGAAGATCGAGAGGTTCTTGAGCGCCGTCCACCAGCGGTCGTTCTCGAACAGCGTGACGTACTGCACCAGGCCGGCGAAATCGTAGCGTGGCAGCAGCCGGGATTCGGTGAAGGACAGCCAGCCCGTCCACAGGATGAAGCCATAGACGAACACCAGCGCGCACAGGAGCGTGGGCCCGAGCACGACCTTGGGCAATGCCGTCTCGAGGGTGTCGCGCAGGCGGTGGCGCGGCACGGTGGTCGCGGCCATGGCGGATGGATTCAACGGCGCCTCGTCGGGCTGGCGGGGAAAATCGCGGCGGGAATCCTCCCGCCGCGCGTACTGCCGGAAATCCTACTTCGTCGCGCCGGCCGCGGCCATTTTCGCCGCGGCTTGCTTCGGCGTCATGGACGGCGTGTTCATGAAGCCGGTGACGACGTCGAACATCGCGCCCCGGTTGGCCGACGGCATCGCCATTTCATGCGCCCAGCTCGGCACCAGCTTGCCGCTCTTGGACGTTTCGACGAAGTCCTTCGCCGAGGTCTTGGCACACTCGTCGAACTTGGACAGGTCCATGCCCAGGCGCACCGGGATCGAGCCCTTGTTCAGGTTGAATATCTCCTGGAACTGCGGCTCCATGATCGCGGCGGCGAGGTGGTTCTGGGCCGACGTCGCCGACGCATCCTTCTGCTTGAACATGATGAAGCTGTCGATGTTGAAGGTGTAGGTGCCCTTGTTGCCCGGGATCGGCGCGCAGATGTAGTCCTTGCCCGGCTTCTTGCCTGCCGCGGTGAACTCGCCTTTGGCCCAGTCGCCCATGAACTGCATCGCGGCCTTGCCGTTGATGACCATCGCGGTCGCCAGGTTCCAGTCGCGGTTCGCGGCATCCTTGTCGATGTACTTCTGCACCATGCGCAAGGTGGCGAAGGATTTTTCCATCTCGGCGCCGCCGAGCGCCTTCTGGTCGAGCTGCACGAAGGCCTTCTTGTACCAGTCCGCGCCGCCGGTGCCGAGCGCGATCGCCTCGAACACGGTGCCGTCCTGCCACGGCTGCCCGCCGTGGGCCAGCGCGATGAAGCCGGCCTTCTGGATCTTGTCGGCCGCGGTGGCGAACTCTTCCCAGTTTGTCGGGATCTTGGCGCCGGCCTTCTTGAACACTTCCGGGTTGGCCCACATCCAGTTCACGCGGTGCACGTTCACCGGCACGGCGACGTAGTGGCCCTGGTATTTCATGACGTCGCTGACCACGGGCGGCAGCAGGGAATCCCACTTGCCGGCCTTTGCGGTGTCGTCGAGGTTCGCCAGCACGCCTTCCTTCGCCCAATCCTGGATGCTGGGTCCCTTGACCTGGGCGGCGGTGGGCGGCTGTCCCGACACCACGCGGGTCTTCAGCACGGTCATCGCGGTCTCGCCTGCGCCGCCGGCGACCGCGAAGTCCTTCCACTTGTCGCCCTTGCTCTCCAGGATTTTCTTCAGTTCGCCGACCGACTTGGCCTCGCCGCCGGACGTCCACCAGTGCAGTACCTCCACTTCGCCCGCGACCGCCGGGGTATTGAATGCGACGCCGATTGCCAGCGCGAGCGCCGACAGCGTGCCTGTTGCCATGCTGATTTTCATGTCTCCTCCGAGAGAGCTATTGGATTGCCGTTTGGCTATCGGACGCGTCCGGCCTTTTTCTTGCATGGCCGGTTTGCCGTCACCTGTCCACTATAGGAGGCCGGTGACAGCGGTGCAACGCATCCTGCCGTCGCAGCGCACCAACATGGCTCGTGGCTGCGTCCGATGCACCGAGTACAGTAAAATCCGCTTTTATCATCCGGGAGATTTGCCAATGGCCATTCGCGTCGCAATCAACGGTTACGGTCGCATCGGCCGCAACATCCTGCGGGCCCACTACGAAGGCGGGAAGAAGCATGACATCCAGATCGTTGCGATCAACGACCTGGGCGACGCCAAGATCAATGCGCACCTGACGAAATACGACACGGCGCACGGCAAGTTCCCCGGCGACGTGGCGGTGGACGGCGATTCGCTGGTGGTCAACGGCGACAAGATCCGCGTCTGCGCCGTGCGCAATCCGGCCGAGCTGCCCTGGAAGGAGTTGAACGTCGACGTTGTGCTCGAATGCACCGGATTGTTCACCAGCAAGGCCAAGGCCGGTGCGCACCTGGCCGCCGGGGCGAAGAAAGTCGTCATTTCCGCGCCCGGCGACAAGGACGTGGACGCCACCGTGGTGTTCGGCGTCAACCACAAGACGCTCAAGGCCTCCCACACCGTCATCTCGAACGCGAGCTGCACCACGAACTGCCTGGCGCCGCTGGTCAAGGCGCTCAACGACAGCATCGGCGTGGTCAACGGCCTCATGACCACGATCCACGCCTACACCAACGACCAGGTGCTGACCGACGTCTACCATACCGACCTGCGGCGCGCGCGCTCGGCCACCATGTCCATGATCCCGACCAAGACCGGCGCCGCGGCGGCGGTCGGCCTGGTGCTGCCGGAACTGAACGGCAAGCTCGACGGCTTCGCCATGCGCGTGCCGACCATCAACGTGTCGGTGGTCGACCTGGCCTTCGTCGCCAAGCGCGCCACCACGGTCGACGAGGTCAACGCGGCGGTGAAGAAGGCCGCGGACGGCGAGCTCAAGGGCATCCTCGAGTACAACAAGGATCCGCTGGTGTCAGTCGACTTCAACCACAATCCCGCGTCGTCGGTGTTCGACTCGACGCTCACCAAGGTGTCAGAAGGCACGCTGGTGAAGGTGCTGTCCTGGTATGACAATGAATGGGGCTTCTCCAACCGCATGCTGGACACTACGGTTGCCTTCATGGGAGCGAAATAGAATGCATACGCGTCGGCTCCCATTCATTGCAGTGCACGCTAACCTGTCCGCGCTTGGACAGGTTAAGTCCCGTCCGCTCTACGGGCGGGACGGCGGAAACTACAACGAATGGGGCTTCTCCAACCGCATGCTGGACACCACGGTTGCCTTCATGGGCGCAAAATAGCGAACCTGCTTCGGAAAGTCCGAGGGCACAGGGCAAGCTCTGTGCCCTTTGCATTCCCGGCCACGGAATCCTGACATGACCATACTTCGCATGACCGATCTCGACCTGCGCAACAAGCGGGTCTTCATTCGCGCCGACCTGAACGTGCCGCAGGACGATGCCGGCGCGATCACCGACGACACGCGCATCCGTGCCTCGGTACCGGCCATCCAGCACGCCCTCAAGGCCGGCGCCGCCGTCATGGTGACCTCCCACCTCGGGCGGCCGACCGAAGGCGAGTTCAAGCTCGAGGATTCCCTGGCGCCCGTGGCGACGCGCTTGTCCGATCTGCTCGGCGTGCCGGTTCCATTGAAGGCCAACTGGGTCGAGGGCGTGACCGTTGCGCCCGGCCAGGTCGTATTGCTGGAAAACTGTCGCGTCAACAAGGGCGAAAAGAAGAACGACGACGCGCTTGCCCGCAAGATGGCCGCGCTGTGCGACGTTTATGTGAACGATGCGTTCGGCACGGCGCATCGCGCGGAAGCCACGACGCACGGCATCGCCAAGTACGCGCCCGTCGCTTGCGCCGGTCCGCTGCTGGCGGCCGAGCTCGATGCGCTCGGCAAGGCATCGCGCGAGCCGAAGCGGCCGCTCGTCGCCATCGTTGCCGGGTCGAAGGTGTCGACCAAGCTTACGATCCTCGGCGAGCTGGCGAAGAAAGTGGACCAGCTCATCGTGGGCGGCGGCATCGCCAATACCTTCATGCTCGCCGCGGGGCTGCCGATCGGCAAGTCGCTGGCCGAGCCGGATCTCGCGACCGAGGCGGGCAAAATCATGAAGGAAATGGCCGCGAAGGGCGGCAACGTACCCATTCCGGTCGACGTCGTTTGCGCAAAGGCGTTCGCCGCCGATGCGCAGGCAACCGTTAAAGACGCGAAGGCCGTGGCGGCGGACGACCTGATCCTCGACATCGGGCCGAAATCCTCGGCGTCGCTTGCGGCCATCATCGCGAAGGCGGGCACCATCGTCTGGAACGGTCCGGTGGGCGTGTTCGAATTCGATCGTTTCGGCGAAGGCACGAAGGCGCTCGCGATGGCGATCGCGAATTCGCCGGCCTTTTCCATCGCCGGCGGCGGCGATACCGTGGCTGCCATCGCCAAGTACGGCATCGAAGACAAGATCGGCTACATTTCCACCGGCGGCGGCGCCTTCCTCGAATTCCTCGAAGGGAAGAAACTGCCCGCCGTCGAAATCCTCGAAACCCGCGCAAAGGCGTGAGGCTAAATCCCAGATGAACCAGAAAAGCACGAAGATCGTCGCAACCCTCGGGCCCGCATCGTCGGATCGCGACGTGCTCACGCGCATGGTGGCGGCCGGCGTGGACGTCGTGCGCATGAACTTCTCGCACGGCACCAAGGACGAGCACATCGCGCGCGCGGAACTCGTGCGCGAAGTGGCGCGCTCGCTCGAGCGCACCGTCGGCATCATGTGCGACCTGCAGGGGCCGAAGATCCGCATCGGCAAATTCGAGTCCGGCAAGATCAACTTGAACAAGGGCGACGCGTTCACGCTCGACGCCGAATGCGCGCTGGGCAACCAGGAAACCGTCGGCCTCGACTACAAGGAACTGCCGCGCGACGTGGCCTCGGGCGCGGTGCTGCTGCTCGATGACGGCCGGCTGGTGCTCGACGTGCAAAAGGTCCAGGGCAGCAAGATCTTCACGAAGGTGCGCGTCGGCGGCGTGCTGTCGAACAACAAGGGCATCAACCGCCAGGGCGGCGGCTTGACGGCACCCGCGCTGACGGCCAAGGACATGGAGGACATCAAGACCTCGGTGGAGATGAAGGCGGATTTCCTCGCCGTCTCGTTCCCGAAGAGCGGGGCCGACATGTACATGGCGCGCGAATTGATGCGCGCGGCGGGCGGACGCTCGATGCTGATCGCCAAGGTCGAGCGCACCGAGGCGATTTCGGCGCTCGACGAGATCCTGGAGTCCTGCGACGGGGTCATGGTGGCGCGCGGCGATCTCGCCGTTGAAGTCGGCGACGCGGCCGTGCCGGCGCTGCAAAAGCGCATGATCCGCGCGGCGCGCGAGCGCAACAAGCTCACGATCACCGCGACGCAGATGATGGAATCCATGATCACGAGCCCGGTGCCCACGCGCGCCGAAGTTTCGGACGTCGCCAACGCCGTGCTGGACGGCACTGATGCAGTCATGCTTTCGGCGGAAACCGCCAGCGGCAAGTATCCGGTCGAAACCGTCGAAGCCATGGCGCGCATTTGCGTCGAGGCGGAGAAATCCGCCGAGCTCACGCTAGAGCGCGAATTCCTGAACCGCGTGTTCACGCGCGTGGACCAGTCCATCGCGATGGCGGCGCTGTTCACGGCCTACCACCTCAAGGTGAAGGCCATTGCCGCCTTGACGCAATCCGGTTCGACGGCGCTCTGGATTTCGCGCCTGAACTGCGGCGTGCCGATCTACGCGCTGACGCCGGAGGTCTCGACGCGCTACCGCCTGAGCCTGTTCCGCGACGTCTTCCCGCTGATGATCAAGTACATCGGCCATGACCGCGACCATCTGCTGCAGGAAGCGGAAGACCAGCTCGTCAACGCCGGGCTGGTGCAGAAAGGCGACCTCATCGTGGTGGCCTTCGGCGAGCCCATCGGCTCGCCCGGCGGCACCAACACCATGAAGATCGTCAAGGTTGGCGAAAACCGGAAGCCGTAGAACCGTCCATGGCTGCGAAACCGAAATCCACCGGCAAGGCGCCGCGCGTCGGCATCGTGATGGGCAGCGACAGCGACTGGCCGGTGATGCAGCATGCCGCCGAGACGCTCGCGTCCTTCGGCGTGCCGTACGAAGCGAAGGTCGTCTCCGCGCATCGCACGCCCGACGCGATGTTTGCCTACGCGGAAAAAGCAGCGGCACGCGGCCTGCGCTGCATCATCGCCGGGGCCGGAGGTTCGGCGCACCTGCCGGGCATGATCGCCTCCAAGACGACGCTTCCCGTGCTGGGCGTGCCGGTCACGTCGCGCGCCTTGCAAGGCCTCGATTCCTTGCTGTCCATCGTGCAAATGCCGCGCGGCATTCCGGTCGCGACTTTCGCGGTTGGCGAAGCGGGTGCGGCGAACGCAGGTTTGTTCGCAGTGGCGATGCTTGCCGTCGACGAGCCGAAACTCGCCGCAAAGCTGGCCGGCTTCCGTCGCAAGCAGGCGGCGAAGGTCAAGGCGATGAAGCTGCCCGCGCCGGCGCGCAAGCGATGATCGCGCCCGGTTCCCTGCTCGGCCTGCTGGGCGGCGGCCAGCTCGGCCGCATGTTCACCATGGCGGCGCAAAGCATGGGCTACCGCGTGATGGTGCTGGACCCGGGCGGCCAGAGTCCCGCCGGCAGCGTCGCAGACGAGTTCTTGCGCGCCGATTACCTCAACCTCGAAGCCTTGCGCACGATGGCTTCGCGTTGCGCGGCGGCGACCACGGAGTTCGAGAACGTGCCGGCCGAAAGCCTCGACTTCCTTGCGAGGCACACGGTGGTGAGTCCGTCGGCGCAGGCGGTGGCGATCGCGCAGGATCGCATCCGCGAGAAGACCTTCCTGGCCGACAACGGCCTCGACGTCGCGCCGTTCGCGGTCATCGCCGGCGACGCCGACCTCGACAGTGCGCGCCTCGCGCCGCTACTGCCGGGGATACTCAAGATCGCGCGCCTGGGCTACGACGGCAAGGGACAGGTGCGTGTCACGACGCCGGACGAGGTGCGCACGGCGTTCGCCAGCCTGGGCGGCAAGCCCTGCGTGCTGGAAAAATTCCTGGCGCTCGAGCGCGAGGTTTCGGTCGTGGTGGCGCGGGCCTTCGACGACAACGTAGTCACCTTCCCCGTGGCGGAGAACCAGCACGCGCATGGAATCCTGGACGTGAGCATCGTGCCGGCGCGCATCGCGCCCGCGCTGGCGGAGGACGCGCGCCGCGCGGCGATCCGCGTGGCGGAGCGCCTCGATTATCGCGGCGTGCTTTGCGTGGAGTTCTTCGTGGTGAACGGCGGCCGCCTGGTGGTGAACGAGATCGCGCCGCGGCCGCACAACAGCGGGCACTACACCATCGACGCCTGCGTGACTTCCCAGTTCGAGCAGCAGGCGCGCGTGCTGTGCCGCCTTCCGCTGGGCGACACGTCCGCGCACTGCCCCGCGGTCATGGTCAACTTGCTCGGCGACCTCTGGGCCGCCGGCGAGCCGCGCTGGGAACACGTGTTGCGGCATGCGCGCGCGAAGCTGCATCTCTACGGCAAGAGCGAAGCCAGGCTGGGGCGCAAGATGGGCCACTTCACGGTGCTGGCCGAGGACGTGGGCCAGGCGCTCGCCACCGCGACCAAGATCAAGAGCATGCTGCTCGCCGATGCACAGGCACAGGGTGTCGTGGACACGAAGCCGCACCGTGCCGCAGGCGCTGCGTGAATCAGGAGAAGCCTTCCGTGGACGTTCATCCGGCTGTACTCGAAACCAACCTCAAGTCCTTGCGCCTGCTTCATCGCGGCAAGGTGCGCGACCTGTACGAGATCGACGGCGAGCGCATGCTGATCATCCAGACCGACCGGCTGTCGGCCTTCGACGTGATCCTGCCCACGCCCATCCCCGGCAAGGGGCGGCTGCTGACGAAAATGTCGAACTTCTGGTTCGCGAAGCTCGGCCATGTGATCCGCAACCACCTGCTCGACACGCCGCCGGAATCCGTGGTCTTGCCGGGTGAGCGCGACCAGGTGGAGGGCCGCGCCTTCGTCGTGCGCCGGCTGAAGGCGCTGCCGGTCGAGGCCATCGTGCGCGGCTACATCGCCGGCTCGGGCTGGAAGGATTACCAGAAGATGCAGATGATCTGCGGCATCCCGCTGCCGGCCGGCATGAAGGAAGCCCAGCAACTGCCCAGGCCCATTTTCACGCCATCGACGAAGGCCGCGGTCGGCACGCACGACGAGAACATTCCGTTCGACGTCATGGAAAAGCAGATCGGTGCGGCGCTCGCCGCGCAGGTGCGCGACAAGGCGGTGCAGCTTTATTCCGAGGCGGCCGACTACGCGAAAACCCGCGGCATCATCATCGCCGACACCAAGTTCGAGTTCGGCCTCGACATGGCGGGTAATCTGTATTTGATCGATGAAGCGCTGACGCCCGATTCCTCGCGCTTCTGGCCGCAATCGAGCTACCAGGTCGGCATGAGCCCGCCCTCGTTCGACAAGCAATACGTGCGCGACTGGCTGGAAGCGAAGAAGTGGAACAAGCAACCGCCCGCGCCCGCGCTGCCGGCGGACGTCGCGCAAAAGACCGGCGAGAAGTACGAGGAAGCGCTGCGCCTGCTCACGGCGTAGTTCCATCGCGCAAACGGACCGCGACGTGGCGACGGACGAAGACATCGAGCGCGCGGCGCGCATCCTCAGGAGCGGCGGCCTCGTCGCCTTTCCGACGGAAACGGTGTACGGCCTCGGTGCCGATGCCTCGAATCCCGCGGCGGTCTCGAAAATCTTTGCAGCGAAAGGCCGGCCTGCCGATCATCCCGTTATCGTCCACCTTGCCGACGCCAGCGAATTGAAGCACTGGGCCGCGGAGGTGCCGGGTGCCGCCTGGACGCTCGCGGAAAAATTCTGGCCGGGGCCGCTCACCATGGTGTTGAAGCGCGCGGCGCGCGTCCCGGATCTCGTGACCGGCGGCCAGGACACGGTGGGCTTGAGGGTGCCCTCGCATCCGGTCGCGCAGCGATTGCTGAGGACGTTCCGTGGCGGCATTGCCGGGCCGTCTGCCAATCGTTTCGGCAGGCTCTCGCCGACCAGCGCCGATCACGTGCGCGAGGAGCTCGGCGACGCAGTCGACCTGATCCTCGACGGCGGATCGAGCGAAGTCGGCATCGAATCGACCATCGTCGATCTCTCGCGCGCAACGCCAGCAGTCTTGCGCCCGGGCCGCATCACGGCCGGGGAGATCGC
Organism: Burkholderiales bacterium; assembly: GCA_035548375.1. GTDB lineage: Bacteria > Pseudomonadota > Gammaproteobacteria > Burkholderiales > JACQAP01 > JACQAP01. The sequence continues at coordinate 11,039 of DASZTG010000010.1, forward strand.
GCAGGCGCTGGCAACCGAACTCGGCGATACCATCGCCGGCCGGCCGCGCGTCTCGGGTTCGCTGGATTCCCATTACGCGCCGCGCTTGCCGCTGAAAATCGTGCAAGCCGACCAGATCGACCAATACGTGCGCACGCATGCCGGCACGGCCATCGCGGTGCTGGCGCGCCGCGGCCGGCCGCGCGAATCGACCGCAACGCTCTGGCAGGTCGCGCCGGAGACGGTCGACGACTACGCGCACCTGCTCTATGGAAGCCTGCGCCGCCTCGACGTCTCGGGTTGCAGGATGATCGTCGTGGAAGCGTTGCCCGACGCGCCGGAATGGGCGGCAGTGCGCGACCGGCTCAAGCGCGCGGCGACGCCCGATCCCGTTTCGTCCGCCTCCGCCATCAGACCCTGATCGCTGTTTCGCGGCCTCAGGTGCTGCGCTGGTTCAGCATCCTGCGGATTTCGTCCTCGCCGAGCGGGCGCGAGCTCTTTACCCGCAGGCTCTCGTTCCATTCCTGCGCGAAATCGCGCTGCAGACGGTAGTTGAGGCAGGCCGTGATGACCATCGCGATGAGCGCGCCCAGGCTCGCCATCGCCATGTCCTTGTGTGCGTCCCACACGTCGCCCTGCGTGCCGAGGTAGGCCTGGCCCAGGTCGCCGCCGAACATGACGGCCGCGCCCCATTCGATCAGTTCGTAGAGCATCGACGTGGACATGGTGATGTCGAGCGGGAAAAAGTATCCCCAGAAGCCTTTCAACCGCGCGACGCGCTGGAACACTTCGCGGATCGGGTAGGCGAGCAGCAGGCCGTACGCGAAATGCACGACGCGGTCGAAATTGTTGCGCTCCCAGCCAACCAGGCTGTTGAAGGTGCGGCCGGTCAGCGCCTCGAACCAGCGGTCATACGGTACCTGCGCGTAGGTGTAGTGCGCGCCGACCAGGTGCAGCGACAGGAACAGAAAAATCAGCAGGTAGGAAATGCGCGACAGCGTCAGCCTGCGATAGCTGAAGAAAATCAGGCCGACGCCCAACACGACAAGCACGTTCTCGAGCAGCCAGTCCTTGCGATCGTTGGGTGCGATCGCGCACCAGATGAATTCCGCGCCGAGCAGCACGCCCAGCACCAGCAGGAAACGCCGGTGCGGCATTTTCCAGATCCTCCCGAGGATCATGAAGTCCCTCTCGTCAGGCGATCCGCACTCTGCCGGGTGGGGCCAGCGCCTGCGCTTCGGGATGCGCGAGGTAGTCGAGCGCGGCCTGCACGCCGCCGGCCTCGATCGGCACGCCGGCCAGTTGCAAGCCCATTTCCACGCCGCACAGGGTGCCGGCCAAGGTGAGGTCGTTGAAATCGCCGAGGTGGCCGATGCGGAACACCTTGCCCTGAAGCTTGCCGAGGCCGGTGCCGAGCGACATGTCGAAGCGCTCCAGGATGACCTGGCGCACCTTGTCCGCGTCGTGGCCCGGCGGCAGCAGCACCGCAGTCAGCGCGCCGCTGTATTCCTCGGGATTCAGGCACAACACCTCGAGGCCCCAGGCCCGCACCGCGCGCCGCGTTGCCTCGGCATGGCGCTGGTGGCGCGCGAACACGTTGTCGAGCCCTTCTTCCTGCAGCATGCGCAGCGCCTCGCGCAGGCCGTACAGCAGGTTCGTCGCCGGCGTGTAGGGAAAGTAGCCGGACTTGTTGGGGCCGAGCATTTCGTCCCAGCTCCAGTACGAGCGCGGCAGCTTCGCGGTTTTCGATGCCGCCATCGCCTTTGCACCGATGGCGTTGAACGACAATCCGGGCGGCAGCATCAGGCCTTTCTGCGAACCGGCGACGGTGACGTCGACGCCCCATTCGTCATGGCGATAGTCGATCGAAGCCAGCGATGAAATCGTATCGACCATCAGCAGCGCCGGATGCTTCGCCTTGTCGATCGCCTTGCGCACGAGCGGGATGCGGCTGGTCACGCCGGTGGAGGTTTCGTTATGGACCACGCACACGGCCTTGATCGCATGCGCGGTGTCCGCAGCGAGCTTCTGCTCGATCTGCGCGAAATCGGCGCCGTGGCGCCAGTCGCCGGGAATGAAATCGACCACGAGGCCGAGGCGCGTCGCGAGCTTTTGCCAGAGTGCGGCGAACTGGCCGGTTTCCGCCATCAGCACGCGATCACCCGGCGACAGCGTGTTCACCAGCGCGGCCTCCCAGGCGCCGGTGCCGGATGCCGGATAGATGACGACGTCGCCGCGCGTCTTGAAGATGGCCTTCATGCCTTCGAGGACTTCCTTGCCGAGCAGCGCGAAATCCGGCCCGCGATGATCCATCGTCGGGAAGTCGATTGCGCGCAATACGCGATCGGGCACGTTCGTGGGCCCGGGGATCTGCAGGAAATGGCGTCCGCTGCGATAAGTCATGTAAGGAAATCCGGCTGGAAGGGCTGACCAGCCTACTGAAATTCACGCGGCGTCACAAGCGCCGCAGAACCGCGTTGTGGCAGTGCGTTATGATGGTTGCGACACGGCAAACGGACCCCGCAATTGAACGCACCGGCCGGCATTCATGTGCCTTCGCTTTCGCGCAGCGCGCTCGCGCAACGCCTCCGCCGCGAAATGGAAGGCGAAGTGCTGTTCGACGCATTTTCGCGTGGGCGCTACAGCACGGATGCGTCCATCTACCAGGTCGAGCCGATCGGCGTGGTCGTGCCGCGCACCGAAGCCGCCGCGCAGATCGCATTGCAGATTGCCGCGGAAGAAAGCGTGCCGATCCTGCCACGCGGCGCGGGAACGTCGCAGTGCGGCCAGACCGTTGGCGCTGCGCTCGTCATCGATTGCTCGAAGTTCCTGAACGGTGTCGTCGATTTCAGCACGGAGCGCCGCGAGATCACCGTGCAGCCGGGCATGGTGCTCGACAAGCTCAATGCTTACCTGCGTCCGCATGGACTGTGGTTTCCCGTCGATGTCTCCACGTCGGCGCAGGCCACCATCGGCGGCATGACCGGCAACAATTCCTGCGGCGCGCGCTCGATCCGTTACGGCAACATGGTGCACAACGTGCTGGGCGTGGATGCGTGGTTGTCGGGCGGCGAAGAATTCACCTTCGGCCCCGCCGATGCGGCGGCGAACGGTTCCGCTGCTTATCGGGCGCTGGTCGACAAGTTGCACGCCATCGCACAGCGCGAGGCGGCGGAGATCGAGGCGCGCTGGCCGAAGGTACTGCGCCGCGTGCAGGGCTATAACCTCGACATGATCCAGCCGCACTTGCCGCACAACCTCGCGCATTTGCTGGTGGGCTCCGAAGGCACGCTGGCGTTCTCGCGGCGCGTGACCCTGAAACTCTCACCGTTGCCGGCGCACAAGGTGCTCGGCGTCGTGCACTTCCCGACGTTTTACCAGTCGATGGACATGACGCGCCACATCGTCGGCCTCGACCCCGACGCGGTGGAACTGGTCGATCGCACGATGATCGAGTTGGCGCGCGGCAACGCGGCCTTCCGCCCGATCGTCGAGAAATTCCTGAAGGGCGAGCCCGATGCGATCCTGCTGGTCGAATTCGCGGGCGCGGAGCGCGATGCGCAACTTGCGAAGCTGAAGCGACTCGTCGAGCTGATGGCGGAACTGGGCTTGCCCGGCAGCGTCGTCGAAGTGACCGACGCGGCATTGCAAAAAGACATCTGGGAAGTGCGCAAGGCGGGCCTGAACATCATGATGTCCATGAAGGGCGACGGCAAACCCGTTTCCTTCATCGAGGATTGCGCGGTGCCGCTCGAGCACCTCGCCGAATACACCGACCGACTCACGAAGGTATTCGAGAAGCACGGCACCAAAGGCACCTGGTACGCGCATGCGTCGGTCGGCACGTTGCATGTGCGCCCGGTGCTCGACATGCGTCGAGAGGGTGCTACAAAGATGCGCGCCATTGCCGAGGAAGCCTGTGCGATGGTCAAGCAATACAAGGGCGCCTACTCGGGCGAGCATGGTGACGGCCTGGTGCGTTCGGAATGGATCGAGCCCATCCTCGGCCGCAGGCTGACGGCTGCGCTCGAGGAGATCAAGGATCTATTCGATCCGAAAGGCCTGATGAATCCCGGCAAGATCGTGCATCCCTCGCGCATGGACGATCGCAGCCTGTTCCGCTTCAAGCCCGACTACCAGGTGCGGAAAATGGATACGGCGCTCGACTGGTCCGAATGGGGCGGCTTCGGACCGGCGGTGGAGATGTGCAACAACAACGGCCATTGCCGCAAGTTCGACGCCGGCACCATGTGCCCCTCGTATCGCGCGACCGGCGATGAAAAGCACCTGACGCGCGGGCGCGCGAATACGCTGCGGCTCGCGATCTCCGGGCAGCTCGGCGCCGATGCACTGGTGTCGGAAGCGATGCGCGAGACCATGGAACTGTGCGTGAGCTGTAAGGGCTGCCGGCGCGAGTGTCCCACCGGGGTGGACATGGCGCGCATGAAAATCGAGTTCCTGAACCAGCAGGCGAAGCGCGGCGCGCTGACGCTGCGCCAGAAGCTGGTTGCGAAGCTGCCGCGCTACGCGCCCATGGCTTCCAGGTTCGCGAGCCTGCTGAACCTGCGCGATGCCATTCCTGGCGCGCCCTGGCTCAGCGAAAAGCTGCTGGGCTTCAGCGCGCGTCGCAGCTTGCCGCGCTGGAGCACCGCCGCACTGCCGGCGCCGCGCAAGACCGGCGGCCGCAAGGTCGTGCTCATGCTGGATACGTTCAACCGCCATTTCGAGCGCGAAAACGCCGCCGCCGCCGTCGATGTGCTCGAGGCGGCCGGTTGCGAAGTCGAGATCGCCCGGCCGGCAGATGGCGGCAGGCCGTTGTGCTGTGGCCGCACCTTCCTTGCCGCCGGCCTGGTCGACGAAGCGAAAGCGGAGGCACGTCGCACGATCGAGGCGTTGATGCCGCATGTCCGCGCTGGCACGCCCATCGTCGGCCTCGAACCGTCGTGCCTGCTGAGCCTGCGCGACGAATACCTGGCGATGGGCCTGGGCGGTGATGCGCGCGAGCTCTCGTCGAAAGCCATGCTGTTCGAGGATTACCTGGCGGCGCGCGCGCAGTCCGGCGACCTGAACCTCAATTTGCAGCCGCTCGACACCGACACGGCGCTGCTGCACGGCCACTGCCACCAGAAGGCCTTCGACGCGATGCCGGCCGTGCGCAAGGTGCTGGCGCTGATACCCGGCCTCAAGGTCGAGACGGTAGAATCGAGCTGTTGCGGCATGGCGGGCAGCTTCGGCTACGAGGCCGAGCATTTCGATACCAGCATGAAGATGGCGGAACTATCGCTGCTGCCGGCGGTTCGCAAGGCGAAGGCGAACGCGATGCTGGTGGCCGACGGCACCAGTTGCCGCCACCAGATCCACGATGGAACCGGGCGCGAAGCCGTGCATGTCGCGCGGGTTCTTCAGCGCGCGCTGCGCAAGCCAACCATATCCCGATGACCAAGACGATCCGACGTTTCCTGCTCTACTACCTGCCGCTGTTCATCAACATCGGCCTCATCGCCTACCTGGTGTGGCAATTGAACCTCGTGCCGTATTTCCAGCGTCAGGGCGAGTTCCAGATCTTTTCCGTGCTCTATGCCGTCGGCGGACTGGTCGTCGCCGTCTCCGGCATCACGGCATTCGCGCACCTGACCATGAACCAGCAGGGGCCGCGACGCTTGTTCGCGCTGTCGCTGGTCAACACCATCATTCCGACTGTGCTGATCCTGGCACTTCTTCAGCTGCGCTAAAGCAAGCGAGATGACTAACTCTCACCGCAGAGGACGCGGAGGACGCGGAGGAAAAACGGAGGAAACAAGAACTACATGTTTATGGGGTGTGCTCTAGCGATGTGGCTCGACAACCAGCACCAATGACCGTTACGCATCAATGAAACTCAGGATCCCCCCTCTTTTTCCCTCCGCGTCCTCTGCGTCCTCCGCGGTGAGAGCTATGATTTAATCTGGTGATCGTCGAAGACGAAACTTTATGACCGAATCGAAATGGAAGTTCCACGGCGTGCGCGTCGTGAAGTCGAACGAGCTGGACGCGAACACCGCGCAAACGCCGGGCATGAACCGCGCCGCGGCGATCACTCATGCGAAATGCGGCGCGGAAAAGCTCTGGGCCGGCACTGTCGTCATCCATCCGAAGGCCAAGACCGGTGCGCATCACCACGGCCCGGTGGAGAGCGTGATCTACGTAGTCAGCGGCAAGGCGCGCATGCGCTGGGGCGACAACCTCGAATTCGTAGCTGAAGCCGGCCCGGGCGACTTCATCCATGTGCCGCCCTACGTGCCGCACCAGGAGATCAATGCCTCCGACACTGAGCCTTTGTCATGCGTGCTCTGCCGCAGTGGGCAGGAACCGGTGGTGGTGAACCTGGATATTCCGGCGGTGGAGAAGCCGGAGGCGGTGCATTGGGTGGATAACATTCATCCGGAGCCGAAAACTTAGAGCTTGCGACTAACTTCTCACTACAAAGCACACGGAGCGCACGAAGGAAGGCAAGGACGAATTCAGGTAGTTTGCGATTGGCTTGTCTGGGGAGGGGAGCCGAATGCTTACCAAGCTGGTAGTCGATCTCTACGGCTGGATCATCGAAATTTTTCTCTGGTTCGTCCTTTTGATCGCCGCTATCGCCGGCTTTCGCAGCGTGGTTCCGATTCTCCAATCGCGCGGATGGATTCTTGAAAGCGATATGGGGTGGAGGATTGCCGGCGCTGTTGTCTTCCCTTTAGCAACCTTTTTGGTCTTGGCTGTCGTTCTTGGACCAATTCTCCTGCTTGTCGACATTCGAAAATCCGTGAGATCACTTGAAGCGGCGGCACAAGCCAGCCGAAATGATGATTCAGTGCCGCCTATCGAGCACAGAGAGCCGCATCTATAGGGCGGCACCGTAAATCGTGACCGTACCGCCCACGTCCTGACTGGCAAAATGGCTACGCATATGGCATGTTGCGGGACGCAGACAGCGGAGCTTATTCTGGACAGATTGTCTGGCATCCCCGGTACCTGCCATGCCGAATTCCTGGGTTAGAAATTTGGTAAATCGCGGATCCAAAATTAAGTCCAACGCATCGTGAGCGATCAATTCTTCGAAAAGCCGATTCTGAACTCGCCATACGAGTATCCGGCGCGGCATTGGGAACTGGACGAGACAGGCCAACCAACCCAGAGGATTATCGAAACCCGGCGGCGCGCCGAGTTCATCACGCCGATCCCAAAGCCGAAGAAGCGAAGGGGAGGAGATCAAAGCTCGTTGGTGTTTGACGAAGGCGAGGGTCTCTCGACTTCCGAACAGCAATACGCGCATACGGCTGTGATCCAAGGTTTGCGTCAGGAGGTCGACCGCTGGCGCGAGCTCCCAAATCCTAACGATTGGAGGGTGACGCCCGAAACCACCCGTTTGCTACAGCATTGGCGGCATCATCCCTTTACCGGTATTCGCCCTTTCTTTTGCCAAGTGGAGGCGGTCGAAACGGCAATCTGGCTGACGGAGGTCGCACCCCAGCTTGGCAAGTCAGGCGAGCGCTTCATCCAGCACCTGGACGCTGCCAATGCAGAAGCGAATCCCGGCCTTTCTCGCCTAGCGCTAAAGCTTGCAACCGGTGCCGGCAAGACCACCGTAATGGCCATGCTCATTGCCTGGCAGACGGTCAACGCCGTGCGTCACCCGACCAGCAAGCGTTTCACACGCGGTTTTCTGGTCGTAACGCCCGGCCTCACGATCCGCGATCGCCTCCGCGTGTTGCAGCCTAACGATCCGGACAGCTATTTCACGACCCTTGAGCTGATCCCCGGCGACATGCTGGAGGACATCCATCGCACCAAGATCGTCATCACCAACTATCACGCCTTCAAACTGCGGGAGCGTATGGAACTGTCGGCGGGCGGACGCTCGCTGCTCCAAGGCCGCACCGGAGAGGAACTCAACACGAAGGAAACCGAGGGCCAAATGCTCCAGCGGGTGCTGCCCGACTTGATGGGCATGAAGAACGTGATGGTCCTCAACGATGAGGCCCATCACTGCTACCGCGAGAAGCCGTCTGAAGAGGATGACGAGGCACTGAAGGGTGACGAAAAGAAAGAGGCCGAGCAGAACAACGAAGCCGCGCGTCTGTGGATCTCCGGCATAGAGATCGTCGGTCGCAAGCTCGGCCTGAACCGCGTGATGGACCTCTCGGCGACGCCCTTCTTCCTGCGCGGCTCAGGCTACGCCGAAGGCACACTGTTTCCCTGGGCGATGAGCGACTTCTCGCTGATGGATGCCATCGAATGCGGCATTGTGAAGCTGCCGCGTGTGCCGGTCGCGGAGAACATCCCAGGCAACGAGATGCCGATGTTCCGCAACCTCTGGGAGAACATCCGCAAGGATATGCCCAAGAAGGGTCGAGGTACCGCAGGCGAGCTTGACCCCCTGAAGCTGCCGACTCGTTTGCAGACCGCGCTTGAGGCCCTTTACGGTCATTACGAGGATACGTTCAAACTCTGGGAGGGCAAGGGCATCAAGGTGCCGCCCTGCTTCATCATCGTCTGTCAGAACACGGCGATTTCCAAGCTCGTATACGACTTCGTATCGGGTTTTCACCAGAAAAATGTGGACGGCACCTCGACGCTTGTTAATGGGCGCTTGCCTCTATTCCGCAACTTCGATGAAACCACTGGCAATACTCTGCCGCGGCCGACCACTTTGCTTATCGACAGCGAGCAACTGGAATCCGGTACAGCACTGGACGACAACTTTCGCGACATGGCATCGGACGAGATCGAACGCTTCCGTCGCGAGATCAGAGAGCGAACGGGTGATGCGCGTGCAGCCGAGAGCATCGCCGACCAGGATCTGCTGCGCGAGGTCATGAACACCGTGGGCAAAGCTGGCCAGCTCGGACAAGACATTCGCTGCGTGGTCTCCGTGTCAATGCTGACCGAGGGTTGGGACGCGAACAATGTCACGCACATCCTTGGCATTCGTGCCTTCGGGACCCAGCTTCTGTGCGAACAGGTGATCGGGCGCGCACTGCGGCGGCAGTCTTACGAATTGAATGAAGAGAAGCTCTTCAACGTCGAATACGCGGATATCTTCGGCATCCCGTTCGATTTCACCGCCGAACCAGTTATTGCCCCTCCGCAGCCCCCCCGCCAGACCATCCAGGTCAAGGCGATTCGACCCGAGCGCGATCATCTGGAGATTCAATTCCCACGCGTTCAGGGCTATCGCGTCGAGTTACCCGAGGAGCGTCTATCCGCGACATTCACTGAAGATTCTGTATTGGAGTTGACGCCTGATCTTGTCGGCCCGTCCATTACCCGCAATCAGGGAATCATTGGCGAGGGCGTGGACCTGAATCTGGAGCACCTCGACAACCTGAGGCACTCTACGATTCTCTTCCACCTGACCAAGCGCTTGCTGACCACCTTGTGGCGTGACCCGGGCGAGGAGCCGAAGCTGCACCTGTTTGGGCAACTCAAGCGCATTACCAAAGAATGGCTCGACGGCTATCTGGTCTGCAAGGGCGATACCAAACCCGGTCAGCTTCTGTATCTGGAGCTGGCCGACATGGCGTGCAACAAGATCACAGCGGCGATCACTCGCAAGCTTGTCGACGAGCGGCCGATCAAGGCGCTGCTCGATCCCTATAACCCCACTGGATCCACCTCTTATGTGCGCTTCGCTACCTCGCGCACCAATCTATGGAATACGGATGGACCTCCCGCCAAGTGCCACGTCAACTGGGTTGTGCTCGACAGCGATTGGGAAGCGGAATTTTGTCGGGTCGCCGAGTCGCATCCTCAGGTATACGCCTACGTCAAGAATCACAGCTTGGGATTTGAAGTCCCGTATCGCTACGGATCCGAAACGCGCCAGTACCGCCCGGATTTCATCGTCCTCGTCGATGACGGCCGTGGGGAGAAGGACCTGCTGCATCTCGTGGTGGAGATCAAGGGATATCGGCGCGAAGACGCCAAAGAAAAGAAGGCCACAATGGAAACGCAATGGGTACCGGGCGTGAACAATCTCAAGACGTACGGACGCTGGGCCTTTGCGGAATTCAGGGACATCTACGCAATGGAATCTGATCTCACGACCAAGATCAGGGAGCAGTTCGATACCTTGCTTGCCCAGGCCATACAGGCCTACAAGACCCCGGAGGCAGCCTGACATGGCTCGTACCAAGAAGCCCGCGGCTGCAAAGTCCGTCGAGACACTGACCCACACCAAGGATAAGCGCAAGAACATCCCCACCGCAGAGCATGAGGCGGTGATGAAGCCAGAGGAGAAGGCTGCCAAGCCGCTGCGCTATCCGCGTAACACCGATCTCGACCCTCAGCTCGTCTGGCGCGGCAAGGATGAGCAGGACTGGAGCGACCTCGTCGTTCACGCGCCTCCGCTGTACATCCAGGAAAAGATGCACCCTAAAGCGCTGATCGATGACCTGCTGTGCACCTCGAAGGAGTCGGAGCACCAGTCTGGACAGATTACGGCCGACCTGTTCGCTGACTTCAACGGCATCCCCAAGGGCGTGGACAAGACCGAGTTCTATCAGCATGACCAGAACTGGTCCAACCGCATGATCCTCGGCGACTCAATGCAGGTGATGGCGAGCCTCGCGGAACGCGAGGGCCTGCGCGGCAAGGTGCAGTGCATCTACTTGGATCCGCCCTACGGCATCAAATTCAATAGCAACTTCCAATGGTCGACTACCAGCCGTGACGTGAAGGACGGCAACGCCGGCCACATCACCCGCGAGCCGGAACAGGTCAAAGCCTTCCGTGACACTTGGCGCGACGGGATTCACAGCTACCTCTCCTACCTGCGCGATCGCCTCACAGTGGCCCGCGGCCTCCTCACCGACTCCGGTTCTATTTTCGTCCAAATCGGCGATGAAAATGTCCACCGCGTCCGGACGGTAATGGATGAGGTATTTGGCGAAACGAACTTTATCAGTCTGATCTACTTCAAGAAAACCGTCTATCAGGCAACCGACTACTTGCCAAATATCTTTGACTGCATCGTCTGGTATGCACGGAACAAGGAGAACGCTAAGGTCAGACAGCTAATGCAACAGCGAGAAGATTTTGGAAGTTTCGATTTGATCGCATCATCGGAAGGCGGATTCCGAAGGGCAACTGAAGATGATTACAAAGCAACACCAGAGTTACTTTTGCGCGCCTCAGATATGACATCTAAAGGCGCGAGTGAAGTGGGCAGTCAGCCCCGTACCTTCCACGGCAAAGAATACGCGCCCAAAGCTGGAAACCACTGGAAGACACATACGGTTGGAATCAAGAGGCTTGAAACAGCTGACAGATTGATCGGACTCGGAAAGACTCTTTGTTTTCGCAAAATGGCTTCGGACTATCCGGTCGTTTCCTATTCAAACGTCTGGACCGACACTATTCAAAGCACTTTCGCATCAGAGAATATCTATGTTGTCCAGACATATTCGAAAGTTGTTTCTCGCTGTATCCTCATGGCCAGCGATCCTGGTGACCTCGTGCTCGACCCGACCTGCGGCTCCGGCACCACGGCCATAGTCGCGGAGCAATGGGGTCGCCGCTGGATCACCATTGATACTTCTCGTGTCGCGCTTGCGCTGGCGCGCGCCCGTGTCATGGGCGCCCGTTATCCTTACTACCTGCTGGCCGATTCCCGTGAAGGTCAGATCAAGGAAGCTGAAGTCACCCGCACCGTGCCGAGCAGCCAACCCGTCTACGGCAACCTCCGGCACGGTTTCGTCTATGAACGGGTACCGCACATAACACTCAAGTCCATCGCAAACAACGCCGAGATCGACGTCATTTGGGATAAGTGGCAGCAGACGCTGGAGCCACTGCGCGAAAAGCTCAATGGCGCGCTGAAAGAAAAATGGCAGGAGTGGGAAATCCCACGGGAGGCCGAGACTAAGTGGACTGATGCCGTCAAAAAATGCCACGCTGACTGGTGGCAGGCACGCATCGCCCGGCAAAGGGACATCGACGCCTCTATTGCCGCCAAGGCCGAGTTCGAATACCTGTACGACAAGCCCTACGAGAACAAGAAGGCCGTGCGCGTGGCCGGTCCTTTCACAGTGGAGAGCCTCTCGCCGCACCGCATGCTTGGCGTTGACGAGAACGACGAGCTGATCGATCCGTTCAAGATCGGCGATCGAGAAGCGGACTATGCGCCGGGCCAGAGCTTCGAACAAATGATCCTCGACAACCTGCGTGCAGCCGGCGTGCAGCAGGCGCAGAAGGAAGACCGCATCAGCTTCACTTCGCTTACGCCCTGGCCGGGTAGCCTAGTCTGCGCGGAAGGTCGGTATCAGGAAGGAGCCACCGAGCGCCGGGCCGCCATATTCATCGGCCCTGAATTCGGTACGGTGCAGCGCGCGGACCTGGTTGCCGCTTCGCGCGAGGCCGCGGACGGTGGTTTCGAGGTGCTGATCGCCTGCGCCTTCAACTACGAGGCCCACGCCACCGAGTTCGCCAAACTCGGCCGCATCCCTGTGCTCAAGGCACGCATGAACGCCGACCTGCACATGGCTGCGGACCTGAAGAGCACCGGTAAGGGCAACCTGTTCGTGATCTTCGGCGAACCGGACATAGAGATCATACAAGAGAAGGACGACCAGTTCCGTGTAAAGATTCGTGGCGTAGACGTATTCGACCCCTCCAGCGGCGAAGTCCGAAGTGACAGCGCCGAGGGCATCGCGTGCTGGTTTCTTGACACCGACTACAACGAAGAAAGCTTCTTCGTCCGTCACGCCTATTTCCTCGGCCAGAACGATCCCTACAAAGCGCTTAAGACCACCCTCAAGGCGGAGATCAACGAAGACGCATGGGCCACGCTCAACAGCGATACATCCCGACCGTTCGCCAAACCGAAATCCGGACGGATTGCGGTAAAGGTGATTAATCACCTGGGAGACGAGGTGATGAAGGTGTTTCGCGTCTAGTCGGTGCTTGGGACCAGGGGGAGTGATGCACATTCAGCCAGTATTTGCCACGCTAAGTCAGCTCTTAGCGGGAAAACTCTTTCGGATTCCTCAATATCAGCGAGCCTATTCTTGGAGTCGGAAGCAGCGGCAAGATCTCTTTCACGATATAGAAAAGATTTATAAGTCGGGAAATGGCATCCATTTCCTCGCGACGATGGTAGGGCTTCGTCGAGGTACCGTGCCCATAGCAGCTGACGAATTTTTAGAAATAGATGTTGTAGATGGTCAACAGCGCCTGACGACGTTGATCCTTTTGTTTAAAACAATTGCAATAGCACTGCATGCGTCCGAAGATCAGAAAGAAAAAAAATTGGGAGGTGAGATTCAGAGACTCTTGGTGAAGGGGGATGACTTGAGCCTTCTTCTCTTGCAGACAAATCACGATTCGAGCCACATCTGCGCCGATTTTCTGCGTGACGGTGCGGTGCCCAACGAAGGAATCGCCTTAATCGCTGCAGATCAGAACATCGTGGATGCCATTCAGGAATCCAATGAATTTGTGAACAAATGGATAAATTCCAAGCGGTCATTGACCGAGCTTGTCGCGCTACTTCGCAATCGTCTCGCGGTGATATTTCACGAAATTGATGATGAGCGACTCGTTTATACAGTGTTTGAAGTATTGAACAGTCGCGGTTTAGACGTTACTTGGTTCGACAAGTTGAAAAGCTTCTTGATGGCTATCGCTTTCGAGCACGGAGATGCTGGTAGCCGAACCGCCACAATTGATGAGCTTCACAATCTTTGGAGGGATATCTATCGAACAATCGGAAAAAAACAAAACCTGAATAAAGAGACGGTGCAGTTCGCCGGCACGCTCAAAGCGCGAGTACAGCCCAACCGACCAATGAGCGAAGAGGCGGCTGTCTTGGAACTCGTAGATCAATGTGGGAAATCGGCAAAAAAGGCGGTTGATTGCACCAAATGGTTACTCAAGGTCACGCAGGTAGAAGATCTTTTGTTGGCCGATGTGCGATTGCGAGCAGTTACAAATATTTCTCAAGCTCGCTTAGTAGCCATCGCAATTCTATTAAAGAATTTTCCAAGTGTTATTCAGGAAAAATTATTGCGACGTTGGGAAAATGTGACATTTAGAATCTATACATTGAAGGAGTACGATTCTCGACAAGCCGTTGGGGAGTATATTCGATTGGCGTGGAGGATTCACAATGATTCCATTTCGCCGAATCAAATTCTTGACGCACTCTCGGATATCGGACGCATTGCGCCCCTAAAGGATGCCGTGAAGGGAATTTGGAATGTGGATTGGTATGGCTATAACGAGGCCGTCAGATATTTTCTATATCGATACGATGAGCATTTGGCAAAAGCAAAGGGACAAAAACTTAATGAATCCCAATGGAACAAAATATGGCATCAAGAGCCGGCGAAATCGATAGAACACATCAAGCCGCAGGCTTCCCGCGTCGGGTATTTGCATCGACTTGGCAACTTAACCATGCTCCCCCCAAGTGTAAATTCGAGTCTCCAAGACAAAGATCCATCCTCCAAAAAAGAAACGTATAGAGGATGTGGATTGTTGGGTACGGCTGAGGTCGCCAGCCTTATTGAGAAGGCTAAGTGGTCCGTTACGGCTGTCGAAAAGCGAGAGAAGAAGTTTATGAAATGGGCCCTAAAGGAGTGGGCGGACTGAGCTTGCTCAAATGGAATTCCGCATCGCAGACAGCTTTACTGACAGTCTCGGCCGCCTGACGAGCGACGAGCAGAAGGTCACAAAAACCACGGCCTTCGATCTGCAGATGAATCCGGCCAATCCTGGACACCAGTTTCACAAACTCGATCACGCCCGCGACAAGAATTTTTGGAGTGTTCGAGTCAGCCGCGACATCCGCCTGATCGTCCACAAGACTGCGACCAGCCTGCTACTTTGTTACGTTGACCATCACGACAAGGCTTACGACTGGGCGGAACGGCGCAAACTGGAGGTGCACCCGATGACCGGCGCGGCCCAGTTCGTCGAAATCCGCGAGCGGGTTGAGCACATCGTCATTCCGCAGTATGCGAATGCCCAGGTCAAGCCGCATCTCTTCGCCAATATCGCTGCCGAAACTCTATTGGGCTATGGTGTTCCGGAGGAATGGCTTGCCGATGTGAAGCAGGCGACTGAAGACAGCGTTCTGGATCTCGCAACACACCTACCGCAAGAGGCAGCCGAAGCGCTCCTGGAGCTGGCGACAGGTGGTAAGCCAAGGCCGCCTAAGCCGCTTCTCGTGGAAGAGAAATTTTCCACATTTCAGGATGTGGAGGCTGACTATTCAGCAGTGGCCCCAATGGCAATTCCGGCGAATGCGTTCGAGCATCCGGATGCGCAGCGTCGCTTCCGTGTGATGACGAATATAGAGGACTTGCGCTCAGCACTGGATGCACCTTGGGACAAGTGGACGATATTTCTCCATCCTTCGCAGCGCGAATGGGTGGAGCGGGAATTCAATGGGCCCTCACGCGTATCGGGCTCCGCCGGTACCGGCAAGACTATCGTTGCGCTGCATCGGACTGTTTTTCTGGCGCGCAAATATCCAGATTCGCGTGTGCTGCTGACAACGTTCTCCGATGCACTGGCAAGTGCCCTGCACACACGGTTGCGACGTCTGATCGTCAATGAGCCGAGACTGGGGGAGCGCATCGATGTCCTGTCAATGGACGCGGTTGGTGCACGGCTCTATGGTATGCATATCGGAAAGCTCAGACTGGCGTCGCTCGATGTGATTCGCGCGGCCTTTGTGGCGGCTGACGGTGGTGGGGCAATCAAGTTCACCCCAGCTTTCCTTTTGCAGGAATGGCGAGATGTGGTGGATGCCTGGGGTCTGAAGACATGGGAGGAATATCGCACCGTTCCGCGCCTGGGTCGCAAGACACGGCTTTCCGAGGCGCAACGCCAGGCACTGTGGACGATCTTCGAGAAAGTGAACCGTCAACTTGCGGATGCAGATGGCCTCACGTCCGCGGGAATGTTCGGACAGCTTGCCGAACGGATGCAAACCTTGAAGCAACCTCCCTACGATTTCATTGTGGTGGATGAGTCGCAGGACCTATCCATTTCCCAGGTGCGATTCCTCGCCGCGCTGGGTTCCACGACGCCAAACCGCCTGTTTTTCGCCGGTGACCTGGGTCAACGAATTTTCCAGGTTCCATTTTCGTGGTCGTCGCAAGGCGTGGACATTCGAGGACGCTCGGGCACTTTACGCGTCAACTACCGAACTTCGCATCAAATCCGCTCTCAAGCGGATGGCCTGCTTTCACAGCAGCTTATAGACGTGGATGGCAACGTCGAAGACCGTCGAGGTACCGTGTCGTTATTTAACGGCCCTGCACCAGACATACGAAACCTCCCTGATGAGAATGCTGAAATTGAGGATGTCGCAGTCTGGCTGACTCAGAGGATCAGGGAAGGTCTCGTACCGCACGAGATTGGGATCATGGTGCGGACGCCGGACCAGGTTTCAAGGGCAAAAGCTGCGGCAGCTCGCGCGAATCTGTCCGTCCAAGTGGTAGACGAGAAAGATCAACCCAAGACTGGAACAGCGTCCATCCTGACCATGCACCTCGCCAAGGGGTTGGAGTTTAGAGCAGTGGCCATCATGGCTTGCGACGATGAAGTCCTTCCTCTGCAAAGCCGGATCGAGAGTGTCGCCGACGAATCCGATCTGGAAGAAGTCTATAACACGGAGCGTCATCTGTTATACGTCGCCTGCACTCGGGCGCGTGATCATTTGCTTGTCACCGCGGCAGCACCCGGGTCGGAGTTTCTGGAGGACCTGAAAAGCTGATGCGCAACGTTTTCCTTCTTTATATGCCGCCCGGTAACCATGAAGCAATGGTGCACTATCGGGACACTATTCAGCAGCGCGTTTCCCTTGAGCGGATAGCGTCTTACTTATCTCGCCATCAGGTCGACAAACTCAAGTCACTTTTTGGTGCTCGGAGAATCGCAGTCTGGGGCTCGCGCGATGGTCCGCAGAACCGTGCTCGCTATGAACGCATGAATGAGGGAGACGATCTCCTTATCGTTGAGGGACAAACAATCAAATTCTTGGGGAAGATCGCAACTAAGGTCGTCAATCCAGCACTTTCGAGGGAACTATGGAAGAACATTGGCGGAAATACGGACGAGGGATGGGACCTCATCTATTTCATTGCTAACTCCTTGGAGATAGACGTTCCATTTTCTGCCTTGTGCCAACTGCTCGGATATGGGGAGGCGTATCAACTGCGAGGTTTCACGTCCGTCTCCGCAGACAAGTTGGAAGCTTTTTATGATCGTTATGACGACTTGTACTCGGTGTTGATAAAAATTCGAAATGGCGAGTACTTCGAGCAGAAATCTGTCCTATCGGCGCGGGAGCCGGTACCGAGAGACTTAATGGAACTAACATCTGAAGACGTAGATACCGTGCTAAGAAGCAATGGAATCTCCGATCACATCAAGATGCAATGGAAGCTGGCAAATCTTGGGCTGAAGGCAGGGGAGAAGGTTTGGGTGCCCCTAGCGGATCAGGGGAAGTTACGTCGTCTGTACGAGTTCAACGAGTTTGAACCGCAGTTCGCAACCGGCATCGATCTACCGAGAAACTACGTCGAGAACATCGATGTCGTTTGGAAAGAGGAATATCGTGTTAACGCCGCGTTCGAGGTTGAAAATACGACGGCAATTTATTCGGGTTTGCTGAGATTCTCAGATCTATCGATCCTTGCACCCAATACTACGTACCCGATGTTCATCGTAGCGCCCGCGGCCCGACGAAATCAGGTTAGAGAACAAGTCTTCAGGCCGACCTTCAAGCGTCTACAGATGCCCGGCAAGGTGCTCTTCCTCCCGTACGAAACCATCGATGAAATTGACAAGTTTTTCGAGAGCGCACCAAGCGGGCTTTCTGTCGATCTTGTTCGAGGCAAAGCCGAGGTCTTGAACTAGTCAGAGTTATAGTTATGCATGAGTTAGTTATTCAGTCGGCCCCGCCTATGTCTATTCCGATCGAATCCTCGCTTCTTGGCATCGATAGTTACAAGGCCTCCCTAGTAGAGCCTCGCAAACTAGTGAGGAAGCATCTATATGGGCTTCTTACCGTTGCGGCGGTTTGACAAATAGGGACATTTTTGGAGGGATGGCATGAAACCGGGAGATATTCGCACGTTCAAGAAGGGTAAGGGAAACGCTGTCGTGCTGGCGGTAGGATTATGGGCCGAAAGGCCCACTCAGACCGGGCCGATTCAGATTCACATCACCGGCACCAAAGCATTCCACACAACTGTCAATAACAGTCCCAACTCGGAGCGGTACCACCGTACGCTCTTTCGAGATCTTAGAAGGCTAATGCTAGAACAGGATTGTTGGCCTTACGGGGATAGTGGATCGGAAACTGAGTCCACAAGCTAGTTCATTGAAAAAGGCGCCGCACTAGTGAGTTAGACGTTCCTTCAACGAGTGCCGCAAATGAAAGCCAACCAACGCGAAGTCCTCCTCAAGACTCTGAAAGCCCGCTTCGAGAAGCACATGCACCGCCACAAAGGCCTCGACTGGTCCAAGGTGCAAGCCAGGCTCGACGCCGGTCCGGAAAAGCTTCACTCACTCGAAGAAATGGAAAAACCATCACTAAGTGGTCGGACCAGCGCAACTCCTTGATCCCGGCCGACGAGAGCATCCAACAACGCCGTTAATGAATCTTATATACGTATTTCCGGCCGTCGAAAGGCGGTGCTAGTGCTCGATTAACGGCGCGCGAGATAGCAAGTGCTGCGCAATTCCGCTATCAGGCTACTCACTGCTCTTTTGAGCCTTTGCCGTTGACCCGGTGAAAGCCAAGTTGGAGGCAGTACATTTGTTGCTAAATCACATTACCTATTGACGGTTGATGTGAATTGACAACATCCGGCCTATTGTTGGTCGGACCGGCGCCAGTCTCGGTTCCAGAACTCAAAGCATCTGAAAGACGCTATTCAAAATCCTTTACGAGGCCATTTTCAGTGGCGATTTCGCGGTTCCAGGGGTATCGGTCCTTCAACGAGCCTCAGATATGAATGCCAAACAACATGAAACCCTGTTGAAAACCCTGAAGGCCCGCTTCGAGAAGCACATGCACCGCCACAAAGGCCTCGACTGGGCCAAGGTGCTGGCCCGACTCGAAGCACATTCCGACAAGCTGCGCTCACTCGAGGAAATGGAAAAGACCGGCGGCGAGCCGGACGTCGTCGGTCAAGACAGGAAAACAGGCGCGTTCATCTTCTTCGATTGCTCGGCAGAAAGCCCTTCCGGACGCAGGAGCGTCTGCTACGACCGCGAAGGCCTGGAGACCAGGAAGGAACACAGGCCCAAGACCAGCGCCATCGATATGGCGAAAGCCATGGGAATCGAGCTTCTGACCGAGGAGCAGTATCGCGAGCTGCAGAAACTCGGGGAGTTCGATTTGAAGACCTCGAGCTGGGTGCAGACGCCTTCCGATATCAGGAAGCTCGGTGGGGCGCTCTTCTGTGATCGACGCTACGGCACCGTCTTTACCTATCACAACGGCGCGCAATCGTATTACGCCGCCAGGGGATTCCGCGGCTGGGTAAGCGTATAGATTTCCAGATATGTAGCAGGTGGCAGGTTATGCAAGCAATTTTTTCGCCGTCGTCCGAATCGCCTGCCAAAGCTGCGCCCTGGTAACGCCGGCAACGCTTAGTGCGGTCATGCATTCCTCCAGCCGTCCTCGTCTGGCTTCAAGCCCATCCACCGCCTGCGACAGCGAACTGCGCACCGATTCACCGTAAGCACCTTCCGCCTTGACGCAGGCACCTTCCAGCAACTGGCGGTCAGCACGCATCATTGCCAGGTCGATCAGGTCTCGGCTGTAGACCGAGTCATCGGCCCACCGGTCCGCATTCGCAAGCAGCTTCTCCGCCGCCAGGTCGATGGGAGCAAGCGTTTGTAATCCGCAGACGCGGTCTCCATCGTCAGGCGTCGTCAGTTCGATTCGCGCCTCGAGCACGATCTCGAACTTGATCATCGATGCACCCGAGCGCACCTGCGTGCGGATACCGTATTGGTCCGCGCGCACCTCGCGCGCGAGTTCGATCTTGAAGCCATCGCGCGCGATCGGCAGGACATCGCGGACATTGCCGAGCATCTGGCGCAGGTCGCGATAGCCGGCGAGATCGGAAACCACGAAATCGATGTCCATGGACTCGCGATATTCGCCATAGCGCAGCGCCATGGCCGTACCGCCGCCGAAGTAGCAGCGCCGCTGCGACAAGGCCGCTGGATCGATCGCCTGTAGCACGAGTGCGATATCGCGATGATGCGGACGCTCAAACAAGCAGGCGTCCTCCGCTGAGTTCACGCGAAAGGGCGTCGATCAGCGCAGCTTCGGCGTCGGACAGGGCGGTGCGATCGACATGGCGCCAATTGCGTTCATACAGATCGAGCGCATCCGTCGGAGTCATTTCATCCACGCCATGCAACTGCCAGGCGAGTTGCTTCAGCTGTGGATAGTCACGAAGCCGGATCTTCTTCGGCAGCCTGGTCGCCCCGGTTGCCGCCTTCGCGTCCAGCAAGTCGAAGGTCAGCCCCAAGGCGGTTGCCACGGCGACCCAGGCCCCGACGGCTACAGTAGGCTCGCCGCGTTCGATGCGATGCAGGGTAACGCGCGAGATGCCGGCAGCTTGCGCCGCGGCGACGGATGTAACCCGCTGGCGCTTGCGAGCGGTGCGAATGCGTTCCCCCAGAAGTGCGAGGTGCTTCTGGTCGGCTGGCGCAACAGGAGGAGTTGTGGCAGGCATTGTGTTTCCCATAATAGACAAAATTAACATTTTGTCAATTATAGGAAACAGAAACATTGCCCGCCTGATCGGACGAAGCCTTACTTTTTCGGCAACCCGATCACCGTCTTCACCGCCTCGATCAGCGTATCCGGCTCAACCGGCTTGGTGATGTAACCGTCCGCGCCGCCGGCGAGGCCTTTTAGAACGGCTTCTCTGGTCGCGTGCGCAGTCAGCATGACGACCGGTACGGACTTCAGCACGGGATGCTGGCGAATCTTCGCCAGCACGTTGAAGCCGTCCACGTCCGGGAGCGTGACGTCCAGCAGCACGATGTCCGGCACGGGCGGCTTGCGAAGTGCCGCGACGATCTCGTCGCGATTGGCGGCGATGCGCGGGACAAATCTTTCCAGCGCCAGGTATTGCGCGATGAATTTCGCGAGGTAGGGCTCGTCCTCGACGACCACCGCGACGAGCTTCTCGCCTTCCGCCAGCTTGCGCTCGCGCCCGCTGCTGCGGGCGATGCGCGCGTAGTAGCCGTTGCGCTTGAGCGCAGCTTCGCCGGCGGAGGCTTCGCGTTCCGCGTCGGACATCGCCATCGCCGAGGGCGAGGCGAACGAACCGGTGCTGAACATGGCGTCGAATTCGATCATGTCGCTATCGCCCACGCGCGCGACGTCGATCAAGCCGTCGTGCAGGAACTTGCCGATCAGCGGCGAAAGCGCCGTCGCCGTGGTTTGCATGCCGGCGGCGATCTGCCCGAGGGCCGCGCGTCCGTCGAGCCGCACCAGCAACCCGAGTTCCTGCTGCGACAGCCGCGTGCCCGCTTCGCGCAACTGCTCGTTGCCCTTGTCGGTGAGCGCGTAGACGTCCTTGTCGCCTGCCGTGAAGAGGGGCTTGCCTGACTGGTTCATGCCGTCGCCATCTCCTGTCAGCCTTGTGCCGGCGTGGTGATTGCCCGGCGTATTGCGGATAACGGCGCGGTATCGTCGAACTCGACCTTGCCGCCGGAAAGCTTGACCCCCAATCGCTGCCACAGTTGCGCGAGATAGGGCGTGACGGGTGTGGCCCGCATCTCGTCGTAGAGCTCCGTCAGCACGTGCGTGCCGGTAGCTTCGTCGCCGATCCCGAGGGTGCGCCTCACGTCCCATGACTTCTCGACGTTGCCGCCTGCCGCCACGATTGCGCGCAGCGCATCCCGCAGCCCCTTGTGGTTCGCCGTGCGCTCACGGATGCGCACGTCCGCTATTAAATAGAACAGCGCACCGCCCCAATACGTGCGGCCCCAGGTGTGAGTGTTGTCCAGCCCGCGATCGCCAGGCCCGGGCAGCCCCTTGGGCATGTCGCGCAGCATGTCCTGCCAGATTTGCGCGGCGGTGAGCTGGCCCACCTGTACGCGTGCGACCGGCTCCACGTAAGTGGCCAAGCCCTCCTCCAGCCAGGCGTGGTCATCGGAAAACTCCGGCATCGCGAGGTGCACCATCTCGTGCGTCATGACCCAGTCGCGCTTCAGATCGTCCATGTCGCTGTAGCGGCCGACGCCGACGCGGATCAGCGCGCCGTTGTACGAATAAGTCGTGCCCGATTGCGCGCCCCGCCCTTCGGTGGCTTCGACGCGAATACGAACTCGGCGCACCGGATAGCGTCCGTAATAGCCGCGCACGGCTTCCGCCGACGCGGTAATCCAGTCGCGGATTTCCTTGCGATCGAGTCCGGCGGCCTTGTCGGTGAAATCCAGCTCAATGGTCGCATCCGGAAGGCGGATGGGTTCCGCGGCGCGCGCGGGCGAAACGGCGGCAAGGCACAGCGCGAGGAGAAGGCCGCCTCCGCCGCGCATCACGCTAGTGGATCTCCGGTTCGGGAATCGGTGCCGTGCCCTCGAGGAAATCGAAATCGCAGCCCTTGTCGGCCTGCGAGACGTGTTGCGAAAAAATCTTGCCGTAGCCGCGCGGATATTTCTTCTCGCCCGGCTTCCAGGCCGCCTTGCGCTTCGCCATTTCCTCGTCGCTGATCTTCAGGTTCAGCATGCGACCCGGCACGTCGAGCTCGACCATGTCGCCGCTCTTCACCAGCGCCAGCGGTCCGCCTACCCAGGACTCGGGCGAGACATGCAGCACGCAGGTGCCGTAGCTCGTGCCGCTCATGCGCGCGTCTGAGATGCGCACCATGTCGCGCACGCCCTGCTTCAGCAGCTTCTTCGGGATCGGCAGCATGCCCCACTCCGGCATGCCGGGGCCGCCGAGCGGTCCGGCGTTGCGCAGGATCAGCACCGAATCCGCATCGACGTCGAGGTCCGGGCTGTCGATGCGCTTGGCCATGTCGTTGTAGTCGTCGAACACCATCGCGCGGCCGGTGTGCTTGAGCAGCTTCGGATCCGCGGCGGTGGACTTGATCACCGCACCGTCAGGCGCGAGATTGCCGCGCAGCACGATGAGTCCGCCTTCGGGCTGCATCGGATTGTCAGGCGTGCGGATGACGTCGGCGTCGTAGATTTTCGAGCCGGCGATGTTCTCGCCGAGCGTCTTGCCGGTACAGGTCAGTTCGTTCACGTCGAGCAGCTTGCGCATGCCTTCCAGCATCGCGCTCAAGCCGCCGGCGTAATAGAAATCCTCCATGAGATATTTCCCGGAGGGTCGCATGTTCACGAGGTAGGGCGTCTTCTTGCCGATTTCCTCGAAGCGCTCGAGCGGGATCTTGATGCCTGCGCGTCCCGCCATGGCGATGACGTGGATCAGGCCGTTGGTGGAACCGCCCAGCGCCATCAGTACGCGGATCGCGTTGTCGAAGGATTTTTCGGTGAGGATGTCGCGCGGCTTGAGATCCTCCCACACCATGTCGACGATGCGCCGGCCGGAATAATCCGCCATGCGGCTGTGGTTCGAATCCACCGCGGGAATCGTTGCCGAGTTCGGCAGGCTGAAGCCCAGCACTTCCGCGACGCTGGTCATGGTCGACGCGGTGCCCATGGTCATGCAGGTGCCCGGCGAGCGCGAGATGCCGTTCTCGATCTCGCGCCAGTCGCGCTCGGTGATGTTGCCCGCGCGCAGCTCGTCCCAGTATTTCCACACGTCGGAGCCGGACCCCAGCGTCTTGCCCGCCCAGTTGCCGCGCAGCATCGGCCCCGCCGGCATGAAGATCGCCGGCAGGTTCATGCTGATGGCACCCATCAGCAGGCCAGGCGTGGTCTTGTCGCAGCCGCCCATGAGCACGCAACCGTCGACCGGATAGGAGCGCAGTAATTCCTCGGTCTCCATTGCCAGGAAATTGCGATACATCATGGTCGTCGGCTTCTGGAAAACCTCCGCCAACGCGATCGCGGGCATCTCCAGCGGATAACCGCCCGCCTGCCACACGCCGCGCTTCACTTCTTCCGCGCGCTGGCGGAAGTGCGAGTGGCAATTGTTGATGTCGCTCCAGGTGTTGATGATCGCGATGACCGGCTTGCCCTTGTAGTCCTCGTGGGCAAAGCCCATCTGCAACGTGCGCGAACGATGGCCGAAGGAACGCAGGTCTTGCGCACCGTACCAGCGGTGGCTGCGCAGTTCTTCGGGTTTTTTCTTGCGGGTGCTCATGCTCCTCCCGGGATATTCTGGAATTGGAATCGGGAGTGGAAGCGTACAACAGCAGAGCGGTGCCGCAAAGGCGCCGACCCAGCGGAAAGACCGAGGAATTTACTGCGGGGGTGCTGCTAGCCGACGGCCTTGCCGTTGCCGACCTTGGCCATGATCTCGGCTTCGGCCTCGAACCAGTCTTCCTCGGCCGAGCCGCCGATGAAGCCCCTCGCTTCCGCGCGCAAGTAGGCCGCAGTCGCCACCATCTGATTCCACTCCGGCGAATTCATCGCCGGTATTGCGGGTACTTTGGGCTTGCTGGCAGTCGCCTTCTTTTTTGCAGGCGCGGCGGCCTTGACGACCGGAGGTGACTTGGGTGCGGCGGGCGGGGCCTTGCGTGTGGTGGCGCTGCGGGTCTTGCCGGTCTGGCTGGTCGCCATGAGGAATCCTTTCGGTTGCCTGACGTACGCAAATCTCGTGGATTCGCGTAGCACGAAGATTTCCATATGCAAATTCGGGACCACGACGAAAGAACGCGAATCGTGGCCGCTAAAGCGGGATTCCCGCTGGCCTGCACTCGACAAGGGCGCCGATGCCCAATAAAAATGCATGTAGCGCGAAACAAAGGGCACAGGCCAGTCGCCACCGGCAGAATCATGGTGGCCTAATATTGCAGGAGCTATGGCGCGCGCCAGCTAGGGCTTTTTCTTCTGGAACTCGCCCCAGGCTTTCTCGAAGCCCGATTGCATGTTCTTCCACGCCGCTTCGGCGCCTTTGCTGACTTCCGTCCAGGCCGCGTGGCTGGCGTCCCGGGTTTCGTTCATCTTCTTGACGGCCTCGTCGCGCTGCTTTTCGAGCGCCTTGATCTGCGCCTGGTACTGGACTTTCACGTTGGCCTGGGCCTTTTGCACTTCCGCTTCCCAGGCACCGAGCTTTGCATTCCAGTCGTCGATCTGCTGCTTCATGTTCCGGACGTACTCATCGCGATCCATGTCGATTCCTCCGTGCGCTGAAGTGTTCTGTCGAGCGGCGATGCCGCCCGCATGCGCATGGTTCGCGCTTCACCCGCCGGTTGTCAACCGGGCAGCGGTTCCACCGTGAGCGAGATCGAGAAGGCTTGTTGCCCCGGCACGCTGATGCGCAAGGTGACGGCTTGCATGATCTTCTCGAAACCGTCTTCCGATTGGGAGACCGTCTTGTGGGGTGCGGCGCTGACATTCATCGGGCAATCGCAACGCAGCGTGACGCGGCCCTTCAACACGCCGTCCTCCAGCGCGACCTCGTCGATCCCTTCCCAGGTAAAGACCTCGCCGAGCCCGCCGGGCACCGCGGCATTGACCAGGTAGCGGCCGAGAAATCCGTCGCAACTCGGCATGGCCAGGTTGATCTCCGTTTCCAGCGTCGAGGCGGTCGAACCCAGCTTGTATGCCACGACCAGGCGGTTGCCCTCGATGGAAACGGTTTTGCCTATACCGTTGCCGAACAGCTCGGCGCGCGCGCCGTGGACGACGGGACGGCCGTAGCGCAGCGGCTGGCCATCGCGCCGGTCGATGAACAGTGCGCGCGGCAGCGCATCGGGCTCCAGATCCTCCGGCGAAACCGGATGACGGAAATTCACGCGATCATGAGCCGAGGCAATGCCGCTGCCGTGGTGTTCGCCTTCCTGCCCTCGATGGTCGCGGATCTTGCGGTAGTAGTGCTCAGGCCGTCGTGCCAGCGTATCGCCGAAATTGTGGCGCAGGGCGTAGGCGTCGAATTCATGGATTGCGCCCAGCCCGTCGTCGCGGATGACCGCCTGCAAGATGCCGTTGCCGAGGAAAAACTCGTCGTAGCCGTCGAGGTCGGGATCGCCGACTTGCGCGTTGCGTGGCGCAGCCTGGTCGAGCAAGGCTTCCAGCGCGACGATGCCGTTCCACACCGCCCGGCGCAGGTGCGGCAGATAGATGCCGCCGAACAAACCATGCCAGTAGGCGTCGTTGGCTTGCGCAAGATGCAGTTGCTCGCGCATTTGCGGCGTTGCCCTGTCGCCGAGCGCGTGCAGGCGCTCGGAGAGCTGCTGCATGCGCTTGTGCATCCAGTTCGATTCCGCGTAGCGAGACATGAAATTGCGCCAGATGCCGCCGCGCAGGAAAGGCTTGTTCTGCTCGTAGCGTTGCTGGTCCTTCTCGCGCTGCACGAGCTCGGCAAAGCGATCCGCGCGATCGGCGTTCAGGGTCCACTCGTTCATCTCGATGTACGACGTCGTCGGCAAGTACATGACGCCGCGGCTGCGCTGCTGCGAGTGGAAGTCGCGATACAACGCTGGCTCGATCGAAGGCGATGCCAGCACGCCTTCGATGAACTGCTTGAGCCATTGCTTCTCGTAAACCCAGACGTAGGTCTCGGGCCAGATGCCGAGCTTCTCGATGTCGTCGAAATAGATCGCCGCGGCCGCGCCGTCTTCCGTGGCAAGGGATTCGAGGTACTGGATCGCTTCCGGCGCGGTGGAAAACGGGATGCGATAGCGCAGCGCTTCCGAGATCGGGAACAGGTCCAGCCGGCGTCCGCTTTCCTCGGTGGAGAAATAGCCCGTCAGCTCGGCCGCATTGCGGCCAGCGCAGAGGAAATGGTAATCGTCGACCGTCACGTAACGAATATTCGAATCCGCTAGCGACGAAGCCACGGACGATTCCCAGACCCGCTCCGTCAGCCAGGCGCCGCTGGGTCGCTGGCCGAGCGAGCCATCGAGGCGGTCGGACAGCGCTTTCAATTGCGAGCGCCGATCCCGCTCGGGAATCGATGCGAGCACCGGCTCGGTATCGCCTCCGCCGAACATCTCGACCTGGCCGCGCGCGACCATTTCGCGCAGCTTCGCCATGTCGGCCGGATAGCGCTTGAGCAGGTAATCGAGCAGCCAGCCGCTGAAGTGCACCGACAGCTTGAAGTCGGGATAGCCATGGACGGTTTCGATGAAAGGCTTGTAGCAGCGCGCGTGCGCGTCGTCGATGACGTGCTCGAAGTTGCCCGCCGGCTGGTGGGCGTGGACGCCGAAGAGAAGGGAGACTTTCCTGTTCATGTTGTTGTTTGACTTTCGCGGGACAGGGTCGTTCGGCTCGGTGGGGTCGATTCGGGTGATCTCGATTCAGGACGCGCGCCGCATCGCATTGGTCGCATCCGATTGTTCGCGGCCGCGGCTGATCGGCTGGTCCAGCTCGGCCGGCACCGGCAGCTTCAGCAAGCCGTACAGGTTGGCGAGCTTGCTTCGGTACAGCGCGTCAAAAGCAATCACGGACTCGGCCGGGTTGTAGTCGCCGAACCACCAGCACCAGTCCGAGGCTTCGCAATCCGCGAGCTGGCGCGTGGCCTCTTCCAGCGCTGCGGCATCCAGACGGTTTTCGGCGACCGCGGCATCGAAGCAGCGCTTGACGTTGCACAGCAGGTCCCACGCGCGGTTCTTGTCGGGACTGCCGATCCAGGTCGCGAGGTTGCCGTACACCCAGCTACCGGCGACCAGCACGGCCAGGGAAGTGGCTTCACGCTTGTCGTCGAGCAGGCTCGCAAACGTCGTCGTTGCGACAGCCGGGCTTTTTTCCAGCGACGCATACAGCTCGTCCAGGAAATAGAAGCCGTTGTACGGGTAGTACTCCCAGGCGTTCTCGCCGTCGAGGATGACGCTGACGACCGGTCGCCTGCCTTCGGGCGATTTCGCCGCAATGTCTTCGAGCGTGGTGACGAAGTGCGCAGCGGCATCGTCGCCATGCCACTTCGCGTATTCGAATCCGATCATGTCGGACAGGCGATCGTCGCGAAAAAAAGCGGTGATGGAATGGTCCGCGTCGCCGACCTTGTAGGGCCGGTAGAGATAGTCGGGACGCTCCGGCAACACGCTGCCCCCGCTTTTCAGGCTGTTGACCAGCACGCCTTCGCCGCTTGCCATCCACTCGCAGCCGTCGTGTGCGAGCAGGATGGAGAAATCGCGCGAGACCGCGCCTTCGGCGGGCCACATGCCGCGCGGCGGTGTGCCGAAGCGCGCGGTGTGCGTTTGCATTGCGCCGCGCACGTGAAAATGCGCGCGCTCGGCTCCGCCGGGATAGGCCGGATTTTCCGGCAGCGGCGCGCCGGGCATGGCTTCGCGCGCGGATTCGAACGACAGCAGCAACGGACCTATCGGATGGTATCGCGGCGTCGTCGTCAGCTCGATGCGCCCGGCCTCGAACAACTTGCGGTAGCGCGGGATGACGGCGCTGACCTCGCGCCCGACGATGGCCATCAACTGCATGCGATCCGCGTGCGTGAAACCCTGCCCCTTGGCGATAAGCGCCGGCACGACGCCGTCCGTACGGCGCACGGTCTCGCCCGTCCAGGCGATGTGGTACCAGGCCAGCAGGTCCGCGAAAAACTGCGTGGACAAATATGCGGTGCCCTTGTCCTGCTCGCGCACGAAGCGCGCGAGGTCGTGCAGGTGCTTGTATGCCGGAAACGGATCGATGAGTTTTTCTACATTCGCGCGGAAGCCGGCGTCGAGGATGCGTTTGCGGGTGGCCTCGTCGAGGTTGCCGAGGTCGGGCTGCGCCAGCAGGCGCAACAGCGGGTCGCGGAATTCGCCGCTCGCGAACTGGGCCGTGTAGTCCTCGAGCTGGTCGAGCAGGACGGGCGTGAAATTCACCACGACACGCACGCCAGGATGCGCTTCCAGGTGGGCGGCCATGTCGCTGTAGTCCTTGATGGCGTGCAGGTAGACCCAGGGCTGCGCAAATTCCCCGCTGGCCTGGTCGCGGAAATCCGGCTGGTGCATGTGCCACAGGATCACCAGGTCGAGTTTTTTTTCGTCGTTCATGTATTCAGGTCGCGCCTTCCCTCGCGCCCGTCGTGCGGCCCCCGCGCGTGCGGTCTTATCGTTGGTGGAACACTTCCTGGCCCAGCATTTCCGGCGTGATCAGCGTGACGCCTTTTTCCGATACATAGAAGCGCTTGCGGTCGGCTTCGGCGTCGAAGCCCACGGTCAGGCCCTCCGGCAGCACGCAACTCTTGTCCACCACCACGCGACGCAGCTTCACGTTCCGGTTCACGACGACATCGGGCAGGATCACCGAGTCCTCGATGCTGCCATAGCTGTGCACGCGCACGTTAGAGAACAGCAGCGAGCGCTTGACCATCGTTCCACTGATGAGGCAACCGCCGGAAACGACCGAATCGATCGCGCCGCCGCGCCGGCCTTCATCGTCGAACACGAACTTCGCGGGCGGCAACTGCTCCTGGTGGGTCCAGATCGGCCAGTCCTTGTCGTACATGTTCAGGTCCGGCGTGACGCGCGTCAGGTCGAGGTTCGATTCCCAATAAGCATCGACCGTGCCTACGTCGCGCCAGTAGGCGGCCTTGTCGCGCTGGCCCACGCAGCTATCGTCGAAACGCTGTGCATAGACGCGGTATCGCGGCACCAGGTGCGGGATCAGGTCCTTGCCGAAGTCATGGCTGGAGTCCGGCGTGATGGTGTCGCGCGCCAGTTGCTCGTACAGAAATGGTGCATTGAAGATATAGATGCCCATGCTCGCGAGTGCCATGTCCGGCCTGCCGGGAATCGAAGGCGGATCGGCGGGTTTCTCGACGAAGGCCTTCACGCGCCAGTCGTCGTCGACGTGCATGACGCCGAAGGCGGTGGCCTCCATGCGCGGAACCTCCAGGCATGCGACGGTCATGTCCGCGTTCTTCGCCACGTGATAGGCCAGCAGCTTGCCGTAGTCCATCTTGTAGATGTGGTCGCCGGCCAGGATCAGGATGAAGTCGGGATTATAGGAACGCAGGATGTCGAGGTTCTGGTAAACCGCGTCCGCCGTGCCGAGATACCAGTTTTCCTCCGCGGTGCGCTGCGACGCCGGCAGGATGTCCACGAATTCCTGGAAGCGCCCGTCGAGGAAGCTCCAGCCGCGCTGGATGTGCCGGATCAGGCTGTGCGATTTGTATTGGGTTGCGACACCGATGCGCCGGATGCCCGAGTTGACGCAATTGGACATCGGAAAATCCACGATCCGGAACTTGCCGCCGAAGGGCACGGCCGGCTTTGCGCGCCAGTCGGTCAGGTTCTTGAGCCGGCTGCCCCGGCCCCCGGCCAGCACCAGCGCGTACGTGTTTTTGGTCAGGACGCTGACAAAACGGACATTGATGTCGGAGTCGATCATGGGATTTCTCGTGGCGGGTGGGATGACCGGGGTTCGACCCCTCTCGCGGAACAAGGCCGCGAAGGAAGGGTCTGCTTATAATAGGTGTGACGCCTTTCGCCGTCACGAATTCCCTGACGGTTGAAATCCCCATGACGATTGCCACCCTGACCCTGCCATCGACCCGCGACCTGGACGCCCTGGTCGGCGCCAGGCATCACGATCCCTTAAGCCTGCTGGGCCTGCATGGTTCCGCAGGCGAGTGGTCGCTCTGCGTGTTCCGGCCGGATGCTTCGGCAATTGCGGTACGCACGAAGACGGGCTTCGAGCCCATGAAGCGCATTCACGCCCAGGGCGTGTTCGCCTGGCAGGGCGGCGAGCCGCCGCCGCGTCCGGTGGCATTGCGCATCAGCCGTTCCGGGCAGGAGTTCGAAACCGCCGATCCCTATTCGTTCACGCGCACCATCAGCGCGGACGAACTCTATCTGTTCAACGAAGGCCGACTCGAGCAGGCGTATCGCATGCTGGGTAGCCGCGTCGAGCAGCGCGACGGCGTCGCCGGCGTGCGCTTTTCCTGCTGGGCGCCGAATGCGTCGCGCGTGAGCGTCGTCGGCGATTTCAACGACTGGGACGGGCGCGTGCACCAGATGGCCACGCATGGTCCCAGCGGCGTCTGGGAGTTATTCATTCCCGGCGTGGGCGACGCCAGCCTGTACAAATTCGAGATCCGCAATCGCGACAGCGGCGCGGTTTTCGTGAAGACCGATCCCTACGCGCGCTTCCACGAGTTGCGGCCGGGAACCGCCGCCCGCGTCGTGGAAGATGGGTATTCGTGGGGCGACGCGGAATGGATAGACAGGCGCGCGAAGTGGAACTGGCTGCATGCGCCGATCAACATCTACGAAGTCCACGCCGGCTCCTGGCGGCGCCATCCCGACGGGCGTTTCTATACCTACGCGGAACTCGCGCAAAGCCTGATCCCGTACGTCCTCGAAATGGGCTACACCCACATCGAGCTGTTGCCGGTTTCCGAGCATCCGCTGGACGAATCCTGGGGCTACCAGACCACCGGATACTTCGCCGTGACCAGCCGCTTCGGCGACGTGGCGGGCTTCAAGGCTTTCGTCGATGCCTGCCACCAGGCCGGCATCGGCGTGTTGCTGGACTGGGTGCCCGCGCACTTTCCGACGGATGCCTTTTCGCTCGCGCGCTTCGACGGCACCGCACTCTACGAGCATGAAGACCCGCGCCTGGGTTTCCACCAGGACTGGGGCACGCATATCTTCAACTACGGGCGCAAGGAAGTGAAAAGCTTCCTGTTGTCCAGCGCGCATTACTGGCTGGCGGAATGCCATATAGATGGCCTGCGCGTCGACGCGGTGGCATCGATGCTGTACCTGGACTATTCGCGCAAGGCCGGCGAATGGATTCCCAACAAGTTCGGCGGCCGCGAAAACCTCGACGCCATCGAGTTCCTGCGCGAATTGAACGTGATGGTCCACCGGGATTTTCCCGGCGCGCTGACCTGCGCCGAGGAGTCCACCGCCTGGCCGATGGTTTCGCGGCCGGTCTATCTCGGCGGTCTGGGTTTCTCGATGAAGTGGAACATGGGCTGGATGAACGACACGCTGTCCTACATGCACCACGATCCGGTGCATCGGCGCTTCCACCACAACCAGCTCACCTTCGGCCAGATCTACGCGTACAGCGAGAATTTCCAGTTGCCGCTGTCGCATGACGAAGTCGTGCACGGCAAGGGCTCGCTGCTCGGCAAGATGCCCGGTGATGCGTGGCAGAAATTCGCGAACGTGAGGCTGCTGCTCGCCTACCAGTTCACGATCGCCGGCAAGAAACTGAACTTCATGGGCAACGAGTTCGCGCAGGGACGTGAATGGCGCTCAGCCGCGGAACTCGACTGGGGATTGCTGGGCATCGACTGGCATCGCGGCGTGCAGACCATGATCCGCGACCTTTCGCGGCTGTATCGCGACGAGCCGGCGCTGCACGACCTCGATTTCGACCCGGACGGTTTCCGCTGGATAGATTGCAACGACGCCGACCAGTCCATCCTGTGCTTCGAGCGGCGCGCGCGCAACGGATCGGTGGTCGTGGTCGCGCTGAATTTCACGCCGGTGCCTAGGCACGGCTATCGCGTCGGGTTGCCGAAGTCCGGCCTGTGGCGCGAAGTGTTCAACAGCGATTCGCAGTTCTACGCGGGTTCGAATGCCGGCAACGCCGGCCTGATCGCCGCCCAGCCCTTTCCATGGATGGGCCACGACCAGTCGGCCGCGATCGTGCTGCCGCCGCTGGGCGCGCTGGTGCTGCGCCCCGAAGGCGCGTGACTGTCGTGACTATCGTGACGACGTGACTGTCGGGAAAGACGTTTTGCTATCGCTGGCGATGCTGCGCCAGCTACGATTGCGCCTTCGACAGTCACGATAGTCACGTCGTCACGACAGTCACGACAACCACGATCCGCTCGTGCGGATTTGCCCGATAACCAAAAAACCTTGCCATGGCCGCTGAAGAAAAACTCAAGGTCCTGTTCGCGACTTCCGAGATCGCGCCGCTGATCAAAACCGGCGGCCTCGC
This sequence comes from Burkholderiales bacterium, assembly GCA_035548375.1. Classification (GTDB taxonomy): domain Bacteria; phylum Pseudomonadota; class Gammaproteobacteria; order Burkholderiales; family JACQAP01; genus JACQAP01. Next base: position 44,012 of record DASZTG010000010.1, read on the forward strand.
CGACGTGAGCGCCGCCTTGCCGGTGGCATTGAGCGGCCTCGGCGTCGACATTCGCGTGCTCGTGCCCGGTTACCCGCAGATCATGGGCGCGCTGAAAACGCGCAGCCGCATCGCGGCGCTGCCGGGCTTGCCGGGCATTGCGCCGGCGAACTTGCTCGCCTCGAAACTGCCTTCGGGCTTGCCGCTGCTGGTGATCGAATGCGCGATTTACGATCGGCCCGGCGGCCCTTACCAGGATGCCGCCGCGCGCGACTGGCAGGACAACGACTTGCGCTTCGGCCTGCTTTCCTATGTCGCCGCGCTGCTGTCGACGCCGGGCTCGCCGTTCACCGCATGGCGGCCAGACGTCCTGCACTGCAACGACTGGCAGACGGGGCTGGCACCCGTATACCTGAACTACGTGCGCGGACCGCGAGCGCGGTCGGTGGTCACCATCCATAACCTCGCGTACCAGGGGGTCTTTCCGCCACAGACGGCGACGCGGCTGGGATTGCCGCCGCAGGCCTTCTCCATCGACGGCGTCGAGTACTACGGCAACATGTCCTTCCTCAAGGGCGCGCTGCAATTCGCCGATCGCATCACCACGGTGAGCCCGAGCTATGCACTCGAGATCCAGGGCGAACCGCTCGGTATGGGTTTTCAGGGACTGCTCGCGCATCGCAAGGGCGATCTCGTCGGCATATTGAATGGCATCGACACCGATGCCTGGGACCCGGAGTCGGATCCTTATATCGAGAAGTACTACAACGCGTCACGCCTCCAGCTCAAGCAGGACAACAAGCGCGCGCTGCAGGTTCGCATGGGACTGCGCGACGAGCCGCAGGTGCCGCTGTTCGGCGCGGTGAGCCGGCTTACCGACCAGAAAGGCCTGGACGTGCTGGCGGAGATCGCCGATGAACTCGTGCTGCTGCCGGCGCAGCTCGCGGTGCTCGGGTCGGGAGAACCGACATTGCAACGACGGTACCTATCGCTGGCGCAGCGGCATGCCGGCAGCATTGCCGTGCAGATCGGCTTCGACGAAGGCCTTTCGCATCAGATCGAGGCCGGCGCCGATTTGTTTGCGATGCCGTCGCGCTTCGAGCCTTGCGGGTTGAACCAGATGTACAGCCAGCGCTACGGCACGCCGCCGCTGGTGCATTCCACCGGGGGCTTGCGCGACTCGGTCGTAGATTGCACGCCGGAGACCTTGAAGAATCGCACTGCGACGGGTTTCGCGTTCACGCCGCTGGATGCGGCGACGTTGCTGGGGGCATGCCGCCGCGCGGTCGCCGCCTATTCCGACCAGCGGATCTGGCGCCAGCTGCAGAAGACCGGCATGAAGCGCGATTTCAGCTGGGAATCCAGCGCGGCCCGATATTTGGAACTCTACCGCTCGCTACCCCTTGGCTAGGGGGGTGGGCACTGGAGTAAACTCGCGGTTCCGCGCTGATGCGTCCCTCGCCGTCAGCGGCCAAAACACTCCCGGAGGATCAAATGATTGGTGATCGCATCGAAGTCAATATTGCCGGCGGACTCGATATTCCCCTGCCCCGCATGGTGCATGTACGCCAAAAGTTCCAGACAAAGAAACTCGATAGCGTCACCAAGGCTGTCGCCGAGCAATTCAAGCGCCCGGAAGTGCGCGCAAAGGTCAAACCCGGCATGACCATCGCCGTGGGTTGCGGCTCGCGCGGCATCAACAACATCGGCGAATGCGCCAAGGCCGTCATTGCCGAACTGAAGGCACTGGGTGCGAAACCCTTCATCTTCCCCGCGATGGGTAGCCATGGTGGCGCCACCGCCGAAGGCCAGCGCGAAGTCCTCGAAGGCTACGGCATCACCGAGGCGCAAGTCGGTTGCCCCGTGAAGTCCAGCATGGAAGTCGTGGAACTGGGCAAGCTCGACGACGGCATGCCGGTCTACATGGACAAGAACGCGTCCGAGGCCGATGCCGTCGTGATCATTCCGCGCGTCAAGCCGCATACGAATTTCCGCGCGCCGATCGAATCCGGCATCGTCAAGATGCTGACCATCGGCATGGGCAAGATCATCGGCGCCACGACCTTGCACACCTACGGCATGGACATGTTCGGCGAGCTGCTGCCGAAGACCGCCAAGCTGATCCTCGCCAAGAAGAACGTGCTGTTCGGCGTGGCGATGGTCGAGAACGCCGCCGACGAAACCGCGATCATCGAGGTCGTGCCCTCGGAGCAGATCTTCGACCGCGAGCCGGTGCTGCTCGCCAAGGCGAAGGAACTGATGCCGCGCCTGCAGTTCGATGAAATCGACGTGCTGGTCGTCGAGAAAATCGGCAAGAACATTTCCGGCTCCGGCATGGACCCCAACATCACCGGCCGCAACTGCCGCACGATCGAGTGGAACATGAAGCCGTACGTGAAGAAGATCGCAGTGCTCGGCCTGACGGCGGAAACCCACGGCAACGCCTGCGGTATCGGCGGCGCGGACGTGACGACGATGAAGGTCTACAGGGAACTCGACGTCGCCAAGACTTACGCGAACATCATCACGTCGACCTACCTGGACGGCGGCGCCATCCCGATCATCATGAACACCGACCAGGAAGCCATCCAGCTTGCGGTCAAGACCGTCGTGCGCGTAAAGCCGCAGGACACGAAGATCGTGCGCATCGCCACCACGCTGGAAATCATGGATATCCATGTTTCCGAGCCGATGCTGCCGATCATCAAGGCCAATCCGTCGATGTTCGAGATCGTGGGCTCGCCGGAAGCCATGAAGTTCGACGCCAAGGGTAACCTCTACCCGATGCTCGGCAAGCACAAGGAGCATGCCACGGCCTGATGTCCGGTCGGCGTCGCAGCATGCACATCCACCTCGACGCGATCGGCGGCGTGGCGGGCGATATGTTCATCGCCGCCATGCTCGACGCGTTTCCCGACCTTCGCGAAGGCATGCTGGCGTCGATCCGCGCCGCCGGCCTGCCTCCCGAAGTGCATGTCGGATTCGCAGAGCACCAGGACCACGCGCTGACCGGCTTGCGCTTTCGCGTCATCGAGCCACGCGCGGCGGAAGCGCTGGTCGCCGCGCACCATCATCCGCATACGCCCTTCGCGGACATCCGCGCGCACCTGCAAGCGAGCGCGCTGGCGCCGGCGGTTCGCGAGCGGGCCATCGGCATTTTCACGGCATTGGCGGAAGCCGAGGCGAAAGTGCACGGCAAGACCGTCGACACGGTGAGCTTCCATGAGCTGGGCGAATGGGATTCGATCGCGGACATCGTCGGGTCGGCCCACCTGATCGACGCGCTGTCGCAATCGGGCAATACCAGCTGGTCGGTCAGCAACCTGCCGCTGGGGCGCGGGCGTGTTAAAACGGCGCACGGCATGTTGCCGGTGCCAACGCCGGCCACAGTGTTGCTGCTGCAAGGTTTCGAATTTATCGACGACGGGCTCGAAGGCGAGCGCGTCACGCCCACGGGCGGCGCCATTCTCAAGCATCTCGGCTGCACGCAATCGGCTGCTCGCCGCTCGCGTCGCTTGCTGCGCACGGGCATCGGTTTCGGCACCCGTACGTTTCCCGGCATCAGCAACGTGGTGCGGGTACTCGCATTCGAGGAAGTGTCACCGGATCGCGGCGGCGACGAAGTGGCGCAGGTGCAATTCGAAGTGGACGACCAGACGCCGGAAGACCTGGCGATTGCGCTCGACAAGCTGCGCGCGCATCCGTCCGTGCTCGACGTCATGCAATCCCCGGCGTTCGGCAAGAAAGGCCGCGTGACCATGCACATCCAGTTGCTGGCGGAAGCGGCGGACCTCGAAAACGTGTTCAACGCCTGCTTCAGCGAAACCACCACCATCGGCCTGCGCTACCAGTTCATGCAAAGACGCAAGCTGGCGCGCGCGAGCACGACAGTCGAAGCCGCGGGCCGGCAGATGCGCGTGAAAGTCGCGGAACGCCCAGGCCGCAGCACGGTGAAAGTCGAGGCCGACGACCTGCTGAACGTCATCGGCGGCCGTGCCGAGCGCGAGAGCCTGCAGCGTGAAGCCGAGCAGGTCGTCTTGCGCAAGGACAAGAAATGAACGCCGAGCAGGAGAAACTCGAGCAGGTCCTCCGCGGCATGGATCGCATCGCCGTCGCCGTCAGCGGCGGCGTCGACAGCCTGACGCTCGCGACCGTTGCCCATCGCACGCTATCCGGCAACGTCGAGATGTTTCACGCGGTCTCGCCCGCGGTGCCGCAGGAAGCCACCGCTCGCGTGCGCGACATGGCCCAGCGCGAAGGCTGGACGCTGCATGTGATCGACGCAGGCGAATTCGGTGACGCAGACTATCGCAGCAATCCGGTGAATCGCTGCTTCTACTGCAAGACGAATCTGTACGGCGCGATTGCGCCCCACACCACGTCGCAGATCGTGTCCGGCACCAATACCAACGATCTTGGCGAATACCGCCCCGGGCTCGAGGCCGCGAAGAATCACGACGTGCGTCATCCTTTCGTCGAGGCCGGCATCGGCAAGGAATCGGTGCGGGCGATCGCACGCGAACTCGGGCTCGGCGACGTCGCGGAGCTGCCCTCCGCGCCTTGCCTGTCGAGCCGCATCGAGACCGGCATCGCCATCGATCCCGCCATGCTCGGACTCGTGCACGCCGCGGAACGGCTCGTGTCGGCCAAGCTTGCGCCGCGTACGGTGCGTTGCCGCGTGCGCGCGAAAGGCGTGGTGATCGAACTCGATGAAAAAAATCTCGCCGCGCTGGACACAGCCGCGCGCGAATTGTTGAAGCAGGACATCGGCGTGCTATTCAGCGAGGGCGGGTACGACTATCCGGTTTCATTGGCGCCCTATCGCACCGGCAGCGCCTTCCTGGTGAAGCTGCAGCGCGATGCCGCGTAGGGCAATCCAGAACAAACCCAACGCAGAGGCGCAGAGATAAAAGGAGAGATACACAGAGAAAAAATTGATGACGGGCAAGGCACATCCGTTATTTCCCGATTTCAGGCCCCGTTTTCTCTGTGTCCTCTTGTTCTCCCTCTGCGCCTCTGCGTTGAAAATTTGAATTTCGCTGGAAAAAGGCAAAATGACGCTGCACAAGGACGTAATGCTGGACTTTGCGCGCGACGCGCGCACCGGCCTCGAGGAGGCCGTGCTGTGCGCGTCGAAATCCGTCGCGCACTTGTCGGTGATACTCGACCAGGTGCAGGCCAAGGGCCGCCACATGCTGCTCACGCGCCTGCTGCCCGAGCAATACGCGGCGCTGACGGACACGCATCGCGCGGCCATCGACTACGATCCGATCTCGCGCACCGGCTTCTTCGGCGGGTCGCACGAACTGCGCACCGACACGCGCATCGCCGTCGTTGCGGCGGGAACGTCCGACATCGCAGTAAGCCGTGAAGCCGCGCGTACCTTGCAGTTCTATGGCGAACCGGTTGCCGAGATCAGCGACGTCGGCGTTGCCGGCCTCTGGCGCTTGCTGGAACGCATAGAGGAAATACGCAAGATGAAAATCGTCATTGCCGTGGCAGGCATGGACGCCGCGCTGCCGACAGTGATCGGCGGGCTGGTGGCTGGCCCCATCATCGGCGTGCCGACGTCTGTCGGATATGGCGTGGCGACCGGCGGGCAGACCGCGTTGAATGCGATGCTGGCAAGCTGCTCTTCCGGCTTGACGGTCACGAACATAGACAACGGCTTCGGCGCCGCGTGCGCCGCGTTGCGCATCCTGCGCTCGCACTGACGATTCGCGAGAGCATAAAAAAGCCCGGCTCGAGGCCGGGCTTTTCCTTTTTGTCTGCCGCGCTTACTTCAGGTCATTCTTGACGGCATCGACGCCGGCCTGCGCGCAGGTACCGTCCTGCTCGGCGGTGCCGCCGGACACGCCGATCGCACCGACCTGGCGGCCGTCGCCGGTCAGGATGGGCAGCCCGCCTTCGAAGGTCACGATGCCCGGCACATTGGCGATGCCCGGCACCTTCTGGGCGATCTCGCCGATCTGCTTCGTCGAGAACGGGAAGCCCGCCGAGGTGCCGGCCTTCAGTTGCGCGATCTCGATGCTTTTCAGGAAGGCATCGTCCTGGCGCAGGAAGTATTTCATGTTGCCGCCGCTGTCGACGATGGCGATGTTCATTTTCCAGCCTTCCTGCTTGGCTTTCGCTTCGCAGGCGGCCGCCATTTTCTTGGCGACGTCCAGGGTCAGGAACGGGCGCTGCTCGACGGCCATCGCCGAACCGGCAAGCGACGCGAACAGGGATGCGATGCTGCAAAATAGCAGGGTCTTCTTCATGGGTTTCCTCTGAAAGAAAGTTGCAAGGCGGGCGCGAGCGATTCGCGTGAGCGGATGGTACCCGCGAAGTTTGATCGGCAGATTACAGAAAGTTCCCCGCCGCGTCGGTTGTCTTTGCCACATGGGCAGGCCTGGCCGATTCGAGGCGTCGAAGCAGGGCATCCGCATTCGTATCGGCGATCACGAGGCCGCGATGCGCCGGGCGCACGAATTTCTCCGCGACGGCATGGTCGAGCATCGCGAGCAGCGCGTCGTAGTATCCGGTTACGTTCAGCAGTCCACCCGGCTTGTTCTGGATGCCGAGCTGCGACCAGGTCAGGATCTCGAAGAATTCCTCGAAGGTACCGAAGCCGCCGGGAAGCGCGACGAACGCATCCGAGAGTTCGCTCATCAAGGCTTTGCGCTGATGCATTGTCTCCACCACGCGCAATTCGGTGAGTCCGCGATGCGCGACTTCGCGTGAGACCAGCGATTGCGGGATCACGCCGATGACTTCGCCGCCGGCCTCCAGCATCGCATCCGCGACGATCCCCATCAGCCCGACGTTGCCGCCGCCGTAGACCAGGCTGAGCTTGCGCTTCGTCATGGCGTACGCGAGTTCGCGCGCGGCCTCGCCGTACGCCTGCCTGGCGCCGGCGCTGGAGCCGCAAAAAACGCAGATGCGCTTCATGCCGGGATCAGAATTCGATCCACTCGTCGTCGCCGTGGTACACGACCTTGCCCGCTTTCTGGATCGGCCCGTCCTCGATGCCGTCATGGTCGTAGGGCGGCGGCGGATCGTCGGGATGATCGCGGACCGCGCGCTTCTGCAACACGAAGGGGCTGACGACATGGATCGTGCGCGTGGGATCGCTGGGCTCGCCGCGCAGCATCGGCAATTCCGCGGCTTTTCCGCCCGGATAGAGCATGATGCCGGTCTTGTCGCCGACCTGGCAGAGCACTGCCCAGTCGGTCTGCCCCGCCTTGAAGAACTGCCCCTGGATGACGTTGTGGCGCGCATCCCACTTCATGAATTTGGGCACGCGGCAGCCGAGCTTTTCGAGGTCTGTGCGCACCGCCTCGGGGAGTTCACGCAACTGGCCTGGATCGATGTAGCGGAAATCCGGCCACTTCTTGCGAACTTCCTCGACGGTCTGCGCGAAGGCGCTGGCGCAGAGCAAGGCGAGAATGACAACCAACCATCGGCCGGACTTCATCGTCTGACATCTCCTGGCAAACGGCGACGCCGACAGTTTAAACCGTGGCAAGGAGGCTTGCCTTCAGCCGTGGCCGCCCAGGTAGGCCGCGCGCACTTCCTCGTTGCCGAGCAGTTCCTTCGGCGTGCCTTCGACCTTCATTTCACCGGTCTCGAGCACGTAGCCGCGGTTGGCGACCGACAATGCCATGTTGGCGTTTTGCTCGACCAGCAGGATCGTCGTGCCGCGCGAATGGATCACGCGAATGGTCGCGAACAATTGCTGCACGATGACGGGCGCCAGGCCGAGCGAAGGCTCGTCGAGCAGCAGCAGCTTCGGCTTCGCCATCAGGCCGCGCGCGACCGCCAGCATCTGCTGCTGGCCGCCCGAGAGCGTCCAGCCGAGCGCGTTCTCGAACGGCTTGATGACCGGGAAAATCTCGAACATCTCGGCCACTTCGGTTTCCATCTGCTGTTTCGACAGGCGCCCGCGGTTGGACGTGCCCAGCATGATGTTCTCGCGCACCGTGAGGCCGGGGAAGATGCGCCGGCCCTCGGGCACGTGCGAGATGCCAAGGCGCACGATTTTCTCGGGCGCCATAGCATGGATCGGCTGGCCGTCGAACCAGACCTCGCCGCTCGCCGGGCGCAGCAATCCGGAAATGGTGCGCAGGGTCGAGCTCTTGCCCGCGCCGTTCGCGCCCAGCAAGGTGACGACTTCTCCCTGCTCGACCTGCAGGCTCACGTTCTTGAGCGCCTGCACGCTGCCGTAGTAGCTGGCGACGTTCTTCAGCTCAAGCAGCGGCATTGGCGTCTCCCAGGTAGGCCGCGATCACGTCCGGATGCCGCAGCACTTCCTGCGGCGAGCCCTCGGCGATCTTCCTGCCGAAGTTCAGCACGGTGATGCGGTCGGATACTTTTTCGACCAGCCCCATGTCGTGGTCGATCAGGAAAATCGTGAGGCCGTGGCCGCCGCGCAGCTTCTTCAGCAGTTCGACGAGCTCCATTTTTTCCGTCTGGTTCAGGCCGGCGGCGGGCTCGTCCAGCAGCAGCAGCTTCGGGTGCCCGGCGAGCGCGCGCGCGATTTCGACCAGGCGCTGGTGCCCGTAAGGCAGGCTGCGCACGATTGCGTCGGCCTTGTCGGCGAGGCCGACGAATTCCAGCGCCGACATCGCGCGTGCGCGCAGCGCGGCGCTGCCACGCTCGATCGGATTGTTGTCGCGTTGCGCGCCGACGATGACGTTCTCGAGCGCGGACATGCTCGGGAACAGGCGGATGTTCTGGAATGTGCGGCCGAGTCCATGCGCGGCGCGTTCGTGCGGCGACTTCTGGCTGACGTCGATGCCGTCGACGATGATTCTGCCGCCGGTCGGCTTGTAGATGCCGTTGACGACGTTCAACGTCGTCGTCTTGCCCGATCCATTCGGGCCGATCAGCGCATGCACGGTGCCGCGCCTGACCTCGAGGTCGACGCCATCCACCGCCTTCAGGCCGCCGAAATGCTTCTGCATGCCCTCGAGCTTGAGCAGCGGCGTCGTCTCCGTCACCGCGATGTCGAGGTTCAGCGGCTTGATGCCGGAGGTATCGACGGGTTTGGCTCGCGCGAACTTCATCCAGCCGTTGCGCAGCAGGCCCCAGATGCCTTCGGGCATGAACACCATGATCAGGATCACGGCGAGGCCATAGATCGCGAGATACACGTCCTTGATGAACTGCAGGGCGGGCGGCATTTCCTTCAGCCACTCCGGCAGCAGGATCAGCAACGTGGTGCCGAGCGCGCCGCCGAAAGGCGACTGCGCGCCGCCGAGCAGCACCATCGACAGGAATTCGACCGCGCGCTGGAAGTTGAAGTTGTCCGGGCTGATATAGGCGAAGCCGCCGGCGTACAGGCCGCCGCCAATGCCGCCGAGTGCCGCGCTCATCGTGAAAGCGATGACCTTGGTGCGCAACGTGTGCACGCCGACGACTTCCGCCGCCAGCTCGTTCTCGCGCACGCCGCGCATCGCCCGGCCCAGCCGGGTGCGCGGGAGATACCACACTGCGATGATCAGCGCGATCAGCACGATGGAGCACAGCAGCAGGTAGGCGCGGTCATCGGAAAGCTCGTGGCCGAAAAAGGAAGGCCGCGGAATGCCGGCGATGCCGTCGGGCCCGTGCGTGACCTCGATCCAGTTGACCGCGACCAGGTCGAAGATCTGCTGGAAGCTGATGGTGATCATGGCCAGGTAGTGGCCGCCAAGGCGCAACGTGGTCAGGCCGAGGATGCCGCCGGCCAGGCCGGCGATGCCGATGCCGAGCGCCAACGCCACCCAGAACGACAGCCCGTAGCTGACCGTGCCGAGCGCGACGCCATAGGCGCCGAATCCGAAAAACGCCGCCTGTGCAAGATTGATCTGGCCGGTATAGCCCAGCACGACCACCATGCCCAGCACGGCGATTGCGTACGTGGTTGCCTGCATGAACATCGACAGCACGAAATGGCTGACGTTGAACATGTAGGGCAGCAGCGCTACGGCAACCCCGAGTGCCAGCAGGATGAAGAACCAGGGCGACAGCCGCCGCGATTGGGAATTTTGCATTTTCAGGCCTTCTCGGAGACCTTTTCGCCGAAGAAGCCCTGCGGCCGGAACACCAGCACGAGGAACAGCATCAGGAAGGCGTAGGCGTCCTTGTAGGGGACGGAGATGTAGAACGCGGCGAAGCTCTCGACGACGCCGATGAACAGCCCGCCGACGATGGCGCCCTTGACGTCGCCGAAGCCGCCGATGATCGTGGCCGCGAAGGCCTTCAGCGCGATGATCGAGCCCATGCCGATGGAGACGAACAGCACCGGCCCGACCAGCACGCCGGCCAGGCCGCCGAGCGCCGCGCTGTAGATGAACGTGATGGCGATCATCAGCGCCACCGGTATGCCGAGCAGCCGCGCCATGTCCTTGTCCTGCGACGTGGCCTGCAGCTTCTTGCCGATCATGGTGTGCTCGAAGAAGAAATACTGGAATGCGACCATGACCATGGTCACGGCGAGGATCACCAGGTACTGGCTGTCGAGGAAAACCGAACCGATCTGGATGCCGCCCGCGACGACGTTGTCGAGGCGCTTGGGCTGGGCGCCGAACAGCGCCAGCACGGAGTTCTGCAGGAAGATCGATGCGCCGAGCGTGGAAATGATGACCGGCAGGAAGCCGCGGTGGCGCAGCGGATAGTACACGCCGTAGTTGAACAGGAGGCCGAACACGCCCATGGCGACGATCGCGAGCGCGAACGACAGCCAGTACGGCATGCCGGCGTTGACGAGGAAGGCAACCATGATGTACGCGCCGAGCATGGCGAAGTCGCCCTGCGCGAAGTTCACCACGTTGGTGGCGCGGATGATGAGCACGAAGCCCAGCGCCACCAGCGCATAGATGCTGCCGAGCGCGAGGCCCTGGAACAGCACCTGGAAATTATTGGCTAGCGCATCCACGGCGCTCTCCCCCTTGTTGGCGCGGACCGCAAGATCGCCGATCCGCGCGAGCCGTCCGATTACTTGTCGAAGCTGATGTGCTCGACGAACTTGACCTTGCCGCCGTCGTTCTTGACGATGTTGTAGCCGCGCAGTCCGTCGCCGTTCGCGTCGAAGTTGTAGTTGCCCTCGACGCCCTTCCAGTTCTTCAGCGCGAGGATGGCCTTGCGGATGTCGTCCGGCTTGCTGCTCTTGCTCGAATTCATCGCCTGCGCGATGACGTTCATCGCGTCGAACGCCCAGCTCGAATAGACGTCCGGCTCGACGCTGTATTTCGAGCGATAGGCGGCCGCATAGGCCTTGGCTTCGGCGTTGGCGTCGGGATTGAAATCGGCGATGCCGTAGGTGCCGTGCAGGGATTCGCCGGCAAGCTTCATCGCCGTGTCGGTCACGATGGACGGCGAGCCGATCCACGTCGCCGTCACGCCGAGTTGGCGAAGCTGCTTCGCGAAAATTCCCACGTCCTGCGAGTTGGTCATGTAGGTGCCGATCACGTCGGCGCCGGATTTCTTGATGGCCAGCACGACCGGCGTGAAGTCCTGCGAGTTGTTCGTGTAGCCCTGGATCAGTACGGGTTCGACGCCAAGGCCCTTGAGCGCTTCGGTGAGCGCCTTCTGACCGCCGGAGCCGAACGCATCGGTGGAATGCACGATCGCCCATTTCTTCAGCTTGAGCTTGTTGACGCCGAAATCGGAAATCACGCGCGACGAGAACGTGTCGTTCGGGCGGCAGCGGAACACCCACGGGTTGTTGACGTGCGTGAGGCTGGGATCGGTGCCGCCGATCATGACCGGGATGCCGGCCTTCTGGATCGCGGGCGACGCGGCCTGCACCTGCGTGCTGCGGATCGGGCCGATCATCGCGGGAATATCCGAATTGCCGCCGAGCTTGGAAAACGCCAGCACGGTGCCGGGATTGGTGGATTGGTTGTCCTCGATCACGAGCTCGACCTGCTTGCCGAGGATGCCGCCTTTCTTGTTGATCTGCTCGACGGCGAGCTTCGCGCCGTTGATGGTGTAGCTGCCGGCTTCCGCGTTCGGACCGGTGATCTCGCTCACCAGGCCGATGCGGATGTTGTCCGCGGCCGCTCCGAAGGCGAACAGCGAGGCAATGGCGCCGGCCGAAAGGGCGCCAAGAATGGATACACGCATGAATTTCCTCCCGTAGGTTTCTATTTGCAGCCGCTGTTATTCCTGCGGCTGCGCTTCCAGATCACGTATGCCCTGACGTTGTTCCCGGGCGTTCGGCTGAAACGTGACGGGGACTGCGGCGTTGACATGGCCGGGGTGCGTAATGCTATGTCCCGACCCCAATGGTGTCAACGACCGGAAGCGGCTGATACCCGGTGTCACCGGCCGGAATCACGGGCGCAACCGCACCGCGTCAGAGCCAGCGCATCATGCCCAGTTCGAAGGGATGGGTGAGCAGGTCGTTCTGCGGGTAAAGTCGGATGCGGTATTCGAGCTTGCCGCACAGGTCGGGGCTCAGTTCAAGGGCGAATCGCTGTTCGCCTTGTTCGGTCCGCGTGCCCTCCGACTCGAAGCGGTAGGCTTTCTGGTGGTTGCCGGCGTTGCGCCCGGTTTGCTTGCCGATGAGCATCTCGATCGCGACGTCCTCGGGCGCCAGGCCGCCCAGCAGCGCCGCGACCTCGAAGCGGACCTTGTCGCCGAACGCGATGCGCTTGACGGGCGCGTCGAGCCTGCGCAGCGACACCTTCGGCCACACTTCGCGCACGCGCTGCTTCCAGAGCGCCAGCCGCCTGGCAGGCTCGAATTCCGATTCCGCGTACCGCCTGCCCTGGCGCGTCGCCGGCAGGTAGAAGCGCGTGAGGTATTCGTTGACCATGCGTATCGACGAGAAGCGCGGCAGCACCGATGCGATGGATTGCTTGGCCATGCGCACCCACTCGGCGGAATAGCCCATCTCGCCGCGCCGGTAATACGTCGGCACCACCTGGTCCTGCAGCAATTCGTAGAGCGTGCGGCTCTCCTCGAAATTGCGTCGCGCCTCGTCGAGGTTCTGCTCCACCGGCTTGATGGCCCAGCCGTTGTGCCCGTCGTAGCCTTCGCCCCACCAGCCGTCCAGCACCGACAGGTTCAGCACGCCGTTGATGCCGGCCTTCATGCCCGAGGTGCCGCTTGCCTCCATCGGGTACATCGGGTTGTTCAGCCACACGTCCACGCCGGAAACGAGGCGGCGCGCGAGGTGAAGGTCATAGCCTTCCAGCAGCAGGATCTTGCCTTCGAACTCCGGCATGCGCGCGATGCGATTCAGGTCCCGGATCACGTCCTGCCCGGGCACGTCCGCCGGATGCGCCTTGCCCGCGAAGATGAACAGCAGGGGACGGCTCTCGTCGCCGAGTATCGTGCGCAGCCAGTCGAGGTCGCGCGCGAGCAGCGTGGCCCGCTTGTACGTGGCGAAGCGGCGCGCGAAGCCGATGGTCAAAACGTTCGGATTGACCGGGTGGGCGAAGCGCAGCAGGCGGTCCAGATGCGCTTCCGAGCCATGATTGCGGAAATGCTGGCGGGCCAGCCGATGCCGCACGAGGTGCAGCATTTGCGCCTTCAGTGATTGCCGCACGCTCCAGAAGAGGTGATCGGGCATCGTCTTGAGGCGGTCCTGGAAACCCTGGCTGCCCGCGTGCTGCGACCAATCGAGGCCGAGGAATTTGTCGAACTGCTCGGACCATTCCGGTGCGAGAAAGGTGGGTACGTGCACGCCGTTGGTTACGTATGAGAGCGGGTTTTCGCGCGGCTCGATCTCCGGCCACAGCGGCGCGCAGATGCGCGAGGAAACGCCGCCATGGATGCGGCTCACGCCGTTCTGGTGGCGCGAGCCGCGTATCGCCAGCGCGGTCATGTTGAAATCGGGGCTGCCGTCGACGCGGCCGAGTTGCATGAATTGCTCGTCGGACAGCCCGAGTTGCGCGCGCAGGGTCGCGAAGTAGCCGTTGATGGTTTCCGTGCTGAAATGGTCGTGCCCGGCCGGCACCGGCGTATGGGTGGTGAAAACGGTGTTCGCCGCGACGGCTTCCAGCGCGGCGTTGAATGGCATGCCCTGCGCCACCAGCGCGCGCGCGCGCTCGAGTATGAGGAAGGCCGGATGGCCTTCGTTGATGTGCCATGCCGTGGGCACGATGCCCAGCGCCTGCAGGGCGCGCACGCCGCCGATGCCCAGCACGATCTCCTGCTCGATGCGCGCGTTGCGATCGCCCCCGTACAAGCGATACGTGATCCTCTGGTCGTCGGGTGAATTTTCAGCGAGCGCGGTATCGAGCAGATAGAGCGTCACGTGCCCGACCAGCACCTGCCAGACCTTGACCTGCACCGTCCTGCCCGGGAACTCCACGCCGACGCGCATTTCCGATCCGTCGCCGCGCAGGCAGGCTGCGACCGGCAAGTCGTCGAAATCGGAATCGGCGTACGTCGCCTGCTGGTTGCCTTCGCTGTCGATGGTCTGGCTGAAGTAGCCCTGCCGGTATAGCAGCCCCACGCCGACGAAGGGCAGCCGCATGTCACTCGCCGATTTGCAGTGGTCGCCGGCGAGGATGCCGAGGCCGCCCGAATAAATCGGCAGGCTCTCGTGGAAGCCGAATTCCGCGCAGAAATAGGCGATGAGGTCGGTCTTGCGCAGCCATTCCGAGCCGTCGCGCCGCAGCGGCTCGTTCAGGTAGACGTCGAAGGCCGACAGCACGCGGTTGAAGTTGCCGATGAAAACCGGATCCTCCGCCGCGTCGAGCAGCTTCTTCTCATCTACGCGCTTCAGGAAGGCCTTGGGATTGTGGCCGACCTCGTCCCACAGGTGCGCGTCGAGCCGCGAAAACAGCAACCGCGTCTGCCGGTCCCAGCTGTAGTGGAGGTTGCCCGCGAGCTCCTGCAGCCGCGCGAGGCGGGGCGGGAGCTTGGGATTGACGTCGAGAATGAAAGGAGTACCGGCCATTTGATTCCTGTTAACGGCAAGTTATCAGGAAAATCCCGGCTTGGGCACTACGCAGCGCGAATCGCGCATCAGAGCACGTAGCGCGCGAGGTCCTCGCTTTGCGCCAGGTCCCTCAGGCGGCCGTCGACATAGGCGGCATCGATGACGATGGTCCTTCCCTCCTGGCGATTCGCCTCGAAGGAGACGTCCTCCAGCAATTTCTCGATGACCGTGTAGAGCCGGCGCGCGCCGATGTTCTCGGTTTTCTCGTTGACCTGCCAGGCGATCTCCGCCATGCGGCGAATGCCGTCGGCGCGGAAATCCAGCTTGACTTCCTCGGTTTCCAGCAGCGCCTGGTACTGGCGTGTCAGGCATGCGTCCGTCGCGGTCAGGATGCGCTCGAAATCCTCGACCGACAGGCTGTCGAGTTCCACGCGGATCGGAAACCGACCCTGCAATTCCGGGATCAGGTCGGAGGGCTTGGACAGATGGAAGGCGCCGCTGCCGATGAACAGGATGTGGTCGGTCTTGATCATGCCGTACTTGGTGTTGACGGTCGTGCCCTCGACGAGCGGCAGCAGGTCGCGCTGGACGCCGTGGCGCGAAACCTCGGCGCCGCCGGTTTCCTGGCGGCTGGTGATCTTGTCGATCTCGTCGATGAAGACGATGCCGTTCTGCTCGACGTTGGCCAGCGCCTTGAGCTTGAGCTCCTCGTCGTTGACGAGCTTCGCGGCTTCCTCCTCGGTCAGCAGTTTCATCGCCTCGCGGATCTTGAGCTTGCGCGTCTTGCGCCGCGCGCCGCCCAGGTTCTGGAACATGCCCTGGATCTGCGAGGTCAGCTCCTCCATGCCCGGGGGTGCGAGGATTTCCATCTGTGCCTGCGCGGCGATGACGTCGATCTCGATGTCCTTGTCGTCGAGTTCGCCTTCGCGCAGGCGCTTGCGGAATTTCTGCCGGGTCAGGCTGTCGCCGTCACCGGCATCAGTGGGCACCGCTTCCCTTGCGGCCGGCAGCAAGGCGTCGAGGATGCGTTCCTCCGCGAGGTCCTCGGCGCGATGGCGCACCTTGCGCGTCTCGGCTTCGCGCGTCTGCTTGATCGCGGTCTCGACGAGGTCGCGCACGATCGAATCGACGTCCTTGCCGACATAGCCGACTTCGGTGAACTTGGTGGCCTCGACCTTGATGAAAGGCGCTTCCGCCAGCCGCGCGAGCCGGCGCGCGATCTCGGTCTTGCCCACGCCGGTCGGGCCGATCATGAGGATGTTCTTCGGCGTGATTTCCTGGCGCAGCGGCTCGGCAACCTGCTGGCGGCGCCAGCGGTTGCGCAGCGCGATCGCGACGGCCTTCTTGGCGGCCGATTGTCCCACTATGGGTTTATTGAGCTCGTGGACACTTTCTTGTGGCGTCATGCTAGTCATGGATGGGTTGCGACGAT
>DASZTG010000011.1:0-122585 GCA_035548375.1 Burkholderiales bacterium
GCCGGTGCAATCGGTTCCGCGCGCTCGCGTCACGCGCGACGTGCGATTACGTCGCCGCGCTCACCAGGCCGCGATATACAGCCCGACGACGGCGGCCGCAAGCAGGATGCCGATCAGGATGCGCATCTCCAGGTCGCGCCACATGCCCACCAGGAAGTTGGACGGGTGCGGGGAGGCGATGAGCCTCGCGTGATCCTTGCGCTCGGGATCGGTCAGGCGCTGGAGCGCCAGCGTCGAGTCGAAGATATGGGAGACGGCCAGCCGCGTGTTCGAGTCGACGATGATGTTCTGGGGCTTTGCGTTTCGCGTCAGCGTGGTTTCACCGGGCCCCGGCGCAGCCTTGCCGATCTCGAGCCTTTCGGTCTTTTCGGGCGGCTGCGGGCCGCCGGATGCCCTTCCTGGCGCGAACCCGAGCCGTTGCGTGGTCTCCACGTCCGTGCGCTGCACGCCGAGCTCGTTCAGGCAGGCGCGCAAGTCTGCCGCGAACTGGTGCGCGTCCTGGTAGCGTTCGTTCGCGTCCTTTTCCAGCGCGCGCGCGACCACGAGGTCCAGCATCGGCGGGACCTGGCGGTTGATGCGGCTGGTTGGAACCGGGCGCAATTGCGCGACGTTGTACATGACCTCGGTGGCATCGTTGCCGGTGAACAGGTTGGTGCCGGTCAACAATTCATAGAGCACCGTGCCAAGCGAGAAAATGTCCGAGCGCTGGTCGACCGGGCGGCCGGCCACCTGCTCCGGCGACATGTAGCGCGGCGTGCCCATCATCAGCCCGGTCTGGGTCTTCAGGTCCGACGAGCGCATGCGCGCGATGCCGAAATCCATGATCTTGATGCGGCCCTTGCCCAGCAGCATGATGTTGGGCGGCTTGATGTCACGGTGCACGACGCCGCGGTCGTGGGCAAACGACAGCGCGTCCGCCACGCGTTCGACGATGCTGGCGGCCTCCGCCACCGAAAAGCGCGAGGTCGCTGCCTGCGTGCGCAGGTCCACGCCTTCGAGCAATTCCATGGCCATGTAGACCACGCCGCCTTCGCGCCCCACGTCGTAGATGGTCACGATGCCCGGATGCGCGAGCTTGCCGGCGGCGCGTGCTTCCTGGGTGAAACGCGCCTCGTATTCCGAGCGATCCGCGTCGTCCGCGGAAACGAACACGGTCTTGATGGCGAGCTGGCGGTCCAGCACCGGATCTTCCGCGCGGTAGACCACGCCCATCGCGCCCCGGCCCAGCTCGCCGAGGATGCGGTAACGCCCGAGCTGGGTGGTCCCGTTCACGGCAGGATCCAGTCGCGCAGCCGCTGCAGCGGATTGCGTCCCGGCGCCGGCTGGAATTCGTACTCGAGCGTGGTGGTGCGACCCGCGTACAGGTCCACGCTGGTGCGGAAGGGGATCTCGCCCCTGCGCTGGAATTCCACCGTGTGCGTGCCCGGGGCGAGCTTCAGGTCGGAGATGGGCGGGCTTTTTCCGCGCGGCACGTTGTCCACGATCACCTCGCCCTCGGGGTAGAGCTCGAGCGCGAGCGTGGCCTGCTGTCCGTAACGCAGGTCGCGGCGGATGGACTCGTGGTAGTAGGCCACCATGGAGAAAATTCCGACCATGACGGCGGCGCCGATGCCGGCGAGGATCTTGCGCCGGCGCAGCGCCGCGGCCGCGTCGGGCGCGAAGAGCTCGTGCGTGCGGACGTTCGCGTCCGTGAAGATGCCGGCCGGCCGGATCGAGGCGGCACGCGCCGGCGAAGCCTCCGCGAGCGCCTCGCGGAACGAGCGCGAGACGAACAGGCGGGCCGGGCCGGCGAAGTGCGCGATGGCCGAGGCGGTGCCGACGGCGTCGCCGATCAGCCCCTGGTGGCCGCCGCTGTCTGGGGCCAGGCGGATGGCGCCGTGGTTGATGGCCACTGCCATGGACACGCCCGCGGCGGCGGCGCTCATGCAGCGCTGCGCGATGTCGAGCGCGCCCTTGGGATTGTCGAGCACCGCGATCGCCATGCCGTCCGGTGCGTCGAGGATGATGCGCGTGCGCGCCTCAATGCGGATCAGCGCCACCGCCAGCGCCGACTCGAGCTGGGCGCGCAGGCGTGCCTGCTCGGGAACGGACCGGCGGCCGAATTCGGTTATGCGGATGAAGACCACGCTGGCCAGCGTGGGCAGGGAACCGGGCTCGTTCAAATCGATGCGTTATGAGATTGGAATGGCCGGATTCTACACGTACGTCCATGCGGGAACGACCTTCCGCGACCGCTTCGCACTACAATGCCGGACGGCCGGATTTACCTCGGAGGAAACCATGCACGACCGCGAAGCAACGGATGACGCCAAGGACGGCGGCAATGCCGGTCGCCGCGATTTCATGCGCAAGGCGGCTGTGGCCGCCGTTGCCGCGGCAGGCGGCCTGGCCGGCAGCGGCGTGCGCGCCCAGGAGCAGCGGGTGCCGTATTCCGCCGGGACCGAAAAGCCGAAGCTCAAGGCGCCCGCGAATGCCTGCGATTGTCACATTCATTTTTACGATGACCGCTTTCCGGCCGCGGCCAGCGCGACGCTGCGTCCACCGAATGCGACAGTTGAAGACTACCGGCTGTTCCAGAAGCGCATCGGCACGTCGCGCGTGGTCATCGTCACGCCGTCGACCTTTGGCACCGACAATCGCCCGTCGCTCGAAGGGGCCGCAAGGCTGGGTGCCAGCGCGCGGGTCGTGGCCGTGGTCGACGATACGGTAACGGACGCCGAGCTGAAACGGCTGGCTGGCCTTGGCGTGCGCGGCATCCGCTTCAATCTCGTGCAGAAAGGCGCCACGACCGTCGACATGCTGGAGCCGCTTGCGCGACGCGTGCATGAGCTGGGCTGGCACGTGCAGATCCATGCGCTCGGCGACCAGATCGTGGAAATGCAAAGCCTGCTGCGAGGCTTGTCTGCGCCCATTGTGTTCGACCACCTCGGCCGCCTGCCGCAACCGGCGGGCACCAGCCATCCTGCGTACGGCGTCATCCTCGGCCTGGTGAACAAGGACAAGGCATGGGTGAAGGTATCGGGTGCCTACCATGACACCAAAGTCGGCGCGCCGGCTTATTCCGACACGAGCGCGGTGGGGAAGGCGTTCGTGAAAGACGCAATCGAGCGCGTGGTCTGGGGGAGCGACTGGCCGCACCCGACGGTGAAGGACCTCGACAGGAAGCCGGACGATGCCGTGCTGTTCGACCTGCTGGGCGACTGGGCCCCGGACGCGGCGACCCTGCGCAAGGTGCTGGTCGACAATCCCGCGCGCCTGTACGGCTTCGATTGATGCCGGCGCCTGTTTCGGGCGGGCGTCGCCTGCTAAAGTTTGCGGCCTTGCGGCCGATGCCATCCGGATGGAGGCGGGGAGCAACGCATTGGGCATGACAAGGAAATTCGCGTCCGTGGTCACGGTGGTGATGTTTGCCATGCTGCTGCAGCCCGCCCGCCTGCAGGCCAAGCCACCGGTCGACTACATGGCCCAGGCGAAGCAACTGGCAATGCCGGCCAAGGCCTACCCCGAACTCAAGCAGATCAACGACCAGGTCGCCATGCTGATCACGCGCATGGAAAACAATGCCAGCCAGCTCAACGAATACCGCAAGCAGCGCATCCGCGGCTCCGACCGCCGCTATTCCGGATTGACCCGCGAGCTCAACCAGTCGCGCAGCCGGTTGAGCGAAGTCGAACGCAAGCTGGACAAGGCGCCCTCGCTCGACGTCAACCGTTTCCCGGCGCCCCCCGGCAGCGATCGCGGAAGTACGTCCTCCCTGGATCGAGAGAGGTCGATGGCGGGCGAAAACAAGAAATACGACGAGGTGAAAGCGTCGCTCAAGCAAAGCCTCAAGGCGCTGTCGGACTATTACGACCAGTTGCTCAAGGAAATAGCGAAAGTGCGGTGAGGACTCAGGAGTGAGGGGCGAGGGGTAAAAGCCACAAGCAAGAGAACCTCCTCACTTCTGACTCCTTCCCCCTCGCGCACTTCGCTGTTACTGGTCTTCCCGGATCGCTTCCACCGAAATCGTGAGCCTCACCTCGTCGCTGACCATCGATGAATATTTGTCGAGCCCGAAATCCGAGCGCTTGAGCGTCGCGTGAAGGTCGCCGCCGCAGACGAAGCGGTCGAGCACGAGGATCTTCACCTGCCGGCAGACGAAGCGATCGGCGACGAGATGCACGGGCTTGGTGACGCCGCGCAGCGTCAATTCCCCGTCGAATTCCGCGGGCACGCCGTCGCTGAATTTGACCGCGTGTCCGACGAAGCGGGCGGTCTTGTACCTGGCGACGTTGAAGAACATCTCGTCGCTCAGCACGGCATCGAGCTTCTTGACGCCGGTATCGATCGAGTGCGGGTCCAGGTCGATGCTGACTTCGGCGGCCTGCTTTTCCGCGTCCAGCGTGGCGCTTCCCCTGGCGATGCCCATGCGCCCGCGCACCGACGAGATGCCGGTATGCACGACGGCGAAATGCGCGAAGGTATGGTCCGCATCGATGCGGAAGCGTTCCGCGGCCAACGCCGGGTCGTGCAGCAGCCAGGCGCCGAGCAGGACAATCGTTGCAGGCAGGTTTTTCATGCGGATCTCCTTCGAAGTCATGCGATGCGCGGGACCATGATGCACGAATCCCCGCGCGGCATGCCGGGGTGGAAGGGCGGGGACGCGGCGCAAGCTGCTAACATTCCCGCCCGGGCGCCGGAATCGGGCGCCGCCTCCACATGGGGACCGATCATGCATCCGAAAACCAAATACGTGTTTACTGCCAGCCTGGACGTAGACCCGGCGAAGGAAGCGTTGTTCAACGAAATCTACGATACCGAGCACGTGCCTTTCCTGCTGAAGGTGCCCGGCGTGCTCGCCGTGACGCGCGTGACGAACCAGCCGCAACCGAAAATGCGCATCGACGGCGGCGTGAAGACGCTCGAAGCCGAGAACGAGCCGAAATACAGCGCGATCTATGAAATTGAGAGCGCCGACGTCCTGCTGAGCGACGCCTGGGCGGTTGCGGTCGACAAGGGACGCTGGCCGAAGGAGATCCGTCCGTATATTCGCGCGCGCCGCCATACGCTGAAAAAAGTCATGTAGGAGAGTTACAAGGCGCGTGGCGAACTCGCGCGCGTGCCGGCTGCCCAAGCCGCATCCGGGGTTTCCCGTTCGTCGGAGCAAAGACAATGCGCAAATTGCTTTTTGCGATACTTCTGATCGTTGCGGGCGCGAGTGCCGCGGCACCCGCCGCGGATACGCCGGAGAACCGGCTGGAGGCGGCGAGCCGGCTGTTCGAGTTGCCGGCTTACCGGCTGGTGGCCACGCGCCAGCTGTACGAATCCATCGATTCGCTGCCGGAGGAACAGCGCAAGCGCGCGCTTGCCGCGCTGTCCGACCCGGCGGTCATGCAGTCATTGCGCGGGGTCATTTCGCGCAGCATGGCGCAGACGTTTTCGACCGCCGAGCTCGACCACCTCGCGCAATTCCTGAAGGCAGACCAGGCGCGCAGCATGATCGACAAGATCCAGAATTTCCAGGGCAGCCTGACGCGCGAGTTGCTGGCGGCATCGGTCAGCGATCCGGCGCTGATGCGCGCCCTGATGGGCAAGTAAGCCATATCGTTCGGCCGCCTCAGATTTCGATCACGAGCGAGGGGTCGAACAGCGCGTTCTCCGTGACGACTCGCAGGCCATCCCGAGGGGCGCGAGGTTCCCGCCAGTTGGACGTGCGATATCCCATCGGATTGGCGATGACGCGCGTGCCGCTGGCGACGTAGTCGAAGCCGTCGTGGGTATGGCCGTGCAGCCACAGCTCGGCGCGACCCATCAGGCGGGTGAGATCGGAAACGAACGCCGGATTGACGCGGTTGCCGGTCCAGCGCGCGTGAATGCTCCCGGGATGGGGAGCGTGGTGCGTCACCACGACGGTTTGCCCCGCAAAAGGCTGGCTCAAGCGCGCCTCCAGGAACGCGATGGCCCGGCGATGCAGTTCGACCGTCTGCATGGGCGTGAGGAAACTGCCGCCGACGCGGATCTTGCGGAAATCGACGACGTATCCCAGCGACAGCGCCATGATTTCCTCCATCGCATCGCGGCCCAGCAACTCGAAGTCCGTCCACAGCGTGCTGCCGAGGAAGCGAACGCCGCCGAAGATCCATTCTTCGTCGTCCAGCAGCCGCACGTTGGCGCTATGCGCGGCACGCGCCTTCAGCGCCGCGGTCGCCGCGCCCATTTCGGTGTCGTAGTACTCATGGTTGCCCGGCACGTAAAGGACGGGTCGCCCCGGAAACGTGGCTTCCGCCCAGTCGATCGCGCGGGTGCCGTTGTCGATGTCGCCGGCCAGCACGACGAGGTCGGCGTCGGTGGCCGGAAGCGCGAACGGCGGATGCCGGTGCGAGTGTTCGAGATGAAGGTCGGAAAGAAGCTGGATTCTCATGGCGTCGATCCGGCCGGGCGCCGGAACCGGGATTTTAGGGCGTCGGCGCCGGTTTGGCTGGCCTGCCGCGACCGATTTCCATAGGATACGGGGATGACGGGCGATTTCCGAAGCGGGCCAATTCAACCGGAGCCGAGCCGAGTCGAGGATATGTTGAAGCAACGGGCCAGGCATGGGCATCGCGCGATGGCGCGAACCGTTGCGCGCATCGCGGCAAACGTCGCCGCGCTCTGCGCGCTGGCCTGGCCTGCCGTTGTGTACCCCGAGCCGACCAGCGCGCCGGGATTCGTCGACCTTACGCCCGAGGAAAAGAAATGGCTGGCGGCGCATCCGGTCATCCGCATCGGCGCCGAAACCAATTACGCACCCTACGAATTCCAGGACAGCCGCGGCCATTTCGTCGGCGTCGTGGCGGACTACCTCGACATCATCCGCTACAAGCTCGGCACGCGCTTCCAGGTCACGCAATGGCCCGACTTCGGCACGGTCGAGGCCAAGCTGCGCAAGAAGGAACTCGACGTCGTGCTGGCGGTGGCGGATTCGGCGGATCGCGAGGAATTCCTGAACTTCACGAAGCCCTACCTGCACTACGTGAACGTGATCGTGACGCGCGACGACTACAGCTTCGTGTCCGGCCTCAAGGATTTCCAGGAAAACCGCGTCGCCGTGGTAGAGGGACATTCATCCAAGCAGCTTACAGCGCGCGTCTATCCGAACTTCAACGTGACCGCCTATCCCGATCTCTTCGACGGGCTCATGGCGGTATCCACGGGCAAGACGGACGGCCTGGTCGACGACATTTTCCCCATCGTCTACAACATCCGCTACCGGCAGATCAGCAATCTCAAGATCGCGACCGCGGTCGAAAAGGCGTTGCAGCCCGCGGGCTTCTCGGTGGGCGTGCGCAAGGACTGGCCGGAACTCGTCGGCATCCTCGACAAGGTGCTCCTGACCATCAGCCACGAGGAGCAGCGCGAAATCTCGCAGAAGTGGCTGTCCGTGCGCTACGAGGACAAGGTGGACTATCGCGCCATCTGGACTTCCGTCGCGGTGTTCTCGCTGATCCTGCTCGCCGGCGTGTTCTACATCCGCCAGCTCAGCACGCAGCGCAAGGCCTTGCTCGCCGCGCGCGCGGAAGCCGAGGCCGCGAATCGCTCCAAGGACCAGTTCCTCGCCAACATGAGCCATGAGTTGCGCACGCCGCTGCATGCGATCCTGGGCTACGCCGACCTGATGCGCGGGGGCACGCTGCCCGACCCTTCGCGCCGCGAGGCCGTGGCGACCATCGCCACCAGCGGGCGCCACCTGCTTTCCCTGATCAACGACCTGCTCGACCTGTCGCGCATTCGTTCCGGCCATCTCGAATTGAATCCGGCGCCGGTGCAGCTTGCGGTGCTGTTCGAGGAAATCGCGGCGATGGTGCGCGTGGAGGCGCATCGCAAGGGCCTGAGCTTCCATCTCGATGCGGCGGCGGGCCTGGCGCAGACGGTCGAAGCCGACGGCAAGCGCTTGCGCCAGATCCTGCTGAACCTGCTCGGCAATGCGATCAAGTTCACCGACACCGGCGGCGTGACGCTCATCGCCGAAGCCGTCGCGCTCGAGGACGCGAAAATCGAGTTGCGAGTGCTGGTGCAGGACACCGGCGTGGGCATCGCGGCCGGCGACAAGGGCCGGATTTTCGCGCCCTTCGAGCAGGCAACCGAAGGACTCAAGCAGGAATCCGGCGTCGGGCTCGGGCTTGCGATCACGCGCGAGCTGGCGCGCCTCATGGGCGGCGAGGTGGAAGTGGAAAGCCAGCCCGGGCACGGCAGCCAGTTCCGCTTCATCGTCGCGCTGCCTGTCGTGGAAGTGGCGCAGGAGCCGCGCAAGGCCGGCCTGCCGGTGGTGGGTTACCGCGGCGCGCGCCGATCCGTCCTTGTCGTCGACGACCAGGAAGAAAACCGCCGGCTGTTGCAGCAGTTGCTCGATCCGCTCGGCTTCATCGTGCTGCTTGCGCGCGGTGGCGAGGAGGCGGTGGCCAGCGCGCGCGCGAACCGGCCTGACCTGGTCGTGATGGATCTGCGCATGCCCGACATGGACGGCGTGGCTGCGGCCCGCCTCATTCGCCGCTCGCCTGGCCTCGAACGCATGGTCATCGTCGCGGCTTCGGCGAGCAGCGCCGATCTCGATCGTGCCGCCGCGGAACCGGCCACGTTCGCGGCATGCCTGCGCAAGCCGTTCGAAACGATGGACCTGCTCGACGCCATTCGCAAGCCGCTCGGGCTGGAATGGCTCTATGAAGAATCGCCTCCGCCAGTGTCGGACGCGTCGGCGGAAGCACGAGCCGGCGACGCGGATCCGCCGAAGGCGGCACTGGAGGAGTTGCTCGACCTGGTGCGCATGGGCAAGCTGGTGCGCGTCGAGCAGCTTGCGCTCGAACTCGAGCATCGCGACGCGCGTTACGGCAGCTTCAGCCGGCGCGTGTATGCGCTCGCGCGCGGATTCGAGGAAGACAGGCTGGTGGAAATGCTGGAGGACAGTCTTGGCGCAAGCCGCGATGAAGTTGCCGGCTGAGCGCCGTCCCGCCACCTTGCTGATCGTCGACGACAAGCCGCAGAACCTGCGGCTGGTCTCCGATTTCCTCGCGGAGCAGGGATTCGAGCTGATGCTCACGCGCAGCGGCGCGCAGGCACTGGAGAAAATCGAGCTCGCGATGCCGGACCTGGTCCTGCTCGACGTGACCATGCCCAAGATGGACGGCTTCGAGGTGTGCCGGCGGCTCAAGGACAATGCCCGCACCGCGGCGCTGCCGGTCATCTTCATGACGGCCCTCGACGACACCGCGCACAAGGTGGAGGGCTTCAGGCTGGGCGCGGTCGACTACATCACCAAGCCGATCCAGCGCGAGGAATTGCTGGCGCGCATCAAGCATCACCTGCAGTTGCACAACCTGCAAAAGGAGCTGCTTTCCAAAGGCGAGGACCTGGCGCAGAAGAATGCCGAGCTCGAGGCCTACGCCCACACCATCGCGCACAGCCTGAAGACGCCGCTGGCCGCCGCCAGCCGCTTCCTCGAGATCCTGTCGCGATACAAGTCCGACGGCATGACGGAGGAGCAGCGGCATCTTGCGCGGCAGGCCTTCAGCGCGCTGTCGATGACAGGCAGCGCGGTCGACGCCCTGCTGCTGCTGTCGACGGTTGCGCAGCAGCGCGTGGAGGTGCGTCCGCTCGACATGAACGCCTTGCTCGACCAGGTGATGAACCAGCTTGCCGACCTGCGTGCGGAAACGCGGGCGCACATCAAGCTGCCGAAAGCCTGGCCGCAGGCGCTGGGCTATGCGCCCTGGGTGGGCGAGGTCTGGCTCAACCTGCTCAGCAACGCGCTCAAGTACGGCGGCGTGCCGCCCGCGGTCGAGGTCGGCGGCACAGCGGACGGCGCGCAAGTGAAATTCTGGGTGCGTGACAACGGCCAGGCGCTCTCAGAGCCGCAGCGCCAGCATGTCTTCGTTCCCTTCACGCGGCTGCACCGGGACCGCGCGGCTGGGCACGGTCTTGGACTCGCCACCGTGCAGCGCATCGTGACCAAGCTCGGCGGCAACGTCGGCGCCGGCGCAGGTCCGCAAGGCGGCAACGAATTTTATTTTTCCCTGCCCTCGGCGAGGGGCCGCAAATGAAGATCCTGCACGCCGACGATCATTCTCTGTTTCGCGAAGGACTGGGATTTTTCCTGAAGCTGCTCGATCCCGGCGTGGTGACGCTGGAGGCGGGCAACGTGCAGGCCGCGCTCGACAAGCTGTCGCTGGAGTCGCCCGTGGACCTGATGCTGCTCGACCTGGAGATGCCGGGCATGAACGGGCTCGAAGGGTTTCACACGATCCGGAGGCGCTACCCCAAGCTCGGCGTGGTGATCGTTTCCGGCGTCACCGATACGCGCGTCATCCGCACGCTCATCGACAGCGGGGCGCGAGGCTACATTCCGAAGCTCGCGGGCAGCGAGCAACTGATGGATGCGTTGCGCCGGATCCTGCGCGGCGAAGTCTATCTGCCGGACGCGCTTTTCATTTCCGCGTCCGCGGCTGGAGGGCATGACGACAAGGCATCGTTACTGACCGGCCGCCAGAGGGAAATCCTGCCGCTGCTGGCCGAAGGCATGGCGAACAAGCAGATCGCGGCCGCGATGGGCGTGACCGAGGGGACGGTCAAGCAGCATCTCAAGGAGTTGTTCAAGCGCCTGGGCACGAGGAATCGCACGCAGGCGGTCAAGGAAGCACGGCGGCTCGGCCTCATCGGGCGCTAGCGCGTTGCACGCACAAAAAGAAAGAAGGCGGGTCGCCCCGCCTTCTTCCCTTGTACTGCCTGACCGTCGCGCGATTCTGTTACTGCGCGGCGGGCTTCTTGGCCTTCTTCTTCTTGGACTTCTTCTCGCCGTCGACCGCGCGAGCCGGCTTGTCGGAAGCGGCGCCGGACTTGACGGTGCCGTCGTCCACTGCACGGCCCGGCTTGCCTGCGGCACCACCGGCCTTCACGGAGCCATCGTCGACTGCGCGGCCCGGCTTGGCGTCGCCGCCGCCGGACTTGACTGCGCCGTCATCCAGGGCACGGGCGGGCTTGGTCGAAGCGCCGCCGGCCTTCACGTCATCGGCCGAATAGCCGGGGAGAGCAACCATCAACAGGCCGGCAGCTGCCAGCGCGGTAACCAGAGTACGCATGAATATCTCCTTTAGTTGGTCTGCCGTTGCCTGCCGGCAGGTCGTTGTGCTTCGCCTTCCATCATCAGGAAGAAGGCACTCTTCCTGGGGCGACAGGTTGTCAGCCTGCCGTAAGACCCGCCATTCCGAATTCGGGATAGGGTCTATCACTTTCGGGGGCATGCCACACGGTTATTTGCCCAGGTGCAGGCCGCCGTCGACCAGTATCGACTCCCCCGTGACCAAATCCGCGCCTTCGATCAGCCAGACCGCCACTTCTGCCACATCGTCCGCGCTTGCAGCCCTGGCGAGCGGCACGCTCTTTTCATAGTTGGCCTTGAATTTGGCGTAATCCGCCGGACTGAAGCGGTCGAGGTGCCAGCGTGTCTCGATCAGCCCCGGGCAGACCGCGTTCACGCGAATCTCCGGGCCGAGGGAACGCGCCAGGGCCAGCGTCATGGCGTTCAGGGCGCCTTTGGAGGCGATATACGCGGTCGAGGATCCGATGCCCTTTACCCCGGAGATGGAGGAAATGTTCACGATCGCGGCCTTGCCCTGCTTTTTCATGGCCGGCACGCAAGCGCGGATCATCTGGTAGGGGCCGATGACGTTGACGGCGTAAAGCCGCTGGAAGTCGGACGCATCCAGCCCGTCGAGGTCGGAGGCCGCCACGAATTTGGTGATGCCCGCATTGTTGATCAGCGCGTCGATCCGCCCCCACTTGTCCAGCGCCGCCTGCGCCATCGCGCGGCAGTCGGCGTCGTTGCTCACATCGCCCTTGACGAGGATCGCCTCGGCGCCGGCCGATTTGCACGCTTCCAGCGTTTCCTTCGCGTCTTTTTCGCTTTTGGTGTAATTCACCACCACGCGACAGCCTTTGCGGGCGAGCTGCACGGCGCATGCCGCACCCGTGCCGGTCGCGGAGCCGGTAACGATGCAAACCGCTGATTCCAGATTCATGTGGGGGATCCTGTCCGCAGGCGAAAGATGGCGATGCTATCAACAAATCGCATGGCCGGCCGTGGCGTCACTTTTTGGCGCGAACTCGCGACCGATTCACCACTCAGAGTTTGCACGATAGCGGGGTTTGTCCTGGGAGGCGCCGTTGGGGATTGGCTTGCGTGTTGCGTTGCGAAAGGGCAGGCGGGCATGAGGAAGACCATCCTGTTGAGCGCGGCGATCGGCACCGTCATGGTGGGGTCCGCGGGGGCGACTGCGGGCTATCTGAGCTGGAAAAATCCCTCGTTCGCCGAAGTCGTCAGCGTCGATCCCGTCAGGGAAATGTCATTGAAGCCGGACAAGGCCTGCCGCGATGAGCAGCGCCGGCGCCAGAAGGCCGCCACCCAGGATGAGCTTCGCGCATCGGGCACCGTCATTGACGGCATGGCCGGCGGCGCCATCAACACCGAACCCAGGATGCCCGCCGACAAGGACAGCTTCAACACACCGGCGGGCAAGCACTGCCTCGCGGCGAATCGCGTCGTCGAAAAGGTCGTCGCGTACGACGTGCGCTACCGCCTGCATGGCAAGACGTCCAAGGTCCGCATGGATCACGATCCAGGACAGCAACTGCGGGTGCGGGACGGCACGGTCGTGCTGACTCGCGACATCGCCAAGCGACCAGCATCGAAGGCCTGATCGCTCACGACCGGAAAACCAAGAGCCCGGCCATGCCGGGCTCTTTCATTTGCGTGCACCTCGACCTTATTTGACCGTGTAGCCGCGACCGTCCAGGCAGGCGCCGAGCGCGCGCTGGAAATCGGGATCCATCGGCGCGCCATTGTTCGCGGGGCTGCGACCGGTCTGGCTGGTCGCCCAGGAACTGCATTCATTGCGATCGCGAAACTGCTGGTCGGCACTTTGGCCCTGGCGCGGATAAATGAACAGCTGGCTGCCGCCTGCTTGCGCGACCGTGGTCTGTGGCGACGCGACTGGAGCCGTGCCGACGGCGGGCGGCATCGGTTGCGTGCCGCCCTGTGCCGGACCGAGTTCCGTCACGGGATTGTCCATGGGCACGGGCGTGCCGGGTGGCGGCGCCATGGCGATCGTGCCGACCGGCTGGTCGACGACGGTATATCCCTGCGGGGCGGGCAGGTAGTACACGTCGTTGGCGTAGTAATACAGCCGCGGACCGACCCACACGCGCGTGTAATACGCCGGCAATACGGGTACGACTACGCCAACCGGAGGCCGTATCACGACGTAGGCGCCGTTCACCGGCTCGTACCAGACGCCGCCCGAAAAGTAATAGCGATGCGGTCCCCAGACGACCAGGCGCGGATGCGGCGGCAGCACCGCGAAACGGTAGCCATGTGGCGGATAGTAGTGGTCATGGTGGTAACGCGCGTCATGGAATTCTTCATGGCGGAATTCGTGTTCGCGGAATTCATGCTCGCGGTAGCCGCCCGGGTCGGCGTGGACGGGACGGGGGAATCCCGCCACGCACGACAGGGCAAGCAAGGCTGCCATCGCAGCCTTTACACCGGTTGCACGGATCGCCGCGGCGCCGCGCGCGGAACGAATGGTTTCGAATGACATGGCTGTCTCCGGTTTCTCGATTGGTTACTTCGGCGTCACCGCAACGTTCACGCGAAGTTGCGCGCCGGGGTTGTACGGCAGGCGCGTGGAAAAGCGCTGGCCGCCATATTCGTACGTGACGTTGTATCCGGTCGTCACGGTCTGGTAGCTGTCCACCTGGCGGCAGCGTTGCACGGGCTGCGAGGTCACCACCGTGGTATCGCCGCGGTTCTGGTTGGCGATCACGTCGCCGGTCACCGCGCCGACGCCGGCGCCGACCGCGGCGCCGGCAACGCGACCGTTGCCGCGGCCGACCTGCGAACCGAGCAAGCCGCCAGCCACGCCGCCGATGATCGCGCCAAGATAGTTGTGCTCCTGCGGCACCGCCTGCGTGACCTGCTGGGTCTCGGTCCAGCATTGATGGGTCGGATGATTGACCTGTTCCATGACAGGGGCGACGCCGACGACGTTCGCCACCGCTTCGAACGCATTGGCGTTCACTTGTGCACCCGCCAGCAATACGGCAATTGCGATCGATGCTTTTTTCATGACTGTCCTCCTTGGACTTGCATGCGTTGTTACCGCGATGCTGTTCGCTATAACGCGTTAGAGGCCCGTCAGTTGAAGGAGTTTTGTAACGTAGTGTCCTAAACTGCCAGTTCGGCCAGATGCCGAACGTGCGCGGAGCAATTCGGGCACAATCGCCACCGGTGAGGAGCGAATTCCAAAATAACAATCCAGGCACCGTCGGCGGCGTCGATTCGCCGTATGCATGGACGCGGCTGGTGCTGACGCTGGTGCTGTCCACGGTCGGCGGCGTGGGCATGTGGTCCGTGGTAGTTGCGCTGCCCGCGATCCAGGCCGAGTTCGGCATTGCGCGCGCGCAAGCCTCGCTTCCCTACACATTGACGATGTGCGGTTTCGGGGTCGGCGGCATCCTGC
The DNA here is from genome assembly GCA_035548375.1 of Burkholderiales bacterium. Lineage (GTDB taxonomy): Bacteria > Pseudomonadota > Gammaproteobacteria > Burkholderiales > JACQAP01 > JACQAP01. Next base: position 14,526 of record DASZTG010000011.1, read on the forward strand.
TCGGCAAGATGTCCGATCGTCGCGGCATCGTGCCGCCGGTGCTGATCGGCATGACCTGCCTGATCGTCGGCTACGCGGCGGCCGCTTCGGCGTCCACGCTGTGGCAATACTCGCTTGCGCACATCGTCATCGGCTTCGGCAGCTCGGCCACGTTTTCGCCCCTGCTCGCGGAAACCTCGCACTGGTTCGCGAGACGGCGCGGCATCGCGGTGGGCATCATCGCCAGCGGCAATTACCTGGCGGGAACGATCTGGCCGCCCGTGATCCAGCATTTCATCGAGTCGGCCGGATGGCGCCAGACGTTCTCCGGCATCGCCGTGTTCTGCCTCGCGACCATGCTGCCGCTGGCGCTAACCCTGCGCCGGCGCGCGCCGGCAGGCCATGACACCGGCGCGGTATCGGAAAAGCCGGAGGCGGGCAATCGTCCGCTCGGCCTGTCGCCGCGTGCCCTGCAGAACCTGCTGATGATCGCCAGCATCGGCTGCTGCGTGGCGATGTCGATGCCGCAGGTGCACCTGGTCGCGTATTGCGGCGACCTGGGCTACGGCGCGGCGCGCGGCGCGCAAATGCTGTCGGTGATGCTTGCCTGCGGCATCGTCAGCCGATTGACGTTCGGCTGGATCTCCGATCGCATCGGCGGCCTGCGCACCTTGCTGATCGGCTCCGGCATGCAGTGCGTGGCACTCCTGCTGTTCCTGCCGTTCGACGGGCTGGCCTCGCTGTTCATCATTTCCGCCTTGTTCGGATTGTTCCAGGGCGGCATCGTGCCTTCCTATGCGATGATCATCCGCGAATATTTTTCGCCGAAGGAAGCCGGCGCGCGCATCGGCATCGTCATCACGGCTTCGCTGGTCGGCATGGCATTCGGCGGCTGGATGTCCGGCGTGATCTTCGATTTCACGGGCTCCTATCGCATCGCCTTCCTGAATGGCATCGCCTGGAACCTAGTGAACATGGCGATCGCGGTGTCGCTGTTGAATCGCAGCCTGCGGTGGAAGCGCCAGCTGGCGGGCGCCTGAGCACCGTGAATCGGATGCGGGAACGAAACCAGCAGGAGCAGACCATGGCCGATATCGCATCGCGCCGAAGATTCCTCGCCGCCGCTTCCGGTTGCGCGATCACGGCGGCATTCCCGGCAAGGGTGAGGGCGCAGGGCACGATTGCGCTGCGCATCTCGTCCTCGCTGACCGCCGACCAGAATTCCGCGCACTACATCTGGTACCAGCGCTTCTCCGCGAACCTGAAGGCGGCCACGGGCGGGCGGGTCACCGCGGATTATTTCCCGAACAGCCAGCTCGGCAAGGAAGCCGATGTCGTGCAGCAGGTCAAGGTGGGATCGATCGACGTCATGCTGACAGGCTCGTCGATCTGGGCGACGGTTGCGCCCGAGTTCGGCATGCTCGACCTGGGTTACGTGTTCGAAAGTTTCGCGCACATGGGCAAGGCACTGGACGGCGGAGTCGGGGCGAGCCTCGCGCAAATCCTGCTGGGTCGCACCGGTTGCACCGTCATGGGCTGGGGATCGCACTTTGCCGCGCGCAGCGTCTACACCAAGCTGCCGGTGACTTCGCTCGCCGCGTTGAAGGGCGTGAAGCTGCGCGTGCTGCCGACCAGTGCATTCATCGACACGTTCAAGCTGATGGGCGCCGTGCCGACCCCGATCCCCTTCAACGAGCTCTATACCGCCGTGCAGACGGGCGTGGTCGACGGCTTCGAGCACGATGCCTCGACCGTGCTGGCAACCAAGCTCTACGAGGTCACGAAGCACTGCTTCCTGACCGAGCACCTGTTTCCGCCCATGGTTGCCGTGATCGGCAGGCGCGGACTCGAAAAAATCCCGGCCGACATCCGTCCGGCGTTCCTGCAGGCTGCGCAGGAAGCCAGCAATTGGCAGCGCGCGCAGGCCGCGGAGAAGGGACGAAGCGCGTTCGAGGATCTGAAAAAAGCCGGCATCGGCTTTCATCCGATGGAGAAGGCGGAACGCGACGGCCTGCGCAAGAAAATGGAATCCCGGCTCTGGCCGGCGTTCGCGAACCAGTATCCGTCGACCGTTCTCCTGTTCAAGGCCATCGCCGCGGCACGCCAGCCTTGAGCGTGCTGAACGATCCGCCGGCGTACGCCGCGCAGTTCCGCCGGGCGCGCGGGATCCATCGCGCGCTGGGCATCGTGCTGGCGACGACCGAAGTCCTGGCGGCGATCACTTTGGCGGCGGACGTCGTCGTCGTGGTGTGCTCGGTGGTCTGGCGCTATTTCCTGCACGATCCGGTGGATTGGGCCGAAGAGATCGCACGCGCGCTGATGGGATTGCAGGTATTCCTCGGCGCGGCCACGACGCTCGCGCGAGCGCAGCACGTGGGCATCGACAGTTTCCGCAACCTGTTTCCGCCATCATGGCGCCCGGCGCTGATCCAGTTGTGCCACTGGCTGATCGTCGCGGTTGCGCTCGCATTGCTCCTGTCGTCGTGCGCATTGCTCGAAGATGCGCGCGGGCAAACGACGCCGATCGGATTGCCACAGTGGATTTACATCGCACCGGTGATCGCCGGCAGCACGTTGATGCTGTTGTTCGGCAGCGCCGCCGCGCTGGACGGTCCGGCTGCGTCGGTCTGGGGCACGCTCGTCGCGGCCGCGCTCGTTGCGGGAGCGATGTGGGGCTGGAATAACGCGATGCCGACATTGGCCGTCACGCCGCTCATGTTGCTGGCGGGTGGATTCGTCCTGTGCATCGTCGCGGGATTGCCGATTGCTTTTTCCCTGGCGTTTTCCGCGCTGATTTATTTCCTGGCGGATCCGTCGTTGCCGATGCTCGTCTATTCGCAGCAGGTGTTGTCGGGAATGGACCACTTCGTGCTGCTCGCGATCCCGTTTTTTGTACTGGCCGGATTGCTGATGGAAGCCAACGGCATGTCGTCGCGGCTGATCGAATTGCTCCTGCGCATGATGGGGCGCGTGCGTGGCGGCCTGAACCTGATCATCATTACGGCGACTGCGTTCTTTTCCGGCGTCTCCGGGTCCAAGCTCGCGGACGTCGCGGCGGTCGGCGGCATCATCATGCCCGCCGTGCGGCGCACCAGGCAGGACCCGAACGACGCGGCCGGCCTGCTGGCGGCGTCGGCGGTCATGGCCGAGACCATCCCGCCGTGCATCAACATGATCATCATGGGCTTCGTCGCCAACATCTCCATCGGCGGCCTGTTCGTCGCCGGCCTGGTGCCTGCCGCATTCATGGCGCTTGCGCTCGCCGTCGTGGCCTTTGCCTTTGGCTCTCGCATCGATCCCGGATTGGCGTTCGAAAAGCGCCGGGCGCTGCTGCCGCTGATCGGCGGGGCGCTCGTCGGTTTCGTCATGATCGCAATGATAGGCAAGGGCGTGACTTCCGGCATCGCGACGTCCACCGAGGTCTCGGCCTTCGCGGTGGCCTATGCGCTGATCGTGGGCGGGCTGGCATTCCGCGAGCTGAGCGTTCGCGGCGTGGTGAGATTGTTCGTCCGCTCGGCATCGATGGCAGGCGGCATCCTGTTCATCGTGGCCGCAGCGTCGAGCGTGTCATTCGCGCTGACCATCCAGCAGATTCCGCAACAGCTTTCCGGCTTCATGGTGGCCCTGGGCCACCAATTCGGTGCCTACGGGTTCGTGCTGGCCTCGACAATGCTGATGATCGCCTTCGGCGCCATCCTCGAAGGCGCGCCGGCGTTGATCATCTTCGGGCCGCTGCTCACGCCCATCGCGCAACAGCTGGGCATCTCCCCGCTGCATTTCGGCACGGTCATGGTCGTGGCCATGGGGTTCGGTTTGTTTTCCCCGCCGGTCGGGCTCGGCCTGTTCGCGACTTGCTCCATCACCGGCACCGAGCTGAAAAACGTGGTGCGGCCGATGGCGAAATACCTGCTCGTGCTGTTCGTGGCACTCCTGGTGCTCGTGTTCGTTCCGGCGTTTTCGCTCTGGCTGCCGACGCGCTTCGGCTTTCAGTGAAGCAGAGGCTTCTTCAGGAAGCCGTTGCGATCCGCCGAGCGCAGGTTGACATGCAATACCGATCCTTCACGCGCGAGCGTCAGCGGGATCGAAGTGCCGGCGGCACCCAGGCCCCACACGCCGCGAAACATTTGCGCGAGCGTCGTGACGCGCTTGCCGGCGACTTCGAGCACCAGGTCCCCCTGGCGCACGCCGGCTTTCTGCGCGGGGCCGTCCTGTGCGAGTCCGCCGACGACGATCTGCCCGCCCGCTTCCGCCGCGTACATGCCCAGCCAGGGACGCGGCGAACGATCCGGCCGGCCAAGCTTCGTCATGTCGTGGAGGATGGGCGTCAGCAGGTCGATCGGAACGACCATGTTGCCCTGCGCCTGCTTGCCTTCGTGCGCTTCCTCGACGAGCAGCGAGCCGATGCCGACGAGCTTGCCGTCCATGCCCACTACCGCCGCGCCTCCCCATTGCGGATGGGCGGGCGCGGTGAACAGCGCTTCGTCGATCAGGTATTCCCAGTAGCCGGCAAATTCGCGGCGGGCGATGACGCTGGCCTTCAACGCATGTGCATGCCCGCCATGGCCGATGACCACGACGTTGTCGCCGACCTCGCAGGATTGGGCACTGCCGAGCGGCAGCGCCGGCGCGTCCAGACGGCCTAGCGGCTGCACCAGCCCGAATCCGGTGACCTGGTCGTAGGCGAGCGGATAGCCGGCAACCGCCTTGCCGGCGTTGGTCGTCAGCCAGATGCTCTGCGCCTCGGTGATGAGGTAACCGATGGTGAGGACGAGACCGTCGTCGCGAATGACGATGCCGTTGCCCGCGCGCTCCGTGCCCAGGATGGAAGCGGTGAACGCATCATCGGGAATTTCCGAACGCAGCAGCACGACCGCGTCGAGCGCGGTCTCGAGATCGAACCTTAGTTCGCCTTGCTGCGGTCTGACGGCTTCCGGAAAGGCCCATTCGCCTTCTTCCGCCATGAGTTGCTCCAGTTACGACCGCACTGCGCGGCTGATTCCGGAATGGTACGCGAATCACAACGCGCGTGACTCGCGTTACATTCGTTTCAGGCGGGTTGCAGCTTCGGCGCGATCGGCGCTTCGCGGATCGGCAGGTTCACCAGGGCCGCGATGGCGGCGAGTCCGGCGTCGAGATACCACATGATGTCGTAGCTGTGCTGGTTGACCACGATGACGCCGCCGAGATAAGCGCCGAGGAAGGCGCCGATCTGGTGCGACAGCAGGGTCAGGCCAAACAGCGTGGCGAGGTAGCGCGTGCCGAACAGCTTGCCGACGATGGTCGCGGTGGGCGGCACGGTCGCGAGCCAGGTCAGGCCGAGGCCCACCGCAAACAGGTAGAACGTCAACGCGGTCTTGGGTGCGGCCAGGTAAACGAGTATCAGCGCCGTGCGCGATGCGTACATCCAGAACAGGATGTACTTGCTGCGAAAGCGCTGCGTGCCCCAGCCCGCCACCAGGCTGCCGAGGATGTTCGACAGGCCGATGATGGCGATGGCCCAGCTCGCGACCTGGGCCGACTGGCCGCATAACTGCACCTCGCCGGGCAGGTGGGTCACGAGGAAGGCGATGTGGAAACCGCAGGTGAAGAATCCTGCGTGCAGCAGGATGTAGCTGCGATCCTTCAGCGCGTCGCGCAGCGCGGCGCGTATGCCCTTGTCAGCGGGATTGGAGGCGGCGCCCGTCGCGGCGGGGGCAGGTACGGGTCGTGCGCGCAACGCGCGCGTGATCGGCAGCGAAGCGAGCGTGATCACGGCGATCGACCACATGGCGCCCATCCAGCCCAGCGCATTGATCAGCCCCTGCGTGATCGGCGCGAAAGCGAACTGGCCGAACGAACCGCCGGCATTGATCACGCCGGCCGCCACGCCGCGCTTTTGCGCCGGGATGTTGCGCGCCGCGGAGCCGATCAGCACCGAGAAGCTGCCGAATCCCGAGCCGGTCGCAATGAGAATCCCGAGCGAGAAAACCAGTCCGACCGTGCTGGTCATGAAAGGCGTCAGCGCCGAACCCAGCGCGAGCAGGACGATGCCCGCCGCAAGCACACGGCCGGGACCGTAGCGGTCCGCAATGGCGCCGGCGATCGGCTGCACTGCGCCCCAGACGAATTGGCCGATGGCCATCGCCAGGCTGATCGACGCGATGCCGATGCCGGTGGAGGTGTTCAGCGGCGACAGGAACAGGCCCTGAGACTGGCGCGATCCCATCGTGACCATCAGCAGCGCGGCCGCGAGCAGGACGATGAACCAGAAGGAGCGGTTGTCCGAATGGGCGTTCGTCGTCATCTCAATTGTCCTCGGGAAGGGCGGGTTTGAGGCGCTTGAGCGCCAGTTCGAGCTGCTCATGCAGGCGGGCCACGAAATCGGGATCGAGGTGCTGCTCGAGGTCGAGCTGTGCCAGGCGCCATTGCTTGCGGGCCTCGGTGCGCAATTTCACGCCGGCCCGGGTCAGGAAGAACAACCGCTGGCGCGCATCCGCGCCGGCCGATTCGGCAATTGCGCCTTGTTCCATCAAGGGCTGCAGGTTGCGACTCAGCGTCGTGCGATCGAGGTCCATGCGGTCGGCGAGCGCGGTCAGCGATTGCGGCTCCTCGGACAACTGCGTCAGCAGCGAGTACTGCGAGAGCTTGAGCCCCGAAGCGCGCATATGGTGCTCGTAGAACGCCGTGACGCGGCGCGTGACCCGGCGAAGCCTGGCGCCGGTGCAGGCCAGCGGGTGCTTCGCTTCCCGCGGAGCCGCCGATGCCGGGGCGGGTCGCCTGGTCTTGCCGCGGCCTGTGGTCGCAGTCGTTTTCATTGCCGTGTCGCCAGTAATAGGTGCATATGCACGTAGTTTAGCATGGCGCGCCGGATCGGGGACAGCCTGGGGATGCGGTCCTTTTTCGCCCGCGCTGGAATTCATCCGGCGGCGACCAACAAAAAAGCCCGGCATGGCCGGGCTTGGTCGAATCGGGAGCGCCGCTTCAGAACTCTTTTCTGGCTTTCGAGAAGGAGTCTTTCAGCGCGTCGTAGCTTTTCGCGAATCCGCCCTTGACTTCATCCCAGGCATTGGACGAACTGCGCTTCAATTCGCCGTAACTCTCCGACAAATCCTGGCGCTGCTTGCGCATCGTGCGCAGGGCTTCCTGCGACTTCGTGCGCGCCGTGGCGCTCATCTTGTCCCAGTTGCGGCTCAGGTCGGCCTCGAACTGGTCGATGCGCGCGTCGGCGTCCGCCAGCACCTTTTTCGCGTTTTTCAGGGCCTCGTCACGATGCTCGACCGAATAATCCTTGATCGCCTGGCCGGTCTCGTCGAGCTTCCTGCCGACGTCCTTGCCGGTGGTCTCGGCGGCGAACGATGCCGACGCACCCGCGATCAGGAGAGCCGTGAACAATGTCGTTGCCGCCATGGTGGCGAATTTCGAATTCATGGATCGGGCATTCATCCTGTTTTCCTCTGGTTTGCCGCGAATGGTGCGATCAAGGTCCGGCTTGCCGCACATCCGGCGGTAGTTACTTCGGCTCGATGACGTATTCCTGCATGCGGCTGCGCAGGCCTTCCGGTATTGGTATGGCCTTCAGCGTCTGCTTGGAAAAAAGGCAGATGGTGTGGCGGCACTTCAGGCAGGCCCGCCCCTCGATGCTGGCGTCGAATTGCAGTTCCACCGAGCTGTTGCCCAGGCGGGAAATCGCCAGTTCTATGGTCAGCAGGTCGCCGAAACGCGCGGGGCTCAGGAAATCGCAATGCGTCCCGACCGTCGGCGTGCCGAGTTGCTGTGTCATCAACAGGTCCGCGAATCGTTCCTGCAGGCCGGTGTTGAACCAGTCTTCCATTGCGTCGTGCAGCAGGTCGAAGAAGCGCGGGAAATAAACCTGGCCCGCGGGATCGCAGTGCGAAAAGCGGATCGGATAGGCGACGCGAAAAACCTTCGACATGGTTCGGGCAGGCCTTCCTAGCGCAGCAGCCTGCCGGGCAGCGCGCCGGTATGCTCGTCGTCGCGCAGCGTCTCGGTGCCTGCGACGAAGGTGTGCCGATAACCCTGCGCGCGCTGGATGAGCCGCTTGCCGCCGGCCGGAAGATCGTAAACCACTTCGTGCTTGCGGATGCGCAGTTTGTCGAAATCGATCACGTTCAGGTCCGCACGCATGCCCGGGGCGATCACGCCCCGGTCCTTCAGGCCGTAGGCGTGGGCGGTGTCGCGCGAATGCTTGCGCACGACGAATTCGAGCGGCAAGCCCTCGCCGCGCTTGCGATCCCGCGCCCAGTGGGTGAGCAGGAAGGTCGGCGAGCTCGCATCGCAGACCGTGCAAACATGCGCGCCGCCGTCCGCGATGCCCATGACCGTGGCCTCGTCGGTGAGCATTTCCCGGATGTTGTCCAGGCTGCCTTCGGTGTAGTTCTCGAAGGCTTCCGAGATCAGTTGCTTGCCGCCGTTGGCCATCATCGCTTCCAGGGAAATCAACCACGGGCTCTTTCCCGACGACTGCGCGCGGCCGGCGATGCTGTCGGACGGATGCGGTTCGTAGTCGTAGGCATCGTCCATGACGTACATGCGCGGGAACGCGGCGGCAATGCGTTTCGTATGTTCGTCCGTCGGCCTCTCGTCGACCAGGCGCCGCCGCAAGCCGGCATCCTGCTGCAGTTGCTCGAATCGTTGCGCCGGCGTCAGCTTGCTTAAGGCGAGCCACGCCGGATGCGAGGAGAACGGATGGATCGTGGTCTCGAGCCCCATCAGCACGCCGATCGGCCGGCAGCCGACCTGGCCGCTGACTTCGACGCCGGCCTTTCGTGCCGCGTGGATTTGCGCGCGCGTCTCGCGCCAGAGGTCCGGCGCGTTGTTGACCTGCAGCAGCAGCACGGACAGCGGCCGGCCGGAAACTTCCGCGGCGGCCTGCAGGATTTCGAATTCGCCAGGCCCGAAATCGGAATTGACTTCGATGACACCGCGACCGGCGCGCTTCATCGCCTTTGCCAGCCCGAACAATTCCGGCTCGCGTGCCGACAGGCTCGGCGTCGACCTTCCATCGGCGGCACGGTGCTTGACGGTGCGCGAGGTAGTGAAGCCCAGCGCGCCGGCCGCCAGGGCTTCTTCCAGCAACGATCCCATGCGGCCGATTTCTTCTTCCGACGGCGGCGTGGCGTGGTCGGCGCCGCGCTCGCCCATGACATAGAAGCGCAGCGCCGCGTGCGGTACCTGCGCGCCGATGTCCATGACTTTCGGCGCCGCGTCCAGCTTGTCCATGAACTGCGGGAACGACTCCCAGTCGAATTTCACGCCCTCGGCGAGCACCGTGCCGGGAATGTCCTCGACGCCTTCCATGAGGTTGATCAGGTAGGGTGCCGCGCCCTTGCGCACCGGTGCGAAACCCACGCCGCAGTTGCCGAACACCACCGTGGTCACACCGTGCCAGGACGAAGGCGTCAGGTAGGGATCCCAGGTGGCCTGGCCGTCGTAGTGCGTGTGGATGTCCACGAAGCCCGGCGTGACCAGCAGGCCGCGCGCGTCGACTTCACGGCGTCCGCGTCCAATGTCGCCACCGACCTGTGCAATGGTCCGGCCGTCGACTGCCACGTCGGCAACGCGTTTCGGCGCACCCGTCCCGTCGACGACCGTGCCGCCGCGGATCACGAGATCATGCATGACTCCTCCGATGAAGCTGTGCTGGAAAATCCGCCGCCTGCTGCCGAAGGTCCATGCAATCCGGACTCGAGGGCGGCACAAGCGGGATTATCGGCGAATACGCGGCGACACGCAGGATAACCGGTCCGCCGCTTGGGCTACTATGCGGCAATGCCTGTTTCTCCGGACGCTGCGAATCGACATTCCGCCATGCGGCTGGCACTCGGCGGCCTGCTGACACTCGCCATAGCCATGGGCGTGGGTCGCTTCGCCTTCACGCCGCTCCTGCCGCTGATGCAGAAGGATTCCGGGCTGGATCTGCGCCTGGCCGGCCTGCTGGCCTCCGCAAACTATGTCGGCTATTTCCTCGGCGCGCTGTCGGCGATCTGGATACGCGCGTCCACGGTCAAGGTCGTCCGCGGCTCGCTGGTCGCGGTGGTCGTGTTGACGGCGGCAATGGGCATCACGCACAACGCGGCCGCGTGGCTGCTCCTGCGCGCGCTCGCCGGCGTGGCGAGCGCATGGATCCTGATTTTCGCCTCGGCCTATATCCTCGAACAGCTCGCGCTGCGCGACCGCAAGCCGCTGGGTGGCGTGGTGTTCGGCGGCGTGGGATTCGGCATCGCGCTCACCGGCGCGTGCTGTCTGTTGTTCCTGAACCTGTCGTGGACCGCGGATCGCACGTGGATCGCCATCGGTGCGATCGCGGGCGTGCCGTTGATCCTGTGCTGGCCGGTCTACGGCGAGGCGACCGCTGCGCGGACCGCGCCGAAGGCCGGCCTGTCGCCGCTGCGGTTGCGCGACTACCTGCCGACGATCGTCTGTTATGGAATCTTCGGCTTCGGCTACATCATTCCCGCGACTTTCCTGCCGGCCATGGCAAAACAGGTGGTGCCCGATCCGGCGGTATTCGGCTGGGCGTGGCCGATATTCGGAACGGCTGCCTTCGTCTCGACCCTGGTCGCCGGCCGATTGTCGGCGCGATTTCGCAATCGCCGGATCTGGGCCTGGTCGCATGTCGTGATGGCCATCGGTCTCGCCGTGCCTGCGGTGGTACCCGGAATGACCGGCATCGTCGTCTCCGCTTGCTTCGTTGGCGGGACTTTCATGGTTGCGACGATGGCCGGGATCCAGGAAGCCCGCATCCTCGCGCCGGACCACGCGTCGCACCTGATGGCGGCGATGACCACGGCTTTTGCGCTGGGGCAGATTTTCGGTCCGCTGCTGGTCAGCGCCCTCGCGGGAACCGGAAATGGCATGGACATGCTCTTGCTGGCCGCCGCCGTGCTGCTGCTCGGCAGCGGCGTCGTATTGTTCGCCGATCCGACCAGGCGAAGATCTCGCTAATAAGCCGGGTGCATTGAACAAATGGCCTGCCGGCCTGTCGATTGGACAGGGGGACGGTCATCATGTCGGAGCATCCATGCGATCGCTTGCCTTAGCGTGCCTGTCCCTTCCGGTTCTTGCTGCCTGCGGCGGCGGAGGGGGCGATATGGCCGACAATGGCGATACGCCGATGACGCTGTCGTCGTTTTCCTCCATCCAGGCGGGCCAGTCCGTGTCCCTGATCGGGGCATCGCAGACACAGAACATCACGCAAATTTCCGGCGGAACGGTGAGCGGGCAATCGATGAACACGCCGGATGTAAACGGCGTCAACGGCGTCCTGCGATACGGCACCGCCGTTCCCGTCGTCCCGACGGCAATCCAGTTCACGACGCCCCGCAGCAGCGTGGCGTGGACCGACGGCCAGAACGCGCAAACCGTGGCCTGCGGTTCCCAATCCTGCGCGATGTCGAGTGGCGCGGCGATCGGCGTGCTGGTCAATCCAACCGGTCCGGGCTGGAATTTCCAGACCTTCGCATACTGGCTTGCCATCACCGGATTTCCGGCGAATATCGTCGGCAACATTTCGGCGGGAAGGCCGACGCCCGCGGGCAGCATCCCGGGCACCGGCGCCTCGCTCGGCTACAACGGCTTCTCCGGCGGAATTTACGTCGATCCGAACGGCATCCTGCAGGAGCACGCGGCCACCATGGCAGCGATCGTCGATCCCGTGAACGGCACGGTGAGCTTCACGACCAGCGGCACCACGATACGCGCGTGGAATTCCGCCGGCATTCCGATCACGGCGGCGCTGGACATTACCGGCGTGCTGACTTTTGCGCCGGGCTCCAACCGGTTCACCGGAACGGTGACCATCGGCAATACCACGGCCACTTTGTTGACGGGAACCGCAGACGGCGAATTCTTCGGGCCGAATGCCGAGGAAATTGGCGGCACGATCACGCTCACGAGCAATTCCGGCGGGGGATCGGTGGAATCGATGACCGGCGCGTTCGGCGGCAAGCGCTAGCGCGCTCCGCGGCCTGGATCGTCTTTCCTCCAGGGCTTTTCGACGACGTTCAAGACTTCGTAGCAGGCGCCCATGGTGTGATAGTCGGTCTTGCCGGCCGGCGATTTTTCGTCGCTGATCTTGCGGTTGTCGCGCGTGAGGATGCGATACCACGCCCCATGCTGATGGTCGACGAAAAACTCCCAGCAGTAATCCCAAATGCGGTCGTACCACCGCCAGTATTCTTCGTCACTGGTTCGATCGGCCAGCAGCGCCGCGGCGGCGAGCGACTCCGCCTGCACCCAGAAATACTTGTCGCCGTCGCAAACGCTGGCGTCCGGCGCGAAGCCGTAGACGATGCCGCCGTTCGCATCGTCCCAGGCGTGCTTCATGGCCGCGTCGAACAACTCGACGGAACGCGGAAGCAGCCAGCCCGAATCCGTCAGCTTGCCGGCGTGTCGTTCCAGGATCAGAAGCAGCTTGGCCCACTCGGCGAGATGGCCGGGCTGGTAGCCCCACGGCCGGAAGATGTTGGTCTTGTCGTCCTTGTTGTAATCCCAGTCCACTGTCCAGTCCGCGTGGTAGTGCTCCCACACCAGGTTGTCCGCCAGGGCGGCCTGGCGCACGGTGATGTTCTTCGCAAGGAGCGCGGCCCGCGTGAGATAGCGGGCCTGGCCGGTGGCATCGAAGGCTGCGAGCATGGCTTCGCAGGCATGCATGTTCGCGTTCTGCCCGCGATACGGAGCCAGCGCCGACCAGTCCGGCGCCGCTTCGTCCGCATAAAGCCCGGAGGCTGGAGACCAAAACTTGCGTTCCATCAGCGTGAAGGTCTCGTCGATTCCGGTGCGGGCGGCTTCGATGCCCGCCATCGCGGCGTGCGCATGCGCGAGCAGGACGAAGGCGAGGCCGTAACAGTGGTTCGTGGCATCGGCGACGCGATCACCGTCGAGTACCCACGCATAGCCGCCAGTCTGCGCATTGCGATGCCTTTCGCGCAGGAATTTCAGTCCGTGCTCCGCCGCCTGCAGGTATTCCGCGTTTCCGAAGCGCCGGTACGCCATGGCGTAGTTGAAGATGAAACGGGTGCTGCTGACGAGGTGGCGCGTGGTCGCGTCGTACACGCTGCCGTCATCGCGAAAGAAATGGAAGAAGCCGCCGCGCGGATCGATGGCGCGCGGATGATAGAACGCCATCGTGTGCGCGACGTGGTCGAGCAGGAAACGCGGATCGCGAAAATCCGGCATGTCGTGGAGCCCGTCAGGAGATCGCGGCGCGCGCCTGTACGAATCCCGCGGATGCTATTTTCGGCCCCACGCGATCCAGGTGACGCCGGGCAGGGCGACACCAGGCTTGCGCACGGACTGGCGCTCGGCCTGCGCGGCGACTTCGTCGGCATAGGCGCGTTTTTTGTCCTCGGGCAGCCTGCCATAGAGCGTCGCAAGCGGCCCCGCCATTTCGATGACCTCGCCGAAATATTCCTTGCCGGTGGCCGGCCCCGACCACAACACCTCGAGCGCTTCGACGCCGACGTCACGGAATCCGGCATCGCGCATGGTCGCCTTCAGGCGCTCGGGATCCCCGAAGGCGAAGATGCCGGTCTGCCCCGGCACCGGCGCCGGCAGTTCCATGAAGCCTTTCATGACCGCGAGCGGGACCGAGGCCCAGGGATTCTTGTCGGGGGAGGCCCAGGTGGCGGTCGCGAAGATGGCGCCGGGTTTCAATGCGGCCAGGATGCGCCGCAGGCAGGCAAGCGGATCCGGCATGAACATCAGGCCCCAGCGCATGGTGCCGGCGTCGAAGGCATTCTGCGGAAGGTCGAGCAGTTCGCCGTCGGTAACGGTGAACTCGATGTTCGACAGGGATTGCGCGCGCGCCTTCTCTTTCGCGAACTCGACCATGCCGGGCACGAAATCGGTGGCGAGGACCTTGCCCCTGGATCCCACGCGTTTCGCGGCGGGAATGGCCGGCTCGCCGGTGCCGCAGGCGACGTCCAGCACGCTTTGGCCGGCCTGGATGCCGGCGCGATCCAGCAGGGCGGTGGAGACGACGTCAAAGGATTGCGTCAGTCGCTTGTCGTGCTTGCGCCAGCCCGGGCTGACCGAAGACCAGGACTGGAATTCCTTCGCTTTCATTTCCTCCGCGCTCATGGACGATCCTCCTGTTGGTGGGCAGGGCAGGCGAAGATTACACGCTAAGGCAGGCAGCCGGCGGACTGCTGCGGGAATTCGAAGGGGAGACGCTGCCCGTCCCGCGAAGGGATCGCGGGTGGTTCGACTGCGAAGCGCGCGTCAGGCCCGGGCGCTGCTGCTGCGGCGGCGGCGATCCACCGTCGGCACGACCTTGGCGGTGCGCCGTTCCGACAGGCCGGCACGGCGGATCAGCTCATTCCAGACCTTGTCGCTGCCTTCGGACTTGAACTTGACGTACAGCGCGACTTCCTCGGGATACGCGTCGGCGCAGCCGAGGCGCTCGAGGTGGCCAGGGCTCGGATCGGATGCCGAGTCGGCATCCCATGCGCGCATGATCGCCTGCCACAACGCCCGCTCGAACGGCTCGTCCTCGTCGTCAAAGCCGTACTGCCACTTCAGGAACGACGCTTCCGCGAAAGTCAGCTCCTTGCTGCGAAACTTGATGCTCATGGCTCCTCGAATCGTAGTGGCCGGGGAAATGCGACTCCCCGGCAGGGGGAAGATACCACGGACGCGGAAAATTTACGCAGTTCCGGCGAATTTGACCGGATTCGCGGCCAAGGTTCGAGCGAGCGGGCGGTGCGAGCTGCGCAAGGCGCGCGAAAGGTGGGCCATTTCGATCCGGGCGGACTTGCGGCCTATTGAAGGTCGATCGCGTGCTTCTTCAAGTCCTCGAGCTTTACGTAGTCGAGCGTGCGCTCGTGCGTGGCGTTCAATACGACCTGGGGCGCGCAGCCGGCCTTGAATGCTTCGCGCCAGCGGTCCGCGCAGAGGCACCAGCGGTCGCCGGGCTTGAGGCCGGGAAAGCCGAAGCCCGGCATCGGCGTGCTCAGGTCGTTGCCCCGCGCGCGCGAAAACTCCAGGAAGTCTTTCGTCATGAGCGCGCAGACCGAATGCACGCCATGGTCGTCGCGCCCGGTATTGCAGCAGCCGTCACGATAGAAGCCGGTCAGCGGTTTCGCGCTGCATTCGCTCAAGGGCCCGCCCAGGACGTTGCGCGCCCTGTTTCCGCCCGGAGCATTCGGATCGAAAGGCATGCGTTATTTCGCGCGGACGAACTTCATGCTGCCGCCTTCGCCGGGCAGGTCGAGGTAGAGGACGTCGCCCCGCAAGCGCTGTCCGCTGGCAGCCTCGAGGGCCTTCAGGAAGCGCCCGGACAGCGATCCCGGCGGGCAAGCGTTCTTGCTCAATCCCGAAATCTTGATGGAGACCGCGCGGCCATCGAATTTGTACGCGGCCTGGGCGCGATTGCAGTCCGCGCGTATCGCGGCCTTGCCGCCGCCCTGCAGGTCGATCGAATAAAGCTCCGGCTTCTCGACGACTACCTTGTCCGCGGCGGAGAGCAGGCCTTCCCAGCGCCAGGCGCCGCTTGGGTCGGTAGACCCGATGACCGGAACGGCTGACGCCAGCGCAGCCGTTTTCGTCTGCCGCAATTGCAGGACGTTGCCGCCGAACTGCGCGGCGGATTCGGGCGTAGTCTGCAGGACGTCGCCTTTCTTGACGAAATGCAGGGTGTTGGGGTCGGCGGGCTTGCCATCCCTTTTTTCGAGGATGACGTCGATCTGCTCGACGGAAATCGGATTCCAGTGGCCCTCTTCGACCACGGGCGAGCGATTGTTGCGCGCATCGGTCAGAAGGCTCATCGTCCCGTCGGCCTTGAGCTGCATTTCGATCCTGCGTGCCGGGCCGCCGCTGGTCGCGGCAACCTCGCCGCGATAAAGGGCCATCGCCATGGCGGCGCGAGCCGCGTCGCGCGGGAAGGGCAACAGCACGGCACCGGCCAGCACGATGGCCAGCGCGATCCGCGCCATGTGCGATTGTCGAATCAGCATGCTCGAGTCCATCGAAAAAAAACACGCGCATCTTCCCGCCATGCGCGGCTCAGTGCAAGGGTCAGGCTCGCGCAAGCAGGCGGCCCAGCACGTCACTGTCCACGTTCGCTCCGCTGAGCACCAGGCCCACCTTTCGACCTGGCAGCCGGTCGCGCTCCTTGAGCGCCGCCGCCAGGGGCGCAGCGCCGGCCCCCTCCGCGACGTTGTGCGTGGCTGAATACATGAGCCGCATGGCCTCCTCCACCTCGTCGTCGGTCACGGTAACGACGCGCGCGATGTGTTTCCCGAGGATGTCGAGCGCCTCGGGCTCCGGCGTGCGGCATGCCATGCCGTCGGCGATGCGCGTCGTCACGGCGTGTTCCACCGTTCGACGCTGCTCGAAGGACAACGCGTAAGCCGGTGCCTGCGCCGACACCACGCCGACGATCTCCGTTCGCAGTCCCAGGGCATTGCGTGCGGCCACCATGCCGCAGATCCCCGACCCGAGCCCGATGGGGACATAGGCGACGTCGAGATCTTCGACATGCTCGAAAAGCTCGAGCGAATAGGAAGCGACGCCGCGAACCAGCAGCGGATGGAACGAGGGCACCATGGTCAGCCCGCGCTGCTGCGCAATCCAGGTTGCGCGCTCGCGTGCCGCCTGGAAATCTTCGCCGTGCTCGATCAGTTCCGCGCCCAGCGCACGCATTGCCGCGTTTTTTTCCAGGCTGTTGCCGTGCGGGACCACGATGGTCGCCGGGATGCCGTGCTTGCGCGCCGCGAATCCGACGGACTGGCCGTGGTTGCCGCGTGTCGCACTGATGACGCCGGCCGCGCGATCGCCGCGTTTCGCGTAGTCGTCGAAGTACACCAGCCCGCCGCGCAGCTTGAAGGCGCCGACCGGCGTGTGGTTCTCGTGCTTGACCCAGACGTCCGCGCCCAGGCGCGACTTCAGCAGCGGCCACGCGAATTGCGGCGTCGGCGGCATGGATCGATAGACGATCGCCGCGGCATCGCGAAGCGTTTCGAGCGGAGGCAGGAAGTCCTTCATGCCGCGCATTCTAGTGCGGATTGCTTGATGCGCATTTTTTGGGGTCGTTTCACCTGAGCCTGCAGGAAATGCGTGCGGGGCCCGCAGAATTTGTGGATCGTCGTTGAGATTCCGCACATCGATTGAGGCCGTTTCTCCATGGAAGCAATGGATTAGTCATCTGGCATATGCCATGCAACCGAGCCTTGGGGCGGCGCCGCCAATAAAGGCGGACCGCGATGGGAGGGCCAAGGATGTGGATCAATTCACAGGACGTCGCGGGCAAAAGGGTCGGGCGATTGCTTCAAATATTGATCGTGATATCGACGATGCTGATCGCCGCGTGCGGCGGCGGCGGAGGCGGTGGTCCTGGAGACGGACCCGATCCCGAATACGGGAAGACCACTGTTTCCGGCATTGGCTGGCTCGATATCGAAATGCCGACATTGGAAGCGACCTTCGATACGTACGAGCAAACGATAGATATCGGTGGCAGTTCCTTCGAGCCGCCCGCCGCCAGGCGCACGGCCCCAGGGGGATTTTTCACATATCGCGTAACGTGGAAGAACGAGGCAACAGGCGAAAGTGGAGATGCCTACTCCTGCGTGATCTGCCTGTTCGCCCTGACTTATTGGGATGCCTACGACATTTCCCTGGCACCGGGCGCCAACCGAATCACCGTCACGGTGGATGACAATGCGGGGAACGTGGGTCGTGACACCATCACCATCAGCCGCGTCGTGGATACGACTGCGCCAACTGTGACGTCGACGTTTCCGATCGCCGGTGCGAGCGGAGTCGCTCCTGATGCGATCATCTTCGTGTACTTCAGCGAGGCCCTCACGCCGGAATCGGTTGAAGGAACCTCGGTCATGCTGACGACTGCGGCGGGCATTCCCATTTCCACGACAGTCCAGGTGGACCAGACCTATGCAGGTCAGGGATACGCTCATGTGCACCCGGTGAGCCCGCTCGCAGCAGGCACCACATACGGGATCACGGTAACAACGGCGATTCGCGATGTGCGCGGTAATTACTTGGCGGCACCATACACCATGACCTTCGCAACGAGGTGAACAGCTATAGGCCGCCCGTACCGGCAACGCGCTCGCCCATGACGTACGTCGCGCCGATCTCGCGATCGTCGCCCAGCATCATCAGTGCGAACAGCTTCTCGGCCGGCGTCTTCGCGACTTTCATGCGGCGCGCGATGAGCGGCGTCGAGTCCATGCGCAGCACGATGAAATCCGCTTCCTTGCCGGGCGCGAAGTTGCCGATGCGATCGTCCAGCTTCAGCGCCTGTGCGCCGGCCAGGGTCGCGAGGTAGAAGGCGCGCCACGGCGTTAGCCGGTAGCCGCGCAGCTGGGCGATTTTGTATGTTTCCGCGAGCGTGCGCAGCATGCTGAAGCTGGTGCCGCCGCCGACGTCGGTGGCCAGAGCCACCTTCATGCCGGTTTCGAGCGCCGCGGCGAAATCGAACAGGCCGCTGCCGAGGAAAAGATTCGAGGTCGCACACATGGCCGCCGCGGCGCCGCTTTGCGCCATGCGCTTGCGATCGGCCGCATCGAGGTGGATGCAATGCGCGTAGATCGCGCGATCGCGCAGTAGCCCGTGGCCATCGTATACGTCGAGGTAGCTGCGCGCGTCCGGGAACAGGCTGCGCACCCATTCCACTTCCTTGAGATTCTCCGCGACGTGGCTCTGGATGAATGCGTCCGGATGCTCGCGCGCCAGCTTGCCCGCAAGTGCGAGCTGCGCCGGAGTCGAGGTCGCCGCGAAGCGGGGCGTGATGGCGTAATTCAGTCGGCCTTTGCCGTGCCACTTTTCCAGCAGTTCCGAGGATTCGCGATAACCACTTTCCGCCGTGTCGCACAGAAAATCCGGCGCATTGCGATCCATCAGCGCCTTGCCGGCAATCATGCGCAGGTTGCGACCATGCGCTTCCTCGAAAAATGCTTCGGCCGACGCGGCATGCACGCTGCCGAATACGAGCGCCGTCGTGGTGCCGTTGCGCATGAGCTCGTCGAGGAAAAACGCGGCCGTTTGCCTGGCGTGCGCGGGATCGGCGAAACGCCGCTCGGCGGGAAACGTGTGGTCCTCGAGCCAGTCCAGCAACTGCGCCGCGTACGCCGCGATCACGTCGGTCTGCACGTAGTGGATGTGCGTGTCGATGAATCCCGGCAGTAGCAGGCGGCCCGAGTAGTCGGTGACGGCGGTGCCGGCGGGCAGCGTATTCAGCAGTTCATGCGCCGGTCCGGCGGTCTTGACGTTGCCGCCTTCGACAACCAGCAGGCCGTCGTCGACATAGCCAGGCGGCGGCGAGATGGAATCGCCCGGGTCGCCCAGGAAATGCAGCAGCGACCCGCGAAAAGCACGAAACCCGGCGGTCGTACCGCTCATTTTGCCGGTGCGCCCTGCGCGAACCATTGCGTGATGGTGTCGCGCTCCGCGTCGGTCATGCCGGTCAGGTTCGCGAGCGGCATCACGCGCGTGGAAACCTGCTGGTTGACCTGCACGGCCTGGGCGGCGATGCGCTCCGGCGTATCCAGCATGACGCCCTTGGGCGCGGCCGTGAAACCGGGCTGCGTAGGCGTTTGCGCGTGGCACGCGGCGCAACGCGTCTGCACGATGGCCTGGACCTGAGCGAAATCCGCCTTGCCGCCACCAACCGCGCTTTTTCCCATCGACGGCGCCATTGCCACGAACAGCACCACGAGCGTCGCCCCACCGGCGACCAGCGGCCACGGCGATGCGCGGCCTTTGTGGCGCGCAACGAAGTACACCCGGATAGATGCGCCTGCAAAGGCGATGGCGATCAGGACCAGCCAGTTGTATGCGCTGCCGTAGGTCATCGCGTAGTGGTTGCTGATCATCGTGAACAGCACCGGCAGCGTGAAGTAGGTGTTGTGCACGGATCGCTGCTTGCCGCGGATGCCGTGGATGGGATCGGGCTGGCGACCCTCGACCTTGGCGCGCACCAGTTCCTTCTGCCCGGGAATGATGACGAAGAACACGTTCGCGACCATGATGGTGCCGAGCATCGCGCCGAAATGGATGAAGGCGCCGCGCCCGCTGAACACATGGCACAGTCCCCATGCGACCACCGCGGTGAACAGGAACAGCACGCCGGCCAGCGCCGTTTCCTTATTGCCGAGCGGTGATTTGCACAGCAGGTCGTAGACGATCCATCCGCCTGCCATGGTCAGGAGCCCGATGGCGATGGCGGTGAATCGGCCGATGTCGGCAACGCCGCGGTCGATCAGGTAGACGTCCGCTCCGACGTAGTAGAGCAGGCATAGCATGAAGAAGCCGGAGATCCAGGTCGTATAGGCTTCCCATTTGAACCAGTGCAGCGACTCCGGCAGCACCGCCGGCGCGACGCCGTACTTCTGCGCATTGTAGAAACCGCCGCCGTGCACGGCCCACAGTTCGCCGGACACGCCTTTGTCGGTGAGTGTGCGGTCTTTCGGGGCAACGAGATGATTGTCGAGCCAGACGAAGTAGAACGACGCGCCGATCCACGCGATGCCGGTGATCATGTGGAACCAGCGCACCAGCAGGTTCAGCCAGTCGAGAAGATAGGCTTCCATGTCCTGTTCGATATCAACCGCAGAGCCGAGGAAAAGAAGGAAAAGAAATCATGACGAACAGCTCCTGAAATTTCGGGTTATCCGGCGTGGATGTGTTCCATCCTCGACCTTGTTTTTCTCTGCGCTCTCTGCGTCTCTGCGGTGAAAGATGCTCAAGCGTCGGGGTGGTAACGCTGGCCGAGCGACACGGGCTGGTTCAGCAGGATGGTCTTCGGATCGCGGCAGATGATCACCAGCACGACGATGGTGGCAACGTAAGGCAGCATCGACAGGAATTCCGACGGCACGCTGACGCCGAAGCCCTGGGCATGCAATTGCAGGATGGTCACGCCGCCGAACAGGTAGGCACCGAGGACAACGCGCCAGGGCTTCCAGGTCGCAAACACGACGAGTGCTAGCGCAATCCAGCCGCGTCCCGCGGTCATGCCTTCGACCCACATCGGCGTGATGGCCTGCGACAGGTACGCTCCGGCGAGGCCGCTCATTGCGCCGCCGAACAGCACCGCAAGGTAGCGAATCAGGATCACCGGGTAGCCGATGGAATGCGCGGATTGGGGCGATTCGCCGACCGCGCGCACCAGCAGGCCGGCGCGCGTGCGATTCAGGAACCACTGCATGGCGACGAACAGCGCGAGCGAAAGATAGACGAGGATGTCGAAGCGGAACAGCAACGGACCAAGGAAGGGGATGTCGCTTAAGCCGGGAATCGAAACACCCTTGAGCCCGTTGACGACGGTGCCGACGAATTCGCGACCAGCGAACGCCGACAGGCCGACGCCGAACAAGGTCAACGCGAGTCCCGTGGCTACCTGGTTGGTCTGCAGGGTCAGCGTGAGAAATGCAAATAGCAGTGAAAGCGCCATGCCGGCAAGCATGCCCGCTGCGAAGCCGAGCGTGAGGCTGCCGGTCTGGCTGGCCACGGCGAATCCCGCGATCGCGCCGACCAGCATCATGCCTTCGACGCCGAGGTTCAGGACTCCCGCGCGCTCGACGACGAGCTCGCCGAGGCTGGCGTAGACCAGCGGCGTCGCAGCGCCGACCGTGCTCGCAAGAATCGGGATGAGCTGTTCCGCGCTCATGCAGGCTCTTTTGCGACCACGGTGAGCGGCGTCGTTGCCGCGTGCGGTTTCGGTTTCCAGCGCAGCCGGAAGTTGATGAACAAGTCCGCCGCCAGCAGGTAAAACAGCAGCATGCCCTGGAACACGCCGGTGACCGCGGCGGGCAAGGCCATCTGGATCTGGGCGGTTTCTCCGCCTATATATAGCAACGACATCAGCAGGGCCGCGAGCACGACGCCGATCGGATGCAGGCGGCCGACGAAGGCGACGATGATCGCGGCAAAGCCATAGCCGGGCGAGATCGACGGCTGCAACTGGCCGATCGGTCCGGCGACTTCCGCGATGCCGGCGAGCCCCGCAGCGCCGCCGCCGATCATGAGCGCCAGCCATACGTTGCGCTTTTCGCTGAATCCCGCATAGGACGCGGCGGCGGGGGCGAGGCCCGCCACCTTGAACCGGAAGCCGGCAAAGGTTTTTTCCGCGAAGACCCATGAGACCGCGGCGAGCACGAGCGCGATGACGAACGCGATGTTGGTGCGAATGCCTTCGGCCAGCAGCGGCAGCATCGCGGCATCGTGGAACATGGGCGACTGCGGAAAGTTGTAGCCCTGTGGATCGCGCCACGGCCCGTGCACCAGCCAGGACAGCAGCAGCTTGGCGACATACACCAGCATCAGGCTGACCAGGATTTCGTTGGTGTGGAAGCGATTGCGCAATATCGCCGGGATCGCGGCCCAGGCCATGCCGCCGAGCGCGCCGCCAACGAGCATCAGCGGCAGCAGCACCCAGGCGTTATTGAAATCATGCAGCCAGAGTGCTACGCCGCCGCCGACGATCGCGCCGATCGTGAGCTGGCCTTCGGCGCCGATGTTCCAGACGTTCGCGCGATAGCCGAGAGCCAGGCCCAGAGCGCACAGCGTCAATGGCGTGGCCTTGAGGCAGAGCTCGCCGATGCCGTACGCGTTGGAGACGGGCTTCAGGAAGAAAACCGTAAAGGCCTGGACCGGATCCTTGCCCAGCAATGAAAACAGCAGGAATCCGGAAACCAGGGTGAGCACGACCGCGAGCAGCGGCGATGCGTACGCCATCGCGCGTGAAGGTTCGGCGCGCGGTTCCAGCTTAAGCATGCGCCAGGCCTTTTGTATCCTTGAACTGGCCGCCCATCCACGCGCCGATTTTCTCGATGCTCGTCTCGGAAGTGGGCACGGCCGGCGACAGGCGTCCCTCGGCGATGACGGCCAACCGGTCGCAGATCATGAACAGCTCGTCGAGTTCTTCCGAAATCACCAGCACGGCGACGCCGCGATCGCGCAGGTCGATCAGCGATTGCCGGATCAGCATGGACGCGCCCACGTCTACCCCCCAGGTCGGTTGCGCAACCACGATGATTTTCGGGTCCAGCATGGTTTCGCGACCGACGATGAATTTCTGCAGGTTGCCCCCGGACAGGCTCGAAGCCGCCGCCTGTTCGTTGCGCGCCTTGACCTTGAATTGCGTGATGACATCCCTGGCGAATCCGCGCACGACCTTGTGGCGGATCAACCCGTGCTGGACCATGCCGCGATTGCTGCCGGTGAGCAGTGCATTCTCGGCCAGGCTCAAGGCCGGTACCGCACCGCGTCCGAGCCGCTCCTCCGGTACGAAACCCATGCCCAGGTCGCGTCGACGGGCAGGATCGAGGTGGCCCGCAGGCAATTCGCCGAGCATGATCGTTTCCGGCTTGCCCGCGGGCGATTCACCGGAGAGTGCCGCGAGCAATTCCTTCTGGCCGTTGCCCGACACGCCGGCGATGCCGACGATCTCGCCGGCGTGGACGGTCAGGCCCACATCACGCAGCGTGACGCCGAAAGGGTCGAGTGTCTTCAGGGTGAGCCGGTCTATGCGCAGCATCGGCGCACCCGGTTCGCGTGCGTCGAGATGGCATTCCGGCAGGTCCGAGCCGATCATCATTTTCGCGAGGCTTTCCGCGGTTTCCTGCTTCGGCCTGGCGGCGCCGGTGACACGGCCGCCGCGAAGCACGGTCGCGTTGTCGCACAGCAACTGGATCTCGTCGAGCTTGTGGCTGATGTAAAGGATGCTGCAGCCTTCGGCGGCGAGGCGGCGCAGCGTCTCAAACAGTTTCATCACGGCCTGCGGCGTCAGCACCGAGGTCGGCTCGTCCATGATCAGCAGTTTCGGGCTCTGCAGCAGGCAGCGCACGATTTCCACGCGCTGGCGCTCGCCGACCGACATGCTGTGCACGAGGCGATCCGGATCGATCGGCAGGCCGTAGTCCTCGGAAACCTCGCGGATGCGTGGCGCAAGCTTCGCCGGCTTGATGCGATCGTCCAGCGCCAGCGAAATGTTTTCGGCGACCGTCAGCGTCTCGAACAGCGCGAAATGCTGGAACACCATGCCGATGCCGAGCCGGCGCGCCTCCGCCGGGCTGGCGATTTGAACCGGCCGGCCTTCCCACAGCACCTCTCCGGCGTCGGGCCGAGTCACGCCGTAGATGATTTTCATCAGCGTGCTCTTGCCCGCGCCGTTCTCGCCGAGCACGGCGTGAATCTCGCCGGGACGTACTTCGAGGTCGACGCGGTCGTTGGCAACGACCGCGGGATACGACTTCGTGATGCCGCGCAATTGCAGGCGCGGCATCGAAACGCGGTCGTTCATGCGCCGGCTCCTTCGAGCGTCGCGGCCGGTTGCGGGCTGCGAGCCTTGCGTACCGAGGCGAGCGCGCGCAGGATGGATTCCGGCGTCGCGGGCGCGACGAGCACCGGTACCTCGCCGGATTCCGCTGCGGCGCAGGCATCGCGTATCGCATGCAGCACGGAGATCGCCAGCATCAGCGGCGGCTCGCCGACGGCCTTCGAGCGAAAGATGGTGTCCTCGCGGTTCGGTGCGTCGGCCAGCAGGCGCACATCGAAGCGCTTCGGCCAGTCTGAGGCCGTGGGAATCTTGTAGGTCGAGGGTGCGTGCGTACGGAAATTTCCGCGCGCATCCCACACCAGCTCCTCGGAGGTGAGCCAGCCGGCGCCCTGCAGGAAGCCGCCTTCTATCTGCCCCAGGTCGAGCGCCGGATTCAGCGAGCGGCCGACGTCGTGCAGGATGTCGACGCGCAACAGCTTGCTCTCGCCGGTCAAGGTGTCGATCGCGACTTCGGTCACGGCGGCGCCGTACGCAAAATAGAAGAACGGCCTGCCGGTCAGCGTCTTGCGGTCCCAGTGAATCTTGGGCGTGCGGTAATAGCCGGTCGACGAAAGCGAAATGCGCGCTGCGTAGGCTTCCTTTACGAGGTCGGCGAACGCAATCGAATGCGTGCCCGCCAGGATTTTCCCGGCGGCGAAGCGTACGTCTTCGACGGACACGGAAAATTTCTCGGCGGCGAATTCCGATAAGCGTTGCTTCAACGTCTGGCAGGCCGCCTGGGCGGCCTTGCCGTTCAGGTCGGCACCGGAGGATGCCGCGGTGGCGGAGGTATTCGGGACTTTGCTGGTATCAGTACTGGTCGTGCGCACCAGCGCCATGTCGACCTGCAGCTCGCTCGCCACCACCTGCGCGATCTTGGTGTACAGCCCCTGGCCCATCTCGGTGCCGCCGTGGTTCACCATCACGCTGCCGTCGGTGTAGATGTGCACCAGTGCGCCGGCCTGGTTGTAGATCGTGGCGTTGAACGAGATGCCGAACTTGACCGGCGTCAGGGCGATGCCGCGCTTGAGGATGGGACTTTCCGCGTTGAACGCGTGGATGCGCTTGCGGCGCTCGCGATAGCTGCTGCTCGCTTCGAGCTCGTCGACGATGCGATGGATGATGTTGTCTTCCACCGTCATGCCGTAGGGCGTGACGTTGCGATCGGTCGTGCCGTAGAAATTCGCGCGGCGCACGTCCAGCGGATCCTTGCCGAGTTTGCGGGCGATGTCATCCATCACGGCTTCGATGGCGACCATGCCCTGCGGTCCGCCGAAGCCGCGGAATGCTGTGTTGGACACCGTGTTGGTCTTGCAGCGGTGCGAGACGATCTCGATGTGTTCGAGGAAATACGCGTTGTCGACGTGGCAGATCGCGCGGTCGTTCACCGGACCCGACAGGTCCGCAGAAAATCCGCAGCGCGAAGCGAGCATGATCCTGATGCCAGAGATGCGGCCGTTGTCGTCGCAACCGACTTCGTATTCGATCAGGAAGTCGTGCCGCTTGCCGGTCATGATCATGTCGGCGTCGCGGTCGAGCCGCAGGCGAACCGGGCGCTTCGTGCGCGCCGCGACGACGGCAGCCGCAGCCGCGTACTGGCCCGGCTGGCTCTCCTTGCCGCCGAAGCCCCCGCCCATGCGCCGGCATTGCACGACGACTTCATGCGCTTTCTTGCCCAACGCGTGCGCAACCATGTGTTGCACTTCGCTCGGATGCTGGGTCGAGCTGTAGATCAGCATGCTGCCGTCGTCCTGCGGCACGGCGGCAGCCACCTGGCCTTCGAGGTAGAAGTGCTCCTGGCCGCCGAGCTGCGCGCTGCCGGTCAACCGGTGCCGTGCGCGCGCAATCCCGGCTTCCGGGTCGCCGCGGCGCAACCTTTGCGTCGGTACGACGAAGCTCTTCGCCGCGAGCGCATCGCGGATGTCGAGGATCGCGGGCAGCTCTTCATATTCGACCTTCGCACGCTTCGCCGCGCGCCGCGCCGCGCCGTAGGACTCGGCGGCCACGCCGAACAAGGACTGGCCCGCAAACTCCACTAGCGACTCGGTAAAAATCGGATCGTCGTGCAGCACCGGGCCGATCAGGTTGGAGCCGGGCACGTCGGCCGCCGTGAACACGCCGACGACGCCGGGAGCCGCCGCGACATCGGTCAGATCCATCGACTTGATTCGGCCGTGGGCCACCGTGCTCATGCCGAGCGCTACATGCAGCGTGTTGTCAGGCAGGGGAATGTCGTCGGTGTAGTGCGCCGATCCGGTCACGTGCAGCGGCGCACCCTCGTGCGGCAGGGCCTGCCCGGCGATCGAGACGTGGACGAGTTCCGGCACGGTCAGTTTTCCTCCAGCTCGGCCACGCGCGTGGGCACCGGGCTGCCGCTGTGCTCGGCGAAGAACCGAAGCAACAAATTGCGCGCGACCGTCATGCGGTATTCCGCGCTGGCGCGCATGTCGCTCATTGGCGTGTAATCAAGCGCGAGCGCGGCAAGTGCAGCCTCGATGGAGCCGCGCGACCAGGGCTGCCCGGCGAGCGCTGCTTCCGCATGCACCGCGCGCTTCGGCGTCGCCGCCATGCCGCCGTAGGCGATGCGTACCTTGGCGATGCGATCGTCGACGACGTCGAACGCAAAGGCACCGCATAACGCGGAAATATCCTGGTCGAAGCGCTTGGAAATCTTGTAGCAGGCGAAGCGACGCGAGGTCGGCGACAACGGCACGCGCACCGATTCGAGGAATTCGCCGGGCCGCAGCGCCTTCTTCTGGTAGCCGAGGTAGAAGTCCGCGAGCGGCATTTCTCGCGTCGTCGCGCCGCGGCGCAATTTCACCGTGGCATCGAGCGCCAGCAGGAAGGGCATGGAGTCGCCGATCGGCGAGCCGTTGGCGACGTTGCCGCCGAAGGTGCCGGAATTGCGCACCGGCGGCGAGCCGAAGCGATCGGCCAATTCGGCCAGCGCCGGATACCTTGCGACGATTGCCGCATACGCGTCGCTCAGGCTGGCTGCCGCGCCGATTTCCAGCGCCTTGTCGGTTTTGTCGATGGACTTCAATTCCGCGACGTTGCCGGTGTAGATCATCATCGGCAGGTCGCGCAGCAGCTTGGTCACCCATAGCCCGACGTCTGTGCCGCCCGCGAGCAGCAGCGCGTTCGGATGGGCCTCGTAGAGCGCTGCGAGTTCCGCGATGGAGACCGGCGCGCGATAGCCTGCGCCGGTATCGAGGGCGAGCGTATCCGTCGGTGCGATGGCGGCGAGCGCCGCGGCGCGCTCCTGCGACTGCGCCGTCGTTCGATTCCACCGATCGGGTGCAGGGTAGTCGTTCATGTGGCAACCGGCATCGATGATGGGGCGATAGCCGGTACAGCGGCACAGGTTCCCGGACAGCGCGCGCACCACGTCGTTGCGTCCCGGATCCGCGTCGTTCAGGTACAGGCCGAACAATGACATCACGAAGCCCGGCGTGCAGAAGCCGCATTGCGAACCGTGGTGATCGACCATGGCTTGCTGCACCGGATGCAGCTTGCCGCCCGGTGTCTTCAGGTTTTCCACGGTGACGATCTCGCGTCCATCCAGAGTTGGCAGGAAGCGGATGCAGGAGTTGATCGCGCGATAGCGCACGTTGCCGTCGGCCGCTTCGCCGACCACCACGGTACAGGCACCGCAATCGCCTTCGGCGCAACCTTCCTTGGTGCCGGTCAGGCCGCGATTCTCACGCAGGTACTCCAGCAGTGTGGTCGTCGGCACGACGTCGTCGACGTTCATGACCTTGCCGTCGAGCATGAGCCGGATGTGCCTGCGGTGCGCCATGCTCAACTGCCGCGATAAGTGGAATAGCTCCAGGGCGAAACCAGGAGCGGGACGTGGTAGTGCTGCTCCGAAGCGGCGATACCGAAGCGCAACGCGATACGATCGAGGAAGGGCGGGTCGGACAACTTGGCGCCGAGGCCGCGGAAATAATCCGCCGTGTGGAAAACGAGTTCGTATTCGCCGGCCGCGTACGTATCGCCTTCGAGCAGCGGTTTGTCGCAGCGTCCGTCGGCATTGCTGGCGCCGGAATACAGCAGGGCCCCGTCAGGCATCCGCCGCAGTTCGATGCGCATGCCGGCGGCGGGGCGGCCGTGGGCCGTGTCGAGTATGTGAGTCGTGAGCCTGCCCATCGGATCTGCCGCGCGTGTCGCGCCTCCCGCTCGAATCCCTGAACCATACTATAAGGCCACCCGCAGCACTACACGCGAGCGGGATGCGCCACCGCGGGGCGCTGGAATCCTCGCGCGCACCAATGACGAACCGTACATTTACGACGAGACCCGTCGTGTACAATCGATTCGAGTCCGTTACCCCGGTTTCGCAATATGCATGCCACGCATTTTTTGGCGGCGTGCGGCTTCGATGAAAAAATCCTTCGATCCCGGCTATCCGCGCGACCTCGTCGGCTACGGTCGCAATCCGCCCCACGCACAGTGGCCGGGCAATGCGCGCATCGCCGTGCAGTTCGTGCTGAATTACGAAGAGGGCGCGGAGAACAGCGTCCTGCACGGTGATCCCGCCTCCGAGATTTTCCTGTCCGAAATCGTCGGTGCGCAGCCTTTCGTCGGTGCGCGCCATATGAGCATGGAATCCCTTTATGAGTACGGCAGCCGCGCCGGCCTCTGGCGCCTGTTGCGCCTGTTCGAGGAGCGCAAGCTGCCGCTCACGATATTCGCGGTCGGCATGGCGGTCGCGCGCAATCCCGAGGCGATCCAGGCGATGGTCGAGCTGGGACATGAAATCGCGAGCCACGGCTGGCGCTGGATCAACTATCACGGCGTGGACGAGAACATCGAGCGCGAGCACATCGCGCTCGCCGTCGATGCCATCCGCAGGGTTGCCGGCACGGCGCCGCTGGGCTGGTATACCGGGCGCACCAGCGAAAATACGCGTCGACTGGTCGCGGAATACGGCGGTTTCCTCTACGACGCCGATTCCTACAGCGACGACCTGCCTTACTGGGAAGTCGTCGACGGGAAGCCCGTGCTCATCGTGCCGTATACGCTGGACACGAACGACATGCGCTTTGCGACAGCGCAGGGCTTCAACAGCGGCGACCAGTTCTACTCCTATCTGCGCGACGCCTTCGACGTGCTCTACGCCGAAGGCGATACGTCCCCCAAGATGCTGTCGGTCGGGCTGCACTGCCGCTTGGCCGGCCGGCCTGCCCGCATCGCCGCGCTGGCACGCTTCCTCGACCATGTGCAAAAGCACGACGGCGTCTGGATCTGCCGCCGCGTGGAAATCGCGCGCCACTGGATTGCGCAACATCCTTTCCGGCCCGCGGCGTGAAGCTTTCTATCCACCAAATCGACGCCATGGAGCGCGATGCCTTCGTCGCGCACCTGGACGGCATCTACGAGCACTCGCCCTGGGTCGCGGAGCGTTCCTGGAAGGGACGACCGTTTCGCTCGCGCGATGCGTTGCATGCAGCCATGCAGGACGCGGTTGCCGCGGCCAGCCATGAAGAGCAGCTGGCACTCATTCGTGCCCATCCGGAACTGGCGGGCCGGCTCGGTGTGGCCGAGACGTTGACGGATGCCTCGCGCAGCGAACAAGCCGGCGCCGGGCTGGACCGTTGCACGCCCGAGGAATTCGCCAGGCTGCAGGAGCTTAACGCCGCTTACCGCGAGAAATTCGACTTCCCATTCATCGTCGCCGTGCGCGGGTTGACGCGCGGGCATATCATCGCCCAGATGGAGCAGCGCCTGGCACATACGAGGGAGCAGGAATTCAGCGCCTGCCTGGTGGAAATCGGGCGCATCGCCGGTTTCCGCCTCCACGATCTCGTCGGAAGCGCCCATTGAAGCGGAGCAGTCCATGAAAGATGAGTCGATCCATACGCCGGATTTCGTGCGCCAGTGCGTGAACCTGGCGGATCCCCGGCTTGGCGCAAAGGCGCTTTCCGCGACGGATGAGTTCTTCGCGCCGAAGGAACGCATGCTGTCACGCGACGCGGCTGTGTTCATCGCCGGCAAATACGACGACAACGGCAAGTGGATGGACGGTTGGGAAACCCGCCGCCGCCGTGGTCCCGGCCACGATTCCTGCGTGATCCGCCTCGGGCTTCCCGGTGCGATACGCGGCTTCGACATCGATACCAGCCATTTCACCGGCAACTATCCGCCGGCCGTTTCCATCGAGGCGTGCCTGTCCGAACGCGATCCCGGAGCCGACGCGGAATGGGTCGAACTGATTGCGCCGATGAAGCTCTCGGGTAACACGCATCATTTTCCGGCGGTTGTCGATCCGCGCGTCTGGAGCCACCTGCGGCTACATATATATCCGGATGGCGGCATTGCCCGGCTGCGTGTCTATGGAGAAGTCGCGCGCGATTGGAGCAAGCGGGGAGGAGACACGCTCTACGATCTGGCGGCGGTCGAAAACGGCGGTCGTCCGGTGGCCTGGAACGATGCGCACTTCGGTAATCCGGTGAACCTGCTGGCGCCGGGACGTGGCGAGAACATGGGCGACGGATGGGAAACCCGGCGCCGACGCGAACCGGGCAACGATTGGTGCGTGCTGGCGCTCGGCACGGCGGGCACCGTTCGCAAGATCGAAGTCGACACGGCACATTTCAAGGGCAATTATCCCGATCGTTGCTCGTTGCAGGCCACCAATGCGAAGAACGTGCCGGATCAGGCGCTCGTCACGCAAAGCATGTTCTGGCCGGTGCTGCTGCCCGAGCAGCCGCTTTCGATGGATGCCGTGCACGTGTTCGAGAAGCAGCTGGCCGACGTCGGCCCGATTACGCACGTGCGCTTCAACATCATTCCTGACGGCGGCATAAGCCGGCTGCGGCTGTGGGGACAAGTCGCCGGCATCCGCAAATGAGCGCGCCGCGCAAGCTGGTCGTGCAACCGCTGACGCGCGCGGCCTTCGCGGCCTTCGGCGACGTGATCGAGATCGAAGGCGCGCAATCATTTCCCATCAATGGCGACACCTGCATCCGATACAACGACCTTGCTCACCTGGATGTCGCCGGGCAAGGCGGCCGTGCGGCGATGAGCCTGTTTCGCGGGCAGCCCGTATCGTTTCCCCTCGAGATATCCGAAGTCGAACGCCATCCGCTCGGCAGCCAGTCCTTCACGCCGATGGGCGAGATTCCGTTCCTGATCGTCGTGGCGATAAACGGGAGCAACGGCCAGCCGGGCGAGCCTTCCGCATTCCTGAGCAATGGACGCCAGGGCGTGAATTACGCGCGCGGTGTCTGGCATCACCCGCTGTTATCTCTCGGCAAGGTCAGCGATTTTCTTGTGATAGACCGTGCCGGCGCGGGAGAAAACTGCGACGTCGCGCCTCTGCCGGCGCGCTTCCTGATCGAAACCATCCAGCGCTGAGATTGCCGGCGAACGCGAGCGCCGCTCGCGCTTTCGGGGTGAGTTGCAAGCCGCCGAGGCCCTCCCAACAGACGTGCGTATTTGCGCGTGCTTGCATCGCACCAATCACGAACACCCGAATGTCATCGCGGCTTCATTCTGAAGCGCGCAAGAATATCCAAAGTTTCTTTAAGTCCATGTTTTGACGGTTTCGCGGACTCGCGGGTCGCATGTTGCAATTCCGTGGCATAGGGATTGCAGAGTCTTCCGCAGTGCATTTTCCGGAGGCGTTTCCATCCGGTCGATGCGTGCGCATGGCCGGCGGGCATCCAGCCGGCATTTCGAAGGTTTGCGGACATCAAGGGAGTCAAAACATGAGCGGCATTTTTTCGGGGACACGGATCGCGAGGGCATTGCTCGCGCTCGTTGCGGCATTTTTCATCGGCTCCGCCTGTGCGGCGGAATGGAGCGACACGTCGATCGGTTATCGCTACGGCACGAAGTTTCGCGAGCCCTTCAACGACGAGGACATCAGCAAGAACATCATCGATTTCCAGCATGCAAGCGGCTACAAGTACGGCGTCAACTTCTTCAACATCGACCTGCTGATGTCCGACAAGAACGATCCGGGCGCGAACAGCGCAGGCGCGCAGGAAGCCTATATCGTCTATCGCAATACGCTGGACGCGGCGAAAATATTCGGCGGCGAATACAAATTCGGCCCGATCCGCGACATCGGCGCCACCATCGGCTTCGACTGGAACACCAAGAACGACGTCGGCTACTCCTCCAAGAAGCGCATGCTGGTGGCGGGCCCGACGATCATGATGGACGTTCCCGGATTCCTGAACATCAGCGTGCTGGCGCTCTGGGAAAGCAACGCGCCGGTCGGCATCACCAGCCGTTATGAATACGACACCCATCCGATGCTGGATTTCGCGTGGGGCATACCGATCGGTACGTCGCCGTTCAGCTTCCAGGGCTACTTCGACATCATCGGCTCCAAGGGCAAGGACGAATTCGGCAACGACACCAAGACGGAAATCCACTTCGACGGCGCGATCATGCTCGACGTGGGGCGCGTGCTCGGCGGGCCGAAGGACACGTTCAAGGTCGGCCTCGAATACGAATACTGGGAAAACAAGTTCGGCAACGACCACAACGGCCCGGCCGGCGACGGCGCCTTCGCCAAGACCCCCATGATCCGCGCGGAGTATCACTTCTAGGTTCGCGCCGCGAAATCAAGGTAGGCGGCATCGCCACGTGCGGCGCGACTTTGCCGCCGCGTGGCGAACGCGTTGGGATAAGCTATGGTGCGGCACAAAGGCACGCTGGAATTCTCAAGGAGGAAGGGTATGAACGGATTCTGTTCCCGTCTGGTTGCATTGCTTCTTGGTGCGACGCTCGCCGTGGTCGCGTCGTCGGGCGCAATCGGCGCCGAACCGCTGAAGGTCGGCTTCGTCTATGTTGGGCCGGTTGGCGACGCCGGCTGGACCTACGCGCACGATCAAGGGCGGCTCATGCTCGAGAAGGAAATGGCCGGCAAGGTCAAGACGACATTCGTGGAAAACGTGCCGGAAGGCGCGGACGCGGAGCGCGTGATCCGCCAACTCGTGACCGACGGCAACAAGGTCATCTTCACCACTTCTTTCGGCTACATGAACGCTACCGAAAAGGTCGCGAAGGCATTTCCGGACGTGATTTTCGAGCATGCCACCGGTTACAAGACCTCGAAGAATATGGGCGTCTACGAGGCGCGGTTTTACGAAGGCGCTTACTTGCTCGGCGTGCTGGCCGGCAAGATGACCAAGTCCGACACGCTGGGCTTCGTCGGATCGTTTCCGATTCCCGAGGTGGTGCGCAACATCAACGCCTACACGCTGGGCGCGAAGAGCGTGAACCCGAAGATCAAGACCAAGGTCATCTGGGTCAACACGTGGTACGACCCTGCGAAGGAACGCCAGGCCGCCGAAACGCTGGTTGCCCAGGGCGCGGATGTCCTGTGCCAGAACACCGATTCGCCCGCCATCCTGCAAGTCGCGCAGGAAAAAGGCGTCTACGCGTTCGGCTGGGATTCGGACATGACCAAGTTCGCGCCCAAGTCGCACCTGTCGGCCAACACGAACAACTGGGGCGTCTACTACGTGGATACCGTCAAGAAAATCCTGGCGGGGACATGGAAGCCGGAGGTCGTGAAGTGGGGCCTGAAGGAGAAACTTGTCGTCATGTCGCCGGTAAATCCAGCCGTGCCCGCCGACGGCAAGAAGGCGTTCGAGGACAAGAAAAAGGCGATGATGGATGGGAAGTTCACGCCGTTCCAGGGGCCCGTCAAGGACCAGTCCGGCGCCATCAAGGTCGCCGAGGGCAAGACCATGCCGCTCGAGGAACTCATGGGGTTCAACTGGTATGTCGAGGGCGTCGAGGGCAGCATTCCGAAGTAAGCGGGTGTTTTGCAATTTGATCGCGGGGCGGCGCGTGCCGCCCCGTTCGCACTCAAAAGGCGTGAATGCGTGAAGGGTGAATGAGTGAAGGGTATCTGGGCGGAAGGGAGAAGGGCGAAGAGTAAATGCCTCATGCCTTAAAGCTTCTACCCTTTCCCCTTCCCGCGTTTCCGCATTCACCGACAGGCAAACATGACCGAAGCGGGCATGCAATTGTTCATGCGCGGCATCCCCAAGGCGGAGCTGCACCTGCATATCGAAGGCACGCTCGAGCCCGAGATGGTGTTTGCGCTCGCGCGCAAGCACGGCGTCAAGCTCAAGCATGCGTCCGTGGAGGCCTTGCGCGCAGCCTACGACTTCCACAACCTGCAGTCCTTCCTGGACATCTACTACGAGGGCGCCAACGTCCTGCGCGACGAGGACGACTTCCGCGCGATGACCGCCGCGTATATCTCGCGCGTGCACGACCAGGGAGTCGTGCATGTCGAGATCTTTTTCGACCCGCAGACGCACACCGATCGCGGCATCGCGTTCGAAACGGCGTTGAACGGCATCCGGCGCGGGCTCGACGAGGCGCGCGACAAGCTCGGCATGACTTCGCGGCTGATCATGTGCTTCCTGCGGCACCTGAGCGCGGAGTCGGCGATGCGGACGCTGGAGCAGGCATTGCCGTGGAAGGAGCACATCCACGCGGTCGGCCTGGATTCGTCGGAGATCGGGCATCCGCCGTCGAAATTCTCCGCGGTGTTCGCGCGAGCGCGGGAGGAAGGCTTCCTGACCGTGGCGCACGCGGGCGAGGAAGGGCCGCCGGAATACATCCACGAAGCGCTGGACGACCTCAAGGTTTCGCGGATCGACCACGGAGTTCGCAGCGAAGAGGACGCCGCGTTGATGAGGCGGCTGGCGACGGAAAATATGCCGTTAACCGTCTGCCCACTGTCCAACGTCAAGCTCGCCGTGTTCAAGCGCATCGAGGACCACAACATCAAGCGGATGCTCGACAAGGGAATCCGGGTCACCGTGAATTCAGACGATCCCGCTTACTTCGGCGGTTATCTGCTCGAAAACTTCGTCGCGATCCAGCGCGCGCTGAAGCTCACGCGCGACGACATCCGCAAGCTCGCGGCGAATTCCATCCTCGCGTCCTTCCTGCCGTTCGAGAAGAAGCAGTACTGGCTGGGGCAGATCGAGCGCTTCGCCGTCGCTGCTTAGAGTTTTCAGGTGAGGGGTAGTCATTGAGCACAAGTGCCTGGGCATGATCGAGCAATCCGACGACCGCGTACTGGTCGACGACTGGCATCCTGTCGCGTCGTCGGCATCGCTCATCGCTGGCAAGCTGGTTCCGGTGCAATTGCTCGGCCGCGAAGTCGTGCTCTGGCGCGATCCCGAGAATATCGTGCATGGCTGGGAGGATCGTTGCCCGCATCGAGGAACGCGGCTTTCGATCGGGAAGGTCGCGGGCAGCGAAGTCGTATGCGCGTACCACGGCTGGCATTTCGGGAAGGACGCGCGCTGTACCCGGGTCCCGGCGTTGCCGGAATTGGCCGGCAAGATGCAGGCACAGGTCAGGACCTACCATGCACGAGAGCAATACGGGCTGGTCTGGGTCTGCGTCGGCGAGCCGGCGGCGGGCCTGTTGCCGTTTCCGGAGTATGCCGACCCGAAGCTGCGCAAGGTATTGTGCGGTCCGTATGAGGTTTGCAGCAGCGGTCCGCGCATCGTGGAGAATTTCCTGGACATGGCGCATTTCCCCATGGTGCATACCGGCATCCTCGGCGATCCGGGGCGCCCCGAAGTGCGGGACTACGAGGTGGGAGAGTTCGACGATGGCGAGGGCGGCAAGGGCATCCTCGCCACCCAGTGCTTCGCCTGGCAGCCGCAGACGAACAGCCTCGCGCACGGCGGCAGCGAGGTGGAGTACACCTATCGCGTGGTGCGCCCCTTGACCGCAATCCTGACCAAGCTGCCGCAGGCGCAAACGGAATTCCGCGAGGCCATCAGCCTGCACGTGCAACCGGTCGAGGAGGAGTGCAGTCGCGTCTGGATCGTGCTCGCGCTGACGAATTTCGTGCAGCCCGAGCAGGAATTGCGTGCGTTCCAGGATCGCATCTTCCTGCAGGACAAGCCGATCCTCGAAAACCAGGTGCCGAAGAGGCTGCCGCTCGATCCCGGCGCGGAAATGCCGGTGCGCTGCGATCGCATGTCGCTCGCCTACCGGCGCTACCTGCGCGAAAAGCGCCTGTGCTACGGCGTCGTGCGCGCCCAGCCGGCCCATGCCTGAGGAAAATCCCGTGGCCGAACCCCGGCAAACCTTGCTCATCCGCGGTGCCGATGTCGTCGTGACCATGGACGCGCAGCGCCGCGAGATCCGCGGCGGTAGCGTATTCATTCGCGGCAACGCGGTCGAGGCGATTGGCGGCGATGCCGACATTGCAGCCTGGATGGCGGCAGAGCCTGCGGCACGCTTGCCATCACGAACCCTGGACGCGCGCGGCTGCGTCGTGATGCCGGGACTGGTGAATTGCCACCATCACCTGTACCAGTCGCTGACCCGCAGCATCGGCACCGGCCGCGGCCTCGCGTTGTTCGACTGGCTGAAGATGCTGTATCCGATCTGGTCGATGCTCGAACCCGAGGGCGCATATGTCAGCGCGAAGCTTGCGCTGGCCGAGCTGGTCCTGAGCGGCGCGACCACGGTGGCCGACCACCTCTACCTGTTCCCGAACGGCGTGCGCCTGGACGATGAGATCCGGGCGGCACAGGAACTCGGCGTGCGCTTCCATCCAACGCGCGGCAGCATGAGCGTGGGCGAAAGCCAGGGCGGCCTTCCGCCGGACTACCTCGTCGAAAACGAGGGGGACATCCTCGCCGACTGCCGGCGCGTGCTGGAAACTTTCCACGATCCGGCGCCGCTCTCGATGTTGCGCATCGGGTTGGCGCCTTGCTCGCCGTTCAGCGTGAGCCCCGAGCTCATGATCGACAGCGCACGACTGGCGCGCAGCCATGAGCGCGTCGGATTGCATACCCACCTTGCCGAAACCCTGGACGAAAACCGCTATTGCATCGATAAATTCGGCAAGCGCCCGCTGGAGTTCGTGGAGGAACTCGACTGGGTCGGCGACGAAGTGTGGTTCGCGCACATGGTGCACCCGGATGAAGCCGAAATCGGCCGCATGGCGGCGAGCCGCAGCGGCGTCTGCCATTGCCCCAGCAGCAATATGATCCTCGCCTCCGGCATCGCGCCGGTCCGGGCCATGCTCGACAGGGGCGTGAAGGTCGCCCTCGGCGTGGACGGCTCGGCGAGCAACGACGGCAACCACATGCTCGGCGAGGCCAGGCAGGCGATGTTGCTGCAGCGCGTGGGCTGGCCGGGTTTCGAGGCGCGCGCGGATCGCATGTCCGCGCGCGAGGCGCTGGAACTGGCGACACTTGGCGGCGCGAGAGTCCTGCAGCGAAACGACATCGGCAGCCTCGAGCCCGGCAACGCGGCGGACGTCGTTGCGTTTCGCGTCGACGATGCCGGCCACGCAGGCGCGCTCGGCGATCCGGTGGCGGCGCTGCTGACGTGCGCGCCCGCACG
Organism: Burkholderiales bacterium; assembly: GCA_035548375.1. Taxonomy (GTDB): domain Bacteria; phylum Pseudomonadota; class Gammaproteobacteria; order Burkholderiales; family JACQAP01; genus JACQAP01. Next base: position 52,144 of record DASZTG010000011.1, read on the forward strand.
TGCCTGGCATTCCGTCATCGACGGGCGCGTGGTCGTCGAGGGCGGGGAGTTGCGCGGCATGGACCTGGGCGCGCTCGTCGACCGGCACAACCGCTGCGCCCGCGGAATGCTCGAAAAGGCGGGCCTGGCGTAGGTCGTGCTAGTCGTGCCTTACGAATGATCCTTGGAGGGAGCCAGCCATGAGCGCAACCGATGTCCATCCCGTCGATGCCGTCCTGCCGCCGGGGCAGATGTTCCTGGTCGGACTGCAGCACGTCCTGGTCATGTACGCGGGCGCCATCGCGGTGCCGCTGATCGTCGGCGGTGCACTGAAGTTGCCCAAGGATCAACTGGCGCTGCTGATCAATGCCGACCTGTTCGCCTGTGGCGTGGCCACCCTGATCCAGTGCATCGGCGTCTGGAAGTTCGGCATCCGGCTGCCGGTCGTCATGGGTGTGACCTTCGCCGCGGTCGGCCCGCTGGTGGCCATGGCCAACGCGGGGCTGAACGCGCAGGCCATGTACGGCGCAGTCATCGTTGCAGGCATCGCGACCATGCTGGTCGCGCCCGTGTTCAGCCGGCTGCTGCGTTTTTTTCCACCGGTAGTGACCGGCACCATCATCGCCGTCATCGGCATCACGCTCTTGCGCGTGGGCATCACCTGGGCGGGTGGCGGCACGGGCGCGAAGCCTTTCGGTGCCATCGGGAACCTTTCGATCGCACTGGTGGTGCTGATCTCCATCCTCGCGGTAAACAAGTACCTGCGCGGATTCTGGGCGAACATCTCCGTGCTGCTCGGACTGGTGGTGGGCTTCCTGCTGGCGCTGCCGCTGGACAAGGTGAACCTGACGGGCGTGGCGGAGGCATCCTGGTTCGCCATCGTGCTGCCTTTCTCGTTCGGATTTCCCGAGTTCGAATTCGGTTCGATCATCTCGCTATGCCTGGTCATGTTCGTCGTCATGGTCGAGTCGACCGGCATGTTCCTCGCCCTCGGTGAAGTCACGAAGCGTTCGGTGACGCCGGCGGACTTGACGCGAGGCCTGCGCGCCGACGGGCTGGGCACGGTCATCGGCGGCATCTTCAATACCTTTCCCTATACGTCGTTCTCGCAGAATGTCGGCCTGGTCGGCGTGACCGGCGTGCGCAGCCGCTGGGTGGTGGCCGTGTCGGGCGGCATCCTGATCGCGCTCGGGCTGGTCCCGAAGCTCGCGACGCTCGTGGCATCCATTCCACAGGCCGTGCTCGGCGGTGCCGGCATCGCGATGTTCGGCATGGTCGCCGCGACCGGCATCAAGATCCTCTCGCGCGTGGATTTCGAGAATCGCTCGAACCTTCTGATCGTCGCGATCAGCATCGGCGCCGGCATGATCCCGCTGGTATCGCCGGCGTTCTTCGACGAGTTTCCGAAGTGGACGGGGTCGCTTACGCATAGCGGGATCACGCTCACAGCCATCGTCGCCGTGGCGCTGAATGCCTTCCTGAACGGCGCCGGCAAGGCCGCAGACGGCAATGCCTCCGCGGTTGCGACCGCCGTCATGGAAGGATAGTCGTTGGCGGACGCGTCGGATGACGAAACCTGGCTGCGCCGGGTGATCGCGCTGGCGCAACAGTCGCGCGACGCCGGCAACCATCCCTTTGCGGCACTGGTGACAGGCAGCGACGGCAATGTGCTTGCAGAAGCGTTCAACGACTTCCGGTCGGATTGCACCGGCCATGCGGAAGTCGTTGCCGTGCGCATGGTGTCGTCTCGAATGAAGCCCGGCGAATTGGGCGCCGCGACGTTGTATTCCAGCGCGGAGCCCTGCGCCATGTGCGCAGGCGCCATCTACTGGTCCGGAATCGGCCGCGTGGTCTATGCGCTATCGGAAGAGAAGCTGCTGGAACTCACCGGCAATCATCCCGGAAATCCAACCCTTTCGTTGCCGTGCAGGGAAGTGTTCGCCCGCGGCCAGCGCGGGATCGAGGTCGTCGGGCCCATGCTGGAAGGGGAGGCGCTGATGCCGCACAAAGGCTTCTGGCGCTGAGGACTGCGCCGGCGGCCACGGGGCATGCTACTGAAACAGGAACCAGAAAAAAAGCGTCAGCATCGCCGGCAAGGAAATGGCGCCTATCGTCACGAAGGCCATGTTGAGCGAGGTACGCTGTTTTTCCAGGCGCGTGATCCGTCGAATGGAGATCCACAGCGCGATCGCGGTGCCGAGCGCGCCGAACGACAACGTTACCAGGAACACCGATACCAGCAGAACGGCCGGACCATCGTGGACGCCGCAGCGAAGCAACGAGCCGCACTCGATGCGGATCGCGTCGAATTCTATCGCGACGAGAACCGGCGGGACGATCATCCAGAGAATCGGGATTTTTTTCGTCGAATCTTTCATCGGCGTTGCTTAAGCGCGAGCTGGCCGTTGGTCCAGACGTGACCCGGGAGGGTTCGTAAAAAATGCATTCGGCATGATAGTCCAATCCCGCCGCATCCAGATCGGAATGGCATGGAGTCCCATACGGCATGGCAGCAAAGAGAGGCTCCCGTGTCCGGGGGTAGCGGTCCCATCGGATCGAACCGGAAATCCTTGCCGGTAGGTGGCGGGCGGTCAGGGATTCAACATATTTCCAACGGGGGCGGACCTCGCCCGTATGCGACGGGCCGCAGCGGTGGATTGCCCTGCGCGGCGGCTGTCTTGCGGGCTGCTACAGAAGGGTTTTCATGCCGAAGACGGCATTCCGGGCTCGCCGATGCCATGTGCCAGGGCAGGAGGCCATCCGTCCGTTCCCTGAAAAGAAACCGGTCGCCACGGCTGTTGAAATCCTGACGTGGAACGTCGAAATGCTGATATGGCGGCCGGTTTCCGGCCGGTATGCGTAACTGGACGTGACCTGCTTCTCGGAAAATCCCGATTCATTTCCACTATTTAGGGCGCTTGCCGGCGCCCGGAGCGCCGCAACGGCATTGGCATATCGATTGCTGTTTGTAATTTGGCTGCAATCGTCACGGAGGAAATCAAAAAATGAGCACCAGTGCCCAATATGAATTTCGCGAAGGCTTCAGGATCGTGAGCGAGGCCATTGTCGAACAGCTCGGCGAAAACGGCGTGGCCATCACCGCCGAGGGTGTAACGCATACGCTGACCTGGCAGCCGGGCGCGCCGGTGCCCACGACCGTGACCTTCCAGATCGCGCCGATCGGGAGGAAACCGGTGAAGGTCGAATTCTCCAACGAGGAAATCGAGGATTGCTGGGAAGGCCTGGACCGCGCCGAAGTCCGCCGGAAATTGTGCGAGACCGTGGAAAAATTCACGGTCGCGGACATCAAGCAGCCGGAACCGACTGACAAGGAAAAATTCGACGCCGCGGTCGCCGTGCTGAAAATGAACTTTCCGCGCATCCACCAGAATATCGTGGCGTTGTGGGGCAGTCCGCAGGGCGAGGTCTTCCTGGATGGCTTGATCGTGGACGATCGCGGCGGCCGCCAGGGCTTCCCGCGTGACGCAATGCAGGCGCTGCTGCTGCTGCAACGGGTGCACTTCCAGAAATTCGGCACCTTCAGGAAGGTCGATCCCTGGGACGTCGTCAAATTCGGCAAGTAGCAGGTTGAAGCCCGCCGCCCCCCGGGGCGGCGGTTGGCTTTCTGGCGTTCGCTTCCGCTCGCTCAGGGCGTGTTCACGAACTGGCGGGCGAGCGCGGGCCACGCCGATTCATCGATGCCGAATTTCGCGTACATGAACGTGCTGACGAAGGCGCCCGCGGTCGAATGACGCGTGGGATTGCTGTCGACGCCAAAGATATGGAAGGGCACCAACTGGTCCCTTGCGTACTTGATGCCGTCGTACAGGACGCGAATGTGGCCGTCTTCCTCGATCAGGCGAGCCTGCGCATTGATCCGCAATTCTTCCGAAGGCATGGTTCCCTCCTTCCCACGGCGCGATGAATAATGGTTGCGCGATGACCACTCGACAAAAGGACGGTCGGTGCAGACGTCGGACCGGCCGCCAGGCTGCGCCGTTCTCATGGCAGCGGATATTTTCATCCATCCCGACGCCGTTTGCATCTGTGCCCCGCCGCCGGCGGGTTCTCCGGTAAAGCCTCGACCGCCTTGTCGCCAATCCTGCCAGCCCGGACGCGGTTCGCGGACGCCGGCAACGCCGGCGCGATTTGACCTGCAATTGCAACGAGGCGTAACTTACGCGGCGTGCCGCGCGGTTCCCATGAATCCGATGCCTTGATTTCGCGAGCGTCGACGGCGGTCTTCGATTGGCTTTGTCGATCAACTCGGGGAGTCGGCGATCGATGCGCAATTCCGGACGGATAGACTGACCATGCGACGAGTCGTGCTGCTCTCGGCTATCGTCATAGCCATCCTTTGCCCGCCTGCATTCGGCGCCGCGCAAGCGGTGGTGTCGTCCTGCCCACAGGGCAAGGAGCCGCAGAAGCAGACCCTCACCGGCTTGCTGACCGTGCACGTAATCTGCGACCGCGTAATTTTCGAGATTCCGCTGCGCGGACTCAATCGCGACATCCTGGTCAACACGGAATTCGCCGCGCTGTCGACCGGCACGGATTTCGTGGCGCCAGGGTCCGTCGTCGACAATCGCGTGGTCCGGCTCATCCGATTGGGCAACAAGGTCTACCTCGAGGACGTGCGCTATGAAATCCTCGCGCGCGAGCAGCCTAACCTGCAGCGCGGCGTCGAGGCGGCCTCGCTGCGCACCGTGATCCGGGCATTCGACATCATCGGCGAGGGGCCAGGCGGCGAGCCGCAAATCGACGTGACGGCCGTATTTACCAGCGAGGTGCCGGCGGGATTCGCGCTCGACCTGATGCGCCATTTCCACATGCAGGCGGTCGACCCGAAGCGCTCCTACGTGCAGACGGTCAAGGCTTTCCCGGGAAGCATAGACGTGCGTTTCTACCAGACATGGACCGCGGACGCGGCGGAACTGCGCCGCAGCGGCGACGAAGACCGGCCGGCCACGCTGGGCTTCGTCTTCCACTCGAGCATCATGGCATTGCCGCCGATCCCCATGCGCGGGCGCTATGCCGACGATCGCGTGGGCTATTTCACGGTTCCGTTCGACGACTACGGGACCGGCGAATACGGCAGCGTTCGCCGCGGCTACATCCAGCGCTATCGACTGGAAAAAAAGGATCCGATGGCGGAGATTTCCGATCCAGTCAAGCCGATCGTGTTCTACCTGAGCTGGGAAGTCCCGGAGCAGTGGCGCCCCTACATCAAGCAGGGCATAGAGGACTGGCAGAAGGTGTTCGAGAAGGCGGGCTTTCGCAATGCCATCATCGCGCGCGATGCCCCGACGCTGCAGGAGGACCCGGACTGGGACCCCGAGGACGTGCGCTTCAACGTCGTGCGCTGGACGCCAAGCGGCAGGCAAAACGCAATGGGGCCGGCGGTGGTGGATCCGCGCAGCGGCGAAGTGATTTCTTCGCACGCCATTTTCTGGCATGACGTGTTGCGGCTTGCCGAAGCCTGGTATTTCACCCAGGTCGGGCCGCTGGATCCGCGCGCGCAAAAGCTGCCGTTGCCCGAGGATATTTCCGGCGAGATGCTGCGCTACATCGTCAAGCACGAGATCGGCCACGCGCTGGGTCTGCGCCACAACTTCAAGGGCCACTCGGCTTATTCGGTGGCGCAGTTGCGCAGCCGCGACTGGACCGAAAAATGGGGAAACACCGCCTCGATCATGGACTACTCGAGGCTCAACTACGTCGCCCAACCCGGAGACGACGCGTATCTCTTCCCGAAGTTCGGCCCCTACGATTTCTTTGCCATCGAATGGGGCTACAAACCCGTTACCCAGATCGCGGTGGTCAACGGCAAGCGCACCAGGGAGCCCGCGAGCAGCGACTCGGAATGGACCTATCTCGACCAGCTGGCGTCGCAACAGGTCAACGATCCGATGCTGCGCTTCGGCGGCGAGGACGACTGGGCGCCGCTCGATCCCCAGGTCAATACCAACGTGCTGGGCAACGATCCGGTCGAGTCCGCCGACATGGGCTTGCGCAACGTCGATCGGGTCATGCCGCTGCTGGTGCCGGCCACCGCGCAGACGGGCAGCGGCTATGCGCGCACCGCCGAGATGTACCAGGCGTTGATCCTGCAGCGCCATCGCGAGCTCATGGCCGTGGCCAAGCTGGTGGGCGGCGTGGAGGAGACGCGGTACCAGGGCGGGCGCGGACCGGTGCCGCCGTTCCAGGCGGTGTCGACGAAACGCCAGCGTGCGGCTGTCAGGTTCCTGCTCGATCGGGCCTTCGCCACGCCCACCGCGCTGCTCGACCCCGACGTCCTGTATCGCATCGGCCCGTCGGGCGGCGCAAGTGCGCTGCAGGGATCGAACGTGCAGTTGCTGCGCAAGCTCATCGACGGCGGCGTGTTCGAGCGCATGGCCGAAGCGAGGGAGCTGGATCCGGCGCCGAAGGGCTATACCGGCATCGACATGCTCTACGACTTGAACGACGGCCTGTTCCGCGAACTGCAGGCGCCGGTTCCGGTGATCGACCTGTACCGGCGCAACCTCCAGCGCACCTACGTGCTGCTGTTGCTGGTGGCGGCAGGCGTCGAGAACGATCCGCAGGCGCCGTCGAAGGGTATCGAATCGCGCAATGTCGACGCGGACGTTCCCGGCGCGCAGGAGCGGCAGGTCCCGGTGTCGCGCGCCGCCTCTTCGCCCCTTTCGGATGTTGCACAGCTCTACGGCAAGGATGGTTTTCCGAGCGAGTTTCGCGCCGCACTGCGCCTGGGGGCGGTCGATCTGCAATCCAAGATCGACGGCGCGATCGCACGCGTCAAGCATCCCGGCACGCTGGCGCTGCTGCGCGAGCTCAAGGCGCGCCTCGAGCGCATGCCCTGAGCGAATGTTGCTCGTGTCGCGCGCGTGCCGGGTCGTAGCGCCATGACGCGCTCGGGTGCAGATTTTCCCCGGCTGCTGGAATGCATCGAGGCACGGTTCCCGGCATTTCGCAATGCACTGCTGGCGCAAGCGGGTACTGAACTCGAGTGCGTGAGTCTCGCCGCCGGCGGCATTTTGCTGCGCAAGGGCGAGGACGCCCATTCTCTCTACGTCGTGGTTTCCGGGACGCTGCGCGCGACGACCGTCATGGAAGACGGCCGCGAGCTCATCTTGTCGGAATTCGGGCGTGGCGAGATCGCCGGCGAGATGGCCATCTTGACTGGCGGCGGCACCTACAGCGCGACCGTGTCGGCGCAGGAAGACGCGGTGCTGGTCAGGGTGCCGCGCGAAGTTTTCGACGCGCTCGTGCGCGCGGTGCCCTCGGCGGTGCGTGAGCTGGCCGGCGGCATTCGCCGGCGGCTTGCCCGCGACCAGCTCGCCGTGGGTTTGCCGAAACTGTTCGGCCCGCTGGACGAGGCCATGCTCGGCTTCGTCGAGGAGCGGGTGGAGTGGGTCAGGTTGTACGCCGGGCAGACGCTGTTCGCGCAGGGCGACAAGGGCGAAGACCTTTATTTCGTGCTGGGGGGACGGCTGCGCGCGGTGTCCGGCGGCGGCCGCACCCTGGGCGAGATGACCCGCGGCGAGAGCATAGGCGAGATCGCCTTGTTGACCGGCGAGGTGCGCACCGCGACCGTCGTTGCCGTTCGCGACAGCGACCTCGTGCGCATTTCGCGGCCGGCGTTCGACGAGATCGTCCGCCGGTATCCGAAAGTCATGCAGACGATCACGCGCATCGTGATCCAGCGGCTGCGGGCCAAGGAAGGACCGGGACAGTTCGCCGTTACGGGCAAGTGCGTCGCCATCCTTGCAACGGACTCGCAAAATTCCACCGCGGCCCTTGCAGAACGCTTGGTGCGCGCTCTTGCGACGATAGGCCCGACACTGCATTTGTCGGCCGCGCGGGTCGACAGCCTGCTGAGGCGCCCGGACATCGCCGCCGCGGAGGATGACGAAGCCGCGGGCGTTCGGCTGACCGCCTGGCTGGACGAGCAGGAATCGCATCACAGGTTTCTGGTTTACGAAACCGACGGCGCGCCGTCACGCTGGACGCGACGCTGCCTGCGCCAGGCCGATGAAATCCTCCTGGTTGCGAACGCCGGCGCGGACTGCGCGCCTGGCGAAATCGAGAAGAGCCTGCTCGGCAGCGGCGACATCTCGAAGGCACGGCAAAACCTGGTGATGCTGCACGCTGACGGCAGTCGCCTGCCGTCGGGCACGTCGCGCTGGTTCGCGGGTCGGAATGTGCAGCGTGTGTTCCACGTGCGCCTGGACAGGGAGGAAGATTTCGCGCGCGTGGCGCGCTGCCTCGGCGACGTGGCCATCGGCCTGGTGCTGGGGGGCGGAGGCGCGCGCGGCCTGGCGCACATCGGCGTGGTGCGGGCATTGCGCGAGGCGGGCGTGCCGATCGACATGATCGGCGGCACCAGCATGGGGGCGGTCATGGCCTCGCTGGTCGCGATGGACCAGGACTGGCGCCAGATGCTCGAAACCAACCGGGAAGCCTGGCTTCGCGGGAGGCCGCACAAGGAATATTCCCTGCCTTTCATTTCGCTGATCCGCAGCCGGCGCCTCGACAACATGGCCAGGAAGATCTGGGGCGGGCTGGAGATCGAAGACCTGTGGCTGAATTTCTTCTGCGTCTCCTGCAATCTGTCCACTGCCACGACCCGGATCCATGAACGCGGAATGCTCTGGAAAGCGGTCAGGGCGAGCGCGTCGCTGCCCGGGGTGTTCGTGCCGGTGTTGAGCGACGGCCATATCCTCGTGGATGGCGGCCTGGTCAATAATTTGCCCGGCGACGTGATGCGCGAACGGGCATGCCGGAAGCTGATCGTCGTCGATGTCGGATCCGAGCGCGAATTCATTTTCAAGCTGGCCGAGTTTCCCTCGCCGTGGCAGCTCCTGCGCAATCGCGTGCTGCCGTTCGCCGCGCGCATCGAGGTGCCGCATATCGTCGACGTGTTGATGCGCACGACCGATGTGAGCAGCAGCCAGAAGACGCGCGAAGTCAGGAACAATGCCGACGTCTGCCTGCGCCCGCCGATCGACGCCTACGGCGTGCTGCAGTTCGAGGCGCTCGACGAGATCGCGGAGGTCGGCTACCGCTACGCGAAGGCCAGGCTCGAAGAACTGCGCGCCGATACGGCCGGGATTTTTCCCACGGCTTGAGCGCGGGCGCTCAACGGCCGGCCTTCTCGAACAGCCCGCAGAGATTGTCGAGGGATTTGTCGAAAAAGGCCGTGAGCTTTTTCTGCAGCAACAGCCTGAACATCAAGCGGAAAAAAAGATTGTCGCGCACGTAGAGCTCCAGCGCGAGTTCGGTCGCGTTGCCTGGCGTCCTCGTCAGAAAGTACCGGCAGGCCATGATCTTCTTCAGGTCGGTCTCCCAGAGCTCCATGGTCGATTCGCTGACCTTGACTTCGGTGGTCATCAGTTCGACGCCTTCCTCTCCGCGCATGCAGCGATGCGTCTTTCCGATCCGGTTCTCCCGGTCGCCGGACATGTCAACCCTGGTGGCGCCTTCGATCCAGTCCAGGCGCCCGGGCAAATCGATGATCCTCTGGTACACCTCTTCGATGGGAGCGTCTATCGTTCGCGTGAGCGTTGCCATCCTGCGCGGATTCGTCATTCCGCCCGGCGCCGGCGGCGCGACATGTATTTCCGCGCGATAACCTTCGAGCGGCCGGATCGCGTATTCGATGGTGCCGAGGCTCTCATACGCGTCCGTGCCCCTTACGAAGGATCCCGCATCGATTTCCTGCCCGCCGGATGCAAGCAGGGTCTGGCTCGTAGCCAGGAGATACTCGCGCACGTCGACCGAGTTCTTGAGCAGGCGATGGGCGATGATGATGTCCTTGCCGATGAACTTCACGTGATCTTTCACCTGCATGGTGGCGGCAGAACCGTAATGCGCGACCATTTTCAGCGTAATGCCGCCGGTGCCCGCGCAGGCGCCACATTGGCAGACGCGAAAGTATTCGAATTTCTTCAGGTAGGCATGGAATGCGACGTACATCTGCCTTGCCTGTTGCACGAGCTCTTGCGGCGAGGGAGGGGCGCCATTGCGGTAGAAGAGCACCGCATCGCCCTCGAATTCCGAAACCTTCATGCCGATCGAATTGGCATCGACCAGCAGCTCCAGCAACTCGCGCACGATATGCTGGCTGTGCCGGACCTCGGTCTCGGCGATGAATTTGGTGAAGCCGCCGATGTCCGGAATGAAGAACAGGACGGCGTCGTCTGCGGATTGGGTCGTCATCGGTTGTCGTTGAGCGGCAGGACGTGTCGCGATGATTCACAAAAAGGGCTTCCGGGTCGCGCCAGGCGCGTTGGCGTCCACTGGAAGCCCGCTTTTCCTACCGGCGATCTCGACTCCGGTCGTACAAAGGGCGCGACTTGCGTCACGCCCTTTGCGTTGCCTCGATCGCCCGGTGGCATAACCCTCAAACACGGGTTCTAAAGTGGTCGCCGCCCCGCCTGCATCAGGCTCACCGCGACTTCGCGGCGCGCGCAACAGCAAATCCGACGGGCAACAACCGGATCGTACTACCTTGGGTTTGAGCATCCATCCCGGGTTCAGAAGCAACCCCAGTTAGCGCCGATTGCGCGATGGAGTCAAGCAGATTTTCCGGCGGCGGCCAGGTGCGAAATTTCGCGATTTCAGATTGTTGGTTTCACTGGATTTTTATGATTGCGATTCAGCATCCTTGGGCGCGAAAGATCGCGGTCGTCTTGCCGGTTCCGGCTGGTTCGATTCATCCCTGCCTGGATGCGAGCTTGCCCTTGATGACTTCGCCTGCGAAACGTCCGGTCGATTCCCCGTTCTCCAGTGTCACGACTCCGTTGACGATGGTTGCGCGGATGCCTTCGGCTTTCTGCACCAATCGCCGTGCGCCACCTGGCAGGTCGCTCTCGACCGTGGGCAACAGCGGGCGCACGCGGCCTTCCTCGAACAGGAGCAGGTCGGCCTTGTAGCCTTCCTTCAAGAGGCCGCGCCCGTCGAGCTCGAAGGCCTGCGCAATGTCGTTCGAAAGTTTCTTCACGGCCTGTTCCAGCGTGAAGGCGCCGCGTTTGTCGACCCAGTAATGCAACAAGTGGGTCTGCAGGGATGAGCCCATTTCCTGCGCGACGTGGGCGCCGGAGTCGGAGAAGGTCGCAAGGGTCGAATCCCGCTCGAGCATGGCCAGCACGTCGTCGCGATTCTCGTTGACGATGGGTTGCTGGTAGATCTGGTCGGCATTCGCTAGCGACAGGTCGATCATGACTTCGACCGGATGCTTGCCGCCGGCGCGCGCCAGCTCGCTGATCGTCGGGTCATCCCAGTCGACGCCCTTGAGCGCAAACAGATTGTCGTAGTCCGGCTTGCGCGGATCGGTCGTTGCCGCGCCGCCGCCTTGCATCCTGTTGTCCTTCGGTTTCATCCCCGCTTCCGCGGCGACAAGCTCGCGGCGAACCGCGGGTTCGCGCAACCGCCTCTTCTGCTCTTCGAGCGGCAACGCGCGGATCGGCTTCCACGCGGGCAGCACGTCGAAGGGGAGGTAGGATTTCAACGAGAAAATCGCGTTGATCGAGCGCGTTCCGCCTTGGCCGAACATGCGTCCGCCGGTGGCGTTGACGTCCGCGATGGTATCGAGCTGTGCTTGCCACGATGCCGGGTCTTCGCCCTGGTGCGTTGAAATCAGGCCGAACATGATGGGGCGCCTGTAGGCGAGCGCGAATCGCTTCATGCGCGAGAGGAAGGCGTCGTTTTCGGCACGGTCAAGGATGTCGGGGCCGATCTGGAAAATGCCGTCGCCGAGATCGCCCATCGTCGCAACGATGCGCTCGGTCTCGTCCCATGAGGCGATGCGGCTCGCGACCGGCGTGCCGTCGGGGGTCAGGTGCGTATGCGAACGCGAGGTCGAAAAGCCCTTGGCGCCGGCCTTGATCCCTTGCCGGACCAATTGCGCCATGCGGCCGATTTCCTCGTCGGTGGCCTTGTCCGTCACCGCGCGCCTGCCCATCACGTACATGCGTACCGCCGAATGGCCGATGTACATCGCGTGGTTCAACGCCTTCGGCCGGCGCTCGACTGCGGCGAGGTATTCGGGGAAGGACTCCCAGGTCCAGTCGATGCCGGCCGCCATTGCGGCGGTCGGAATGTCCTCGACGTAGGACAGGCTGTTCGCGACCCACTCGCGGTCGGCGGGCTTGCAGGGAGCGAGCGTGAAGCCGCAGTTGCTCATCACCACCGAGGTCACGCCGTGGTAGCAGGAACACGTTCCGAGCGGGTCCCACATGACCTGTGCATCCATGTGGGTGTGGCCGTCGATGAAGCCGGGCGAGACGATCAGGCCGTTGGCGTCGATCGTGCGTTTCGCTGCCTCTGTGATGCGGCCGACTTTCACGATGCGGCCATTCGATACGCCGACATCGGCCGCGAAACGCGCGGCGCCCGAACCGTCGATGACCGTTCCACCTCGTATCAAAAGGTCCAGGGGCATGTCTTTTCCCGATTCGCTATCCGTTGAGCGAATGATCCATTTTATCCACGATCCCTGCATGCAGGTGACGCGATGCTCGTCGCGTCCGGGTCGGCGGAGCGTGCGCGCATTTCCCTCGCTCGGCAACGAGCGCGGCGGGTTCCGCGCGGCCGTGCACCGGCAAGCAGCGCGTCGTAGTAGCCTCTCGCCATGGATTCCCTGATTACGGCGGCTGGCCGCGCGCTTGCCGCGGGCGATTCGCTCGGTGCGCTGAAGTTTGTGGCGCTACGCGACGATCCGCCCGCGCTGGCCTTGCGTGGCATCGCCATGGCGCAGCTCGGCGAGCTTGCGCGCGCACGCGAACTGTTGCGCCTTGCCGCACGCGGCTTCGGTGCGCACGAGGAATTGTCGCGTGCGCGTTGCGTCGTGGCCGAAGCCGAAGTGGCGCTTGCCATGCGCGACCTCGACGTTTCGCCGCGCGCATTGATGGCGGCCGCGGCCGCGCTTGAAGCGCGCGCGGATGTGTCGAATGCGATGCAGGCACGCCTGATCGCTGTTCGCAGGCTTCTGCTCCTCGGCCGCCTCGATGCCGCCGCCGAGGCGCTGGCTGGCATCGAGGTGGGCGCCCTGCCGCCGTCGCTCGCGGCGGTGGCGGGGCTGGCCGCGGCGGAGCTCGCGCTGCGGTCGTTGCAGATCGGGCCGGCCAAGGCGGCGCTTGCCCGCGCACACGAGGCCGCCGATCGCGCGGGCGTCCCGGCGCTCATCGCGGAAGTCGAGGAAGCGCAAGCCGCGCTCGACCGACCCGCCGCGCGTCGACTGTCTTCCGGTGTAGAACGCATGCTTCGCCTCGACGAGGTGGCGGCGCTGCTCGAATCCGGCGATCTCGTCATCGACGCCTGTCGCCGCGGGCTGCGCTCCGGCGATTCATGGCGGTCGCTGGCGAGACGACCGGTCCTGTTCGCGCTGGCGCGTACGCTGGCGGAAGCCTGGCCTGGAGATATCGATCGCGAAAAGCTCATTGTGCGCGCCTTCCACGCAAGGCGTCCCGACGAGACGCATCGCGCAAGATTGCGCGTGGAAATCGGCCGGCTGCGGGCGCTCGTTTCCGGCCTGGCGGGCATCGAAGCCACGGATCGGGGGTTCTTGCTGCAACCGGCCGGCAATAAGACTGTCGTCTTGATTGCGCCCCCGATCGACGGCGACCAGGCCTCGCTCGTAGCGTTACTCGCCGACGGCGCCGCCTGGTCGACCTCGGCGCTGGCGCTGGCGCTCGGCGCGAGCCAGCGTACCGTCCAGCGGGCGCTCGTCGAACTCGAAGCCGCTGGCCGTGTCCGTTCCGTAGGGCGGGCGCGTACGCAACGCTGGCTGGCGCCGCCGCTGGCGGGATTCACGACAATCTTGTTACTCCCTGCGGCGCTGCCGTTCGAATAGAGTGGGATTGTGGCGCCGGCAGCCGGCGCGGAAAAGGAGGCAGGAAATGGACAAGGCAGACAGGCAGGCGCGCGAAGCGCCGGTCCACGCGGCGCAGATCGTCCGCGAATACGGGCCTTTCGCCGGTGCGTCCCGCGTGGGTGGCGTGACCTATGATGGCCGCAACGTCTGGGCCGCCACGGATTCGGGCCTGGTCGCGTTCGAGCCGGCAAGCGGCGACATCGCGCGCACGATCGAATGCGCCGGCAATGCGGGCACGGCCTTCGACGGCAAATTCCTGTACCAGATCGTCGAGGCCCGCATCGACAAGATCGATCCCGCGACGGGGAAGGTGGTCAAGTCCATTCCCGCGCCCGGCAAGGGCGGAGATTCGGGAATGGCGTGGGCCGAAGGCAGCCTGTGGGTAGGGCATCATCGCGAACGCAAGATCCACCAGATCGATCCCGACACCGGTGCGATCAAGCGCACCATCGAATCGAATCGCTTCGTGACCGGCGTGACCTGGGTCGACGGCGAGATGTGGCACGGCACCTGGGAAAACGACGAGAGCGAGATTCGCCGCATCGATCCCGAGTCGGGCAAGGTGCTCGAGCGCATGGAGATGCCGAAGGGGGTCGGCGTCAGCGGGCTCGAATCCGACGGCAAGGACTTGTTCTACGCGGGCGCAGGCGGGCAAGCGAAGGTGCGCGCGGTGAAAAGGCCGAGAAAGCCGTGACGACGTGACTATCGTGACGACGTGACTGTCGATCCAGAGACTGAAAGCATTTTCGGCTGTCACGACGGTCACGACGTATCGCGCGCATGTCGATTCGCGCGAGGACCATCCGTTCGGTGGGATACGGAGCGCAAGACATGAACCTGCGATATGGCTGGGTGATGGTCGGCATCGGCGCGCTGATGACTTGCGTGGCCGTCGGCGCGATGTTTTCGCTGGCGGTCTTCCTCGATCCGATGACGCGCGATACCGGCTGGTCCCGCGCCGGCATCTCCAGCGCCATGACGCTCAATTTCCTCGCCATGGGCGTCGCCGGCTTCGGCTGGGGCGCGCTCAGCGACCGCTATGGACCGCGGCGCGTCGTGCTCGCGGGGGCGGTGCTGCTCGGCCTTGGGCTGGCACTTGCCAGCCGCGCGACGAGCCAGGTCGCGTTTCTGCTGACCTACGGCCTCATCGTCGGCATTTCCGCCGGCAGCTTCTTCGCGCCGATGTTCGTGGCGGTCATGGCGTGGTTCGACCGCCATCGTGGCCTGGCCGTGTCGCTCGTCTCCGTCGGTGTGGGCGTGGCACCGCTGACGATCTCGCCGCTCGCCGCCTGGCTCGTGTCGAAGACGGACTGGCGCACGGCGCAGCTTTGCATCGCCTGCCTTGCGTGGGCCTTGATGATTCCGGCCGCGCTGTTCGTGCGCCCGGCGCCGAAGGCGCAGGCAGCTGGCGGCGGACCGCCTGGCGAGGCGAAGGAAGGCCCGATAACGACCGCAAGCGCGGCGCTGCGTTCGCCGCAGTTCATCGTGCTCGCGCTCACGTATTTCGCGTGTTGCGCCACGCATTCCGGGCCGATCTTCCACACCATCAGCTATGCGATCGTCTGCGGCGTGCCGCCGCTTGCCGCCGTGACGGTATACAGCGTCGAAGGCCTCGCCGGCCTGGGCGGGCGGATCGCGCTCGGCCTGATGGCCGATCGCTTCGGCGTCAAGCGCATATTGATCGCGGGGCTCGCGATCCAGGCATTCGCCGCGGGCGCCTTCGTCTTTGCGTCCCGCCTCGGCGAGTTCTATGCCGTGTCCGCGGTGTTCGGATTCGCGTACGGTGGCGTCATGCCGCTCTATGCCGTGCTCGCGCGTGAATATTTCGGCCAGCAGATCCTCGGCACCGTGCTGGGAGCCGCGACCATGGTCTCCAGCCTCGGCATGGCGCTCGGGCCGCTCGGCGGTGGGTGGATCTTCGACCGCTTCGGCACCTATGTGTGGCTCTACGCCGCGTCCTTCGTACTCGGAATCCTCGCGGTGGCCATCGCCCTTCTGTTTCCGCCGTTTCCCCGGAAATTGCCCGCACCCCATCCTGCGTAGGGTCAGGTCGTAGAAAACGCATTCGCGACAATCTTGTTACTCACGCCCGCGTCTGCACGCCGGTAGATTGGTTCCACGGCGCCGGTTCGCGGCGCCAACAGCCAAGGAGAACAGCATGAACGCAGCCGCTACCCCGAAGAATCTCTCGAAGCACGCCGTCGTCACCCCGGACCGCTGGATCGCCGAGCGCAAGAAACTCCTTGCCCGCGAGAAGGAATTGACCCGCCTGCGCGACCAGGTCGCCGAGCAGCGTCGCGCGTTGCCGTGGGTGCGCATCGCCAAGGATTACGTGTTCGATACGCTCGAAGGTCCGCGCAAGCTCGCGGACCTGTTCGAGGGCCGCAGCCAGCTCATGGTCCAGCACTTCATGCTGGCACCCGGATGGGAGCAGGGCTGCAAGAGCTGCTCGTACATGGCCGATCACACCGACGGCATGAAGATCCACCTCGAGCATCGCGACATCACTTTCGTGGCGATCTCGCGTGCCCCGATCGAGGAGATCGAGCGGTTCCGCAGCCGCATGGGCTGGAAGTTCAAATGGGTGTCCTCGAACCGCAACGACTTCAACTACGACTTTCACGTGAGCTTCACGCCCGAAGAGCAGGCCGGCGGCGAGGGGTATTACAACTATCACATGATCGCGTCTCCGCACGAGGAGTTACCCGGCATCAGCCTTTTCTACAGAAACGATGCGGGCGAAGTGTTCCACACCTACTCGACCTTCGGTCGCGGCGTGGAAGTCATGATGGGTGCGTACAGCATGATGGATCTCGCCCCGAAGGGTCGCGACGAGGATGGCGATACCTACGGCATGGAGTGGGTGCGCCACCATGATCGCTACGATCCCGCCCCTGCACCGAAGGCGGCCGGTTCGTGCTGCGCTTTGCGCGACTGACGCCATCGCGCACCGACGACACCTGGTCAAAGGAGGAAAGGCGATGAGTGATGATTATGTCGGTGGATGCGCCTGCGCGGCCATCCATTATGAAATTGCCGGCGAGCCGCTGGCAATGGTCGACTGCCAATGCCGCGACTGCCAGCGCAAGAGCGGTACCGGACATGGTTCCTACCTGGTGTTCCCGCGCGCGGGCGTGAAGCTTTCCGGGGACGCCACGCACTGGGACATGGTCGCCGACAGCGGCAATGTCAAGACACGCGCCTTCTGTCCGAAGTGCGGCTCGCCGGTCTACATGACGTTTGCCGCGAATCCCGAGGTCTTCGTCGTGCATGCTGCGAGCCTGGACGATCCGCGCCGGTACAAGCCGCAGCTCGTGACGTATCGTATTCGCGGTTACGCATGGGATCACGTCGATCCGGCCCTGCCTGCGTTCGACAGGATGCCCACCCGGTGAGGACGCCGTGACGAACGTCTGGCCATGGTTGACCCTTGCAGGATTCGGCGCGCTTCACGGACTCAATCCTGTCACGGGCTGGGCGTTCGCCGCGGCATGGGGTGTGCGTTCGCGCGATCGGACGAAAGCACTGCAGGCGTTGGTGCCGATTGCGGTCGGGCACGTCGCGTCGATCGCGCTTGTGGCCGGTGCGATTACGATCGGCCTGTCGATGGATCGCGTCGTGCTGCAACTTCTCGCTGGCGGGCTGTTCGTTGTCATCGCGATCATTCACGTGTCGAACCGCATGCCGAATCGGGTGAAAGTGCCAGCGGGGCATGCCGGCATCGCGCTATGGTCCTTCATGATGTCCACCGCGCACGGGGCCGGATTGATGCTCGTGCCCGCGTTGTTCGCGCTATGCAGGGGCAACCCGACGGCCGGGGATATCGCGGGATCGGGCCAGTTGTCGACTGCAATTGCAGCGGTCGTCGTGCACACGGCCGCGATGCTGATCGTCACCGGCCTGATTGCAAGCGGGTTTTGTCGCGCCACAAGCTTGACCAAAAAGCTCCCATGGACCCGCTCATCCGGTAAATCCATTTGGCGGCGGAAAGAGAGGCGTCCCTGCGAGTGATACCTCTGACAGGGATGTAAGCATGCAGAAAGCCGCGGGCGCCACACTGCATTGGCAGTGCGAGCCCGTCGGACTTCGGCCGCGCCTCAGGGCTCCGATCGCCGACGTTGCGCTCGCGCGCAATCGCGCGCCTTCGATCGAAGGCGAATTTTCGGCCAACTGGAGCTTGATCATGAAACGTCTGCTTTGCGCTGTTGCCTCGATTGCGAGTGCCGCGACATTTCCCGCCGTCGCTGCCACGATCGGACTGTCGGTACAGGTTGGCGAGCCGGGATTCTTCGGTCGCATCGACATCGGCGACGCCCCGCCGCCGCAACTCATCTACCCGCAGCCTGTCGTCATTCACGCGCCGCCGGTGGAACTGGAAAGGGAGCCGATTTACCTGCATGTGCCGCCGGAGCAGGCGAGGAACTGGTGGAAATACTGCCGGCAATACAACGCATGCGGCGAACGCGTCTACTTCGTGCAGGACAACTGGTATCGCAACGAATACGTGCCCCATTATCGCGAGCACTACGCACGCGCGCACGAAGAAGAGCGCCACGAGGAAATGCGGCACGAGGAAATGCGCCATGAAGAGCACGAGCATGGCAAGGAGCACAGGGAGAACTGACGATCGCATCCGCCGCTTCGGATTCCCCAGGCGGTATTTCGGTTCCCGGTCTTTTCGAAGCCGGTTTGGGAGCAGGATTGCATTGCCACCAGCATCGTCCTGGCTTGAGCCGCAGCGTCGGCGAAGCGATGTAGTTGCACGAAGCGGATTGCCGGCCAAAGGCAATCCGCTTGTCGTTTGCCTCGACCCCTTTCAGGACTGGCGGCTTGGCCGGATGATGCAAGCGTGCCGCGCGCAGCGTTGTGAGATACTGCGTCCGCATCGTTCTGCGTCGCTTCGGGTTCGTCACCGGTATCGAGAGAAAAACAGCCATGTCCAAAAAAACGTCGGTACGGGGGCGCGCATGAGCCTCGACATGCGCTGGTTGGTACCGGTCGCCATCTGCGTTGCCGCGCCGCAGTGCCTCGCAGCGAAGTACATGACTATCGAGCAGGCGCAGGCGGCTATATTTCCCCTGGCGGATGAGTTCGCCTCGTATCCGTTGCAGCTGACGCCGCAGCAGGTGCAGGACATCGACAAGCTTTCCGGTGTCACGGGCCGAACGCCCCAGGTTTGGCGCGCCTTGGCCAAGGGCAAGCCGACGGGCTGGTTTTTCGTCGACCGTGTCATTGGAAAGCACGAGCTGATCACCTACGCACTCGGGATCAATCCGGACGGCAGCGTCCAGCAAGTCCAGGTCCTCGAATACCTCGAGGCCTTCGGGTCGCAGGTGCGCTACCCGAAGTGGAATGGCCAGTTCGTCGGCAAGACGGTGAAGGACCCGGTGAACATCGAAAGCGACATCGAGCACCTGCTGGGCGCGACGCTGTCGTCCCGCCATATGACCGATGGCATCAGGCGCCTGCTTTTCCTCCACCAGGCCGTCCTGCGCTGAAGCGTCGCGCATGCGTCCCGCGATGGGGACGCTGGTCCAGGTCGACGCTCGCGGCCCCGACGTGGAACGCTCGATCGAAGCGGCCTTTGCCGCCATCCATCAGGTCGATCGGTTGATGAGCTTCCACGATCCGCAAAGCGAGCTGTCGCGGTTGAACCGCGAGGCGGCTCGCTCCCCGCAATCGGTCCACTCCTGGACCCGCGGCGTCCTGCGGCGCGCATTGAACCTCCACGAAGCCAGCGCCGGGCTTTTCGACGTCACGGTCACGCCGCTGCTGGTGAAGCAGGGATTGCTGCCTGGAGCGACGAACACGTCACTCGATTGCGGCGTGTCGCGCGACATCGTGCTGATGCCGGACGGCAAGGTTTTCTTCAAGCGGCCCGTGCTGGTCGATCTCGGCGGCATTGCGAAAGGCTTCGCGATCGACATGGCGATCCACGCGTTGCGCAGGGGAGGATGCGTCGAGGCCGCCGTGAATGCGGGCGGCGACCTGCGCCGCTTCGGTCCGGAAGCCAGGCCGATCCATTTGCGCCGCCGCGAGGGATTCGTGAAAGTGGCGGACCTGCGCCGCGGCGCGATCGCCACTTCCGCGCCCCGCATCGCGCATCCGGATCGACTCGCGCAACCGCTCGGCAGCATTTTCGATCCGCATAGCCGCTTGGAGTGGAACGGCAGGGGCGCCGTCATGGTCGCCGCGCCGACTTGCGTCATCGCGGACGCGCTGACCAAAGTCGCCGCGTTGGCGGGGCCGTCGAGCGCGCCTTTGCTTGCGCGCTTCGGCGCGAGCGCTTTTTGGGACACCGCAGTGGCCTGATGGCATTCAGGCTGCGGTCATTGATCGCACTTGCTGCAATTCTCCTTCGATGGCCATGGATCGAAGCCTTCGTCCCTGGACTGCGCCTGGAACCTCTCGACTTCCCCGAGTAATGGGTCGCGCGGCGGCTTGACCGTGTAGATGGGAACCTCGGGATTGTCCGCCAAGTAGGCGCGTTCCCAGTCGACGACTGCCACCACATTGCATTCGCAGATGGCAAATGATTTCCCGACGATCCGCACCGCGAGATATTTCTGCGGATCGAGTCTGACATTGGGCGCGTCCAGGGTCGCCATGCAAAGGCGAGACCGCGTATACGATCCGTTGCTCTCATAATACGGATTGGACTTCTTTCTAGAGTCGGTGAGCCACTTGCGCTCGTCGAGCTTGGCAGTTTTCGGGTGGCAGGTCTGGTCCACGACGCCAGGCTTGTCGGGATCGGGCGTGTACGGCGCCGTGCCGTACCGGCCCTCTTCGAGATTGCCCTCCGGTGCCTGGCTGTCCGGCGCGCCGCGCTTCCAGTATTCCCGCGAGATGAACTGGACGACGTGACCACTGGGGCATTTGACGCGCATCGATATGCCGTCCTTGATCCCGCATCCGCCGCCGATGCGGGTCTGGATGGTTTGCACGATTTCGTCGCAATCCTTAAAGGTCATGATCTTTGTATCGCACTGGTCTCCTTGCGAGCCGTTCACTCCCGTGCGGACTTCCACCCAGCGATTGGACTGCGCGTGGACGCCCACGGAAAACACAGGTTCGTTGGGGCGCTTGACCGGCAGGCAGGACGCCATGCTCGGATCGATTGACTGGCTTGCAGCCCTCGGCCGATCCTTCCAATCGTCGCAGAGCCCGTTGCGATCGCTGTCGCCGCCGTACGCCGTGCACCCGGCAGCGGCGATGCCGGCCATTCCGCTTTCTATTTGGAGAGTGACTGCAGGGGAAGGCAGGTACGGGGCATGCACCGCGTTCGTCTGCGCAAGCTTGTCCAGTTCGGTGGCGAGCGCGACGTCGCAAAACAGGCGTGCAAGGATGCGCCCGCGATAGGATGCGCCGGCGACGCTCATGCTGTGCGTCTTGAACCATCGCCGGTAGCATTCCATGTCCCGGCATTTCTGGGCGGTGGTCAGGTAACCGTGTCGCGCGCCCACGTTTTTGCCTATCACCAGCTCCGCTTCGAGGTAGGCGGCGACGAGCGAGCGCAGCTTTGCTTCGTCCTCGCGCGAGAGGCTCTTCTCCTGGTATTTGTAGAGGACGATCTGGCGCAGCATCACGAGCGTGCCCGTCATGTAGACCGCGAACAGGTCGTCGTCATCCTCCAGTTCGATCCCGCGCGCCTTGAAGTCCCAACCAACCGTGTCGGCCTTTAACTGGTCGGCAACGGCGTGCGCGACGACAGTGACGTCCGGAAGCTGGTCGATCCACTCGGCGGCGTGCGAAGCAATCGAAAAGAACGCCAGCACCGCGATGGCGGCGATGGCGGGCAAGCGGCACGCAGGTCTTGCCAAAGCCCTCGTCAACGAGGGCCAAGTCCCGCATTTACGCGCGAGCCATCTGGAATTTCTCCCCATTGCCCAACCCTCGGTTACGCGGACGTCGATGCCAGCTACTTAGCCGGATCGACGTGCCAGTGTATGACGAACGGCCCGCCGCGAGGATGCCGTCGTGAACGAGTTCCAGGCACGGTGACGCCAGCGATCGGGCAATGCAAGCAGCGTAACGCCTACACGCCTGTCACTCGCCAGATCACGTCGCCGACGTCATCCGCCAGCAGCAGCGACTTGCGATCGGGCCCGATCGCAACGCCGACGGGGCGTCCATACGACTCGCGTTCATCCGGCGAGAGGAAACCGGTGAGAATGTCCCGCGGCGGGCCGGACGGGCGGCCGTTTGCAAAAGGCACGAACACGAGGCGATAGCCGCTGAGCGTGCTGCGATTCCAGGAGCCGTGCTGGCCGATGGCCATGCCATCCGGATAACCCGGCAGCGTGCCGGCGGGTATCCAGCACAAGCCCAGCGACGCGGTGTGTCCGCCGAGCGCGAAGTCGGGCTGGATTGCCTTTGCAACCATCGCCGGATCCTGCGGCACGCGATCGTCCACGATGCGGTCCCAATAGCAATACGGCCAGCCGTAGAAGCCGCCTTCGCGCACCGAAGTCAGGTAATCCGGCGGCGTTTCGTCGCCGAGGCCGTCGCGTTCGTTCACCACGGTCCAGAGGACGTTCGTATGCGGCTCCCATGCCAGCCCCACCGGATTGCGCAAGCCGGAAGCGAAAATGCGAATCTCGTTCGTCGCGACATCGAGCTCGTAGATGCAGGCGCGGCCTTTCTCGATCTCGAATCCCTGGTCGGCGATGTTGGTCAATGAGCCGACCCCGACGTAGAGCTTCTTGCCGTCCGCGCTCGGCAGCAGGCTGCGCGTCCAGTGCCCACCGGGCTTGAAGGTCGACAGCCGGCGGCCCGGCGTCGTGATGCGGGTGGCGCCGGGCGCATAGGGGAAGGCAACCACGCCGTCGGTGTTGCCTACGTAAAACGTATCGCCCAGCAGCGCCATGCCGAAAGGCTGCCTCAGCCCTTCGAGAAACGGTTCGCGGATTTCCGCGCTGCCGTCTCCATCCGCGTCGCGCAGCAAGGTGATCCGGTTCGGGCTCACGCCGATGGCGGCGGCGCGCTTCATCGTGCTGATCTGGGCGTGCTCGAATAGCGACCTCGGCTTCTCGAGATTGAACAATGCCTCCGCGACCGTCACGTCGCCGTTGGGCAGCACGTTGATCCAGCGCGGATGCTTGAGGCCGGCGGCGAACGCGTTGACCCGAAGGCCGGGCGCCGCGACCGGCGTTTGTCCCGGCGACCACCCGCGCGCAGTCGGCATCTTCAACGTCGGAATGGCCCCCTGCGGCTTCGCGACCGGGATGACAGGCGTGGACCCGACTGCTTGCTGGCTCACGCTGCCTTGAAATCGACGCCATGCAATCGCTGCCGCACCGACCCCTGCGACAACTCGTGAGAAAAAACTGGACTCGCTCATCACCTCGCTCCTTCGACCGACACCTGGTCGGCCATGGGATTCGCGTTCGAGAAATGAGCCAAAGATAGCGCAAACAACGCGGAGACGTAGTGATGCGGCGTGGACTTCGTTTTCATCGCAGGGCAAGAACCCGGACGGCGACGAAAGTGGTGCGGGCGGGAGAGACGAGGTGCGGGGAAGTTCCGCCATCTCCGGGAGGTCGGCGATGCGCGCGATGCCACGCCGCGAGGCGCTTGCAGGCGAACGCCAAGGGTCGGGAAAGCAACGAAACCAGGCCGCTTTCCCCGGCGGCCTGGATCGTACTACTACTGTGTTCCCGCTACTGCGTCCTGGTGCCGCTCTGGTCGGGCGCTTGTCCGGTCTGTGCCTCGCCGGTAGGCGTGCGCTGGTTCGGATGGCCGACGGTATCCTTGCTCTGTTGCGGAACGGGTTTCGTGGCCGGAGCGTTGTTGCCCGTCGTGCGTGCACCGGTCTGCGCCTCGCCAGTCGGAGCACGTTCCTGCGGATGGCCGACGGCATCGTTGGCCTGCGCCGGTGCGTTGGCCTGACCGGCTTCTTTCTCGCTGTCGCGACTCTTCGCGATTTCGCTCTTGCCCTTCTTTTGCGTGCCGGATTGCATGTCCACCGCGCCCGCCGGCGTGGCCTGGACGCACTTGTCCTTTTCCTTGCCGCTCAGCTTCGAGCAATCCTTCGATGTTCCCTGCGGACCGGGCTTGACCTGGTCGGCGGCCAAGGCCGAGCTGCCTATGGCCATTGCGCCGACGAGTATTGCTATTGGCAACCTGTTCATCGCGTCTCCTCGTATCGGTATGGGCGGCGCCATCGGCCGCCGGAAATCGATACGACGCAACGCCTGTGCCAATGGAGCAGCGCGGCGCTAAACGATTAATTCAAGCGGATAATTCCATGGCGAGCTCACGCATCACAAGGAATTCGTGGCAGACATTGCAAAATGCCGGACTGGTTTACACGCCGGATGGCTCTTCGGCGCCATATGGATGGGTTCAAAACAGATACAGAGTTCGCCGAGCCGCCGTGCCGGCGCTTACTGCGGCGCGTGGACCAGCAAGCGCTTCTCGAACCGCAGGTCGGTCGAGTCGATCACTTCGGCACGCAATTCACCTTCGCCTTCGCGCGTGAAATAGAAGCGCAAACTGGGATTGCGGCTGATCGTGAAATCCATGTCGGCGGTGAGCACCAGCCGATCGGCGTAATAGACATTCACCTGCCGCACGAAGTGCGCAGGGATGTCGTCGTTGTCGGTCATGCCCGAGAACTGCGGATGCGCGACGATGAGCTGCGCGCTCACCGGATCGTGCTTGCTGAACTCGCGGTTGTCGACCCGCAGCTGCATCGTGCCGAGGGCATCTTCCGATTGGCCGCCACCGCCGAAGAACGCCGCCGTGCAGCCGCCCGCAGCGTCGACGAAGGCGCTTTGCATCCACAGCGAACCGTCGTTGAGCTCGGCGACCGCGTGTACCGGGGACCGGTTTTCCACCCGCACCCGGGTTTCGATGTCGGCGCGGCCGCTTTCCGGCGTCAGCGTGAAGCGGGCGCCGAACGGGGAAGGATTCTCGTCGATGACGAGATAGATATAGCGGATGTATCGGTCCGCTTTCTGCTCGAAGGCCGCCTGGATGCGCACCGGCACGACGGAAGCGCTTTCCGGGTGGATGCGTACCGATAATTGCAGCACCTCGCCGCCGTCTTCGCGCACCTCGCGCTCGCCGAACAAGGCCTTCTTGAGGCCTGGCCATTTCTCCTCCGGGGCCGCTGCCTGGGAGTCCTGGGTCGCCGAAGCCTGTGCGTGCGCGAATGCAGAGGCGCCAAGCATTGTCAGCAATGTCAAGGTGGCCGCGAATATTCGTGCGGATTTCATGGTTCGCCTCCGATGCCATATCGATGCGTCCAATCTGACATTGCAGCCGGATGCGGGCAAGGGAGGAAATCCCGTTCACGTGCCCGCCCGTGAGTGCGGCGCCGCCGCAGCCTCCCAGCGCTTGTCGACGTATCATTCGAAATCGTCTTCTTCGAACTATTCCGACGCAGTACCTGTCGATTGTTGGCCGGCGCCGAGCGTGATCGGCCTGCATCGACCGATAACGAGATGTAAACGTCACCGAGCGAAAGGAAAAAACAATGCCCAACACCATCCGAATCCATCGCGTCCTGCGCGGAACGCCGGAACGCATTTTCCGCGCGTTCACCGATCCCGATGCCATGGCAAAGTGGCTTCCGCCGTACGGCTTCACGGGCAAGGTGCACCAGATCGACGTCAAGGTCGGCGGCGTGCACAAGATGTCCTTCACCAACATGACCACCGGCAAGAGCCATTCCTTCGGCGGGACTTATCTTGAGGTCAAGCCCAACGAACGCATCGTGTACACCGACAAGTTCGACGATCCGAACCTGCCCGGCGAAATGAAGGCGACGGTGACAATGAAGAAGGTGTCGGTCGGAACCGAGCTGACGGTCGTGCAGGAAGGCGTGCCCGACGTCATTCCGGCGGAGGCGTGCTACCGCGGCTGGCAGGAGTCGCTGGTGCAACTCGCGAACCTGGTGGATCCGGAGATTCCCGACTAAGCGTAGATGAAGGGCCCTGGGCCAGTAGTCGCTCGCCTGCGATGTCTGGCTGCGGCTGGCGGCGTAGGGGAAGTCAATCGGAATGAGGGAGTGCGTGCCCGACGTGGTCTCCGTAGCCACGACCGCGCGCCGTTTACCCATTGGATTTTCCCCGCAGCCTGGCCAGTACATCGGGATATTCAACGAGTACCCGGCCACCGCCTTGGCGCCACCACGGCGATCGCAGATCCAAAAACCGGGCGGAAACAGCAATACGTTCGCAAATCCGGTTTATCATCGCGTCCCAGTCCCGGCATGCCTTCCCGGCCGGGCCACATCATCCACAGGACAGTTTGCGCGGCGGCCTTTGCGGGTCGACGCAACGGCGTGCCGGCCAAGGCAATGAATCCCCTCTACAAATTCCACGCGGCGGGCGTTAGCGGGCCGGCCAGGCGATACGCAAACGGCATCGCGGGGTTGCTTCTGGTCGGCATGCTGGCCGGATGCGGCGGCGGTGGCGGTGGGGAAGGCGTCGGCAGCCAGGCCCAGGCCGCGGGTCGCATATTCGTCGACAATTTCGAAAGCGGCACCACCTCGAAATGGCAGCAGGTCGACTACCGGAACCGCTGCGCAGTCGTTTCGTCTTCAATCGATGGCGTCGCCGGTCCGCACGGGGGAAACTTCATGCTTCGCTGCAGGGATAACGGCACGGTCGCCTGGAACGACCCGGCATCCTTTGAGACCCTGGCGCTCGACACGAACTATTCGAGGGAGTTGTTCGTCCGCGCATGGGTGAGGGTCGACCAGAACATGCAACAGACCACGGTTTCTCCCAAGAAGATTTTGCGAATCTTCGATTGGACGGGAACGCAGGCAACCTACAACGACATATTCGAATCGCTCTACCCAGGCCCCAACCTGGTCAACACGGGAACGGCCGGCGGGCTTGCGTTCACGACTTACTGGGGCCCCAGAAGCGGCGATACGACGGCATCGCCGAATGGCTGGCACAAGGTCGAGTATTACATTTCCACGTCGGGCGTCATCCGGGCCTGGCACGATGGCATCATGGTCCAGAATTTCTCGGGCCTGCCGACGGCCAGCGCGCGCTGGACGCCGTTCACCATTACGTCGAACTGGTCCGATGCTCATGGTGCGGCAAACGACGTGTACTTCGACGACGTGGAAGTCTTTTCGGACGCCGCTTCCGGCGCAACGGGATCGATGGCGGATGCAACCATTTCGGTGCCGGGTTCGTAGCGACAGCGCGTTCGCAGCGGCCTTCGTTACCTATTGTTTCCGATGGTTGCGAACGGAGCCTGTACCATCTTTCGCATCCTCTGCCATCGGACATCCGTGAATGAGGCATCATCGCTGGCCTTCGTTGCAACGATCGGACTCGCAAGCTTCCCTGCAAGACGGCAGCGACGGGTCCGATAAATTGTCCCGCCGTTCATTCCTGAAAGCCGGAGCCGGTGCGCTCATCGGTGCTTCGGCATGGGCGCGCGCCGACGACAAGATGCCGATCATTCTCGGCCAGGTATCCCTGAGCTTTTACGCCGTCACCGGCGCAGTGGTGCACGAAGTCCTCGAACGGCTTGGTCATGTCGTCGAAGTTCGGCCCGGACCGCACGACGAGATTTTTCCCATGCTCGGGCAGGGCGCGATAGACCTGATGGCGGCGTGCTGGCTACCCGAGGGGCACGCGGCGTACTGGGCGAAGTACGGCGAGAATGCCGTGGAAGTGGCTACGTTGTACGACGGCGCGCGGTTTTTCTGGGCCGTGCCGGATTACATTCCCGAGAGCGAAGTGGCTTCCATTGCCGACCTTGCCAAGCCCGAGGTTGCGCAGCGCATGACCAGGCTCATCCAGGGCATCGGCACGGCAGCGGTCATCACGACGGTGTCGCAAAAAGCGGTCGGCGAATACGGCCTGGATGCGCTCGGCTACTCGCTGCGACCGGGCAAACCGGCCGAATGGATCGGCGCCTACGATGCGGCGGTGGCCGAGCAGCGGTGGATCGTATTTCCGACCTGGGCGCCGCAATACCTGAACCGCGGCGGCAAGCTTCGGCCGCTGCAGGATCCACGCGGAGTTCTCGGCGGTGTGAACCACGCCTTGCTCGTCGCACCGCGCGGCCGCTTCGAGGCGTTGCCGGCAGCGACGCGGGCCGTCCTTGCGCGCATCGAACTCGGCCTCGAGGGTGTCACCGAAATGGACTGGCTGGTCAATGTCGAGAAAAAGACGCCGCGCGAGGCGGCGCGCACGTGGATGCAGGCCAACGAAAGCCGCGTCGCGGGCTGGCTGAAGGCCTGAGCCTGCGGAACATTCCGGGTCGCACGCTCTTATTGCGCTGGCAGGTTCGTGCCCTGGCGAGCGACCAGCACCCACCCGTTTGCGCGCTTTACCCAGACATTCAGATAGCGCAGGTGAAGCAACTTGTTCTCGCCCTTCGTCGTCAGGTTGACGTGGACGATCCCGGTTACGAGCGCCGTATTTCCGTAGACCCGGATGTCCCGGGCTTCGCTGTCCGCCGAGTGCACCTTGAGCTCGCCTGAAGCATAACGGGGCAGGTATTCAGACTTGGTCAGCCTGGACCCCGAAGAGGTGTTGTAGAAAAAGTCGTCCGCGTAGATCGCGTTCAGGGCCGTCATGTCGGCATTGATGACGGCCTCCATGCGTTTTTGCTCCATCTTCTCGACGTCCGCCGCGTCGTCCGCAATCGCGATCACGGGCGCAACCGCCAGGACCATCGTGATAACGAGCCCGGTAAAGCTGGATTTGTTCATCGCCAAATTCTCCTGAAGTGAAACCAGATAAAGAACCCACGCGGCCATCGACGCTAGTTAGCGTGTGCAAGCGATGATCGCCTGGGTCAATTCGGCGCCTCCGGCCGGGTGATCCTTTATCGCCTGCTGAGAGCAGGCCATGCGCTTTTCGGATTGCTTCTGGATGTCGGCGGCGCGCTGTTGAAGGTCTGGCGGCGATGACGTTGCCCGCTGGACCGGCACGGTTGCGGGCGCCGACTTTGTTCCCGGTACGGAGGTTGCCTCGACTGGCGCGTTGACGTTGCCCGATACGCTGTTGGGTGGAACGTAGGCCTTCATCGCCGCGCGGGAGGAGACCGCAGTTGCCGGCGTGAAGCCGTCGAACGAATCGAGCCAGGTCTCGCTGATGTAGCGAACGGCCCGCCGGTTTTGAATTGCCGGGCAAGCCTTGTCTTCGGTCTTGCGAATGAGCCAGGTGGGCACCTCGTCGCTGGTCCACACTTTCACCACGAAGCTGCATAGCTCCTCTCCCGACGAAGCATTGAATCGATATGACTTCGACTGCCAGCGGGTGGCGATCGGCCTGCCGTTGACTTCGACTGTTTCTTCTCCGGACTCAACCGGGGTCGATGCCGGTTCGGATCCCATTGCGAGGTTGCTTGCCGGTTGGAGCGACGCGGCTTCCGTGGTCGTAAAACGGGCCGGGTCTCTCGGAGCGAATTTGGCGGGATAACCCTGCTCCATCTCCTGGGGGGGCTTGGGCTTTCCCGCTCGGTCAAATAGGGTCGAGCTGATCCAGAGTTTGGCTTTCTCGGCGTCGATGAATTGCAATTGAAGCGCCTTGAGGTTATCGACGGCCCCGGCGACGAGGCGATCACTGCCAGGCGTGGCGGGTTGCCAGATTCGGTGTGCGTACGTCACGCGCGCGCCAGCTCCAAATTTTTTCCACGCGAGATATTCGGGAAAATCCACGAGGGTGGCGACCGCATCGGGCGCGCGGTTCACCATGCCCTTTATGGAGTCGAGCTCGGCACCGCTCGTGACGTTGGGCCTGCCCGCCGCCGTCTTCCTTGCGGCATCGAGCAAGGCGGCTTCATCGTAGCTCGATACCAGCTTCTTGTAGGCGGTGTCGACGGCGGCCGCGGATTCGAGATTTTCCTTGAACAGGAGCGCAGCCCGCAGGTAGCCGCGCGGATTCCCGCGGGCCAGGACATCCTGAAACGAGCTGAGCGGCACGCCACGGGTCGCGCCGATCGCCGCCGGGTTCATCACGTCGCTGCTGGTCGCGCGCTTGGTCGCCGTGCGCACCAGACGCGACGCCTGCAGCAGGCCTGGTTCGCCGAATGCCGTCGCCAGACGCTGGTAGATGGCCTCGGCGTACTGCCATTTGGTCGTCAAGATCATGTCCGAACCGCGCCTGCTCAGGTCGGTCAACAGCCAGAGCAGGTAGCGGCGATCGTCGTCCTGCGTGGCGAGCCGCTCGACCGCCCGGATCGCGCTCGCCGTGACGCCGATCACGTTTTCCCGCAGCGGGATGGTGTCGTCCTCCATTTCCGTTCCGCCCGGGGCACGCTTGACCGGAGGCGGCATCGTGACCTTCAAGACGCCGAAGCGTTCTCTCGGCGCGGCATGCACCAGTTGCGTCGCCTTCAGCACGTTCTCCCGGCCCAACGCCTTCACGATGCCCGAAAACTCTTCCTGTGCCTCCTCCCAGCTGATCCTCTGGCCCCGAATGCAAAGCGCCTGGAAGTAGACGGCGGGATCGTCCAGGCCGGCCGGTTCGCGGCCCACCGCATCGAACTCCGCCCAGTTGCGCTCGAACAGATAGACGTCGCGCTTCTTCTCGCTGGCCGCCATCGCCCTGGCCAGGCGGTTCGCCAATCCAGACGGATCCGATAACATGCTCTGGGTCAACGAGGATTCGCCGAGGTTGCGCTTGATTTCCTCCACCCAGTCCTTGAACTCGGCACTCGTGTAGCGCGGAATGCCTCCATCCAGTTTCCCGCCGATGATGTCCGTGAACTTGACGCCCCCCAACGCGTCCGTCAAGGTGACCCACAGGTAATAGGAGTCCTTTCCGTCGAGGCGCTTTCCGAATTCGTCGCGCGCCTCGGCCGCGCCGGGCTTGTCGGGATAGGTTTCCCAGAAGCGCTTTCGCGCTGCCGCGATGGCGATGTTTTCCTCGGCGATGGCGACCCGCATTTCCGCCATGGATCGGGCGGCCTGCTCGGCGTAGGTCGTGCAGTTCGCCGGAGTAATGAAGTAATAGCGCGGATCGCAATGGTTCCATCTCTGGGCCGATGCCACCGCGGGCCAGAGCGTGGCCGCGCAGAGCATCGCTGCGAATATGCTGGACAGATTCACGATCGCCTCCTTGAGCGGATGGGGATCCCGGGCACAGCGCACTTGGCGCCCGGCTGCGCTATCTGGTCGTACTCCCGGTCATGGTATCGCAAAGACCGATGTCATTCCGGATCGAGTTTGCGCTTGAAAGCCTCGAACCGACTTGCAGGCATGCCTTCGCCCGGACGCAGCCGTTCGATCCGATCGCGAATGCCGGCGTGATCTTGCATGGGACGCAAGAGGGAAATTGGAGTGCAATATGGAAGTGCAGGGTGGGCCCGCTGGGCGGCAAGGTGGCAAAAAGCAGAGCGCGCGGTCAGCGGCCGCGGTCCGTTTTTCCGGCCTGCTTCCTCCATCTGGAGGAATTCCCGCTCGGTTTCAGCGAGGGCTACGAGCTCAGCGCGTGCTGCGATGGAGCTTCGGGAAAATCTCGACAGGCCGCTCCGATCCGATTCCCTGCTACTTCGGCGCCTGCGTGCCTTCCGGTTTTTCGCCCGCGGTCAGCCTTTCGCCCGCACCGACTGCCGTGACTTCGTCGCCAAGGATGTTCACGGCTTCGTTCAATACGAAATCGTCGGCGTTCTTGCGGGCTTTTTCCGCGGCGAGTTCATTGGCGAAATTGCGTTCTCCGGCTTGCAGGCCGTCGTCGGCATTGTTTCTCGACGCATCCCGGTCCTCGCGTGACTTCAGGCGGGCATCCTGCTCATCGCGCTCCTTGCGGCGCTCGGCCTCGTTGAGCGAGAGCAGGTTCTTGTCGCGTAGCTGCCTGGACAGGGCGATGTCTTCCTGCAGGTATTGGAAGTTCTTGTCCTTCTTCACGCGGGCATCATGCAGCGTGGAAAGGGTGGGCAGCAGGCCCTTCAAGTCGCCTTCCGGCGCATAGTCCGCCGCCTTGATCTGCATCCATGGCAGGGCGTTGTCGAAGCTCGATTCGCCGAAGTTTTCCACGTCCCCAGTGGAGGGAAAAAGAATGTCCGGCGTCACGCCGCGCAGCTGGGTCGTGCCGCCGTTGATGCGGAAAAATTGCGCGATCGTCAATTTCAGTTCGCCGAGCTGCGGCTTATTGTTCTTGGCAATGCGATCGAGGTCGATCACGGTTTGCACGGTGCCCTTGCCGAAGCTCGGCTCCCCGATGATCAAGCCGCGCCCATAGTCCTGGATCGCCGCCGCGAAAATTTCCGATGCCGATGCGGAGTTGCGGTTGATGAGGACGCCGAGCGGGCCTTTCCAGGCGATGGCGGAATCGGTATCGCTTTCCACGCTGATCTCGCCGCCGGCATTGCGCTGCTGCACCACGGGCCCCTTTCCGATGAACAAGCCCGTCAGTTCGATCGCTTCCGTCAAGGAGCCGCCGCCGTTGTTGCGCAAATCCATCAGGACGGCGTCGACCTTGTCCTTTTTCAACTCGTCGAGCAGTCGCGCGACATCGCGGGTCGCGCTGCGATAGTCCTTCGTGCCGCTTTGCCTCGCCGCGAAATCCTCGTAAAACATCGGCAGCGTGATCACGCCGATGCGGCGGCTCGCCTTGCCGTCGGTCACGGTGCGAACGGCCGACTTGGCGGCCTGCTGCTCCAGGCTGATTTTCTTTCGCACCAGGGTGACGGTCTTGTGCTTGCCGTCGGGGCCGGCATCGGCAGGGATCACGTCGAGCACGACCACCGAGTCCGGCGTGCCGCGGATGAGTGCCACCGTGTCGTCCAGTCGCATGCCCAGCACGTCGGTCATCGCACCGTCCTTTCCCTGCGCGACGCCGACGATATGGTCCCCGACCTTCAGCTCGCCGGAAAGCATCGCCGGCCCGCCCGGAACCAGCTCGCGAATGGTGACGAGATCTTCCGATTCCGTCAGCACGGCGCCGATGCCGACCAGCGACAGCTTCATCGTGATGTCGAAGTCCTCCGCCGCGCGCGGCCCGAGGTAGCTGGTGTGCGGCTCGATGGAGTTGGTATACGCATTCATGTAGGTCTGGAATGCGTCCGCGCTCGTGACCTGGCCCAGGCGCTTGCGGAAACCCTCGTATCGCTTGTCGAGGATCTCGGCGATGTTCGCGTCGTTCTTGCCGGCGAGCTTGAGCCGCAGCCAGTCATTCTTGACGCGCTTGCGCCACAGGTCGCGCACCTGTTCGTCGGAGGCGGGCCATGCCTCCTTCTCCCGCGAGACCTGGTAGCTCTCGTTCTTCTGGAAATCGAAGCCGGTCTTGAGCAGGCTGCGCGCGTACGCGAAGCGCTCGGCCGCGCGCTGCTCATACAGGTTGAAGATGGCGAACGGAACGGAAAGGTCCTGCTGGAGCAGGGCCGTGCCGAGGCGGCTGCGGTCGCGCGAGAACTTGTCGATGTCGGCCTGCACGAAAAAAAGCTTCTCGGGGTCGAGCGACTTCAGGTATTTGTCGAATATCTGCTGCGACAGGGCGTCGTCGATCGGTACCTTCTTGTAGTGGTAGCGGGCCAGCAGTTCGGCGCTCATGCGCGCGGCCTGGGCCTCCTGTGGAACCGGTTTCAACTCCGGCAAAGGCGCCGCCGGCTCGAGCGTCGCGGCCTGGACGATCGTCGCCAGGAACAGGATTAACCACGCCAAGGTCCGTTTCATTTGCACTCCTGATTGCGGCGCTGCGGCGCAGCGCGAAATGGGTTCGCGGCGAATCCCTTATCCATGCCGCCCCGGTTATGACTCCAATCGGCAGAATTCGTTGTCTGGCGAGCCGTCGTTCGCACAGGTTAACGGGCTATTGAATTTTCGAGAAGGCTCCCCGGAGGCGTGCGCGGCCTTCTTGCACGACGCTAACTACAGCGCCTTCAGCATTCTGGCGCTTCCCGCCACGCTGGCCACCAGCACTGCAAGCAGGAGCAGGGCGGTGGACAGGCCGGTCGCGTTCGCGATGAATCCTATGGAAGCCGGGCCGAGCAGTACGCCGGCGTAGCCCATCGTCGTGATGGCCGGGACCGCGATGCTCTCCGGCATTTCATCCTGCTTGCCCGCGAGCGAAAACATGACCGGCACGATATTCGAGCAGCCGGCACCCACCAGCGCATAACCTGCGAGTGCAACCGGCCACGACGGAACAATGGTCGCCAGCGCCAGGCCGGTTGCCGCAAGCAGCGAGCCGCCGATGACTGTCATCCTGGGACCCACGCGCATGACGAAGCGATCCCCGGTCAGGCGACCGATGGTCATGGTCGCGGCAAATGCAGCGTAACCGAGCCCGGCATGCGCGGGCGACATGCCGCGCACGTCCGTCAGAAATACGGCGCTCCAGTCCAGCACCGCGCCTTCCGCGAGGAACAGGATGAAGCAGATCGCGCCGATGAGCAGGACGACGCCTTTTGCCAACGCGAATGCCGGCCCGCCGCCGCGGCCGCCGTACGGCAGGAAATGCGGCGCGCCGAGCGCGAGCAACACGGCGATCACCGCAACTACGATCAGCGTGGCATTCCATGGCGACATGCCTGAGCTCAGCAAACCGGTCATGCCGGCCGCACCGACCGCGCCGCCCAGGCTGAAGAGGCCGTGGAATCCCGACATCATCGCGCGTCCGCTCTCGCGCTCCAGGATGATCGCCTGGATGTTCATCGCGCAATCGAGCGAGCCGATGCCGGCGCCGAAAAGAAGCAGCACGAGCCCCAGCAGGAAAATCGAAGAAACGTGGGCGAGCAGCGGCAGCGTCGCGCAGACGACCAGCACGGACAGGATCAGGACTCGCCGGCAGCCCATGCGCGACGTCCATATGCCCGCGAGCGGCATGGCAACGATCGATCCGGCGCCGAGGCACAGCAACAAGGTACCGAGTGCCGCCTCCTGGATGCCCAGGCGCTCCTTCGCGAAGGGAACCAGCGGCGCCCAGGCTGCCATGCCGAAGCCGGCGATGAAGAAGGCGGCGCGGGTGGAATGCGCCGGCGCCGCCTTATGTGCCGTGCTCAACCGGTTTATGCAGGTTTTGCCAACCTTGCGTGCCGCTACGAAAGCAGCCAGCCGCCGTCGACATCGACCGTGGTGCCGGTGACGAAATCGTTCTGCACCAGGAACACGATGGCCTGCGCCACTTCATCTGCCGTGCCTGCGCGCGGGATCGCGTTCTTGGCCGTAATGTTCTTGTACAGCGCTTCGCGCTCCGCGCCCTGCAGGGCCAGGATCGGCGTATCGATCGAACCCGGCGACACCACGTTGATGCGCCGGGGGGCAATTTCATTCGCCACCGCGCGCACGAGGGCTTCCACCGACGCCCCGACCGAAGACAGCGAGACCTGGCCCGGCCTGCACTTGCGCGCCGGTGCGCCGCTGACCAGCACGATCGCGCCGTCCTTGGCGAGGTGGCTCGTGCCATAGCGCACGACGTTCGCGTAGCCCCACAGCTTGTCGAATGAAGCCTTGTAGCAATCCATGTCCATTTCCAGGAACGGCCCCATCGCGCGCTTCCCACCGGTGGCGGCGCTGATGAGGATGTCGAACGGGGCATGCTGCTTGAACAGCGCTTCCAGGGCGGCGCGATCCAGCACGTCGCACTTCGCCAGCGTGACGCCGGCGGGCGGGGTGCCGGCCTTGCTCGGGTCGCGGCTGATCGCTACGACCTTGGCGCCCATCGCGGCCAGTTGCTTGGAAGTGGCCAGGCCGATGCCCGATGTGCCGCCGAAGATGATTGCCTTCTTGCCCTTTACGTCCATTGCCTTGCTCTCCCGTGTGAGTTTTTGGAAAGGGAATGATCAATTTCCGGCCCCGGGTATCGTGGTCCCCGTCGGCACCTCCGTGCAAACGGGCCGTCCCGCACCGAAAAACGAGCCAGCCTATCACGCCGCCGCGTGGGATTGATGATCCTTGCGCCGGCTCGTCCGGCAGACAGGCTGAGCGATACCACGAGTTCGATCAGCCACCCGACTTTCCGATTGCCGCCCTGAGCCTGTATTTTCGGTCCATGGCTTTGGTAAAAAATGGGGCGACGCAACCTTGCCCGCCTTCGAATCATCGGCCAGCACATAGCAATATCAACGCACTGCGCGATTCTCCCGCGCGGGCATAGCGATTGCCTAAGGCAGGGCGCCGACGACTCGCGTTGCGTCGAGTCGACACAGGCAGTGGCGTGACATCGCGCATTGGGTACGGGAGCAATGGCATGACGACGATCGCGAATCTGGCGGGTGGGCTCGCCATGGCCATGTTCATGGCGCTGGGTGCCGGCTGCGCCCGGGATTCAAGCACCCATGCACCGGATCCGATCGCTGCCGACACCAGCGATGCCTGGATCACGACCAAGGTCCGGACCGATCTCCTCACCCGCCGGCAGTTGAGCGGCAGCCGCATCTATGCCAAGACATCCAATGGCGTGGTGACCCTCAGCGGAACAGCCAGGAATCAGGTCGAGATCGACCGTGCGGTCGCTGACGCCTACAAGGTGACGGGCGTCAAGTCGGTGATCAGCACCGTCTTCGTGAAGTCCTAGAGGCGCCGGGAGTTTCGCTTCAAATCGGGGCGTACGGTTTTGCATGACAGGCGGCCCCCGCGCCGGCGTAACCTCGATAAGCGAGTTACGCGTCAATTCGCGGGCAACGCGAACGCGGAACATTTTCCCTCGTCTTATTGCCACATACTGACGACGTTCCCTGCACGCTCCAACCATCGAATGACCTACTGCATCGGCATACTCCTCGACGAGGGCATCATTTTCGCGTCGGACTCCCGCACCCACGCGGGCGTCGACAATTTCGCCAAGTTCTGCAAGATGACGATTTTCGATCGCGCCGGCGACCGCGTCATCGTGATGCTGAGTTCCGGCAATCTTGCAGGCACCCAGGCCGTCGTCAGCATATTGCGACAGCGCGGCGAGATCGACGACGGGAAGCCGAATATCTGGACTGCCCGCACCATGTTCGACACCGCGGTCATCGTCTCGGACGCCATGCGCGAAGTCGAACGCCGCGACAAGGTATACCTGGAGCAGAGCGACCTGACCTTCAATGCCTCGTTCATACTCGGCGGCCAGATCAAGGGCGAGCCCCTGCGGCTGTTCCGCATCTACGCGGAAGGCAACTTCATCGAAGCCGGCCCGGAGACGCCTTTCTTCCAGACCGGCGAAACCAAGTATGGCAAGCCCATCATCGACCGCGTCATCACCCCATCGACGAGCCTGACGGATGCCACGAAATGCGTCCTGGTCTCGTTCGATTCGACCATGCGCAGCAACCTCTCGGTCGGCATGCCGATCGACCTGATGTGCTACGAGCGCGACAGCCTGGAGGTCCGCATGCGGCGGAGCTTCGACGAGGGCGACGACTACTTCACCACGCTCAGCCAGCAATGGAGCGACGGCACGCGCGTGGTATTCAAGCACCTGCCCGACCTGCAATGGCAGGAATAGCGGTCAATGGGGCCTGACTACCTGCTGATTACGTGCGAACACGGCGGAAACGCGGTTCCCGTCCGCTACCGCCACCTGTTCCACGAACTTCAGCCGCACCTGGAAACCCATGCCGGCTATGACATCGGCGCCCTGGCAATGGCGAAGGCGCTGGCCAAATCGCTGGATGCGCCGCTCGTGACGTCGACCGTTACCCGCTTGCTCGTCGACCTGAATCGATCGAGTCACCATGGCCGCCTTCATGCCGAGGCGATTCGCAAATCTCCGCGGGAAATGCGGGAACAAATACTCGCCGGCCACTATCTACCTTATCGGATGCAAGTCGAAAGCCTCGTGTCAAAAGCAACGGCCAGAGGGAAGCGCGTGATCCATGTTTCCTCGCACAGCTTCACGCCGAAGTTGCACGGCAAGGTGCGTACCGCCGACGTTGGCCTGCTTTACGACCCGGCGCGACCGGGGGAAGTGCGGATGTGCGAAAAGTGGAAAGCCGCGCTTCAGCAGTGCGCCCCGCATTTGCGGGTCAGGCGCAACTATCCTTACCAGGGAAAAGACGACGGATTCATGCCTTACCTGCGAAAAAAATTCCGCCCGGCGCGTTACGTCGGCATAGAGATCGAGGTCAACCAGGCGATCGTCCTGGGCCCCTCACGGCAGTGGTCGGCATTGCGCGCGGCCATTATCGATTCCCTGCGTCACGTGCTCGCGTCGAAACAGGCCTGACATGCAGATCCGCGTCGGATGTGAACTGACCTACGAGTGCAGCCAGGCCACGCCCATGATCCTCATGCTGAACGTGCACTCGTCTCGCTCACCCGACATCGTCGTCCCCGATCGGCTTGTGACGACACCCAGGCTGCGGATCCAGCCGTATCGCGATTCGTTCGGGAACTGGTGCAGCCGCATAGTCGCGCCTGCGGGCGAACTTCGCATCGCCGTCGACGGCGTGGTGAACGACAGCGGCCTTCGCGAGGCCCCCGTCACCGGCGCGCGGCAAACGCCGGTGGAAGATCTGCCCGACGACACGCTGGTGTTTCTGCTCGGCAGCCGATATTGCGAAACCGAAAAGTTGTCGGCGATTGCGTGGCAGCAGTTCGGCAACGGGGCGACCGGCTGGGCGCGCGTGCAGTCGATCTGCGACTTCGTCCATGACCATATCGAGTTCGGCTACCAGCACGCGCGGTCGACGAAAACCGCGTGGGAAGCGTACCAGGAGAGGAAAGGCGTCTGCCGTGACTATGCGCACCTCGCCGTGACGCTTTGCCGTTGCCTGAACATTCCTGCCCGTTATTGCACGGGATACCTCGGCGACATCGGCATGCCGCCGCCCTATGCGCCGATGGATTTCGCGGGCTGGTTCGAAGCCTGGCTCGATGGACAGTGGCATACGTTCGATCCGCGCAACAACACGCCCCGCATCGGGCGCATCCTGATGGCGCGGGGCCGCGATGCGGCGGACGTGGCCATCAGCACCACGTTCGGGCCCAACAGCCTCAAGAGCTTCAAGGTGTGGACTGACGAAGTGGTGGAGCAACAGCAGGAGCAATCGATTCAATAGGGGATGCTCGCGCCGCTCGAAGGCGGACTTGCTCTGGCGGCGTCGACGCAGAGCTCAATTTCGAATGCGCGGGGAACTGCGGGCGGCCGAGGAGGGGACAAGCTGTAGCCCGGTCGCAGGCGCCCTGGATCAGTGCTGCCGATGTGCGGTTCAGCGCGGGGGAGCGCACCGTCGCGCCGGCGCCGCCAGCTCGAATACGCGAGGGTTTATCACCTGGCAAAATCTCCGCGCTCGAGCAGGCGCGAGGCGAGATAGCCGATGACGAGTCCCCAGAACGGCGCGCCCACATTGAAGAGCGGGATGTCGGCGACGGTTACCAGGAACGTGACCAGCGCACCGAGCGGGAAGCGGTCGCGGAACGCGACAGTGAAGGCGGCTTGCAGCACGCGCAGCATCGCCAGGCCGGCGAGGGTGGCGATGAAGGCCTTTGGTGTGGCGAGCATGAGGCGAGTGAACACCGGCGCGAACAATCCGAACACCAGCGCGAGCAGCCCGACGAAAATCCCCGCCGTGTACTGCCGCTGTTTCTCTCCGGACGCGGAGATGATCGCATTCACCGGGCCGGTCAGGCAGGTCGACACCGCGCCGACGAACGCAGAGACGATCGAGCCCACGCCGCAGGCCGTGGCGATCGCGTTCACCGGCGGCTCGTGGCCCGCGGCGCGCAGCACCGAGACGCCTTGCCCGTTCTGCACCACCAGCACGGTGATCGCGAGCGGCACGACGAGCTCGATCATCGCGTTCCAGGAAAACAGCGGTACGTGCAGAGTCGGCTGCACGAACAGGGTCGAGCCTTCGCCCGGCGCGAACCGGCCGAGGACTGCGACCATGACCGCGCCGGCGACAAGTGCGCCGATCAGCGGCGGCAGCAGCTTCGACAACCGCGGCAAGGCGCTGAGCAAGAGAAACGCCGCGATCATCGGCGCGGCGATCAGCACGTCGTCGCGAACCGCGAATACGAGGTCGAGTCCGAAGCGCAGGAATACGCCTGCCACCATGCCCATGACGATGGGCATGGGCACCGTGTCCATCGCCCGGCGCACCCAGCCGGAGAGCCCAAGCATCAGCATGAGGACGCCGGTCGCGACATAGGCGCCGATCACTTCCGGCCAGGAGAGGTGGCCGAGTGCCGGGCCGATCAGCACGGCACCGGGGATCGTCCAGAAGAAGACGAGGGGTTGGCGGTAACGCCAGCAGAAGGCGATGCTGATGAGCCCGTTGATGAAGAACGCGCCGAAGATCCACGACGCGAGATCTGCCGGCGACAGGCCGCCACGCGTGCCGATGGTGAGGATGATCGCGATAGGACCGGAGGCGGCGAACAGGAACCCGACGATCGCATTGGCGAAATAGACGCCACCGAAATCGGAAAGAACGGTGGCGAGGTTTCGATCTCGTTGCCAGTCGGGAGTCATGCGGCAAGCCGGGCACGGGGAGTCGGGTTGACGGGGGCGCGCCAATCTCCCACCGACGGCGGCTGCTGTCAACGGCGTGCCGAAGGCAGGCCCAGGATGTTACGTCGACCTTATCTCTCTAGGCCGGCCAGCGCCGTATCCACGATTGCCTCGAGTACCGGGCGCGGTGGCTGCGTCTTCGCCAGCACGTTCAAACCCTGCAGCACGCACAACAGATAGGTGGATTTCTCCGGGCCGACGCCTTTCGCGAGTGCGCCTTCGGCTTGCGCGCGCGCCAGCGCCGCCTGGAAGGCGGTGTCGACCCGGCTCAAGTGCACGGCGATCTTGGTGGCGATTTCCGGATCGCGTTGCGCGAGCTCCGCCACGGCGTTCGTGATGAGGCAGCCCCAGCGCCGCTTGCCATCGACGATGGCATCGACCAGGTGGTCGAAATAGGCGCGAATGCCGTCCAGGCCGGAAGGCGCGCCGCTGATGCGCGCGATTGCGTCGCGCGACACCGTGTCGATGTAGCGATCCATGGCGGCCAGGTACAGCCCGCGCTTGTCGCCGAAGGCAGCGTAGATGCTGCCCGAATGCAGGTCCATCGCGGCGCACAGGTCCTGCATGCCCGTGCCGTCGTAGCCGTGTTTCCAAAATGTCTCGACGGCGCGATCGACGGCGGTGTCGGTATCGAATTCCCGGACTCGCGGCATTGTTGATCGAAAATGTAGGAAAGACCCCGGAATTATGGCACCGCCTCATATGAAACTGCAAAAAACGTTGACGGCGTTATTATTGAACATATAATCAAGAAAACGCCGTTGTGGCGGCCATCCACGGGAACAAAAGCCAATGCGCATTGCAATCATGGGAAGCGGCGGGGTAGGCGGTTATTTCGGCGCGAAGCTGGCGCGCGCGGGATATGACGTCACGTTCATCGCGCGGGGCACACATCTCGAGGCGATGCGAAAGAACGGGCTTCTCGTGCAGAGCAAGCTCGGCGACATTCGCATCGAGAAGCCGCAGGCAACCAGCGATCCGGCGAGCATCGGTGCGGTGGACCTGGTGCTGTTCGGCGTCAAGCTGTGGGATACGGAAGCCGCGGCGCGGGCAATCGTTCCGCTCGTCGGCCCGCGAACCGGTGTGGTGTCTTTCCAGAACGGCGTGCAGAAGGACGAAGCGTTGCGGGCGGTCCTCGGCGAGGACGCGGTCATGGGCGGCGTGTGCTACATCGCCGCAACCATCGCGCAGCCCGGCGTGATCCAGCACGGCGGCGCCATGCAGAAGCTCGTGTTCGGCGAATATGGCAACAAGGCGCCGGCGCGCACGCAATTCCTGCTGGAGGCGTGCAAGAAAGCCGGCATAGACGCGGAGATCAGCGCCGACATCCGGCGTGCAACCTGGGAGAAATTCGTCTTCCTCGTCGGCTTGTCCGCCACCACCGCCACCATGCGCGCGCCGGTAGGCGTCGTGCGGTCGAATCCGCGGGCGAGGGCGATGCTGCTCGACGCCATGCGCGAAGTCGTCGCCGTCGGGCGCGCGGAAGGCGTGGCGCTCGCCGAGGACTTTGCGGAAAACCGGCTCGCGTTCTGCGACAGCCTGCCCCCGGAGATGAATGCCTCGATGCGCAACGACCTCGAGCGCGGCAATCGCATCGAGGTGGAATGGCTGAGCGGCGACGTCGTCGCGCGCGGCGGGAGACTCGGCGTGCCGACGCCCGTCAATCGCACCGTTTTCGACATCCTCGGCGTGCACGCGCAGGGGAGCGCCAGTGCCTGACATGGCGCGCGAGCTCACCGTGCGCGCCCTGCAGGGCAGGGCGGTCAGCGTACCCATGAAGCGTGCGCTGGGTACCAGCGCGCAGACCATCCGCGAGGCACCGCTGCTGCTGCTCGATCTGTTCACCGAGGAGGGCGTGACCGGTCGCGCCTACCTGTTCTGCTACGTGCCTTCGGTGGCGCGTGCGCTCCTCGACGTCGTCGAAGGCATTTCAGCGCAAATCCGGCATGATGCCGTCGCGCCGCAGGACATCGCGGCGAAGCTTGCGCGGCAGTATCGCCTGGTCGGCGTGCGCGGCGTCGTCTCCATGGCGATGGCGGGGCTCGACGTCGCCTGCTGGGACGCGCTCGCGATCGCGGCCGGCATGCCCCTCGCGCGCTTCCTCGGCGCGGCGCCGAAGCCCGTGCCCGCCTACAACAGCAACGGCCTCGGCCTCATCGATCCGGCCGGCGTCGGCGCGGAAGCGGCGCAACTGGTGGATGAGGGTTTCGGCGCCATCAAGCTGCGGCTGGGCCGGCCGGCGCTCGACGCCGATGTGCAAGCGATCCGCGCCGCGCGGGAAGCGACAGGCGCGGATGTCCACCTGATGGTGGATTTCAATCAGGCCCTCGACGTGACCGAGGCGCTGGAGCGCGGTCGCGCGATCGACCAGGAAGGCGCGTACTGGATCGAGGAGCCGATCCACCATGACGACTACCAAGGCTATGCGACGCTGTGCCGGGAACTTTCGACACCCGTGCAGCTCGGCGAGAATTTCCAGGGCACGCGCCCGATGGCGGCGGCGATCGCTGCGCGCGCGGGCGACTTCATGATGCCCGACCTCGAGCGCATCGGCGGCGTAACCGGCTGGATGCGCGCCGCGGCGCTCGCCGACGCGGCCGGCATCCGCATCTCGTCGCACCTGTTTCCCGAGGTAAGCGCGCATCTGCTCGCTGCCTCGCCCACCGGCCACTGGCTCGAGTATGTCGACTGGGCCGGTCCGCTGCTGCAGCAGCCGTTGGTCATTCGCGACGGCGCGGCCCACGTGCCGGCGACGCCGGGCGCCGGCCTCCTCTGGGACGAGAGCGCGGTCGCGCGCTACCGCATGTGAGCACGCGGAGCGCATGATCGGGACGTCCCTGCAGAAGCTCCGATCCTGGGCGCCGATCCCGCTGCGCCTGATCGTGGGCTATGGCTTCATGGCCCACGGGTTCGCGAAGATCCTGAAAGGCCCCGAGCGCTTCGTCGACATCGTGCAGGCGATCGGCGTTCCCGCGCCAGAATTGATGGCCTGGGCAACAATAGTCATCGAGCTCGTCGGCGGCCTCGCCATCCTGGCGGGGGCACTCGTGCCGCTGATGAGCGTGCCAATGGCGGCCATCCTGCTCGTTGCCGCGTTCACGGTGCACCTGCCCAACGGCTTCAGCTCGATCAAGCTGCAGGCGGTGACCGCCGCCGGCGCGCAGTTCGGACAGCCGGGCTATGAAACCGATCTGCTGTATCTCGCCTGTCTCGCCGCACTGGTGCTCGGCGGGCCGGGGCCGTATGCGGTCGACGGCTGGCTCGCGCGCAAGCGCGGGAAAAAGGCCTGACCTATATCGATCAAGCTAGCGCAGGAGGAAAATGCAAATGGCACTCGTAAAAACCACGTTCGAACCGTCTCACCTGCAACGCAACGAAGGCGATTTCGCCATCGTCAGGCAGATCGCCGAAAGCGGGAAGGACCACCCCGTCCTGATGCTGAACATGAATCGCTACCGCGCGGACTCGGGCTATCCGAATGACGGCATCTACAAGCAGTACATCTCCGGACTGGGACGCTTCCTCGAAGGCGCGGGCGCGAAATTGCTGTGGCGCTTTCCGGTGTACGGCCAGGCGGTCGGCGAGCAGAAGATCCACGAGATCCTCGCCTGCTGGTATCCCGTGCACGAGATTTTCCTGAACCTGTACCAGGCACCCGGCGCCGAGGAAAATTTTCGCCTGAAGGGCCTGTGCGTGGAGTATGCCGTCATCCATCGCTGCCCGGGCGACAAGGCGCCGTTCGCCCCGGCGTAACGGTTCCGCACGTGTTGCGATCCGGGCCTCCCGCTCCGGAGGCATAAGGGGCAAGGCCGTTTCACGGCAAAATTAAGGTGGCAAGGCGAAACTTCGGGACGGTGGCATCCATGATCGACCTCGGCGACATCAAGGCACTGACCTTCGACACCGGCGGTACCATCCTCGACTGGCACACGGGCCTGCGCACGGCGCTTGCGTCAGCCGGCGCCAGGCATGGCATCGAGCATGACTGGCCCGGTCTTGCCAACGAGTTTCGGCGGCTATCCCTCAAGGGCATGCTGAACCACGGCGAACATGCGCCTGCGACGAAGAATTTCGACGACGTGCATCGCGAAACGCTCGATCGGTTGCTGGAGGAGAACCGGCTCGGCATGTTCACGCCGAAAGATCGCCGCGCGATCTGGCACGACGCGATCCACAACCTGGACTGCTGGCCGGACTTTCCCGCATCGCTTACCAGGCTGCGCGCAAAATTCCTTTGCGTGTCGTTCACGATCCTGAGCTTTCGCATCATCATGGACACGGCCAGGCGTAACGGCCTGCACTGGGACGCGATCGTTTCCTGCGAGGCCATCGGCAAATACAAGCTGTTGCCAGAGGCTTACCGGACTTGCGCAAAATATCTGCAACTCGATCCGGGCGAAATCTGCATGGTGGCCTGCCACAACTTCGATCTGAATGCGGCGAAAGCGTGCGGCTTCAGGACGGCATTCGTGCGCAGGCCGGACGAATGGGGTGCCGCCGGTCCAC
This sequence comes from Burkholderiales bacterium, assembly GCA_035548375.1. Taxonomy (GTDB): domain Bacteria; phylum Pseudomonadota; class Gammaproteobacteria; order Burkholderiales; family JACQAP01; genus JACQAP01. The sequence continues at coordinate 96,868 of DASZTG010000011.1, forward strand.
CGGACCCCGAGCCGGCCGCGCACCACGACTTCATCGTGGACAGCTTCCCGGAGCTGGCGCGCAAGCTGGGTGCAGACCTTTGAGGTAATGATGTCCGACTTTTCCTACGATCCCGTCACGGCCCTGGACGAGGCGACGGCCACCGGGCAGGCCGCCGCGATCTTCGCCGACATTCGCGCGACCATGGGCATTCCGCTGGTGACGTCGATCTGGCGCGGGCTGGCGGGCATGGGAAACGGCCTGGCCGAAGTGTGGAGTCTTGCCAGGCCCATCTACGCCAGCGGCCTGCCTGAAGCGGCGCTCGCCCGCGTCGTCGCGTCATCCGGCCTGCCGGAACCCGAACCGCTGGTTCGCGGGCAACTGGCCCAGGCCGGCATCGGCGGGCGCGACCTCGACGACATCCGCGCGATCCTCGCGGCCTACAATCGTTCCAATGGAATGAACCTCGTGGCGCTCGCTGCGCTGATCACGCCGCCAGCGACGGGCGCGGCGGCGGACGATGCGCGTCCCGCAGTGCCGGACTGGCCGCCGTTGCGGCCGCTGCTTGCGCGCGAGGCCATCGATGCCGAGACCTGGAGCAAGGTGCGCCAGGTCAACGCGCTCGGCGCGACCGGCATCGATGCCGGGGTCGCCACGCTCTGGCGCCACCTGGCGCATTGGCCCGGCTTTCTCGTGCTCGCGCATGCTGCTTTCGCACCGCTGCAGTCGCAAGGCGCCATCGACGCGGCAAATTCGCGAGTGGTGGCGCTGGCACTCGCGGAAGGCGCGCGCATGGCGCGGCTGCGGCCCGCCAAATTCGAGATCTCCCCGCAGGCACGCGACACCGTTACGAGCTACGTCCGCAGCCCGACGCAGGTTGCACGGATGGTGTCCATCGGCCACGCATTGGCGCGCTGGCTGGGTTAGCGCGACGCGATGCGTGGCATGGCGCAAGGGGGGCGTACCGGCAGTCATCCCACTCGAGATGGGCCGCCTCGACCAGACGGCGTTTGCCGTCCCGGCATGCCGGATGTGCTCAAGGATTCGTCTCCAGCGCAGTTCGCAGCTCTGTTGCCCAATCGCGAAGCGCCCGCTGCGCCTGGCCGAGCCGAGTGAATCCTGCCACGCCGTCGATCCGCCCGCCGCGCTTCTGGTCGACGCCGGCGGCAAGCCGCTCGCCGGTCTCGGAGTCGAGAAACTCGACCTCGATCGCCGCGCCCCCGATGTCGGCGTTGACGAAGACGGCCAGGCTCGTGACGACGTTCAGCGTGGGCCGCACGGGAATCACGTCAGTGATGGCGCAACGCACGCGAAGCACGTCGGCCGCCGGCGAATCGGTGACGCGGTAGTCGTTGCCGAGCGCCTTGACGACGGCGCTACGAAACGTATCGGTCAATTTCCCGATCTCTTCGGGCGAGACTGCGTCGCGTGCCGCGCCGGGGTGGTAGCGCACGGCCACCGGTTCCAGGATCACGCCGCGATAGCGGGGGGATGCGTCGTCGCGCAACCGGCGAAGGAGAGGCAGAGCGCGGTGAAGGCCGCCATCCACGGCCTGTGTTTTCCTTGCTGATGCATGGTTCGTTCCCTTCAAGTGTCGTTCAAGCGGGGTCGGCAGCGCGCCGCCGGCTCAAACCGGAAAGATTCATCTCCAATTTGCGGCGAAACGCCGGCAGCAAGCCAAGCGTGCGCAGCAGGAGATTGCGCACGAAGCGTTGCGGCGCGCGCTTCATCACGGCCATGCTCGTCAGCCGCCCCGCCAGGTGCAGCACCTGCTCCGCGGCCGGCCGCCGCAAGGTTTCGTACTCGTCGAGATAACCGTCGGGTCGCCTGCCGGAAACGACCTCGGCAAGCATGCGACCGAGCACGACGGCGTCGACGAGTCCCGTGTTCATGCCCTGGCCGCCGGCGGGACTGTGAACGTGCGCGGCATCGCCTACCAGCAGCAGGCGGCCGTGCCGATAGTGCCTGGCCAGCCGGTGGTGAAGCTTGAAGCGCGAAGCCCACAGCACGCTCGTGACGCTGCTTTGCGCCCGCGTCGGCCCGCGCGCATCGAGCAACGCCTGCACGAGCGCGATGTCGGGGTCTCGCGGAGCGCCCGCGAGCGTCGCAACGATTCGGTAGCGGTCGTCGGGCAGCGGGGCGATGACGAGCACGCCTTCCGGAGAGAAGAACAGCGAGACCTCGCCTCGACCCTGCGGCCAGTCCATTTCCACGTCGGCGAGGATGAAAGATTCCTCGTAGCCGCCGCCTTCGAATTCGATGCCCGCGATGCGCCGCACGAGGCTGTGCATCCCGTCCGCGCCGACGACATGGCGCGCACGCAGCGCGTAGCGCTCACCCGACGCCATGATCGTGGCGAGTACGCCGTCCTGCCCGACGGCAAGGTCCACGACCTCGTGTCCGCGCCGCACCGTCCCGCCGGCGTCCTCGAACGCCTTCGAGAGGATGCCCTCGGTGCGCTCCTGCGGCAGCATGAGCAGCTCGGGGAAGCGCGACGGCAGCCGGTCGAAGCGCAGCGGCAGCAGCAGCCGGTCGCGGTCGCGCACGCTGAACCGTGCGAGCTTGAGCCCGGCCTCGACCAGCTTGCCGGCCACGCCGATCTGCTCCAGCACTTCGAGCGTATGGGCGTGGATCACGGCGGCGCGCGAGGTGTTGAGGCCGGCCGCGAGCTTGTCGACGATCACGCACGCGATGCCCGCCTGGGCAAGCGAAGTAGCGAGGGCGAGGCCGGTGGGACCCGCGCCGACGATCAACACGTCGGTATCGCGGGTCAGGGTGTCAGTGGTTGTCATGGGCTATGCTCCGATGGGTGATGCGGTGGGGGTGGCTCGTCCGCGGCAATCGCCGCGGCGGTGAGGCAGGTGATGAGTTCGTCGGCCGAGGCGAAGCGGTAGCGGCGCCCGCTCGGAACGTGTTCGAGTTGGCCGGCGAGGCGGCCGTCGGCCGGAACCGCGTCTCGATGCAGCCTCAGCACGTAGGTGCGCTCGTTCGTAAAAGTGGCGCGCCGGTCGAAGGTCATGATGTCTTTGCCTGGTATGCAGGAAACTTGGGTGACAGCTTAGGAAGGCTGCCCCGCCGAGTCGTCCCGATTCGGTCTTGATTCGGTCTTTGTTCGGTGATCGACCGGCGGCGGGCCGGATCGGCTACAGTGCCCTTACCCTGCTTTTGGCGAATGCAATGAGCCCCACCCAGCCGCTCCTGCTGCGCTTCGGCGATTTCGAGCTCGACGAGGCCAACGCCCGGCTCACGCATCGATCCCGGGCGCTGGAACTGGCGCCGCGCGCGTTTGCCGTGCTCTGCGCACTGGCGCGCCACCCCGGCCAGCTGGTGACCAAGGATGCGCTGCTCGATGCGGTGTGGGGACACCGGCACGTGAGCGAATCCGTATTGAAGGCGGCCGTCAGCCAGTTGCGGGCGGCGCTTGCCGACGACGCGAAGCAGCCGACGATCATCGAGACCGCGTCGCGCCGTGGCTACCGGTTCATTGCCCCGACGCGGCCTGGACAAGGGCGTACCGCGCCCGCCTCGATCGCCAGTCGAATGCCCGCACTTGCGCCCATGACCGGTCGGGAGGCGTCGCTGGAACGCCTGCATGCGGCATGGGGCCGGGCCTGCGCCGGACAGCGGCAACTGTGCTGGCTGGCGGGGGAAGCGGGCATCGGCAAGACGACCCTCGTCGACCACTTTGCCGCCTCGCTCGGCGCCATTGCTTTTGCGCAGGGGCACTGCGTCGAACAGCACGGGCCGGGCGAACCTTACCTGCCCGTCCTCGAAGCGCTTGCGACGTTGTGCCGCGACGATCCCGCGCTGGTCGCGTCGTTGCGCACCGTCGCGCCCACCTGGCTGCTGCAACTTCCCTGGCTGTGCAGCGAGACGGAGCGTGAAGGCCTGCGGCGCGAGCTCGCCGGCACGAGCCCGGAGCGCATGCTGCGCGAATTCGGCGAACTGCTGGACCGCTGCACGCAGGAGAGGCCGCTGCTGCTCGTCACCGAAGACCTGCACTGGAGCGACCACGCCACGGTGAACCTGCTGAACCACGTGGCGCGCCGGCGCGGCGCGGCCCGCTGGATGTGGTTGGTGACGTTTCGCGTGGCCGAGGTGATAGCGCAGGACCATCCGGTCAAGGCCCTGCGCCATGAGCTCAAACTGCACCGGCTGTGCGAGGAGATCCTGCTCGATGCTTTTTCGGAGCAGGAGTTGGCGCAGTACGTCAACCAACGCCTGGATGGCAGCGCATGGCCCGAGGCTTTCGTAAAGGCCTTGCACCGGCACACGGATGGACTGCCATTGTTCGTCGCCAATCTCGTCGATGACTTGCTGGCGCGGGGGGCTTTGCAGTCCGATGCCGCGGACGCGCAGGCCGCCTTCGACGCCCTGTCGGTGCCGGAGAGCCTGGCTGGCGTGATGGAAAAGCAGATCCTGCGTTTGCCCGCCGACCAGGCGGCGCTGCTGGAAGCGGCGAGCGCATGCGGGCTGGAATTCAGGCCGGCCGTGGTGGCCGAGGTGATGGAGCGCGACATTGCCTGGGTGACGGCGCAATGCGACCTGCTGGCGCGCCAGCAGCAGTGGTTATTGCCCGCCCAGGTCGAGCGCGGCACCAACGGCGAGCTGCAAGGACGCCATGCCTTCCGTCACGCGCTGGTCCGTCATGTGTTTTATGACCGCATGGGTGCCATGACGCGGGCTCGGTTGCATCACCGCGTTGCGGTGGCACTCGAACACGCCGCGGCCGCCGGAATCGCGGTGTCGTCCGCGGAATTCGCCACGCAGTTCGAACTCGGGCAGGACCCCGATGGCGCCTTGCCGCACCATGTCGCGGCAGTGGCCGGGGCGCTGCAGCAGTTCGCGCCGGCGGACGCCCTGCGCCTCGCCGATCGCGGGCTGGCGATCGCCGCGCAGTGCAGGGCGGGTGCGTCACTGGAAGAGCAGCGTGCCACGTTGCACACTCTGCGCGGCGCGTCGGTGGTGCAGGTGATGGGAGTCAGTGCCGACGAGACCTTGCAGGCCTTCGAGCAGGCGCGCGCCGCCATGGAACATTGGCCGCGGCATCCGCTGCGCAGCATGGCGCTGCACGGCCTCGGGCTCGGGCTCTTTTTGCGCGGCGGGCCACGCGAGGCGCGCGAACTGGCCGAGCGCAGCCTTGCTCAGGCGGTGCAGCGCCAGGATCCCGTCATGGTCGTGACCGCGTGCGACCTGCTCGGGCAGATGACCAAGCTGGAAGGGCCGCCGGACGAAGCCGTCGCCGTGCTGGAGCAGGGCATCGAAGCCGCGGCCGCGCTGGACGAGCCCACCTTGCAGGCCGCGTTCGTGCTGGACCCGCTGGTCAACATGCGCGCGGCGCTGGCGATCCCGCTGCTGCTCGCCGGGCGCGACCGGCAATCGAGGATGCAGTCGGACCTGGCGCTCGCGCGTGCCAGGGAATTGAAGCAACCGATGGCGCGCATGATCGCGACCTGGCTCGCCATGCTCTGCGAATTGCGGCGCGACAACCGCGAGCCCATCGCCGCCATGGCGCGAGAGTTGCGCGCCATCACGGACGAGGGCGCCCTGGCGCAGGGCGAGGGACCGAGCCAGTGGTTCCTCGGTCTTGCGCAAGCCTGGTCTGGCCAGCCGGTGGAAGGCCACGCCCAAATCGAGCAGGCCTACTCGCGCTATGCGCAGGTCGGCATGCTCTATGGTTCTTCAGAGGTGCTGGGCTACGCCACCGATGCCTCGATCCTTGCCGGCGATTGGGACGGCGCGCGGCGGCACGCCGACGAAGGACTCGAACTTTCCACGCGCCTGCACGACAACTCGTATCGGGTACAACTGCTGCTGATGAGGCGACGCATCGCGCTGGCGCAGGGTGTCACGCAGGAAGCGGACGAAGCCGGTCGGCACGCCCTGGTGGAAGCGCGCCGGCAACGCTCGCCCTGGCTGGAAATGACGGCCCTGGTCGAACTCTGCGACGGATCGCGGCCGCGCGCGGAGGATCTCCGCGCGCTGCGCGACGTGATTGCGCGCATGCCGGAGCCGAGCGATGCGCCGCTGATGGAGCGGGCCAACCGCCTGGCGCGCCGCCTGCAACCATAACCCGACGAGACCCTGGATCGCTTCGGGCGCCGCAGGAAAACTTCCGATCCGCAGGCATGCGAAGGCGACCGCTGCACCGGTCGCGATGCCTTTGTTTCTGTTTCGCGGCCTCAGCGGTGCGGCGCGAGTTGCTCGGCCAGCGCATGGACCATGCGCGGCAAGTCGTAGGGGAAGCGTGCCGTAATCAAATTACCGTCGACCACGCACGGTTCGTCCACCACCGTCGCGCCGGCGTTTTCGAGATCGATCTGGATGTTCCAGACCGCCGTCGCGCGCCGCCCCTTCAACATACCCGCGCTGACCATGACCCACGGACCGTGGCAGATGCCGCAGGTCGGTTTGCCGGCCGCATGCATCTCGCGGGTGAAGGCCTGTGCGTGCTTGTCGGCGCGCAGGAAGTCGGGGTTCCAGCAACCGCCCGGCAGGATCACCGCGTCATAGTCGGCGACCTTCGCCTCGTCGAGATAGCAATCGATCGGCAGCCAGCCGGCGTTTTCCATCAGGCGCACCGTCAGCACGTGGGTTTCGGCAATGGCCGGGAAGCGCAATCCCAGGCTAGCCGGGAACGGCCCGATGCGCGGCGCGACCACGTGCACCGTCGCACCGTGCTCGCGCAACCAGCGCATGGCGCCGAGGATCTCGACCTCTTCCACGCCGTTGGTACAGCAAATGGCCACGCGCCGGCCGGCCAGCCGCTTCGGGTCGGATGCCGGCTCGAACAGGAAGCGGCCGAGCTCGGCATTCAGTTCGCCGTCGGCCGTGGAGAGCAACTCGGTCGAGATCGACGGCACCAGCGAGTTGGACATGAATTGCTGCATGCGCGCAAGCGCCGCATGCTGGGCCGGTGTGGGGGAAACGGAGGTTGTCATGGGCAGGCTCTCTGGATGGCAAGGGCGCAAAGCGTCCCACGGTGCGGGCGCGAAGTAAAGTGCGGGATGCCTCGCGTGAAATTCGGCGGGAAACCCTGGGGAATGGGGCGTCGCGCGGAGAGCCGTCGATTTGCAAGGCGCTTTCCTGCAGGCCAGGACCCGAGCGCGTCGTTCCCGAACCGTATCGCTGCGGGTGCACGCCAAGACGCCGCGCCCGTTACCGCGTCCGCGCCTTACAACGGGTACGGCTCGTCCCAGAAGACGGGTGACGGGGGAAGGGCCGGTTGGTAGGCGGCGATTTTTTGCGTCCGCTGCCGGACCGACGGATGGATCAGGTCGGTCGCCTCGATGATGCGCGGTTGCTCGCCGAAGGTCTTCCAGATGCCCTCGTAGGATTGATGCATCGCCCCGTCGGGCCCCGGGGTGAGCTTGTAGAACTCCTGCTCCTTGAAGTCCAGGCCGTGGTCCAGGCCGCGCAACACCATCCATTGCAGCGCGATGTCGGAGAGCCCGATCTCCGCATAACCGCCGCCGACGTCCGCGTGAACGCCGGAAAACCAGACCTGGGTCACGCGGGGATCGGCGTCCCATCGCAATACCGGGAAGACCTTGCGCCTTTCGTCGACGGACATGGCGTGATAGCCGGCGGCCACGTTGTGGCAGAGCTCGTTGTCATGATAGTCGGCATCGTTGGTCGCCTTCACGGTATCCCACACCGCCAGCATCTCGACGTCGATGTCGAAAAAGCGCTGGCTGTCCTTCAACTGCGGCGGGCTCTCCGCGTCCTGCTTCTTGTACAGCTCGAATCCGAGCTCGGCATCCTCGACCTTCGCGGGAATACCGCTGTGGGCGATCAGCCCGCTCAACCGCCGCGCCGCATACGCCCCGCGGCTGAAGCCCAGCAGGAAGACCTTGTTCGCCTCGCGCTCCCAGTCGGGCTCCGAGAATCGCTCGCAGAGGAAGCGGTACGCGCCGAGGATCTTTTCGTCCAGCCCGAATCCGTAGATGCCGCCGCGAACGGCCTCCCACATGCCTGTGCCGACGCCTTCCTCGTAATGGATTCTCTGCCCGCGCTTGAGCAGCGAAATGAATTTGGCGACGTTGGTCGGCGCAGGCTTGCCCTGGTCGACCTGGCTGGGATCGTTCCACGTGCCGTCGAGGCCGACGACGAGGTTTCGCACCTTGTCCGCGGCCATTCAGCCTCCCTGGTCCGTCGCGCGCTTCTTCAGCTTCAGCGAGGGGCCTTCATCCTTGCTCGAATCCTCGCGGGCCACGCACCAGGATTCGACCGACTGCGGAACGTACAGCCCGAGCGTTGCCACGGATGCGAGGACGAACAAGGCATTCTGGTGCACCTTGATCCGGTACAGCTCGTTGTCCTTGTCGCACTTGACGACGTTGCGCTTGCTCCAGTCGAAGCCCCAGAACGAGCCGTGGACGGTCTCCTCCACTTTTTGCGCCTGGGGCGTCTTGTCGCGCTCACCCGAGCCCTCGATCAGGAAGGTCGTGCAGCCCGCCGTGGCGCCGAGCACCAGCAGCAAAAATACGCAGATCGAAGTCTTTGACATGGTTCCTATCCCGCGGCGGATGAAGTGCAGCGCCTTTGCCGATCGGGGATTATAAGTGGGCGACACTCGGCAAGGCGAACCCAACGGCGTCGACACTCGACGGATGCGGTCTCGACCATGTATTCGACCAGTTCGCCGTGGCGGACATACGCGAAGGCAGGCGCGAGCTGCTCGGCGCGTCTATTGGGGGAAACCGCGCGCTTGGTCGGTGCTGCTCAAGTTTGAGTTGTGAACGGCGCAAGCCGGTGATTCACGGCCGCGCTCCACGTTTGCCATGGCGACGCGCCCGGAAAGCCGGCCAGCATTTGCGCGCAAGCGCGGCCGCAAGAAGAGCGGCGGCCAACGCTTCAAAAGGGTCAGGATCGGCGATTCGGCTTTCGGGATTGCTGCGCGTACGTACCCATCACAGCCTGAGGCGTCGGCGCGATCGAGGATCGATCTACGAAACCCGAACCGCGAGTTGCTCGCCCGCATTTCCTGGAACGTCTTGTAGAACCGGTAGCCGCTGAACCAGGAGATACCCACGGCGTAGAGCACACCCAACAGCAAGCCGTAGGCGGTGCCCGCCTTGCCCGCAACCATGCCCAGGATCATTCCGATTATTATCGCGGGGATGCCGACGACGATCGGTGAAAAGACCGCGTACCAGAGCAGTCCGGACATGAGGCCCCTCGCCGGCATCGTGAACGATGGCCCCTTCTCCGATTTCACGCCGATGATCACCTGCTTGCGCAACAGGTGGCCATAGGTGAAGAAGCACACCTTGTCGCCAACATGGATGTTGCCGGCGATGTCGTGGCCGAGCTGGTCGTTGGCGACGAATACCTTGCTCAGCTGCGTGTCGCCTATTTGAATGGTGGGAAACACCATCCGGCTCTTGTACCAGTTCCTCTTCACCTCGCTGGGCGAGCCATCCGCATAGACATACTTCGTATCGGTAACGTGCACGCCACCGCCGATCGGACCCGACAGCGCCTTCACCTCTCCACAGAGCTTGGTCATCGCAGTTCCCCCGGGACGAATAGACTGATTTTTTGTATACAACTCCGGAACGTCTAGGACATGGGCATTAGAACACCGATATGCGGGGTCGCCAAGGCTCGATTGCCCGGCGCTCAGGAAACGGCCATTTGGTTCTGGACCGGTCGATGGGGTACGGACGACTGCTGCGGGGATCGCGATTCCCGCGTGGCCTTGGATCGTGTTGTGGACGTGACGCTGCGGTGCAGCGGCTGGTCGCGGTGGGTTCGCCGGATTGCCTTGCGAAACAAGGCGCTCCCAAAGCCTGGAAGTACCTGCTGGGCCACGAATGCATCCGGCAATCCTTCGGCGCCAAGCGCCGCCTCCTGGAGTGGGATTTCATCATCGGATCGCGGACAGTCATCATCGACGTGAGCGACCGGCTGTTCTTCAACGAAATGCGCTCGACCACGGCCGCGGCGCGGGAAGGATGCGGCCTTGCGTACGTATTCGATCAGTTCGCCGCCGCGAACGTACGCGAAGGCAAGCTCGATCTACTACTCGAACGCTATTGCCGCCGGGACGACATGCTTCATATCTACTATCCGAGCCGCGCGTAGATGCCCGGGAAGCTGCGGGCGTTCATCGATTTTATTCGTGCGGCGAATTGGGAGGAGCCGTTTTGTAAACCGAGGGGTCCGACTGCGGTCTACGGCACTGGGAACGGCGGTTGATCGATATCCGCTGCATTCGAGTAAATCATCCGGCTTGCCGTTCTAGCGGATGTGGATCGGCAATAGCGTAGTTCGGCACTCTTTTCGACCACCGAACTTTCGAGGGCATTGTGAGCTACCTTTGGACCGTGCGAAGGAGATAGCAATAGATATCTACGAAGAAATAGAGCATTACGTAGACGTTTCGAAAATTCAGTGACTAACGCTAGGACAGCCACCAGGATCAAGTTGCAGCTTTATATCGTCCAAGTGAGCATAAAGTCCTGACACTAGTTGCTCTTTGGTTTCTGGTCTCCCGATGTAATCGTCTATACCCACAACTACAGGAGTAACTTCTACCTTGCCGCGACCAGTCTCATATACTTTTGATTTAATTGTTGCAAGAGCTTGTATTGCATTTTGAATCGTACTTACGTTTATCTCACCGGGTAGCGGTACAAGTGGTGATATTCCTTCACCGCTTAATCCTAAGGTTTGAACAACAAGTGTGCCTTGTAATTGCTTATTCTGCGCTGCTACCGCGAGGCTGTATAAGCTACCTAACTCTACAGAAGTGTCCAAGACAGTTACGGCAGCAATCATTCTCACGCCAACTCCAACGTAAATTGGAATACTCACAAACGACGTATTGAATAAATATTCTTCCGAATTCGTTTCTCTATTGGCGAAAGCTGGCTGGGCTTTCCCTTTTGGCAATACTTGAAGCTCCGATGATCTCGCCCAATATGGAACTGCCGTTTTTTTATATTGAGTAAAAGAAACTACAAATCGATCGATTGCATCGTTTGCCGCTTTGTCAGCAGCTACAAGAGCGGTTTGCGATTCCTCGATTGCTTTTTGTGCCTCCCTTGCGTCAAAAGGATCATAAGCGCGTTTTTTTTCTTCATAGGATCGCCTAACTCTAAACAGGTTGTCTTGTGCGTTATCCCTGTTTAGAGTCGCAAGTCGGTAGGCTCTCTGTGCTGTGGCGAATTCCGAAGGAAGTGCTTCTATCAAGCGCGCATTCAGTGATTGTGTTTGGAATTTTATGTAGTCCAACACGACTACATAGCTACCTTCCTTTCGTAGTGCGGTAAATGGGCCGTAAGAAATATTCCCGCTTATATCTGTTTGACCAATTGCGAGGCGAACTGCTTCGCTAGGTAATGAACTCAGAAACCATTGATTGAGATTTGTGCAGCTTGCGATGCTTTTCTCTATCGTCTGAACGGTCGATTCTTGATTTTTCTCCGATGTGTCGTCACTGGTGAGGGCGGTTGGAGCGCTTGCCACGCGAGTATCTATTTGTGCTGGTAGAGGGCCGATCGGTTGATATCCCTTTGGCGGTGGTTCTCCATATTCATCTATCAATAATTTTCTATTCTTTTCGTATTTTGACTCTGAACTGAGATGCGTGCCGCCCCACTTGCTACCCGGTGTGCAGCCAATGCAAAAGATGGCAGTTGCTGAAAGAAAAATAATAAATGTTATTTTTAATCGCAACATGGCTCTCTCTCGGTGGCGTGGACGAAATTGTTTCGCCAGATCTGCAATTTCATTTGTTATTTCGAGTTTTGTAATTCGCGATATATCTTCATCCTCGGATTGTCAGTCTCCAGGTAAATTTGGCGAGCGAACTGAAGGACGAAGGGATTGGAAATGTCGCCGTGGTCCTTCACGATCGGGGATTGAGTCGTGATGTTCCATAACGGTGAGTTCGCCTCGCTCTCCGTATGAGTGCCGTCGGGATAAAGCGAGAGAAGAAGTTCTTCCTGGCCGCAAAAATGCCGAGGATAGAGCGACGTGGCCGAGCCATTGTTGGAATCGAGATCAGAGACGAAGTGTTGAAAGTTGTCCTGCTCCATCTTCAATTGCTGTTTAAGAGTTTTCGGCGGGGTCAAGCCCAGCCTTATGTCAAAAGGTGGGTAGTCCTTGCAATCCGTGTCCGGCGGAATGGGGGGCTTGTGTTGAGAGATGGTTTCCAATCGCATGGTCAGGAAATGCGTGTCCTGCCCGATCGTCTTCGTGTCAGCGTCTTTCTGGATGTCCGCCAGCTCCGGTGTGTAGCGATGCCACATGGTGCTGAACGTTCGCCCGATCGGAAACGCAATACGTGTGGCCCAATCATCTGTGGAAGTTAGCGAGATGAAAATGGGTGCCCTGTAATTTTTGTATTCGTGTTGTTTCGGATCGATTGCGCGCGCAAGTGCGTCATAGCGCGACGCTTCCACCGCCGGATTGATGATGAGAATGAGGTCACTTTCGCGCGGTAATCGCGGTGTGCGATTCCGGGCGAAATACCGGGGCTTGCGAGTATGCTGTGTTTTGGTCTCGCTTTTATCGGCGGGAAGCTCTCCCAGCCTTTCCTGCTGATAGTCGGCCACGTCCCTGATCAACGCTTCTGAGAGCACCTCGAACACGATGAGACCGCCGAAGCTATGGCCGACAATCAACGACCGGAGCGGATGCTCGACGCAGTTGGATTTAGGCGGATTGCTTGGTGGCGGAGTTGCGGCTCCCTGAAGGGAGTGCAATCGGGCGAAGAGTTCGCGAACGCTACCTTGGGCGACCGCTGACGCGGTGCTTTTTCGGTCCCAGAAGGTAATGTCCTGAATGACCTCGGGTGAGTAAGAGGAATTGGAGATCGATGCGCCGCGCCATCCCACGTACAGGCCGATCATCTTTCGCTGGCATGTCGATTCCCGTTCTATGTGGCTCAGGCTGCGCAGCACTTGTCGAAACCTGACGACGTTGTCGTCGTCCGAATCGGCGTTGTGCTTCCAGCCGTGCACGTACACCACCACGCTTACGCCGTTTTCCGGGTTCTCGGCAAGCGCCCGCTCCAGGCCGTCGATAAAAATGTCGATCTGATCGCCAGCCCGCCCGTATTTCGGTGCGGCATAGGGCCATCCCTGATCGTCGAACTCGGCAAAGTACAGGTCATAGCCGGGTTCGTGTAGATTCGGTTGGTCCAGGAACCGGGCATGCTCGACGATCTGTGCGCGGCATTCCTTCGGTACCTTGTTGCTGGTTTCATCCGGCGCGCAATCGCGTCGCGGGCCGTCGATGGGATCGAGCTGGGTATGGTAGGGCTCGAGTTGCGTGCAGCCGGCAAGTAGTGCGATGGCCGCCACTATTACGGGTATCGACTTACTATGCATGAAGATCATCACTCCAACTCCCCGTCAAGGCGCGTGCGCCGTCTGCAAAGCATCGACGCGAGGCAGGGCGTTGCATGCCCTCTTGTTTTGTTCGTTGTCTGTAAACCCGGAAACAATCGCAATCGCCGGCGTGGCAATTCAGACCGGCTTGGCGATTGTTCTGTAAATGACTTCTATCGGGGCGCTGCAGATGGCGCAATTCAAGAACCGCTCGGGCGGTCGCTCCAGCAATTCTCCGAGAAAAAATAAATACAGCCATCACCCATATGCATGAAAAACTGTCGATGACAGATGCGATGGCAATCCGGTCCGGTAAACCACGGCGAGCTTGGGAGCTTCCGGCCGACATCCATCGGAGGCGATGCGGGCTGGACGGAGGTCGATTTTCTGAAGCGGTATGTGAGTCCGAAAGTTACGATGGCTTTCCGGTCATGGAAACATCACCCGAACGGGTGATGTGCTCCTATGACGGGAGTGAAACGATGAACTTGGGAAATGTGCTTGGCTGCCAGGCGCCACTTCTCGCGGTTGCACCTTATGCGTTGTGAATTACGTGGGTTCCACAAAAAATAGGCATTTGGGACCACCAATTTTTATGGAATTCAAAACGCTGGGTGTCGTCCGAAAAATCTATTAAATAATAGATTTGCATTTGCCGGCATTGTCGATTAATTTCCAATCACGCCGTCATATCTAGTACGGCGCCGTCGCACCCTTGGTCAGAACGGAACTAGCCGATCCGCCTGGCATTTTTCTCGCGCATCCTGCGCATAAGGCTGTTTACTTCATAAAATAAACTCTCAGAGCCGGCTTTTTGGGGGCAGGCCATGCGCGAAAAACCCTTGAAGGACTTCGGATTCGGTTCCGAGCGGGTCCCGGAAATTGCCTACGAGCCGCTTGGTGAGTTGGCGCCTCCCGTCCCGAAGGCCATGAACGATCAATCGATCCTGATTCCAGGTAGTCCCCTGCTTCAGATCGAATACTCGCCTCCGCGAAAGGCGAATCGCATGGAGCAAGTCAAGTCCATGCCGCGCGACCTATTGTTGTCCGCAATACACGAATCGCCAGTTGCAATCATCATTCTGGACGGCAACCGGCGCGTGTGCCTGAAAAACGTGTGTGCTTCCAGAATCCTGGACAAGAACGAATTGCTCTGCGTTGATGCCCGTGGAGGGTTGCATGCAACCAGCCCGGTGATCGAACGGCGATTCAATCAGTTTTTGGGCGATGTGCTGGGGAGCGCCAGGGGACGACGTTCAGCCGTCCCCGGTAAGTTCTTTCTGTCCAGGCCAAATACTCCACCAGTTTCCGTATCAGCCAGTGTGCAAGCTATCGAAGATCGCACGACGGGCTATGACTTGTGTTGGATGATTCTTTGCCTTCGCGACCCGGCTGTTCTGCAGTTGCCTTCACATGAAGATCTCAAAGCCTGGTTTGGCCTGACAAAGGCAGAGGCGAAATTGGCTTGCGCGATAACCTCTGGGCAGACGAGTCAGGACTATTCCCTGGAGCGAGGTATCAGCCTCAATACCGTGAAGACCCAGTTCCAATCCATCCTCGCCAAGACACGTGTTCACCGCCAGGTGGATCTCGTGCGCCTGCTTAGCGCCCTATAAAAGCTGGTTAATACCGGCGGCATAGGCGTCACCACAACGGGTGATGCGAGAGCGCAATGAAGTCAGGTAGCTTACTCAAGCGAGTGGGTTCCTGCGCTATCCATCCGAACGATTTCGTCAGCGCCAGTCAACTATTCGGCTTCGCGTGCTCGATGGGCGCGCACTAACGAAGGAACGAGGTCGTCCTGGACAGCGCCAGCGTGGTATGACCCGATTCTTTCCGTTGAATACGAGTGAGAGGATCTAATGAAACAATTTCTGCGAGAACTGACGTGTGTATTTACGTTGCTATTGGCCGTGCAGGTGACGGAAGCGGCAGATTCGAATCTCACCAACTTCCCCATCAAATTGAGAAATACGTACGCGAAATTCATTGACGACCAGGGAAATGCGAAGATTGGGCCCGGGGGAACCCGGCTGCTTGTAGTCGACGACCAGGGTGCAAAACTGGTTCTGCAGGTCCAGGGTGACTTGCCGGGAAATACAATTGCAGAGAACGATCGTATTAGCCCGACGGGGAAATATACGGTCGATGCAGCCGACTTCAAATCCTACTGGACGAACGATCCTGCCGGCGCGTCACAAGGCTCATCCGCGAACACTGCAAATTTAACGGGCAGCGTTTTGACCCTTCGGGCCGATTTTCCAAAGCTCAAGGATTCCAGCTCTGGCGAATTTACGCGCGCACCGGCAAAAACCAAGCTACGTGTAAGAAAGGATGACGGCAAGGAGTTGGACATGGTTGTTGCTGGTCGACCTGACATACCCTTCTTGCCGATGCTTTCGGGGTGCGAAGAGGGGCAAATCAAGAGCAGTGCGGCAGAGATCAACAAGGGTGAATTGACGTGTCGTTCTCCCGGTCCAAATGACGCGAAAGAAGGCCCCCTTTATACGGTAAACAAAGCAGAGTTCGGGCCGGAGTATTGGGATAGAACCGGCTGGGCCTATGGGCCGTTATTTGTCCCGTTCAAGATGCGGTTCAAGGACAAGAGCCTGACGGGCGAGGTTGGGCTCGGCGGTTACATGGGATATGAATTCCAAGCCTACGGTGTCTCGCTCATTCCGGCTGTGCATGCCGGCCTCTCAATAGTGACGGTGGGCGGGGATAGCAGTGAAGCCAACAACGTCAACGATACGACCAACAAACCGGCCTTTACTTGGGGCGGGGGACTAATTTTTAAGCCTGGCGAGAATTTTCAGGCTGGGGTGATACTGGGTCGCGATCAAATCGGCGGATCGGTCGGGCGTGACTGGAAATATGAAGGAAAGTGGTGGATAAGCATCGCCATCGGTTATAACTTCGCGCGGTAACCTCTTCCATGCTCCCGTGGATCCGAATGGAAAATCCCCATTCGACAGATACGGTGTCAGTCGATTTGGGGTTGTCGATCCGCGTTGCATCAAGCCTCCGTGCGATTGGGAAAGGCAACAAATGTGGTGTCGAGGTATTTCATCGCCGAAAGAGGGCGGGCTTTTTCTCGACAATCCGCCTGTGCGGCCTGGCCTCGGCCATCCTGCTTTTTTCGGGGTCGGCCGCTTGCTTCGATCGCGTAGAACACCAGGCCATATCGGATGCCGCCTACTTTATCGCCGCCGCGCAGTATTTCCACGTCGTAACCGGGGTCAACACCGACGTAAGTAAGATTGTTTGCGAGTTTCTACGTAAGGACTATCTGCAAGCCTTGCAGAAATTCTGCTCGGCGCCGAATGATCCTGCGATCCAGGCTTCGATGTCCTATGGGGAAATTAGTGCCTGTGTCGACAATGTAGAGTCGGCGATAAGGCTTCGAACGGTGGCTGATTCCGGCTTTGAGATGCCGAAGCGCGGCACAGCAGCATATGCTCCGGTGCAGCGATCCCTGGAGTCGCTAAAGAGAGCTTGCGAGAACTGGCTAAAGGAGTGGACGGCCGCGACCAACAACGAAACCCACTTCCAGACCCTTGCGGTTGAGTCGTTCCGGGCCATCCACGATGTGGCGCGACAACGATCCAGGGATATGACCCATCTTTCAGAAGCCATCGTCGCATCGGCGATTGCAGATCACTTCCTTCTTGATCTTCACGCGCCAGGTCACGTATTGACGATCCGGACGGCATCTCACGATACGATTGCCCTGTACCGACACAATATCGCGAACGCAGCCGGCGCGAAGTTCCAGGTATTTGGAGATGGCGAGCGGGTATTCGCAAGACAGCTGAATTTTATTCGCGAGAATCCCGATATTTTCCGGCAGTTGATCGCGGAAAAAGCCGAGTTCCCGGGGCAGTGGCTCAATGACAGTGGGCGCAGGCTTTTCGACAATACCTACCAATTCGACAAGGCTGTTTGGCTGTTGCCGAGAGAATTTGAGTATCCGAAAGCCGACGGCAAGCCATGTGATGCGGAAGGAGATTGCTTTCGTGGGGATGGCTCGCTATTCCGGGCGAGCGATTCCGGGCTGCGCCAACGCCTCTATCTCACGCTAGTGGAAGCGCAAGTGATCCTCGATATTATGAGGGGAACCTGTTCGTCGGAAAATTGCGTGGATTTTTCCAAGTATTCGTATTGTGAGAAAAAAGAAGATTGTGATTGGGATCTGAACATGGAGGCGGAATGGGGAGAACAGCCAGTCAGCAAACTCGACGGAAAGAGCGACGAGACAGTTCGATTGCGCTTGTTTGGACTTGGGGGATACTCGCCAGACAAAAGGTTCGTCACACCGGTCGGTCACGTTCGGGATGATTCAAAAAAACGGGATGATTCAAAAAAAGAAGGAAGCGTTGACGAAAGTAATGACGCAACTGATGAACTGTACAAGCAAGTTACCGTCGCTTCGATTTTCCAGATCAGCATCAGCGGAACCACGCAACTCGGCACGAGCCCGTTCGGCGGCATCATGACCCAGCTCGACTATCCATGGATTCTATTTGGCGACCGTTTCTGGATTTCGCCCGGTGCTGCGCTGGTCTACGAATACGACAGGAAAGGCTATGGTCCCCAAGTGCGGGCCAATTACTATTTGTTCCCCGAACTCAAGCTTACCGCAGGCTTATATGCGCGCATGATTCATTATGATCGGTGGGTTCAGGTGCGCGGCGACCAATGGACTGGACTGAATCTACAATCCTACGGAATTCGCCTTGACTATGGTTTTACCAACACGATTACGGCTTTTGCCACGCTTGGCAAAGATTTCGCCCGCGTGGAAGGAACAGGGGGCGAGTTTCGCGGAACGGCCGTAACGTTTGGATTCGCCATGGCCCTGCCAACCAGTTCGGTGGCGAAATTATTTTATTGAAGATGGATGTGGTTGTTCTCATTCCGCCGCTAAATTGTGGGCAGGAAAGAAGCAAGGCCTGAACCCGTCGATTGTGTGGAAGTGAATTTGGCGGTGACGAACAACTGACGTAACGTCGGTAGTCGACGGAGGGAATCAATGAAACGTGCGGTAATTCTTTTCACGCTGACGCTTGTTCTACATCAAAGCTCAGCGTACGCGTACGAAACGGACGTTCATCTTGGGCTCACCGCGGTACTCGCGAGGCTCGCCGGATTCAAACCTGCCGATGCCATTGCAATAGCAAACGCCGACCAGGCACTCGATCGGGACCAACTCCTTGCAGACGGCAAAAGGCATGACGCTGTGCACGTCGTGACAGACGAGATTATTTTCGAGTCCGACCGATATTCGCGCACGGAAGCATCCAGGCGCGTCCAGTTCGATCACTTTCCCGGTGTCGCGCCACTTCCGGATGAGCCGAAGAACAGGACAGTGGCGGCGGGACCCAATAACGGGCTGATGCCGGTACGCCTGCAAGCTTTGTCCAAGATGAAACAAAGAGACAACAAATGGCTTGAGCTGATTGGGTACACATTGCATCCGTATCAGGACTCCTGGTCGCACGCGGGTATTCCAGACATCGCCGCTTCACCGGTCTGGGAGTTTAGAAGCGGTTATGCGTGGGGCCATCCTGATCGGCGCGGGGGCTGGTCACACCACCGGGCGGACCTGACATGTGCCGACACGACCAGCACGCTCGAAATGGCGGAAGCCACGTTTGATCAACTGAGAAAACTGTGTGATTTAACCAGCGGCACAGCTTGCGTCTCTCCGGGATGGACAAAGGAACTCAAATCAAAAATCATGGATTTCGCCGCCGTTGACACGCGATTGGGAAAACGCAAATGGCTGGTCGACATGTACAAGGCAACTGGATTGCCCGAGTTCGAAGATAGCCTGTCGGACATCGACTTACCTTGGGATTTTTACAATACCCAGAGATCAGGCTTCGTCACAAAGTGTGTCGAAATTCCCAAACGAAGCGCTGCCGTCATCAATAGGAGTGTCGCCAGCATTGATTCCGCATTGGCGCACGAAACGCGCCATAGTTCTTATATGAGGCGCGTGGCGTTTGTCGACGAGCATAAATGCGAAGCAGATCCTGGACTTAAATCCGTGTCGAAGCAGTTCATAGACTGGTGGTTGACGGAATCCCCCTCCCTGAGGAGGAGAGATTTTCTTGGGACAGAAGGCAAGGCGCGGGATCAGAACTTCACTCGCTTCCTCGACTCCGACCACATGCAAATTCAACTGCGGGCGTGGCTCGGAGAGAAGAAAATAGAAGACCCCAACCTATGGCCCGCCGTGTTCTTGAGGATTTGGTTGATCGAGGATCACGGAATAGTCGAGGCGCTGGGTCACGCCGACCCAACTTCCCCACAGTACGAGAAACTGCGGATTGTTCTATTTGACGAGGACAGGTTCAGAGCCGAAAAGCCGGATTCTCGTTTGTTGAAAGGTATATCCGCAAAATCTGTCGATCCGTCGAAAATCGAGTCGCGGCTTGAGGATATCTTTGGGGAAGATTTTTCGGTAGGAGGCGGGTTGACGAGTTGTGCCTTAAACATTCGATTTTCGTCGAGGCTGCCGAGGGACACCGTGACATTTGTGTTTGTCGGTCATCCGAACTCGTATGACTGGAAAATAGTGCGCTTGAGCTGGTTGAGTTTGTGAATTAGCACTTGTCGGTGTTGGCTGGCGAATATCGCTTGCGTGCTCGAATTCATACGACCGGGCTTTCAACCACACCGCCTCGTCAGAAACTCCGCCAGCGTTCCCGCGCAAGCGCGACCATGCGATATCGGCAGTCATGCTTCGAATGCGCGAAAACGTGCAACTCGGCGCCTGGGACCGCGGTGCGCATCGCGGCCATGGCCTCCAGCGGGATGAAGGGACTGGATTGCGGGCTAAGCAGTAGGGGCGGTACGGCGATCTCGCCCAGGCGCGGCGTCAGGTCCGCGCCGACTTTCGGCATGCGCTGTAGCTCCGCCCGTCTGGCACATCATTTTCGAGACAGGCAATAGGCCCAGTTTTTTTCGGCTGCGTACGAGCCTAGTTTCCTCGCTTCGCATAGGCTGCCCACGCCTTCGTAAATCCGGCCAGATTGAGACGACCCAGGTGCGTTGAATCGGCATTGCCGAAGTCGCTGGCAAAATCCGAAAGGCTGGACACATCGTCATAAGTGACATACCCCTTCGCGCCCCGGTCCAGTTTCCGGAAGGCTGCGTCCGCGCTGTCAGTCAACTTGGGTACGTCGGCATTGTCGGCTACGATCTGGTTCGCAACGGGGGCACTGGCATCGTCTGCCGCATTGACCTGCGAAGATCCGACTCCTGTTGTGAAGGCGAGAACGCTGGCGCAGGCGAGAACATTAAGAGCAGGGCGCATGTTATCTCCTCATTTTTCCGGTTCGATCGGGCATCGACGCTTGCCAACAGGGGCGGTCAAGCATTTTGTGGACGACTACGGCCTAAGATATCACCGTGAGTCGTTCCGTGGCGAGTGCGATGCGCCCCAGGCAGAAGGCCACTTATGCCTTTGCACACGTCGTTGTGCGGTTATGCAGGCCTGCCCCATAACCCGTTACAAACGAACTTCGCTAATATCCTACGAGACTTCGGCGATGGATCCCTGCAAGGCTTGATCCCATGACCTGACGTCCGACGTTGACGTCGGTTCGAACAAGGTGCGGCACTTTTCCGCACGCAGAAGAATTGAATTTATCAATGAATAACGGGAGAAAACAATGAGCGACAAACCTTCGGTTGGTTTCATCGGTGTTGGCCTGATGGGCAAAGGCATGGCGAAGAACGCGGTGGAGAAGGGCTTTCCGGTCACCGTGGTGGCGCATCGCAAACGTGACGCCGTGGAAGACCTGCTTAAGCGCGGTGCGACAGAGGCCGCAACGGCCAGGGAGCTGGCCGCGAAGGTCGATGCGATCGTGCTGTGCGTGACCGGCGCGCCGCAGGTCGAGGAGATGCTGCGCAAGCCCGACGGCATTCTTGCCGGCGCCAGAAAGGGCCTGACCATCATCGACAGCTCGACCTCGGAACCCGATGTGACGGAACGCCTGCACAAGGAACTGGCGGAACGCGGCATCACCTTTATCGATGCGCCGCTTTCCCGCACGCCTGCCCATGCCTGGAATGGTGAACTGACGACTTTTGTCGGCGGCCCGGCGCCGCTGGTGGACAAGTGGCGCCCGCTGCTGTCGACGTGGGCTAGTGTCATCCTTCCCACCGGCGGTCCGGTCGGATCGGCGCATGCGCTCAAGCTGATCAACAATCTGATGAGCATCGGCTATGCGTCGCTCTGGTCGGAGTGCTACGCGATGATGGGGAAAATCGGCCTGAAGCCGCAGGTGCTGCGCGAGCTGATTGCCAACACTGGCATGAACTGCGGCAATTTCCAGAATTTCTCCAAGTACATCTGCGATGGCGACGCGAATGCCCATCAGTTCTCGCTGTCGAACTGCCTGAAGGACATGACCTACTACAGCCGGCTGGCCAGCAAGCACAACACTGCAACGCTGATGTCGTCGAGTGCGCTCGAGTTGCTGAAGCTCGGTAACAACATGGGATTCGGCGAGCGCAATATCCCGGAAGCGGTCGATATCGTGCTGCGGCTCAATGGCCAGAAGGAAGGGCCGGTTACGGATAGTTAGCGAAGCGGCTGGACGGAAATAGCGGGCGGGTTTGTTCCCGGATCAACGCGCAGGAAAAATAAATCTGTCCCCTTATTACTTTCGCGTGTGGGTTCGCTATAAGTGGGTTAAGTTTGTTCACTGAGATCGCCTTCTGAATGCCAAGAAGAGAAAGACTGTCAGAGAAATGAAAAAGACCAGCATGAGCACTGAACTGTATGAAACAAGGCACATTGGACATTCATTCGGAGTGGGGTATGCCTTGTCGGCGGAAAAGGCGTCCAACAATAGGTATATCGAGATGAAGGGTCCAGTTGCGAAGATAAACAGGAGGCCCATCAATCCGAATACTGCCCCGCCGAGATGGCTGTGCCCGAGACCACCCGCTGAAATGAGGAAGGCCAGTGCGTGCAGCGCGGATGCCCCCAGGTAGGACTTAAGCAACTTCGAGATTGCGACTTTCCAGCCCATCCCCTACACCACAACTCGAATTTAACTACAGCGCCGGGCCAGAAACTCGGCCAGCGTATCCGCGCACTCGCGTCCGTGGGACAGCGGCAGACCGTGCTTCGAATGCGCGAAGACCTGCAATTCTGCGCCGGGGACCGCGGTGCGCATCGCGGCCATCGCTTCCAGCGGGATGAAGGGACTGGATTGCGGGCTGAGGAGCAGGGTCGGCACGGCGATTTCGCCCAGGCGCGGCGTCAGGTCCGCGCCTAGGAGCAGATCCGCAAGCCCGAGGGTTGCATCCATCGAACAGGTCTCGTGGACTTTCAGGTACCAGGCGTACAGCTCCGGACTCAGGGCGCCGGGATGGAAGCGCGATTCCATCAAGAGCTTCGCCCAGCCCGCCTGGCCTTCCTTTGCGACGACGTCACGCCATCCCCTGACGTTGTTCACCAGCCCGCCGCGCGCGGCGGCGTTGGAAAGCGTGAGGCTCAGTAGACGCTTCGGATGGGCAAGCGCGCAGGCGAGGGCTACGGTGCCGCCGATCGATTCACCCACCAGGTGGAAGCGCTCGACGCCGGCAGCGTCGGCGACCTTCAGCAGGTCATCCACCAGTCCTTCGAAGGTCCATCGATAGTCGCGCGGCGGGACGGAGGACTTGCCGAATCCGCGCATGTCGAAGCGCAGCAACCGGTAACGGGTGGCGAGGACTGGAAGCCAGTCCGCCCAGATGTGCGTGTTGGCGCCGATGCCGTGGTGGAAGACGATCGTCTGCGGGTTGTCGATCCAGGGCGGGACTACGTCGCAGAGATCGAAGTAGAGCGAACCAGACAGAGAATTGATCATCGGCATAACGAAGATCCGCTCGCTAGCTTGATTCAGCTGAGCGCTTGACGCAGAAGGAGGTTGTCGAGCTGACGAGGGTTCAATTCAACTCCAAACGTCTCAACACAGAAAACTTGGAGCCGAAGACATTTTTGTGTGAATTTACGATACTCATCGTCGCCATCGCGATTCTCGTGGCTAGCCTGTCCGACAATGTATGACAAACTCCTCATTCCGGCGAGTGCTCGGGAATCCAAAATAAAAAAGAGACTCGGTACATGAAAGTGACGATATTTTGACGCCAGAGATCGCTTGTTCTGTTTGCTGATTCGCCGAAAGAGTTTCGTTACCTCCAAATGGACTCTTAGTAAGGTGGTCCACCCAGCTGGAGTACCTGGCGAAACCTTCTTTGCTTCAGAAATCCAAACGTCCATATCTGACTGAACGATTCGTGGGCCGACCGCTTTGATATAGAAATCGTCGTTCTTTTCATTTCCTTTCTTCCGCCGTCGTTCGATGGCTGCCGCGTAAATTCGACCAATCATCAGTATTTTCGTCAGTACGACATCTTGTTCGATATGAAGTGGAAATTCTCGGCAGAGCCTGTAAAGGATTTGATTGCTGAAATCCCAAGGTGTTTGCTCGATAGCTCGCAGCACATCAGAATGTTGCAGTGACATAAGAGATCTGACTAGGACCCAGAGATATCGGTTTGTTCGGAAGCGAGAGTCGGTTCCGCGGGAAAATACTTGTAGGTCATGCTTCGGCGATACATCAACACCTCGCGATCCGAAAATCGGCCACGTCCGTGCCCAAAAATCATGCTGACTACTGCCAATGCGGCCCCGGAGGTAGCGAATACCACTAGCCAATTAATGCGGAAAGAAGAGAAGTTAATCAGATCTTTATCGATAAAGTATTTAACGCCGATAAGAATCCAAACAATAACGAATGAAAAGCTGACGATCTCGTTGATCTTTGAAACCGAAAAGGTTTTTCGCGGAAATACAGTCTTATATAGAGGCCCAGTGAATAGGTCTTCAAGCATGTCGACATGAACTTCCCAGTGCCGTTGCCAAGCCTTACTGCCTACGTTCGTTAGAAACCAAGCGGTGGCCAATACGAAACCAATGCAGATAACAAAATAGACTTCAACGTGGTCGTACGGATCCGCCATCAAGTAGTTGCTCGAGTTCACTAGCGCAAAATATCCAATCAATGTACTGGCAATAAAAGCCCAGAAATAAGTAGCGCGCTTCCAGTACATTTCAATTTCAAAATTCCGCGTAGCCCAGGCCTTCTCAAAGGCTAACTTAGCCTTTTCTCTATCGTCGAGAAGATTCTGTTGATACTCCGCCGACGTGAGTGGCTTCAGCGCCGATTTACGCGTGTCTATGATGTATCTTAGAAGAGCCATACGATGACCTCAGTGCTAAAAGATGGGCCGATTGCCAGTAGCTGCATCGTGGTAGAGGTGTCACTGCTGGGGGGGGAATCACTTGGTTCTTGTGTCGAGAGGGCGAGCGTCTTTTAGAAAATTCTCGAGTAGCTCACACTCTCTGCGCATTTCAACGTCATTTGTGTCGATGGCTTTTTGCAATGCGATTTCGCTTAGTCGTTTAGATTCTCTCGAATTCGGAATCAAACCCAGTGAGAACATCCTTACTGGTGGATTCGAGTCCATGATTAACTTTTCGAGAATGGCGGTGCGGAGTCGGACGTCGTTCTTTAGAAGAACGTCGATCGATTTGCAGCGCTCTTCGGGCAAGCGCATCTCGTCACACGCAGAAACGACGGGATCAATAACTGAGTCAGTCACCTTTTTTTCGGCCGATATCCGTAGCCTCTTCTCTGCTTCCGACTCTGATTCGATTGCCCAGGGCAAGGTGGACATCAAGAAGTAACTTGCCGTTTGCCTGATCCAAATGGCGTTGGCTTCTACTGGGGGTGGCAACGTGCGAGATACAAAGACGGTTGGAATCCGTCTGGCACACTGCCGAAACACATCCTCAAGGTGAGGATCTCTCAACGAGGTTCCTAGAAATACGGCGATATCGGCCCTTAAGGCGTCATTGTGAAAGGCGGTAAGGAGAGCGGGATAAGGCCGTTGCGTAATTCGCTTCTCGCGCGAAGGCAAAACAAGCGCCGCTGAGAGGGTGCGATGAGGTTCGGAAGAAGAGTGCAATTTGAAGTCCCCGAAGACGGGGATGGTATGTCGTAGTTTGACGGGATCCCCGTTGTCAGAGAGATACCAGTCTGTCGAGCCATGTAGCTTGAGTATCTTAAATTGTGCGTCAGGAACAATTCCTTTCCAGTCGGAAATTTCGAAATGCGGTTGCTCCTCGAAGCCGTCCACAAATGGATATTCAGTATTGCGAGCGCCTATCTCAATGGCGCGATCGTAGTTGGTAGTTGCTATTGTCAGATTGATACTCTTTGCGGCGACTAATATTGGCGTCCATAGGGCCTCGGCTCGAAGTCGAACTACTTGTTCACAGGTATGCTGCACGTACCATTCTGCTTCCCTCGTTACCGAATCCATTCT
>DASZTG010000012.1:0-1572 GCA_035548375.1 Burkholderiales bacterium
GCTCATCAAGGACGCGTTCCCCGACGCCGATGTGGAGATGACCGCGCTCGCGGACGACAACGACCATTGGTCCGCCATGGTTACTTCGGCGGCCTTCAAGGGAAAGACGCGCGTCCAGCAGCACCAGATGGTCTATGCCGCGCTTCAGGGCCGCATGGGCGGCGTGCTCCATGCGCTGTCGCTTCAGACGGCGGCAAAGGACTAGTGCAATGCTGTCAGTTCGCCTCCAAGACATCCTGTGTCTTTTGTTTGGTTTGGCCGTCACATCCATTGCGATGTCGATTTTCACAATATGGTTTGGGCGCCCAAGCGAGTTGCAGCTTACGTTGGTCGGTCTTCCGATTTTGCTGGGTACGTATTGGGGCTCGCTAGTGCTTTGGTCTAAGCGGCAAGGCAGGGCTAAATAGATTTAGCAATCTCAATCTGTCATCCCCGGCGAGCATTGCTGTCAGGCAATGCGAGGGAAGGGACCCAGCCGGCCAATCCGGTCCTGTATTTTCGGCCTGGGTTCCTTCCCCTCGCGATACCGCGTATCGCTCGGCGGGGAACGGCGACCGTGCTTGACGGCTGGGCGGCGCAGACCTACTTGGTAGAGTCGATAGCTATCCGAGGCCGCTAAATAGCGGAGAAAAAGATGTCCAATCCCGTGCACGACCGCATCCGGAACGAGGTTTCCTCGAACGACGTGCTTCTGTTCATGAAGGGCACGCCGGTGTTCCCGCAATGCGGCTTCTCGGCGGCGGCGGTCGGCATCCTCACCAATCTCGGCGTGAAGTTCAAAGCCGTCGACGTGCTGAAAGACCCGGAGATCCGTCAGGGCATCAAGGAATTCTCCAACTGGCCGACCATCCCCCAGCTCTATGTGAAGGGCGAGTTCGTCGGCGGTTGCGACATCCTGCGCGAGATGTACGAGGCCGATGAGCTCGCCCCGTTCCTCGCCGAAAAAGGCATCGTCCTCGAAAACGTCTAGGAAACGGCGGCGACGACGTCGCCGAAGCGCCGCCGTGGGGAGGGCAGGGCGGGCCGCTCGCCGTAACCCAGCCGGAAACAGAATGTCGCTTCCCAGTCGGAAGATCGCGCGAAGCGCTTCAGGGATTTCGCGAACTCGTCGTTGCGCCCCAGTTCCGCATTGCGGTCCACGCACTCCACCGGCTGGTTGAGCGGTTGCGCATCCAGGCCCATCGCGGTCGCAGCAAGGTGCAGCCTCTGCCATGCCCGTCCGGCGGCGACGGCGCCGCCCATGTCGAGGCGGTCGCGCACCATGATGAGGCCGAGTACGGGCGCGACAGTCTGCACGCTGCGCGTCATGTCGAGCCAGTAGCGGTCCGCGGCCGCCGCGTCCTGGTCGGGCAGCATCTTTGCGACGGCGGCCATGAACGGCGAAAGCCCGGCGGCGTCGATGCTCACGCCGTCGCGATGCTCCTCCACCTCGCGCCGGCCCGTCCGGAACCAGCGGGCGCTGTCCTGCGACATTTGCCGGTCCGCGACGATGCGCGCGGTCGCCTGCACGATCGCCGCGGCCAGATCGCTGCGCGCCCGGCTTTCGGTGACGAGTGCGATGCGCACCTGGTC
>DASZTG010000013.1:0-5277 GCA_035548375.1 Burkholderiales bacterium
GATGCGACGACGCACTGCGGAGCGGCTGGAAGCGACTCGTCCTTATGAGGGAAGGTTCGTGCGCAACTCTTCGGTGACTGCCGACGAGCAGAAGCGATAAGTGTCGCCGCCGATTTTCTTGGCGCGATACATGGCCATGTCGGCCTTGTCGAGCAGCGCGGAAGCGTTGTTGCCGTCCTCGGGATACATGCCGATGCCTATGCTGGCGCCCATGCGGATCTCGTGGCCGCTGATCTTGAGCGGAAGCCGGAAGCTGTCCACGACCTTTTGCGCGATGAGCCCGACCTGGCGCGGATCCTCGAACGATTCGATCAGGATCACGAACTCGTCGCCGCCCAGGCGCGCGACGGTGTCCGCCTCGCGCACCATGTTCTTGAGCCGGTGCGCCACGGCCTTGAGCACCTCGTCGCCCACCGCATGCCCGAGCGTGTCGTTGATCGGCTTGAAGCGATCGAGGTCGATGAAGATCAGGGCGACCTTGCGTCCCGCGCGCTGCGAGCCGGCAATGGCATGCTCCAGGCGGTCGTGCAGCAGCAAGCGGTTCGCCAGGCCGGTGAGCGCATCGTGGCGCGCCAGGTGGACGATGTCGCGCTGGCTCTCGTGCAACTGGGAGATGTGCGCGTTGATCCTGTCCTGCATTTCGCGGAAGCTGCGCGCGAGCAGCCCGAGTTCGTCGTTGCGGGTGACGGGCAACTCGGAGATGGTCTGGTCGTCCGAATAGCGCCTGGCGGCCCCTACCATCGCATTGAGCGGGCCGGTCAATGCGCGCGCGACCAGCACGGCGAGGATGATGGCGAGGACGCTGAACACGGCGACCATCTGCAGCGTGGCGACGGCAAGCTCGCGGGTGGCGAGCAGCACGTTGCGCACCGGCTGCGACAGCCCGAGGATCACGAAGCGATTCTCGTGCGGATCGCCGAACGCAAGTTTCACGAAGGCAGCGAGGTTTTCCCCGCCCTGTTCCGCCGTCGCGCGGATCACCATGCTGTCGGCGCGTCCCTGCACGATGTCGCCGATGCTCGCAAAGGCATCCTGGGCAAGGATGCGCCGCCCGCGATCGAAGCCGAACGTCTGGCTCGCATCGGGATGGATCAGGAAATCGCCGCCCTCGTTGGTCAGGTAGACCCGGAAGTCGTCCGGCAGGTCGGTCTTCAGCAGCGCGAACAGGCCGTTGAGGTCGACGTTGATGACGATGAGCCCGGCGTTCCTGCCGGGTTCCGATTCCACCGGCGTGGAGACCTGGAGCGTGGGCTTGTCGAGGCCGGAATGCGCGCCCTGCTCATGGTTGATGATGATCTGCGAGAGGTAGACCTGGCCCTTCTCGCGCCGCAGCCCCTGGAAGACGTAGGGGTAGTAGCCTTTTTCCTGCAGGTCCGCGCCGATCACTCTCTTGAGCTTGTCCCGGTCGCGGTCGACGCGCACCAGCTCCATGCGGTTTTCGCGAGCGCCGATCAGGCGCGCCTGGAAATATTCCGGGTGGACGGCGAGCAGCGACGCGAACGTGTCGGCAATCTGCGCCTTGCGGGCTTCGGCTTGCGTGCCCGCGGTGTCGCGCGCCACTTGCGCGGAAAGGTCGAGATTCGCGAGCAGGCGCGCATCCTCGGCGACTTCGCCCAGCGCGATGGACAGGCGCCTGCCCAGGACTTGCGTCGACGTGAGCAAGCCCATCTCCGCGGACTTGACCAGCAGGCCGCGACTCGCCGAATAGGAGTAATAGCCCGTCAGGCCCGACGCCAGCACGCCGAACGTCGCCAGGATCACGCCGAGCTTGAAGCCGATCCCGAAGCGGATGCCGCTAGAATTTGGTTGGCGTGTCACCGGAGATGATCCTGTCCCACAGCGTTGCCCTGAGCTTGTAGTTCTCCACCGGCTCCAGCCAGATCAGGCGATTCGAATTGTCGGTGTACGGAGAAGGCTCGACGGTATTGGCCAAGCCCTGGCGCTTGACCAGCGCGGCGCTGACGTCCTTTTCGAGCATGTAGTTGATCCAGCGCTCGGCCAGGCGCTTGTTGCGCGCGCCGCGCGTGATCCCCCAGCAATCCAGCCAGGCCAGCGCGCCTTCGCGCGGGATGACGTAACCGATGTCGGCACCCGCCTTGCGAAGCTGCTCGACCTGCTGCGTGCCGTAGTTCGCGAACATCAACGCCACCGAGTTTTCGCGAAACAGCTCGATCGATTCTTCCGGCGAGCTGTAGAAAGTGAGGACGTTGCGCCTCAGCGCGATCAGGCGATCGACGGCGCGCTTGAATTCGGCGTCGCTGATGCGAAACGGCGTGCGGCTGCCGAGCAGCAGCGCGGCGATCGAGAAGTTGTGCGTGCTGCCGTTGTAGGCCAGCACCTTTCCCTTGAACCTGGGATCCCACATCGCATCCATCGAGTCCGGCGGCTTCCTGAACTGCTTGCGGTCATAGATCAGCCCCATTTCCGAGTAGGTGTAGGGGATGGCGTAGACGCGGCCGTTGCGCGATATGCCGGGGATGGCCTGCAGGTCGCGAAAGCGCGGCAACTGGTGCGCGGTGTTGGGAATGTTCGCGACGTCCAGCGGCTGGCTCAGGCCGCGGTCGATGTATCGCGTCATTTCGGACGTGTTGGCCGCGAACACGTCGAAATCGGCCGCCTCGCGCGCGTTCATCTTTTCCCATAGCACGTCGTCGGAATTGATGAAGGTGACTTCGACGGTCACGCCGTTGGCCTTCTCGAAGGCGGCGACGAAGTCGCTGTCGGCGTAGCCCGGCCAGGTCAGCACGCGCAGCGTTTCCTTCGCGGCGGCGGGTGCGACCATGCTCATGGCAAACGCGAGAAGCGCGATTCGCCAGAGTGGATGTGCGTGGGTGAGTCGCATGGCCGAATCTCCCCTTCGTGCCCGGACTATGACGGCAGTCTACCTCGCATTGCGCCGGACAGGGTCAACTATTTCGGCGGGCGCAGCGAAGGCTCGACATGGAATTTCCGGGCTAGAATCCGGTTCCTTTCACCGTGGCAGGAACGAGACCTTACAAATGAGCGCCCAATTGCTGACCCCATTCACGATGCGCAGCCTGACATTGCCCGATCGCATCGTCGTCTCTCCCATGTGCCAGTACATGGCAAACGACGGCAGCGCCAACGACTGGCACCTGATGCACCTGGGCCAGTTCGCGATGGGCGCGGGCGGCCTCGTGATCACGGAAGCCACGCACGTATCGGCGGCGGGCCGCATCACGCCGCGCTGCCTCGGTCTCTACAGCGACGACAACGAGAAAGCCCTCAAGCACGTGATCGATTTCTGCCGCAGGCTGGGCGTCGCGAAGCTCGGCATCCAGCTCGCGCACGCGGGCCGCAAGGCGTCCACGCACACGCCGTTCGACGGCGGCAAGCCGCTCAAGCCGGAAGAAGGCGCCTGGACGACATTGGCGCCGTCGGCGCTGTCGTTCGCGCCGGACTGGCACGTGCCAAAGGCGCTGGATGCGGCAGGGATGGCGCAAGTGAAGCAGCAGTTCGTCGACGCGACGAAGCGCGCGCAGCGCATCGGCTTCGACTTGATCGAGATGCACGCGGCCCACGGCTACCTCATGCACGAATTCCTGTCGCCGATCTCGAACCAGCGCACGGACCAATACGGCGGCTCGACCGAGAACCGCATGCGCTTCCCGCTCGAGGTGTTCGACGCGATGCGCGCCGCCTGGCCGCAGGACAAGCCGCTCGGCGTGCGCGTCTCGGCGACGGACTGGGTCGACGGTGGCCTGGTGCCCGAGGAAATCGTGGCGTTCGCCAAGGCGCTGAAGCAGCGCGGCTGCGATTTCATCGACGCGAGCTCGGGCCAGAACGACCCGCGCCAGAAGATCCCGTTCGCGCCCGGCTACAACGTGCCGTTCGCGGAAAAAATCCGCAAGGAAGCCGGCATCCCGACGATGGCGGTGGGCATGATCACGAAGCCTGCGCAGGCCGAGGAAATCGTCTCCGGCGGCAAGGCGGACCTGATCGCGATCGCTCGCGCGGCAATGGACGATCCGCGGTGGGCCTGGCATGCCGCGCGCGAACTCGGCGGCGAAGTGCCTTACGCGCCGAACTACGTGCGCTGCAGTCCGGCGGTCTGGAAACCCTGAAGCGCATGAGTGCGATCGCGCAAGTCGTCGAAAGCCGCAAGCGCGACCTCGGCGGCTTCGAGGTCAGGCGCATCCTGCCGTACGCCGGCGGGCGCATGGTCGGGCCGTTCATTTTTCTCGATCATATGGGGCCGGTCGCATTTTCCGCGGGGAAGGGCATCGACGTGCGTCCGCATCCCCACGTTTGCCTGGCAACCGTGACCTACCTGTTCGACGGCGAGATCGAGCACCGCGACAGCCTGGGCGTCGTGCAGGCCATCAAGCCCGGTGACGTTAACTGGATGACCGCCGGACGCGGCATCGCGCACTCCGAGCGCACCGGCGCGGCGTTGCGGGCGAAGGGCCACTGCTTGCACGGTCTGCAATCCTGGGTCGCGTTGCCGTTGGCTGATGAAGAGACCGAGCCTTCCTTCTTCCATCACGATGCAGCCGACCTGCCGGCACGGACGGCGGACGGCGTGGCATTGCGCGTCATCGCCGGCGAGGCCTTCGGCATGCGCTCGCCGGTGCGCGTGTTCTCGACGATGTTCTACGTCGACGCGAAGCTGGATGCCGGTACGGTACTCGCGGTGCCGGACGACCACGCGGAGCGTGCGGCCTATGTGGTCGAAGGCGGCATGGTCATCGAAGGCCGCGAATTCGGCGAAGGTACGCTGGTGATCCTGCGGCCGGGCGAGCACGCAACATTGCAAGCGCGTACGCCGTCGCGCGTAGCCTTGCTTGGTGGCGATGCGCTCGAAGGTGAGCGCCATATCTGGTGGAATTTCGTCGCGAGCTCGCAGGAACGCATCGAGCGCGCGAAAGCCGACTGGAAGGCCGGCCGTTTCGCGAAAGTGCCCGGCGACGACGAGTTCATCCCGCTGCCCGAGCGCTGACGCGCGGGAATGACGGCTCAGAACGAATCGATCGGCAGGTAAGCGAGGATAGTCGCGCTGGTGGCGTCGACCAGGGCGGTCCAGAACGTCTTGCGACCCACCATGGGAACATAGGCCACCTTGTCTTCGGTCAGGGCGCTTTTGGCGACCGCGGCATCGATCTCGGCGGTGCGCGCCGGAAAGCGCGCCTTCAGCGATGACACCGGGCGCGCCACCTGCAGCACTTTCGCGCGCGCGTCGCCGTAGGATTCCCAAAGGTCGGGGCGCGCGCCGAGCGGCAGGCCTTGCAGCGCCTGCATGGTGGTGTCGAATTTCTC
>DASZTG010000014.1:0-43220 GCA_035548375.1 Burkholderiales bacterium
TGGATTCCTCGCGCGCCGGCGGCAAGGGCTCCGGGCTCGGGCTTGCCATCGTCGAGCGCGCCGCGCGCATGCATGGCGGCGGCGTGAAGCTGATCGGCCGCGACGGCGGCGGACTCGAGGCGCGCGTCGAACTGCCCGTGCTGCCGAAAGCCGCCTAGGCGCGCAGCGGCCAGCTGCCGATCGCCTCGTAACGGGAACCGCCCGGTCCGGCCTGCGAATGGATCAGATGGAAGTCACGCACCATCCATGTGATCGGCTTCATGGGTTCCGGCATTCGCGTGGCTTGCGCCTTCCTGACGAGCGTCACGTGCGGCAGGAAGGCGCGGCGCTCGATCGCGAATTCCGCTGTCCTTAGCCACGCTTCCAGGTTGGCGACCAGTTCCCGCAGCGGTTGCGGCACTTGCGACGGCGCGGCCCAGCCGATTTTGTTGCGGGACCACCCTCCCCATTCGTCCAGTGCCAATTCGAATGCGGGAACGCAGATGTCATCCGGAGGATCCAGCAGGAGCGACAGGTGCTCGACGTCGACATCGCCGAGGAAAACGAGCGTGAGGTGAAGGCTTTGGTCGCGGGTGCGGCTGCCGTGGAATACGCCGTGCATGCGCCGCGCCGTGTGCGCGAGCGCCGCACGCACGCCGTCTTCCGGCCACAACGCGAAGAAAAGCCGCTGCGTGCCCGGACTCAGCGCCTGCCCGGCTCGTCCGGCCGATGCCATTCGATCAGCGCGATCGCTTCGGCAGCGATGCCCTCGCCGCGGCCTTCGAAGCCCAGCCTTTCCGTGGTCTTTGCCTTGACGTTGACTCTTTGCGCCTGCAGCCCGAGGTCGGCCGCGATGTTGGCGACCATCGCCGGGATGTGAGGCGCCATCTTCGGCGCCTGCGCGATGATCGTGGAATCCACGTTCAGCACGCGGTAACCCGCCTCCTGCAGCTTGCCCGTCACGGCGCGCAACAGCACCCTGCTGTCCGCGCCCTTGTAGCGCGCGTCCGTATCCGGAAAATGCCGGCCGATGTCGCCGAGTGCCGCGGCACCCAGCAACGCATCGCAAATCGCGTGCAGCAGCACGTCCGCATCCGAATGGCCGTCCAGCCCTTTCGCGTACGGTATCGTCACGCCGCCTATGATCAATGCGCGGCCTTCCACCAGCGCATGCACGTCATATCCCTGGCCTATTCTCATGTCGCCCTTGCTCCGGGGCTAGCCTGCAGCCCGGTTGAGTATCAGTTCGGCCACCGCGAGGTCCTGCTCATGCGTGACCTTGAAATTCGTCGCGTCGGATTGCACGAGCATGGGCTGCATGCCGGCCACCTCGATCGCCCCCGCCTCGTCGGTGATGTGCCGCGGATCGCAGGCACGCAATGCCCGCAACAGCGGGCCGTACCGGAACATCTGCGGCGTCTGCGCCTGCCACAGCCCTGCCCTGGCCTCCGTGCGCAGGGAACGCTGCGCATCGCTCGCGCGTTTCAGCGTATCCGCGACCGGCACGGCGAGGATGCCGCCACACCGGTCCGCGCCGACTTCGTCGATCAGCCGGTTGAGCTGGGCGTCGCTCAGGCAGGGCCGCGCGGCGTCATGCACCAGCGCCCAGTCGTCCTCCGCGAATTTGCCGGCCATCGCCTCGAGCGCGTTCAACACCGTCGCCGTCCGGGTTTCCGCGCCGACCCGCAGCACCTCGAGCTTGGCTGAAAAAGGCTTCCAGTCGTGCGTGTCGAACAGCCGGTCGCCGGGCGCGAGCGCGACGCACACGCGATCCACTGCCGCATGCGCGCACAGCCTGGCAATCGCGTGATACAGCATCGGCCGCCCCGCGAGCGGGCGGTATTGCTTGGGCACGCCCGCGACCATGCGGCTGCCGGTGCCGGCCGCGGGTATGACTGCGAAATATCGGGACATGGGTCGCTGAAGTGGAGCCCGCGCCGCCGCGTTCCCGCGGTGTGCGGCTCGATGATGGCCAGCGCGATGTTAACCAAGTTGCCGCCTCGTGAAAACCGCTTTTCGCGCCTGTGCCGCGGGCCGGGACAGCTCCCGCTTCCTCTATAATTGCGCCTCCAATCCAGACCGCAACGATGCAATCGCCCCATCCCCCTCCCGCTCCGGGGACGCGCACGAATCTCCAGTCATCGCACGATTCCGCCGACTCGCTCGCGCTGGCGAAGCTGCTGCGGCACGGCCGTCCGCTGCTGATCCTGACCGAAACCGCGCAGGAAGCCGAGCGCCTGCGCGTTGAGCTTGCCTTTTTCGCGCCGGACTTGCGCGCGTTCCTGTTCCCGGATTGGGAAACGCTGCCGTACGACGGTTTTTCGCCGCACCAGGACCTCGTCTCCGAGCGGCTGGCGACGCTCTACCAGATCACGCACGCTGCGTTCGACGTCGCCGTGGTCCCGGTGGCAACCGCGCTGTACCGCCTGCCGCCCGCGAGCTTCATTGCCGGACACACGTTCTTTCTGAAACAGGGCGCGAAACTACCCGCGGAGGCATTGCGCCGCCAGCTTATGCTGGCCGGCTACACGCACGTGACGCAGGTCGTCTCGCCGGGTGAGTTCTGCGTGCGCGGCGGCGTGATCGACCTGTTCCCGATGGGCAGTCCGCTGCCCTACCGGATCGACCTGTTCGACGACGAAGTGGACAGCATCCGCACCTTCGACGTCGATACCCAGCGCAGCATCTACAAGGTCAACGACGTGCGCCTGCTGCCTGCCCGGGAATTTCCGTCGGACGACGCCGCGCGCAGCGCGTTTCGCGTGCGCTTCCGCGAAAAATTCGAAGGCGATCCGTCGAAGAGCCGGATCTACAAGGACGTCAGCCAGGGCTTCCTGCCCGCGGGCATCGAGTACTACCTGCCGCTGTTCTTCGACGAGACCGCCACGCTGTTCGACTACCTGCCGCCGGACACGCGAGTCTGCCAGCACGGCGCGGTGGCCGCCGCGGTCAGGCAGTTCTGGACCGACACGCAATCCCGCTTCAACCTGCTGCGCGGCGATCCGGACCGGCCGCTGCTGCCGCCGGCGGACCTGTTCCTGCGCGAGGACGAATTCTTCCACGCCCTCAAGCCGTTTTCGCGCATCGAGGCGGCCGCGCCCGATGCGAACGCGCCGCGGCTGCCGGCACTCGGGGTCGACCGTCGCGCGGCCAATCCGCTGGCGCTGCTGGATGCGTTCCGGCAGAGCTTCGACGGCCGCATCCTGCTGATTGCCGAGAGCCTCGGCCGCCGCGAGACCATGCTGGGCCTGTTGCACGAATACCAGGTGCGCCCGGCTGCGTGCGAGAACTGGGCGGCGTTCGAGCAATCGCCCGAGCCGTTGATGCTGACGGTCGGCCCGCTGCATGCGGGCTTCATCGACGCGGAAAACCGCATCGCGGTGGTGACGGAAAACGAGTTGTACCCCTCGCAGGTGCGCACGCGCTCCAGTCGCGACAAGCGCGTCTTCGCGGAAGGCATGCTGCGCGACCTGTCCGAGGTCAAGGTCGGCGATCCGGTCGTGCATTCCCAGCATGGCATCGGCCGCTACCTCGGCCTGGCGACCATGGACCTCGGCGACGGCCCGACCGAATTCCTGACGCTCGCATACGAGGCCGGCGACAAGCTCTACGTGCCGGTGTCGCAGCTTGCCGTGATCAGCCGCTACAGCGGCGCCGCGGAAGAAGCCGCGCCGCTGCACAAGCTGGGCAGCGGGCAATGGGACAAGGCGAAGCGCCGCGCTGCCGAGAAGGTTCGCGACACGGCCGCCGAGCTCCTGAACCTCTATGCGCAGCGCGCGGCGCGCGAGGGCTACGCGTTCAAGCTGAAGCCGCACGACTACGAAGCGTTCCGCGAAGGATTCCCCTTCGAGGAAACCGCCGACCAGGCCGCCGCCATCGATGCGGTGATCGCCGACATGCAAAGCGGCCGCCCCATGGACCGGCTCATCTGCGGCGACGTCGGCTTCGGCAAGACGGAGGTCGCGTTGCGCGCGGCATTCGTCGCCGTCGCCGACG
The DNA here is from genome assembly GCA_035548375.1 of Burkholderiales bacterium. Classification (GTDB taxonomy): domain Bacteria; phylum Pseudomonadota; class Gammaproteobacteria; order Burkholderiales; family JACQAP01; genus JACQAP01. The sequence goes on from DASZTG010000014.1 coordinate 3,976, forward strand.
GCAAGCAGGTCGCCGTGCTGGTGCCCACCACGCTGCTGGCCGAGCAGCACTTCCAGACCTTCTCGGACAGGTTCGCCGACTGGCCGGTGAAAATCGCGGAGTTCTCGCGCTTTCGCTCGGCGAAGGAAACCGCGGCCGGGCTCGAAGGCCTGGCCGAGGGCAAGGTCGACATCGCGATCGGCACGCACAAGCTGCTTTCGCGCGGCCTCAAGTTCAGGAATCTCGGCTTGACCATCATCGACGAGGAGCATCGCTTCGGCGTCCGGCAGAAGGAGCAGTTGAAGGCGCTGCGCGCGGAAGTCGACGTGCTGACGCTGACCGCGACGCCGATCCCGCGCACGCTGGCGATGTCGCTGGAAGGCCTGAGGGATTTCTCGGTCATCGCCACGGCGCCGCAGCGGCGCCTGGCGATCAAGACTTTCGTCTCGGCCGGCGGCGACGGCCTCATCCGCGAAGCGGTGCTGCGCGAGTTGAAGCGCGGCGGGCAGGTGTATTTCCTGCACAACGAGATCGACACCATCCATCACGTGGAAGAGCGTCTTGCCAGGCTGCTGCCGGAGGCGCGCATCCGCGTCGCCCATGGCCAGATGCCGGAGCGCGAGCTGGAGCTGGTGATGCGGGACTTCTACCAGGCGCGCTTCAACGTGCTGCTGTGCACGACCATCATCGAGACCGGCATCGACGTGCCGACGGCCAACACCATCATCATGAATCGCGCGGATCGCTTCGGCCTGGCGCAATTGCACCAGCTGCGCGGTCGCGTCGGCCGCTCGCATCACCAGGCCTATGCCTACCTGCTGACGCCGGAGGAAGACGCAGTGGGCGCGCAGGCACGCAAGCGCCTGGAGGCGATACAGTCGATGGAAGAGCTCGGCTCGGGTTTCTACCTGGCCATGCACGACCTGGAAATCCGCGGCGCCGGCGAGGTCCTCGGGGAATCCCAGAGCGGCGAGATGCAGGAAGTCGGCTTCGCGCTCTACAACGAGATGCTGAGCTCGGCGGTCAGGTCGCTGAAGGCCGGCAAGGAACCCGAGTTGACAGGCAACTTCAACCTCGGCACCGACATCAACCTGCACGCGCCGGCGCTGCTTCCCGAAGACTATTGCGCGGACGTCCACGAGCGCCTGGTGCTCTACAAGCGCCTCGCGAACTGCGAGACGATGGACGAGCTCGAAAAAATGCAGGAAGAACTCATCGACCGCTTCGGCCTGCCGCCGCCGCCCGCGCAGTGCCTGCTCGACACGCATCGGCTGCGCATCGAGTCGCGCGCCTACGGCATCTCGCGCATCGACGCCGGGCCGGAATCGCTGGTGCTGCAATTCATTCCCAATCCGCCGATCGACCCCGCGAAAATCATCAAGCTCGTACAGTCGCGCAAGGGCTACAAGCTCGCCGGCCCGGAACGCCTGCGGGTCGAAGCCGGCATGCCGGACGTCGCGGCGCGCGTGGCGCAAGCCCGGACGGTCATGCGCGAACTGGCTTGAGGCCGCGTTAGCCTGCGGGGCAAATTCGCCCCATCTTGACCGGCGCGCGGGCATGCGCAAGCATTTGCGCGTTCGCCACGCGAACTCGAACCCGTTCGCGAGGTCATCCAGAACTCACACGGAGGATACAGCCATGGCAGCCAGGACCAAACGCAAGGGCAAAAGCGCATCCAGGACGAAAGCGGCCGCGAAGGCCGCCCCGGCGAAGCATGCTGGCGACGCCGCCGGCTTGAAAGCCGTAATCGAAGCCCTCATCGACGCCAAGCGCAGCGGCGACCATCGCGCCAGCGCGAAAGCCACTGCCGAGCTCGGCAAATTCCAGCGCGAAAAGGGCTCGGGTTTGGTGCAGCAGGCCGCCAACGAGGCGCACGCCGTCGCCGGCCACGCGATCATGGTCGACAGCCTGCGGCTGCTCGGGGGCATTGCGTCGCGACTGGGGTAAATGCGCCTTCTTTGAATCCTCGCGGGCGCAAGCTCGCGCGCGGCTCGACGGCGCGCAGGCGTTCGACCGCGCGTTTACCTCACAGCTTTCAGGCGTATGCGCGAATTGGCGCGATCGCGCTACTTGCTTCTCTTCGGAATGCCGTTGTCCCCGCGATTGATGGGCCGATCTTCGTCGGTGTCATGGTCTGATGACGACGATGGCACGCTGGTTGTGATCTTCTTGATGATGAAGTACTTGTCCGCGAACTTGTAGGCCGCGCTGGTGCGGACGTCGTCGCCCTCCTTGACCCGTACCCGCTGGTTGTGGGAGGCGTTGATGGCGTTGTTCTTTGCGGAATCGAGCGGCCACAGGTTTTCATCCTCGTCGGCTCCGCGCCAGGTCAGGTCGCGCACATGGTCGACCGCGTACTTGTCCGATCCGTCGAAAAAGATGCGCTCGGCCTGGCTCGAAGGAAGTCCCAGTAGCCGGTCCAGATGCCCGCGTATCTGCTCCTTGACGTTTTCCGATCCTCGCGGCTGGCGGCGTATCTTGTCGTCGACCGACATGAAATTCGCCTCGGCGACTTTCAGCAATCGCGCCGGCCGATCACCGATGGCGGGCAAGGTGAAGCCTTGCCGGGGCGTCCTCTCGGCGCCGCCGCGAACCCGGATCGTCGGATAGAGCCCGTCGCGCGGCTTGAACCATTTGATCGGGATCGGATCGACCGCGCTTCCCGTCGGCCAGTCATCCACGTTTCCGACGGCGACTTTCGCGCTGGTCACCGCGACTTTCTTCGGATTGATGACGCCGCGAACCGCCCAAAACTCTCCCTGCACCTCGACGTCCAGCGACGTCAGCCGATGGCGCAGGCGGATGGCGCCGAGCAGCGGACGCAGCACCACTGCGCCCACGCGGCGCCCCGCGTATTTGTCGACCGCGCGCTTCCCCTCGTCGACGGCGCGTTCGACACGCACTTCCGGCGGCGCGTTGGGGTCTCCTCCCAGCGCCTTCGACGTGACCTTGCCGGCCAACTCCTTGCCGCCCGCGATCAACCTGGTGATGAACGGCTTGACCTTGTTCAGCAACCACTCGATCGCGCCCACGATCGGCCGTCGCAGCGACCTGATGATGCCGTGCACGCTGTCCACGATCTTGCCCAGCCCCAGTTGCTTGGCGAGGAAGTCGAGCGCCAGCACCACACCGGTCTTGAGGCCGTTGACGATCTTCGCGGCGACGCCGTCGGTCTTTCCCTGCGTGGCGGCTTCCATCGAATCGAATACCGAGTCGAAGAAATTGCGGATGTTCTCGAGGTTGTCCATGACGAACTGGAAGGCACGGAACACCGCCTTGACGACCTTCACGAATCCGCCGCCCGGCACGAAGAAGCCCGCGACCCACTTCAGTCCCTTCTCCACGAAGGTGTAGAACACCGATTCCTTGATGCGCTCGAACGTCGACTCGACCATGCTCGACAGCGAGTCCTTGATGTGGTCCCAAAGCGCGCCCGGCCCCTTGGTGACGAGCAGTATCACGGGCTCCAGTATCTTCTCGCCGGCGGCGATCCCCTTGTCCACCATCTGCATGAATTCGGGGCCGAGCACCTTGTCGACGATGGCGCGCAGGTCCGAGGGCGTGAGGCTCAGGACCTGCAGCACGATGCCGAACAGGCCGCCGGCGCCGGATCCCTCCGACACCTTGATGCCCTTCGCCGCGGTGGTGCCGGTGATCCAGGTCCAGAACGCCTCCTTCAGGTGGGTGCCGATGTTGTCGATGAAATCGCCGATCCCCTGCATGAGCCCGGCGACGAGGGTCTCGAAGAACCGGATCGGATGCTTGACGATGGTCCAGATCAGCGAGGCCATGCGCGACAGGATGGTGAGCAGGAGGTCGGCGAGCTGGAATATCGTGCGCCCCACCGTTTCGACGAACTCGATCGCGCGGTCGATCCAGCTTTTCTTGAGCTCGTCGTTGATCTCGTTGAACGACTTCTCCAGCCCCGCGACGCTTTCCGAATACTGGTCCGCAAGCGTGTCGAGCAGGTCGTTGCGCGCGTCGTCGATGGAAGCCTCGAGGTTCCCGAACTTCATTTTCACTTCCTGCTCGAGGCCGTCCGCGAAAGCCAGCTCCTCGCCCTTGAGCGAGGCCTTGAACACCGAGATCGCCGCCTGCCCGATGACGATCTGCGCGTGCGCGGCCGCCAGGCCCGCCTCCACGTTCCTGGCGATGACGTCCAGCGCCTGATCCATGGCGGCAAGGAAGCGGTCCTTTTCCTCCAGGAAGATCTGGTAGACGTCGGGGTTGATGTGCTTGGTCTGGGTGCGGCCCAGGGCTTCGTCGAACGTCATGGCGCGCGTGCTGCCGTCTTCGTTCACGACGACGTCGGAGGGACCGAACAACTCGTCGTCGATGCGCCAGTCCCCGTAGTAATCGCTGATGCGGCGCCGGACCTCGGCGTTGAACGCATCGGTTTTTTCCTTCAGGGTGTTGGCGAAATCCTGCTTCACCTGGGCCACCATGGCGTCGAGCACGCGCTTCACGGCATCGACCGTGTTCTTGTAGATGCCGTCGATGTAGCCCTTTATTTCCCGCTGCCGGCGCTCGGTCGCGGTCTCCGCCTGCTTCTGCCCCGCGTGCACGTCGCGCCCGGAACGCCCGTGCCTTGCGGCCATGCTGCCCAGCCCGCCCGCGAGGGAGTGGTCCGCGTGCGCCTGCGCGTCTTGCAGCATCGTGGATTCCTTCGCGCGATAGACCGCGGGCGTTTCCATCGCCTTCTTCTTCGCTTCCTGCTTGAGCTTGAGCGTCTCCAGGAAGGACGGCTCCCTCGACTCGGCAAGCTGGTTGTCGTCGAGCTTGTTCTTCGCCATGGCCTGGTCGACGCGGTCGGCTTCCTTTTGCCGCGACACTTCCGCGTCCGTGCGCGCCTTGGGTGCCGCGAGCCGGGGATCGACGGCCAGCGGCTTTTGCGCCGGACGCGGATTCGGAATTTCGACGCCGGGATCCTTCTCGACCTTGCCGTCCGTGGGTCCGGCCGCGGCCTGGCGCTCCAGCGGCCCCGTGACGGCGCCCTGCTCGCTCGCGAGCTTGTTCGAGAACCCGTCCTCGAAGTGGTCGAGCGGCGGCTCCTTGGCCATGCTTTTCGCGTCGTCCTCGCTCCTCGGCTTGAGCTTGCCCACGCGCGACAGCAAGTCCGCCTTGAACGATTCCGCGCTGAAACGCTTGCCCGCCGCCTGTTGCGCGGCCCCCACCTCCTGCATGCGATCGGTGCTGGTCTCCTTGCCGCTCTGGTCGACCTGCTCGCCGGCGCTCAGGGACGACGCATTCTCGGCTTCGACGCGCTTGTCGCCGGCGGGAGCATGATGTCGCTGCCTGCGCGCTTCCGCGCGCACCTTGCCCTTCGCGGCCTGGAACGCGGGATCGGCAGCGGGCGTGCGCGGACTGCGTTGCTGCTGGCCGGCCGCGGCATCGATCGCGGCGGTTGCGGAAACGCCCGCGTCCCTTCCCTGCGTCGCCTTGCGCACGACGCGATGCACGCCGGCGCGAATCGGTACGCCGGCCTTGCCTGCGCGCGGAGCCGCGGCAACGCGCGCCGCGTTCGGCATGCGCGGACTTGCCGGCTTGCCGCCGATGCCCTTGCCGCGACCGCGCAACCTCGGACTGGTCGAACCGTTGCGCGAAGCCGTGGCAGCGGCCGGCGCGGGCGCGCGCGTGGCCGGGCGCGCCGGCGCAGCGGCGGGCTTCGGCGGAACTAGCGCAGCCATCCCGTCGCCACGAGCGCTTCTTCCGGCGAAGCAGCATCCGCCGTGCCGTCACCGATCCTCGTCGACAGGCCGTCGGCGCCGATGTCCCTGCGCATCTCGGCCATCACGCGCGCCCGCAGCGCCTTGACCTGCGGATGATGCGATCCATGCCCGGCTTGCGCCGCGCGCAGCTCCAGGATGGCGCGCAGCGTCCCCGCGCTGCCGAGCAACCGCAGCCGCCGTTCGAGGTCTTCGACGGCCGCCTCTTGTCCGCCCTGGGCCGACTTCGCCTCCATCGCCAGGAAGTCGACATAGGCGCCGGCCTTTTGCGCGAGCAGGCCGGCCGCGCGCGCCTTGCGACCTGCCTCGCGGATCGCCGACGCAATCAAGGCGGCGGCGAGCAATGCGACGACAGCCCCGACGGCGGTCACCTTCGCGACCGCCGGCTCGAGGTCGGCAAACAGCGATAGCAGGATGCGCAGCGCGAAATAGCCGGCGGCGGCCAATGCCGCAAACAGCGCAAGGCCCAGCACGAGCCCGAAAAATTTCCCAAGCATGTTCATGTGATCTCCTTTGGTGGAATGGATGGCATGGATCAGGTGTCCGGATAAGGCGGGATGTCGTGGGTGATCGACGCGCTGCTCGCCACGCCGCCGGGCTTGCGCATGAGGCGCGCGGGATTGGCGGGATCGGCCTGCTGCTCGTACCACTCGCACTCGAAGCTGCTGGCGAGCAAGCCTTCGTCGTCCACGACGCCGCGTGCGCGGTCCGCGGCGCCGATCGTGCGGCGGCTCGCCGGATAGACCACCCGCACCTCGTAGTAGAACCAGCGCGGGTTGGCCACGCTCCCGATGTTGTTCACGACGTTTTGCTCGGCGCCGGAATAGTGGCGGCTGTTCATGCTGAACGAGATGGGCGTGAGATTCGCCGACGTATCCCCCGCGCCGCCGAGGCGCTCGTTGAGCAGGTGCCCAAGCACGTAGAGGCGCGGTCCGCTGCGGCGGATGTTGACCTGGTTCCAGATCGCGGGCGCTCCCGCGGCGGACGGGCTGCTTCCGCGCGGGTGCTCCGGACCGAGCGGATTGGCCACCATGCGCGTGCCGCCGCGGTTGGCGTTCGCCGGGTAATAGTTGATGCGGGTGGTGAAGTTGCCTGCGCCGGTGCCGCGCACGGTCGTCGGCCGGCGCCGGCGTGGATTCACCTCGCCCTCTATGGTCCAGGTCCCGCCTTCGAGCACGACTTCGAGGCGAGTCAACCGGTGGCGGATGCGAATCGCCGCGAGCAGGGGATTGAGCACGATCGCGCCCACCGTTTGTCCTGCATAACGGTTGACGACGGTGCCGGCCTCTTCCATGGCCTGCGTCAGGCGCTGTTCCGGCGGCGCGTTCGGGTCGCCGCCCAGCGCGCGGCTCGCCAGCCCCGCGGCCTGCCGGCGTATCCAGTCGACTGCGCGATCGAGCATCTGGTCGACGCGCGCCTGGATGCCGCGGATCGTGGCCTGCACCTGCGCGCCGACGTCGCCCAGCCCGATGAAGCGCGCGAGGAAATCCAGGATCACGGGAATCGTGCGCGCCATCGTGCGCTCGACGAAATTCGCCGCCGAGGCGATCGCGCCGGAGGCGATCGCGGCGATCGAGTTCACGATGGATTCCACCAGATCGAGGATCTGGTTGATGCGCTGGATGAAGAACTGGATGGTGGTGTAGGTCTTGATGATCGCCTGGATGATCGCGCCGACCGGGGTCAGCAGCGACAGCAGCTGCTGGATGCCCGCCATCACCAGCCGCTGCTGGATGAAGGAGCGGATCGCGCCGAGCGCCGCTTCGCGCAGGCTGCCGAAGAATTCGGTCACGCGATCGCGCAAGGCCTGCACCAGGCCGCGCTCGCGAACGTCCTGCAGGAGCTGGAAGCCGGACTCGAGCATCGCCACCGTCCGCTCGCCCATCAGGCGCACCAGCTTCTGGCGCACGCGGTCCCAGGTCAGGCCGAGGATCTGCAGCACGAACCAGATGATGCCGCGCAGGTCCCAGCGTTCCGGCATCTGGATGCCAGCCTCGGCGACCGGCCCGGTCAGCCACGCAATGACGCCGTCGCGCAGGTGCACCAGGATGTTCGCCATGAACTGGCGGATGCCCTGGCCGACGGCGCGCATCAGGTTGCGCAGGAAGCCGACCGGGTCGCGGATGATGGTGATGAAGGTCGCGCGCGCGCGTTGCAGGATGGCGAGGATGCGCGTTCCGCCCGCCCCCATCGCGGCCTCGTAGATGAGCTCCAGCAGCTTCATCAGCGCGGCGCCGGCGAAGCCCACCAGGTCGACAAGCAGCGGCCGGAACAGGTTGATCATGCGCCTCATGGTGTCGACCGGATGCAGCACGTCTTCGAGTTGCAGGGAGTTCCAGGCCCGCGCGAAGGTGCCGGTCACCCGCGCCCAGGTCAGGTTGCGGGCCTGCGTCTCGGTGATGAACCACTGGTAGGCGCGCTCCAGCGCGCGCGACTCGACGAGCTGGTCGACCTTCTCCGTGCCGCCGGGAATGAATTCGGCGAACGCGCGCACGACGTTGAGCGGCGTCCTCGCAACCGGAGCGTCGGTGAACGGGTCGCGCCCCAGCAGCACGGTGACCAGGCCGTATCCGGGAATCTCGCGGCAGAACTCGCTCAAGGGCTGCATGAACGTGTCCTTGAGCCAGGCGATGGCCTGCGACACCAGTCCGGTGACGATGTCGCGTATGCGGGCAATCGTCGGCGAGAAAATGTCCCGCGCCCGCCGCCAGACGTCGCCGGGACTGAAGATGTCCGTCCAGCTCAGCGAGTCGGTAAAGCGCGTGAAGGCATCGCGAATGCCCTGGAAGTCCAGGCCGAGCATGCGTGCCTGCTGCGAGATCCAGTCGCCCAGGCGTTGCACGACGCCGTAGCGATCGAGCACCTGGAACAGCATCTCCCCGCCGGGAACGAGGCCCATGAATCCGCGCAGGATGTTCACGGCGCTGCGGTCGACCGCCCGCATGTTGATCGGGTTGCGGCCGATGATCAGCGTGAGCAGCGTGAAGCCGGGCACGTTGGCCGCCAGCTCGGCTAAACCGTCGAGGATGTCGTCGAGACCCAGGCGCTGCGCCCTTTCCGGGACGCGCTGCTCGACGCGAGCCTCCTCCTTGCGCTGGACCACCGCGCGCTGCTGGATCGTATGCGCGAGCTCGTGCGCGATTAGCTCACGGCCTTCGTCGGTGTCGGGGCGGAAGCGATCCCTGGCGAAGAACACATGGCTGCCGACGGTGAACGCGCGCGCGTTCAGTTGCCGGCTCAGCGTCGCCGCGCGCTCATCGGTGTGCACCCTCACCCGGCCGAGGTCGGCGCGCAGGCGCGGCTCCATGAAGCTGCGCACGTTCGCTGGCAGCGGGGTTCCCGCTCCCGCCCCCATGGTCACGCCGGCCGCCATCGTCGGCGGCGCCGAGCCCTCGGCCCGCCGCGCGACCGCCGCTCCCGGGCGCATCGCGGCACTCGCGGGCAGCGGCATGCGCACCACCTTGCGCGCGGTTGCATCGGCTTCGCGCTCGGCGGGATCGTTCGCGGAGGATACCGGCCATGCGCCGGCGAGTTGCGCGCTCGCGGGTGTCGCCGTCGGCCGCAGCACGTGCACCGATGCGGCCGGACGGGCGGCGGTGCTCTCGACTTTGCGGACCGCGACCTTCAAGCGCGAACCATCGGGCCGGTGCTACAGCACCCGGCCCTCCTTCAGCTGCTCGCGCCGCACGCCTTCCGTGAGGTCGTCCTGCAGGATGACGTCGCTGCCCCGGCCCAGCGCGGCCAGCGAGGCGAAGCGCACGACGTTCATGATCGTGCCGCCGGAGAGCTCGTGCTTGTCCGCGAGCCGGCGCAGATCGACGCGATCTTCCAGCCGCGTGTGCGCGGAGAACGCCTCGCGCCAGATGCGCAGGCGCTCCCTCGGGCCGGGCATCGGGAAATGGATCACCGACTGGAACCGGCGCAGGAAGGCGTCGTCGATGTTGCCCTTGAGGTTGGAGGCCAGGATTACCACGCCGTTGAATTCCTCCACCCGTTGCAGCAGGAAGCTCACTTCCTGGTTGGCGAAGCGGTCGTGCGCGTCCGCGATGCGCGTGCGCGACCCGAACAGCGCGTCCGCCTCGTCGAAGAACAGGATCCAGCCCTTGTGCTCCGCCAGGTCGAACACCCGCGCCAGGTTCTTTTCCGTCTCGCCGATGTACTTGGAGACGATCATCGAGAGGTCGAGCTTGTAGACATCGCAGCCGCAGTGGCGCCCGAGCAGGCCGGCCGAGAGCGTCTTTCCCGTGCCCGGCGCGCCATGGAACAGGCTGACGTAGCCGGGGCGCACGCGATCGTGCATGCCCCATTCGTGCAGCAGCCGCTTGCCGTGGCGGATCCAGCGCTCGATCTCGCCCAGTTGCTCGCGCGTGGCGTCGGGCAGCACGAGCTGCTCCCAATCGAGCGACGTGCGGATCAGCCGCGCGGGAAACTCCATGCTGAAGCCCGGCTTGCGCTCGAGTCCCGTCGTGAAGCGATGCATGAGCTCGCGCGAAAGGACCAGCACGCCGCTGAGCGCCGGCTCGCCGGCCGACACCGGCCCGAGGTGCAGCACGTTCTGCCGTGCCAGGAATTCTTCCGGCTCGAACAATCGGGTCATCGAAAAACGCGCCGCGAGGTCGTCGCCGGCAAGCAGGAAGGCCGCCGTCTCGCCGGTGGGAATGAAACCGCCGTGGCTCGCGCCCTGCATGCCGCCGAATTCCGTGAATCCGCGCTGCGTCTGGTCGTTGCGCGTCCACAGCACGTCCAGCAGGTGCGGGCGCACGTGCGGGACCAGCGCCAGCAGCACCACCAGCCGCAGGTGCGGCGGCAGCCTGCTCTCGCTCACGAACTTCGCGTACGCCGAGCGCCCGTGCTCCAGCGACGGCGGCGCGATCGTCAGCGGATCGCGCACGCGCGCGTCCTCGGTGCGAAAATAGCTCCGCAGTCGCGCGTCGAGCACCTGCGTGAACCACTGCAGGTCCGCATCCAGGTCGCCCGCGCTGGCGGTCAGGGTGTCGGCCAGTCCGTGAACAGAGCTCGTGTCATCCATGGCAACCTCGTCGTCCCGATTCCCCAGGGCAGGCGTGCAATCAATACGTCGAACGCCTCGCTTTCCATCTGCAGCTTCCAGCCGTCGTCTTCCTCGCGCAGGTAGCCGCGCCGTTGCAGGAAGGAAACGCGCAGGCCGTCGATTGATGTCCCGCCCAGCGCCTTCCAGTGCGACAGCACGGCCCGCAACACGGCCTCGCCTTCCTCGCGGTGCGCTTGCGCGAGCAGCCCGGGCTCGACGGCTAGCGGCTGCTCGGGCCGCAACCCCAGCAGGAGCTTGACGAAGCCCAGCTCGAATTCCTGCGCGCCGTCGACTCCGATCGCGAGCCAGTGCAGCAAGGCGCACGCGCGGTCAGCGGAAACGAGCCTGCCGGCCTCCACGAATCCGCAGTGTCCGAACAACGATGGCAGGAAGGGATGCAGCAGCACCAGCCCGGCCTGCGCGACGGTCGTCCAGCCAGCCGGCTGCGCAGACGAAGTCTCGGCATGGCGTCCGGATGCTTCAAGCGCGCGACCTGGAAGAAGCGTCGGTGCCGAATTGCCGGATGCGACGTTGCTTCGTGCGTGCGTTCGCGCCGGTGCCGTCGCCTCGCCGTGCGCGACGAGGAATGCGGCCACGACCGCGGGCAGGCCTGCCGCAGCGGCGGCAATGTCCCGCGCATCCTGCGCGGGCGGCAGCGTCCGGATCGCGGCGAGCTCGGAGACGATTCCAGCGGCATCTGCGAACGGCTCGCCGGCCATCGCGATCAGCAGGGCGGCCATTCGCGCGGCGGCCCTCAACTCCGGTCCGGCACGCACGATGTCCGCCACGGCTTCGCGCAGCGACGGCCTGCCGGTTGCCTCCACATGCGCCGGACGATCCCGTTGCATCGCTTCGGCGACCTCGAACCACGCCTCGACCGGCAGCAAGCGCAGCAGGCGAAACAGGAACGTTGCCCGCGACCGGATCGCGGTGGCAGGTGGCGCATGCCGGAGCACGAAAGAAAGCTCGGCGCGCAGGAGTGCACGCAAACGACTCACGACCTCGTCGCTTTCGAGCGCTGCCGCGTCCCACCGCAGCGTCCCTGTTGCGAGATATTCGACGAGGATTTCACGCCATTCGAGGTCCGCGGGACGCGGTCGCGGTCGATGAAGCGCGAGTTCCCGCTCCATGCCCGCCGCAAGCTGCGCCGCCAGTTCGTCGAGGCTGGAAACCGTCAGGCGCAGGTCCAGCCGCGGGATGCGCACGATTTCGTCGCCGGGTGCGATGCGATCGAAGGCGCGAGACATCGCCGGCAGCAACCGGTGGTCGAGATCGTTGCGCAACGCCGCGCGCCAGGCAAAGGCGACCGGCTCCGCGCCGGCTTTCACCCGCCAGGCCATCCTGCGCACGCGATGCGTGCTCGTCGCCATCTACATCATGCCCCTGACCGCGAGGATGTTGCCGATGGCCGAGCGCGTGTCGGCCGCGGTGGTGGCCTTGCCGCTGATGCCGTTGAGCCCCTTCTCGACGTCCGCGAGCGCGTTGACGTTGTTGACCTTGCCCAGGCTTGCCGCGGTGGCCTGCACCACGAGCGCGCCTTGCGTGCCCGCCTTGACGTCCTGGTTGGTCGAAGCGAGATGGTCCATGGTCTTCACCACGGAGGCGCCGAGCTGCTGCTGCGCGTCGTCGAGGTCCTTCTCGAGCGACAGGCGGTCTTCCGCCTTCAGGTCCGTGCGCAACAGCGTGTTGTTCAGGCGGTCGACCTTGTCTTCCAGGCCCTTGGTCTCGGCGACGTAGTTGCCCAGGACGGCATCGTCTATGCCGGCCACCGCATCCTTTCCGGGGAAAGTGGTCGTCACCGTGCCCTTGATGTCGCCGACCGTGCCGACGATGTCCTTGTACACGTTGAAATAGTTCCGGTACTTGTCGAGGTCGACGTTGATGTCCTTCTTGAACTGGTCCTGGAACTGCACGAAACGGAACTTGTCCGGCAGCGCCACCAGCGAGATGGGCAGGTCGAGCTCGGGCTTGACCGGCCTGGGCGGGATCACCAGGGGCGGCAGCTTGATCGGCTCGTTGCGGGTGACGCAGCAGTTGTAAGGCAGCATGAAGTCCGCGATGACGGTGTTCGACGTGTCGTACACGAGCACGAAGGTGCCGCCGCGCATGACACCGCCGAAGTGCTCGAGCCCCGGATGCTGCGCAAGGTAGTTCGACAGCATCAGGCGATCCGCGGCCTTGTCCTCGCCGTCCTTGATGAGGCCGTCGACCCAGCCGAGCCAGCGTTCCGGCTGCGCGACGAGGTTGTCGAGCGGCGACACGAATTCCATCTTTGTCACCGGGCTGAACTTCTTGCGCAATCCCGCCGCCACGGTGGCGACGTTGAGCACGTCGTCCTGCCAGTTCGAATTCATGTCGTAGTCGGCCTTGAGCAGCTTTTCGGTGGCCTTCTGCGCGTTCAACGCGATGGCGTCGCTCTGGTTGGTCGCATATCCGGGAATGTCGACCGATTCCTTGAGGTCGTCGGAGGCAATCACCTTGTCGCCCACGGCCTTCGCGACCTGGCTGGTGAATTTCCTGCTGTAGTCCACGGCGTCCTGCAGCTTGGTGGTCACCTCCGCCTTCATCAGGTGCTGCCAGCGATAGAGGTCGAGGTTGCGCAGCGGCGGATCGAATATCACCCTGCCGCGATCCGTGCCGATGAGCACCGTTTCCACGTCGACCGGCAGGTTCTGCGCGCGAATCTGCGCGCGCAAGGTCGCGGCGGCCTTGGTCACGTCCCAGCCCAGGTGGCCTTCGATGCGGAAGAAATCGAATCTTCCCACCTGGCGCACGGACGGGTTCGCCGCCGCGCCAAGCGCGCCGTAGCGCGGCGCGTTGTAGGAATATTGGTAGAGTTCCATCCCCTTGCGCGCCATCTCGTGGCTCCACGCCAGGTGCACCGGCGGCACGTTCTGCGGCGCGCCGTAGTAGTAGGGAATGGCGCGCCCTTCGAGGTTGCAGTCCTCGAAGCGGCTCGGCGTGATGCGAATGTCCGCCGGCTGGGCAGGCACGGCGAAGGTCGCGATCAGCGTGTCGATCTTGCGAAACAAAAAGCGCGCGTGCGATCGGCGTCCCTGCGTGGGGCTGACGGCGGGCGACGGATAGAAGCGCGTGCGCGCGATCGCCGCGCGCAGCGCCGGCTGCAACGCGCCCAGCACGAGGTGCTTGGGAAACGCCGCCACGTCCGGGCAGCACAACGTGTCGTCGCCGGCCAGTATGTCGAGCAGGCTCGCATGCGTTTCCGCGAGATCCTTGAGGAAATCGTAGTAGTACTGGATGCCGCGGTTGGGCGCGGCCTTGCGTATCTGCTCGAGTGCCTTGCGCCACTGCGGCGCCGGGTCGGACGGCGCGAAATCCGCGACCAGCGTGCGGCATGGGGCATAGAGCGCATCGAAGGCAACCAGCAGGTCGGCGTGGATGCCCTCGCAGGCCTTGCGGTAGAGGTCGGCGAGCTCGGCCTCCGTGTCGATCGCCCCGGTGAGCACGGGCCGCTGCGCGACGACGGGTGTCAGCGGCGTGCGGAAAGCGCGATCCGGCGTATCCAGGCGCTGCGCCAGGAAGGCGGCCGACGCCGCGTCCACCAGCAGCACGCGCAAGGTGTGCATCGCGTTCATGCCGCGGTTGTCGCAATCCTCGCCGGCGCAAAGGTCGGGATCGTGCAAATGGCTTTCCACCAGCAGCAGCGCCGCCATCGCGCCCGGATCGCGATCCTCGTCGGCCAGCCGGGCCAGCGGGAGCGCGCGCTCGTCCTCCACGCCGGCCGCCACCAGCTCGTACGCCGCGATCATGTTGCCGTTGCGGTAGAAAGGCGCGTACTTTGGCGCCGTCGTGTCGTATGCCTTGAATCGGTCGTAGACGCCGGCCTGCGCGAGCAGCACCAGGTCGCCGTCCGTCGTCGTGCCCACGCCGCGCGACAGGTGGACGCCATCCTTCTCGAGCGAGGCCCACAGGCCGCAGGCGATGCCCACGCCGATCAGGCCGATGCGCGTCAGGCGATCCTGGTCGTCGAGGTAGCCGGACAGGCCGTTCAATTGCTCGGGCGTGAGGACCTGGTCTTTCTCGAAGACCGTGTAGCCGCTATCGACGCTATCGAGGTTCAACAGGGTATCGGTCATGGCTCTTGCTCCTGGCTGCCGAGCGCGCTGCGCCCGAGGATGAATTTTTCCGGCTCGCTGCAATCGGCCAGCACGGCCGCGGGGTACACGTTCCTGGCCGAGTAGAGGGCGTCGCGCAGCGCCTTCAATTTCCCGGCTCGATCCGTGACGTCGGATCCGGCGAGGACGGCGCGCCACGCAAGCCACGCGGCTTCGATGCGCGCCATGTCCTCTTCGGCGACCCAGCAGATCCTCGGCAGCAGGTGCGCCGGCGTCTCGTCGCGGATCACGCGCTCGGCGAAACCGCGAAACGCCATTTGCCGGAATAGCCTGGATCCCGCCGGCAGGATCACGTGCAGGCGGCAGGAATACGGATCGTCTCCCGCGCAGTCGTCGCCGCAATCCGTGCCGGCGCAAATCGGCAGCAGCGGATCGTCCGCCGCTTGCGGGCGCAGCAGGATGGCTTCGACGATGCAGATGCGCTCGCGATGATGCTCGGCGATCTCCGTCTGCAGCTCGGCGATCGCCGCTTCCATCAGCTCGGGCGTCCTGAAATACTGGATGCGCCGCGCGAGCTCGTTGCCCGCCGCGTCGAGGATGTCGAAATAGTGGGTGCCGTCGATGGCCACCTGGCGGTCGTAGCGCGCGGGCAGCTCGCCCGCCTCGAGTGCCAGCCCGAGCGCCTGCAGGGCGAGCTCCGGCGTCGCATAGTGCCGCGTGCTGCTCAAGAGCACGCCGTCCGCCGCGCGCCGCAGCACGCGAAAGCGAAATTCGTCTATGCCGTCGTCGTCGCGCTCCTGGTAGATCTCGATCAGCAGGCCGCCGAGTCCGAGCAGGTGCGTCAGCCGCTTCTGCAAACCCGAGACATTTGTGTCCGCCCCGCCGGCCGGCGCGAGCGTGTAGTCGAACGCGCGGCAGCGTTCCGCGTTCATTTCCGGGTAGGCCTGCAGGAAGGCGCATTTCGCGCGGACGGCCGACGCCGGCGTCACGCCATAGACGGAATCGGAGACGGACACGTAGTCCTGCAGGCGCTCGGAGTAGCGCGCGATCAGGTGATCGAGGAAGCGGTTGCGGCGCGCAAGCATGCCCTCCGGGCTTTCCGCCGCGCGCTGCAGGTAGGCGCGCACGCGTTCGCGCCAGGCGTCGAGCGCCGCGCCGTCGTCGCCGCTTTCGCGCGCCTGCTGCGCGGCACCGGTCGGCGGCGGATAAAACTCGCGAAAGTCGCGCATCGACTCCACGCCCTGGCAGGCGTAGGTGTTGCCGAGGTCCGGATCGAGGCCGAACAGCAGGCGTGCATGCTCGAGCTGCGCGCAGTAATCCGCCATGAGCTGGTCGAAGCCCAGCAGGTAACCCTGCAGTTGCCGCGCCTGCGCGCGTCGCTGCGCGTCGGCTTCGGTCGGCAGGCCGGCGTCGCCGATGCCGTACACCGCCGGGAAATGCTTCTGCACGGACTGGTAGTCCGACGGGTGGCGAAAACGCCCCAGCGGAATTGGCGCATCGCCGGGCTGGCACGGCAGGAACGCGGCTTCCGCAAGGGCCCACAGGCTGGCG
Organism: Burkholderiales bacterium; assembly: GCA_035548375.1. GTDB lineage: Bacteria > Pseudomonadota > Gammaproteobacteria > Burkholderiales > JACQAP01 > JACQAP01. The sequence continues at coordinate 20,358 of DASZTG010000014.1, forward strand.
TATTCCGCGATCGCGCCGCTCGACGGCACCGGCATGCTGCCCTTGTAGAACACCAGGCGGCATCGTTGCGTCGCGAGCGTGGCGCGCTTGAGCGGGTCGACGGCGATCTCCCACTTCGGCGGCATGGCGTCGGGCGGCGTCGCCACATCGGCCGGGCGCAGGATCACGTTGCGGATCGCCCTGACGCCCTCCACGTCCATGATCAGGTTGATGAGGTCGGACAGGCGGATCGTTTCGCGCAGGCCGGCCGCCGCCAGCTCCGCCTCGTCGATGAATCCGCCTGCCAGCGCCGGCCCTTCGAACAAGTCGGGATCACCGTAGGTGGGATCCGCCGGACGATGGCGCGCGATCATGGTGTCGCGATCGTGGCGCGGGACGCCCGGGCGCAGGTGGCCCTGCACCACGACCAGGATGCGCGCGTGCACCTGCGACGCGTCGGCGCCCGGCTCGATCTCGATCTCCGCGCACAGGATGAATTCCTGCAGCTCGATCGCCTCGACCGCGGTGAAATCCTGGCAGAGGTTGCGATTGGCCTGCAGGGTTTCCGATACGTGCGCGAGAATGGCGGTGCGCGTTGCCGGCGGCGCGTCGGCGTCGGCGAATTCGACGAGCGCGCGGTACAACCCGCCAAGGTGGATTTCGCGCACCCCGGGCAATCCTGGATCCGTCGCCAGCAACTCGCCCGCGACCGGGTCGGCGAACAATGCCTGGTCCCCGGAGACGATCCACGCGTTGCGCACGCCCGGCACGTCTATCATGAGCTTGCGGCAGTCCAGCTCCGTCAGCGGACGATTGGTCAGCGCGCGGCGCGACACCGCGAACTGGCGCAGCATGTTCTCCGGGTTGTCTTCCGGCGATGCGAGCAGGTCCTCGATCGGGTGGAAGGCGCGGTAGCAAAGCTCGTTGATGGCGTAGCACAACTGCTCGAGCGCCGTGATGCCCGGGTCGTGGATGTTGTGGTCGCTCCACAGCTCGCGCGAGTAGGCGCGGACCTGGCGCATGCCCAGCTCGAACATCGGCGCGTGGTCGAGCCCGAGCGGGAGTGCCTGCGGCTTGCGGACGGTGGCGGGCAGGCTCATTTCGCTTGCTCGATGTCAGTGACGGTCATCGCGCCCTCATCCATGCGCATCCGCGACGTCGTGCGACGCATCGGAGACGAGGATGGCATCCGGCGTGGAGGCACGCGCTTCGTTGACGTCCGTCGAATCCTGGGGGCCGCCCCGAACGTGATACATGTGGAAGTCGGTGACGTAGTCGACGAAGTCGACTTCCTCGACGAAATCGATCAGCGCCGACTTGTAGACGACGTTGCCGAAGGCGATGGATTCGCCCGGGTCCTGCGTCCATGGCGACAGGTGCACCACCAGCATCCGCCGCAACTGCCGCGCGTAATAGTTGAACTCGAAGCCCTCGCGGAAGCGCACGCGAAAATCGGCGCGCACGCGCTCGTAGCGCGGATTGCGCACCTGGATGCCGATGCCCATCGGCGCGCGCGCCTGCAGGCTTTGGCGTATCCGGCTGAGCGTGCCCGCATCCGCCCGCGGCTGCAGCGGATCGATGGCATTGCGATTGCGAAGGTCGGGCACCACCACGACCATCACGTTGCCGGGATCGAGCCAGGCGCCATGCCCGGCGCAATGCTGGATGCACTTGGCCTTGCGGATTTCCGGAAAGGCGCCGAGCACCGTCCGCTCGTAGTCCCAGGCGCTGATGCAGCGCCCGCGGTGCCGCAGGCGTTCCGATGCGCGCGTATCCAGCGCAGGCGGCGATTCCGCGGTCGCGCCGCCGAAGCTCGCGAACGGCTGCACGACGCCCTTCACGCTGGCAAGCGGGGTTTTCAGCTTCGCAATCCTTCCCGCCGGCAGCGCCGTCCATTCGCGCCCCGCGCTATCGCCGCCCGCCAGGCGCTGCACCTCGATCGCGTTCGCCGCGACTTGCAACAGCGAGCAAACGGCGCCCGGCTGCCGGCGCACCGAGGCCTTGATCCACAGCAAGCCGGCGGGCAGGAAGCTGTTCGACGTCGTGGCTTCCCCGGGCAGCGTGATCGAGACCAGCCCGCTCGACAACAGGTTGTCCGTGCCGTCGCGCACGGCGTCGCCGCCGGCGAGCGGCTTGAAGTGGTTGTCGCACAGGACGGCCCAGCCCACCACCGGGGCGTCGGCTTCCGGATCGGCGCTGCCCTGCGAGACCTCGAACAGCAGGCTTGTGCCGTCACCCGCTCCGATACCGGAAAGCCCGATCAGCAGCTCGCCCTCGTCGGGATAGGTCGGGAACAACGGCACGCGGCTGTCATCGACGAAATCGAACTGGCTGCGCAGGTACGCGTGCTCGCGCCGCTGGCCATAGCAGCCGACGTGAAAGAATCCCAGCTCGGTCGCCACGAACGCCGCTTCCGACGCCGTCTCCAGGTCCGCGCGTCCCGATGCCGCGTCGTAGGACAGGCTCAGCTCGCCCACCGTCGGCGTGTACGGTTCATGCGCGAGCGGCGTGCGCTGCAGGAGCTTCGAGCGATACTCCGCGTGGCCCAGGTCCGTGGCGAGCTTCAGCGTGATGAATCCCGGGCGGTTCTGGGGTGCGGCCGCGGTGGCGAAGCCGAACACCGGCATGCGCAGGTATTCGCGGTAGGCGGCCTGCTTGAGCCAGGCGCTCGATCCGGTGGACAGCGCCTGCATGTGCGTCGTGCGAACCTGCGTCGCGCCGCCCCAGGCGCCGCCACGCGACGGGCCGCTTCCCGTCGGCGAGAAATCCAGCCGCGAAACACCATCCGACAAACCTTCGAACAGCGCATGCTTTTCCGACGCGCTGGTCTGCCAGCCGCCGGCGTCCTGCATGGCCACCTGCACCTTGACGCCATCCTGCGTCGGCGGATTCGAGTAGCCCTCGTATTGGGTGGCGAAGTCTCCGGGCAGGCCCAGCCAGTGCATTTCCAGCGACAGCGACGCGAGCTTCTTCCCCAGCGCTTCCGGGCAACCGATGAGGAAGCGCGAGCCTGGCACGGGCTGCGGGCCGAACGGCTGGAAGGCGCGCCTGGGGTCGAGCGTGCCCAGGTCGCTTTCGAGCTGGAGCGTCTTCACGCCCTCGACGCGGACCGAGACGTCGACGGCGCGCACGATGAGCGGCTTCAGCAGCTGGTAGCCATGGGGCACGTCGCTCCTGAGCAGCACTTGCACGACCGGCGCGCCCGCTGCGAACGCATGCCCGTGCACCGTTGCGTCGTAGTTCGACACGGCCTCGTCGCCAGCATCGACGGTGAATACCAGGGAAAGGACGGCGCCGCTGGAAGTCGCCTGCAAATCGTATGGACCGAGCCAGCGCGTGGCCCCGGTCGCGAAGGCCTCGAGGCGAGCGGCCAGCGCCGACCCGGCGAGTTCCGCGGGCAGCGATGCCAGCTCCAGCCGCAACGTCACGCGGCGCGTGCCCTCCTTCATCGACAAGACCGGCGCCGCGACGGCGAAGCCGATCGGCGCGCGCGGAATTTCGAAGTCGCGCGGAACGCCGAAGGGCGGCCACTTGGGTTCCTGGGCGGGCAACGCGGCGCCGAGGCCGTCGGCGGACGCGGCCTGCGGCGCGAATCGCACGCTGCCGCCGGCCGCCGGATCGACGTTCACCGAGCACAGCGCCGCCACTTTCGCCTGGTTTATCACCGTGCGGCCGGTCGCGCCGTAGACCAGCTCGACACCGGCAGCATCCTTGCCGCCGCTGAACGTGTGCTGCGGTCCGATCTCGACGGGTGCCGCTCCCTTCTTCAGTTCGACGACGAGATGCGCCCGGTCCGCCCGCGGCGGACGCCGGATGAAATCCAGCACGCGCTCGTAGAAGAATTCCAGGTGGCGCGCGGTGAATCCGTTCATGGCCGTTCGCGGCACGCGATAAAGCTTCAGGAACGCAGCGAGCAAGCCCAGGTGCGGCGGCGTGTTCCCCGTGCGATCCGCCGGCAGGCCGGCCGACAGCAAACCCGACCAGTTGCCGTCGGCGACGACGTCGTCCGCCTGCGGCACGAAGAAGGGAACGCCGGGCGCGAGGCGCGCCAGGTAGTCGTGCAGTTCGGCCGCATTCCTGTCCTCGACGCGCGCGAAATCCCGCGCAAGCTCGGCGGGCAGCCGGTCTTCCTGCGCCTGGCCGACGCGGCCGTTCAGGTACTCGAGGATGTCCATGTCAGGGCGCGCGCGGCGGATTGCACGAGTTCGTTGCTGTCGGAGCGGTAGAACGGGAACACGAGGTTGTATCGCGAGTTGGTCGCGCGGACGCGATATTCCAGCTCGACCTGCAACTGCCCGGAATAGGCGTCGGGGGTGGTGACGCGAACCGCGATGGGCTCGATGCGCGGCTCGTAGAGCAGCACGCTGATCTTGATGCGATCCTCGAGCAGCGTGACCATCGTCGTGCTCATGGACTCGAACTGCAGCGTCTGCATGTCGAGCCCGTACTCCGACTGGAACGGGCGCTCGCCGCGCTGTGTCCCGAACAGGATGCGCAGGCTTTGCGCGATGTCTTCCTCGCCGGAAACCATCGTCACGCCCGCGTCCTTCTCGAACTGCGGGGGAAAGCTCCAGCCGGTGCCGAGGAAATCGCTCATCCGCCTATCATCACCGTCGGTGCGCCGACGGCCGCCATCGCGCCGCACGCACACGCGTCCGTGGTGCGCAATACCGGCCTGCCGCCGACGAGGACGGTGCCGCTTCCCATCGGGAACGGACTGGACGGCGGGTGCGCCGGCGAACCCATCGGGCAAACATGCATGTCGCCCGCCACGGCGGCCGGCATGCCACCCACCAGCACGGTTGCCACGCCGGGGCCGATGATCGTGCCGCCGTGGTTGGTGACGTCGGTTACGCGCGCGGCAGCTGGCATGTCAGTTGATCTGCACCAGGCTGCCCTGCAGCTTGGTGGTCCCGGAACTCGTCATTTCCGCCCCGGCGGGGCCTTCCAGCTTGAGCTGGCTGCCGGCCTTCAGCTCGAGCGCTGCCGCGCTCTCGATCCGAATGCCGCTCGAGCTCATCTCGATCTTGTTGCCGTTCTGGTCCGCGAGCTTGATGCCGCCGGCCTCCTCGTCCAGGGACAGCGCGTTTCCCGCCGGCGTGTCGATCAGGATCTTCTTCTTCTCGTCGTCGAAGAACACGCGCATGCCGGAGCGGCTCTTGTAGCCCTTCTCCGGATTGTCGTCGGAGCCCTGCCACGGCGCCGCCTTGGCGCTGCTGTGGAGCATGCCGAGCACGACTGCGCGGCGCGGATCGTCTTCCAGGAAACCGACGACGACCTCGTCGCCGATTTCCGGCCGGAAGAAAAACCCGCGGTCGTTGCCGGCGTCCAGGCTTGCCACGCGCGCCCAGATGCCATCCGCCTGGCTGTCCACCATCGGCAGCCGGATGCGAACGCGATGCTCGTCCTCGGGATCCTCGTTGCCTGTCACCACGCCGATCTGCAGTCCGTTTACCGCGGGTAGCAGCGCGCCCGCCTTCGGCGTCGAAACGTCGAATTCCTGGCCCGCCCATTTGTCGACGGAGCCGAACTGCAGGTGGGTCTTCCAGCCTTGCACGGTGTCGAACGACTGGCGCACGCCGGTCACGTAGACGGTGCCGTTGTAGCGCTCGCCGATGCCGCTCAGCCCCGCCAGGTCGCCCGGATTCAAGGTCGCGATGCCTTCGCACTTGGCCCGCCCGTTGACCTTGCTCAGGCGCGACTTGATCCACTGCGCATCCGCCCATGCCTGGGCCTCTTCTTCCGTGAGCGCGGCATGGCGCAGCTCGAAATCCGCGCGCGTCGCGACCGCGGCGAGGTCGCCCGATGCGAGGTTGCCGGGCCCGGCTATGCCCGGATCGGCGGCATCGCGCTCCACCACTTCCTGCTGCGAAGGGTCCCAGGTCAGGCTCTTTACCGCGGAGAATTGCAGGCGCGCGTCGACCTCCACGTCGAGCTCCAGGATCGTCGCACCGTACTGCAGCGTCACCGCCGGATTTCCCGAAACGACCGGCGCGCGCACGGCAACCCCGTCGTCGTTGGTCAACACCAGCTTGCCGTTTGCCTCGGCGCGCGTGAGCAGGTAGTCCCAGTCGGTCGTGCGGTACTGGACCTGCTGCGGGTGGCGCACGGTCGTGGACTCGACGTCGCCGTCAATGCCGGCACCGTCGAGCAGCGCGGAGATGGTGTCGCTGTCCGGCTGGTCGGAGAAAACGGCGTTGCGCGCCCCGATCGTGAGGCGCACCGCCTTGTGGCGGCATTCGACGATGAGTTGCGAGCCCGCATTGTCGCGCACCTTCAGGCCCTGGCGCACGACGATGCCCTTGAACAGCGAGACGGGGTCGTCCCCGGCACCGGCGAGGATTTCCACTTCCGCGCCGGGCACGAACGTGGCCGCATTGCTCAGGGGAAAATCGCTCGCCGCCGCCGAACCGTCGAGGTAGTGCAGGCGCGCGGACGAAATGCGGTTGACCTCCTTCGTCACGTACACGCCGACCAGGTGCTGCTCGCGGCCGACGGCCTGGCCGCCGACCTTCACCGTGAACTCGCGGTGCTCGGCGGATATGGGCAGGGTGCGCGTGGCCTCGGCCATGGATCAGGCCTTCTGCAGCGGCGGAAACCGCAGTTGCATGCCCGCCTGCAGCAGGCGGAAATTGTCGAGCCCGTTCGCGCGGGCGACTTCGGCGAACATGCGCGGGTCGCCGTAGATTTCTTCGCACAACGCGGGCAGCGAGTCGCCCTCGCGGGTGAGCCGCACGTGCGTGAGGTCGGCGGATTCGTCTCCCGCGATCGCCACGCGCGTCGCGTCGTCGGACGTGTCGGTGAAGGTCGCGGAGATCACCGCGCGCAGCGGCACGCCGTTGGGCTTGAACATCTTGTACGCGATCGACGCGCTCTTGAGCACGCAGCGCTTGATCTGCAACGTTCCCCACATGACCAGCAGGTAATGCGTGCGGTGCAGGTGGCCGCTGTAGCCGGTGACGACCTGGAATTTCCTCACCTGCTCCATGACGTCCACGGCCTTGCCGTCGATCTTGCGCGGATTGGCGCCGGTGCCGTCGATGAACAGCGACAGCGACAGGTCGCCGGGCTTGATCTTCTTGAACTCCATGCGGCTGCCGGTGGTCCCCGCGCCGCTCTGGCCGTCGTATTCGACCTCGTAGCCCAAGGTGATTTCCCCCGGGTTCACGAAGGCCTCGAAGCTGTCGACCGCCTCCCCGGTGCACCTGGGCGTCTCGTAGGCTTCGATGCGGATATGGCTCAGCGCGCCGCCGTCTTCCATGGCTATCGTTCCTGCCTGCGCTCGAGGATGTCGATCACGCGCTCGACGCATTCGCTCACGATCGCCTGGCGATCGTCCGCGGGCGACGCGCCGCCCGCGGCCGGCGGCGCCGCCGCCTCCTGGTTGGTGACCTCCACCGAGATCACGATCTCGTCGATGATGACCGGCATGTCGGCGACCTCAAATCTGCAGCGGGGGCACGGTGCTCGCGTCGACCGTGAAGTACTGGTAATACAGCTGCAGGGTTTCCACCGCGACCGCGTTGCTGTTGGCGCCGAGGTCGCCTAGCGCCCATTTGGTCGGATACGCGTTCACCAGGTGCCAAGTCACGAGGGGATCGTGATTCTCGTCGAGCAGCTTCACGTCCACGTCGCGCGGCACGATGTCCAGGTCCAGGATGCACTGGCGGAACCAGTCGAACAGGTCCGACTTGCTCAGCAGGCCGCGCTTGAGAACGAGCTCCGGGAACTTGGCGCGCGCGGGATATTTCTGCACGTACCGGTTCTCCCCGCCCTCCGCGAGTTCCTCCGTGACCATTTCCATGGTCAGGCCGCTGACATCGCTGAAGCGCACGTCGTTGCCCGTGGCAAAGCCGTTGACCTCGACCTTGAAATGGAACGCCGGCGGCGGGTAGTAATGCGCCATCAGGCTTCGTTCTGGACTTCGAGGCCTTCATGCGCCAGCTCGATGGATTCGATGGCGACCTCGTTGCCGCTGGCCTTCAGTTGCGGGCCTTCGACCTTGACCGGGAAGGCGTTGTGCACCTTCCAGGTCATGACCGGGTTGTGCTCTTCGTTGAGCAGGCTGACGACGAGGTCGCGCCGCTCGACGGTGTTGAGCTTGACCGTCGCCAGCCAGTTGGCGAAATCGTTGTCGCCCTTGACCACGCCGCGCTTGAGCGTGACGTTGCTGAACTTGCGCAGCCCCGGCATCTTGATGGACGAATATTCCGGGAAGGAACCGTCGCGGTACTCGATCGCCTGGTTCTCCTGGGTCAATCCCGTGACTTCGGAGAACCCGACGCGGGTGCCTCCCCACTGCACGGTGAAGTGAAAGACTGGAAGCGGATATTGTGCGGGCATGGCTCGGGCACTCCTTTCAGGACACCTGCATCTTGTGCGAGAACTTCAGGATGATGAATTCGGCGGGGCGCACCACGGCCATTCCGATCTCGACGTTCATGCGCCCTTCGAGGATGTCCTGCGCGTTCATGGTCGTGCCCAGGCCGCAGCGCACGAAGAAGGCATCCTTGGGCGCGGCGCCGGCCAGCGCCCCCTCGCGCCACTTCTGCGTGAGGTAGGACTCGATCATGCCGCGCACCTTGACCCAGGTATTGGCGTCGTTCGACTCGAACACCGCCCAGTACGTGGACTTCTTGATCGATTCCTCGACCATGTTGAAGAACCGCCGCACGTTGACGTAGCGCCATTCGTTGTCGTTGCCTGCCAGCGTGCGCGCGCCCCAGACGACCACGCCCTTGCCGGCGAAGGCGCGCAGCGCGTTGATCGACTTGCCGGTGGTCGGGTCGACGTTGAGCGGACCCTGCCTCGCGGAGTCGAGCTTCACCATGGGCTCGAGCACCTGGTTAAGCGGGACGTTGGCCGGCGCCTTCCAGACGCCGCGCGAAGTGTCCGTGTACGCGTAGACGCCGGCGACCGCGCCGCTGGGCGGCAGCACCAGGAAGAATTTCGACAGCGCGGTCTTGGCCGCGTTGTAGTTTTCCGTCTGCGCGGTCTTGAGCGTGTTCAGCGTGGCGGCGGTGCCGCCGTCGACCGTGACCGAGACGTTGGTCTCGGCCGCGATCACGACGGGATTCATTCCGGTCTTCAGGAACGGATAGTAGGCCGCGCCGTACTTGAGCACGTCGGTGTCTCCCGTCCACGCCGCGCGGTTGGCTTCGTCGAGCCGCGTGTCGGTGCCGGCGACGTCTATTTCGTCGTCCGGCCTGCGAAAGCCGTCGAAGACATCGAGGATCGCGAAGCGGTCGCCCAGCGTGAAGCACTGCATCAGCATCTCGGAGGACAGCGCCTTGTACTGCGCGTAGGTGAGCTTCACCGCTTCCGGGATGACCAGCAGCGTGGGCTCGTCCTCGCCGCCTATCGTCGCCAGGCCGGCGTCGAGCTCGTCCGCGTCCACGAACGGCGCGGCAGCCTTGTAGAGCCCGACGGACACGACGTAGCACTTGCCGCCGCCGTTGTCGAAGAACAGCTTCATGCTGTGGTAGAGCAGGTAGTTGAGCTCGGGGTCGCCCGCGACCAGCGCCTGCTTGCTGCCGTCCGGCTGCGTCCTGACCGTGACGTTCAGCGTCTGCACCTGCGGGCCGCCGAAATACTGCTCGAACTCGGTCATCGAATAGACCTCGGTCGGCTTGAGATTGAGGTCGTTCTCGGCGTCGCGCGTCGCCTTTTCCGTGTAGCCGATGAAGGCCGGTATGGCTGACTCGACCTCGGCGACGGACGGCGGGAACACCTTGATCTCTCTTACGTACACATCTGGCGTGCTGAATGTCGGCATGGCGTGACCTCTAGGGTTTGGACAGATGGATTACCAGGCTCGCCGAAACGTCCGCGGGACCGGGTTGCGGCAACTGCGAAATGATCGGATCGTTGTTGCGCGCAAGCTGGATGCGCTTGCGCGCGAGCTCCCGGCGCGCGACCTTCTGGTCCGAACGGAACATCGCGACCCGCGCGTCGGCCGCGCCCAGCATTTGCGCCGTCGGATCGTCCTCGTCGAACTGCGCGGGCGCCAGTCGCGTGAAATCGACCTGCGGGCGCGCGTCGGCGGCGAAGCCTTCGTCCGTGACCGCGAGCTGGTTGAATTCGGCCGACGTGTAGTTGCGCGCCACCACGTAATACTTGAGCGTTTCCTCGCGCGCCTGGAAGTCGACGACGAAGTCCGGCGCCGAGGCGTAGAACGCGGCGTCGATCGCAATCTCGACCAGGCAGAACAGGCCTTCGCGCATGAGCTCGGCGTCATCCGCGTTGGCCTGGTTCAGCAGCAGCGCCACCGGCGCCTGCAATGCGGCCGGGTTCGCGCCGGCGTTGCGATATAGCGCCAGCCCCTCCGCGAATACCGGCGGGAGCTCGGTGAAATTGGTGAAATGCGCGTTGTCCAGCCGCAGGCCCACCTGGATCACGCCGCCGGACATCGAGACGAGCGCATCGCCCCCCTCCTTGCGCTCGTAGAGCACTGTCAGGATGCCGTCCCGGTTCTTTGCCAGGCAATGCGCTCCCGCCAGGCGCCGCCCCGTCGCCGAAGGGATGAAGAAACTGAAATCCCTGCACGGGCCGCCGTAATATGCGTGGCTCGCGCGCAACGTCAGCAGCGGCTCGAAATCGATCAAAGGACCTCCACGGTCGAGCCGATTTTCGTGATCGGCGGATGGATCGCGCCGGGCTCGTCGTCCTGCAGGATCACCATGCGCAACCGGTACAACGCCGACGGCAACTGCTTGGCGCCGACGAAGGTCCAGATCTGATTGAGCTGGTCGAACGTCGGCGAGATGAGATCGACGGCCAGCTTCTCGATGCGCGGATCGAGCGCCGCGTAGCGATCGGGCGTGAAGATCGGGTGCGACTGGAAAAACGTAATGACGTGCGAAAGCTGGCGCAGGCCCTGGTCGTATTGCCCGAAGTAGGCCGCGAACAGCACATACAGGTTCAGCTTGATCTCCGGTTCGAGCACGACGTGCCGGCCGTCGACGTACGTCGCGTGCGGCACCTGCGAGCGCATTGCGCGCTCCTCCTCGATGTTGATCAGCGCCACGCCAAGCTGGTCGTCGGGAATGGCCCACTTGCCCGCGTCGGTCGCCAGCCGGGTGGCCACCGCGCTTCCGAATGTGCTGCCGGTTCGCGCGATCAGGAACGCGTTGAGTTCGTCGGTCAGGAACTTCAGGGCGAGATCAAGCATGCGTTCGCAGGGTCCTGGAGCAGCGGTTGCCAGCCTTGTTCATGTTTTTTCGTTCTTGTTGCGATTGCGATTCACGTTGCCGAATAAGACCGTGCCTGCCACGCCCCTCGCCTCCACTTCGCCGCGCTCCACCAGGCGCTCCAGCGCCGCCTCGACGATCTCCGGGCTCGGCGCCTCCGGAAGGTCCCGCACCCAGTACTCGACGCCGCGGCGCGAATCCACCGCGTTAGGATGTTTCTCCAGATAGTCGAGCACCGCGCGCATGACCGCGGCGATCCGTTGTTCGAGTGAGGCCAAGGCGTAGCCTCCGCCGTTCATGCACGCTGGTTCGCAATCGGCATGCCACGCGAGCGTCTCGCGCAAGCAACTGAATATGCGCGCATGTCCAGCGTGCCCGCGCATCGGCTGGGTCGACGAGGACCCAGGACGGCGTCGCGCGCGGAATGCTTGTCGCAAAGCGGGTTCAAGGCCCTGGCCCGGGTGGATCGATATGACCCGCGGCGGGTCGGCGGCGACCCGGTATGCACGCGAGCGTGCGCGAGTCTTGCGATCGTTCGGGGAAGGAAAAAGTCAGTCCGCGGCGTATTCGCTGCGGTCGATGCGATGCTTCTTGAGGAGTTTCCCGAAGCTGCGACGTTCCTTGCCTGCGCGACGCGCGGCTAGGGATACGTTGCCCTCCGCGTCGCCGAGCACCCGGCGCAGGTAGTCGCTTTCGAAACGCGCGATGGCACGCGCCTTGGCCTGGGCGAACGACAGGCTCGCCATCGGTCTGCTTGCGTCGTCACCGCACAAGCAACCGCCGTTCAGGTCCTCGGGGCGAACCAGGATCTCGGCGTCGTCGCAAAGCAGGTAAAGGCGATGGATCAGGTTCTCGAGCTCGCGCACATTGCCGGGCCAGTCATGGGCGTCCAGCAGTTCGGTCGACATTGCGCCGATCGACGCTTCCGCGCGACCGTATTGCCGCGAGAACTTGCGCACGAAATGCCTGGCGAGGATGGAGACATCGCCGCTGCGCTGCCGCAGCGGCGGCAATTGCGTGGTCAGGATCGCCAGGCGGTACAACAAGTCCTGCCGGAACCTTCCCGTTCGCGCGAGAATCCCGAGGTCGACATTGCTCGCGGTGATGACGCGCACGTTGCCCTTGACGGTGGCGTGGCTGCCCAGCGGGCGGTAGGTTCCGTCCTGCAGGAATCGCAGCAGCACCACCTGCCCCTTCGGCGACAACGCCTCGATCTCGTCGAGAAACAGCGTGCCGCCTTCGGCGCTGGCAACCAGGCCGCGATGCGCATCGCGCGCATCGGTAAAGGCGCCGCGCGCATGGCCGAAGAGTTCGTTCTCGATCAGCGAGTCAGGCAGCGCACCGCAATTGAGGGGAATGAAGGGATAGGCGCGCCGCGCTCCGAGGTAGTGGACGGCCCGCGCGGCCAGTTCCTTGCCGGTTCCCGTCTCGCCCTGCACGAGCACGGTCGCGTCGCAGGTTGCAAATTTTCCTATGAGGGAAAAAGCGCGAACATAGGCCGGCGATTTTCCGATGAGGCCAAGAGCGCTCAGGTCTTCCATCTCTCCCCCATTCGATGCCTGGAAGAAAACGCGGAGTCCGCTTCCGCACATCGCGCAGCGCCGGCATATTTTTCTGTCACCGACTGCGTCGATGATTGGCTGCGCGAGATCATCCCCGCAATTAACTTACAAAAAGATAGCGAGATCAAATCTCACACTTTGACAACTTTAGTGCGCATCAACTTGATGAAGTAAGGCGCTGTCTTTTCGCGTGGAAATAATCGCGTTGCGATGAAGCAAAAGGATTGTCGCCTTGCAGAGACAGTCGCGGCTTCGATTGAAATTTTCGCGCACGAAATTTGCTATCGTCGCATTCTGCCAATGCGGCTGAATCGACGTGCGATCCGAAGCGTCGCGGAAGGACGATTCGAGGCGTTCTCGCTACGATAGTGAATCGGGAAGCGAAGGACTCGCTGTCAATCCCAGCGGTTGTCGCGCACGAACACCTTGCCGTCTTCTACTTTCACCGGAAAGGTCGCGGTCGGCTCATAGGCGGGGGCGGACAGCGCTTCACCCGTCTTCACGCAAAAGCGCGCGCCGTGCCGAGGGCAGACGATCTCGTCGCCTTCGATGGGATTGCCGCTGGTCAGTACGGTGCCATCATGCGTGCAGACGTCTTCGATGGCGTAGAACCGGCCGTCGACATTGAAGACCGCCGCGATCGAGCCGTCGAGGTCGACCGTCTCGTAGTGGCCAGGCGCGATCGCCGAGGCTTCGGCAACGAAAATCCAGTCGGACATGGAATGCGGTCGCAGTCAGACTGCGATGACTTCCATCTCCGGATCGATTCGGCGCACGAGGCCTTCGATGCCTGCAAGCGTTCCGGAGATCGAGCTCGGGCAGGTGCCGCACGCCCCCTGGTAGTGGACCTTCAACGTGTTGCCCTCGAGGCCCACAACATACAGGTCGCCGCCATCGCCCTGCAGGAAGGGGCGGACTTCCTCGTCCAGCAACTCGTTGATCTGGTCCAGCTTGAGCTTGTCGCTCTCCGAGAGGCTGGCGCCGCCTTCCTCCGTGGCGAGCCATTCGGCCGCCTTGGCGAATTCCTCGGAAGCTTTTTCGGCGGCAGGCGCTTCGCGAATCGGCGAAGCGACTTCGCGCAGCAAATTCTGCCAATCCGCCTCCCCGTCCTGCGTGACGGTAATCCAGTTGTCGACGTAGAACACGTTCGTGACGTGCGGGATCGCGAACAGCTTGGTCGCAAGGTCGTCGCGCTGCGCCTGCTCCGCGTTTTCGAAAGAGCGTGCCAGTCCGTTGGTCAGGGGCTCCTTCAGCACGAACTTTCGCGCATTCGGATTCGGCGTGTATTCGAGGTCGGCGATCTTGGGCATCAGCGGTCTTCGGCGGCGACGGGGTCGCGATCGCCTTCGGTGGAAACGGTGGCTTCGGAATTCAGGGCGGCATGCAAGGTATGCCACGGCAGGATCGCGCACTTCACGCGCGAGGGCAGATCGCGCACGCCGGCGAACACTCGCAGCCGGCCGAGGTGGTTCGGATCGCTGGAAGCGTCCAGCTTGCCGGTCGCCATGTCGCGGAATTCCCGGATTAGTTCCTCGGCCTCGTCCACGCTCTTGCCTTTCACGTTCGTGGTCATCATCGACGAGGAGGCCTTGCAGATCGCGCAACTCTCGCCTTCGAACGCGATGTCGCCGACCTTTTCGCCTTCCAGCTTCACGGACAGCCAGATGTGGTCGCCGCAAAGCGGATTGAGCCCTTCGGCCTGGTGGCTGGCATCGGCCAGCTTCCCCCAGTTCCGCGGCTTCTTGTTGTGGTCCAGGATGACTTCCTGGTAGAGGTTCTTCGAGTCCATGGAACGCTTGTCAGCCGAAGATCTTGCGCACCTTCTGGATGCCGGCGACCAGCGCGTCGACTTCCGCCATGGTGTTGTAGAGATAAAACGACGCGCGCGCCGTGGCCGGAATGCCGAAGCGTTGCATGACCGGCTGGGCGCAATGGTGGCCGGTGCGCACGGCGACGCCTTCTTCGTTGAGGATGGTGCCGACGTCGTGGGGATGCACGCCCTTCAAGGTGAACGACAGCACGCCCGCCTTGCTCTTCGCGGTACCGACGATGCGCGCATCCTTGACGCGCGCGAACGACTCGGTGGCATAGGCAAGCAGGTCGTGCTCATGCGCGGCGATGCGGTCCATGCCCACGCTCTCCAGGTAGTCGATGGCCGCACCCAGGCCGATGCCCGCCTCGATCGGCGGCGTGCCGGCCTCGAACTTGTGCGGGATGACGTTGTAAACGGTCTTCTCGAAGGTCACCGACAGGATCATGTCGCCGCCGCCCTCGAAGGGTTTCATTTTTTCCAGCAGCGCCGCCTTGCCGTACAACACGCCGATGCCGGTCGGCCCGCACATCTTGTGCGACGAGAATGCATAGAAATCGCAATCCAGGTCCTGCACGTCGATCTTCATGTGCGGAATGGCCTGCGCGCCGTCGACCAGCACGGGAATGCCTTGCTTATGCGCCAGGGCGATCATTTCCTTGACCGGATTGATGGTACCCAGGGCGTTCGACACGTGCGTGATGGCGACCAACCTGGTGCTGGCTCCCAGCAGCTTTTCATATTCTTCGAGCAACAATTCGCCGGCATCGTTGCAGGGAATGACGCGCAGCTTCGCGCCCTTCTCCTCGCAGAGCATTTGCCACGGAACGATATTCGAATGATGCTCGAGCTGGGACACGACGATTTCGTCGCCTGCGCCGATGAACGCCCGCCCGAAGCCGTGCATGACGAGGTTCAACGAATCCGTCGTTCCGTGGGTATAGATGACCTCGCGTGCTTCCTTCGCGTTGATGAACCTCTGGATCTTGACGCGCGCGCCTTCGTAGGCGGCGGTGGCCGTCTCGGAAAGATAGTGCACGCCGCGGTGGATGTTCGCGTGCTCGCGCGTCCGGTACTGCACGAGGCGGTCGATGACCTGGCGCGGCATCTGGCTGCTCGCCGCGTTGTCGAGGTAGGCGAGCGGCTTGCCGTTGACCTTCAGGTCGAGGATCGGAAAATCGGCACGCAGCCGCTCGACGTCGAGGGCGGCCGGCTTCAGGGCGTGCGCTGCGGAGCTGCTGGCGTTCATGCGTCCTCTTTCGTTTGCGTCTGTTCCAGGATGGCCTGCTCGAGCCGGCCCGCCAGGGATTTCACCGGTATGCGTTCGACGACCTCGGCGGCAAACGCATACGTGAGCAGGTTGCGAGCGACCCTGTCGGACAGGCCGCGGCTCTTCAGATAAAACAATTCATTTGCGTCTATCTGGCCGACGGCCGCGCCGTGGGCGCACTTGACGTCGTCCGCGAATATCTCGAGCTGCGGCTTGGTGTCCACGCGCGCCTTGTCGGACAACAGCAGGTTGCGCGATTGCTGGCCGGAATCCGTTTGTTGCGCGCCCTTGCGGACCAGGATCTTGCCGTTGAACACCGCATGGGCGCCGCCGGCGACCACCGTCTTGTGCAGTTGCCGGCTGCGGCCGTGCGCATGCGCATGGTCGATGCTGCTGTGCGTATCCGCCAGCTGGCGTCCGCCGATAAGTGCCAAGCCGTCGACCGAGAATTCCGTGCCCTCGCCGGCCTGCACCAGCGCCAGGTCGTGGCGGGAAATACGCGCGCCCAGCGCGACCGTCCATGCGGAATAGCTGCCGCCACGCGCGACCTGCACCGAGGTATTGCCGATATGGAATGCACCCGACGATTCGCGCTGGAGCCTGACGTGGGACATCCGCGCATTCTCGGCGACGAAAATCTCGCTGACTGCGTCGGTCAGATAGCCGCCCTCGCCCTCGCCGATAAAATCCTCGACGACTGTGCATTGCGCGCCGGCATCGACGACGACCAGCACGCGCGGATAGGCGACGCTGTCCCGGCTGGTTGCAACGAACAGCAGGTGGATCGGCGATTTCATGTCGTGACCCGATTCCACGTGAATCACAGCGCCATCGCGCAAGAAAGCGGTGTTGACCGCTGCAAACGCGTCGTGGTCTATCGTTGCCAGGCTTGCCAAGTGTTTTTTCGCCAAGGCCTCGAGCGCATCCGGCAGGTCCGCAAGATTGCCGATCGTCACGCCGCCAGATCGCGGCAGTTGCGAATGCTCCGTGGAGTAATGCCCGTCAACGAAGACCAACCGGATTTCGGCCTCGGGAACGGCGAAGGTCCCGATTTGCGCCGTCTCCAGCGCGCGCGGTTCCGCGACAAGCCGGAACGACGCCTTGTACAGCGCAGACAGATCGGTAAATCGCCAGTCTTCGTCGCGCGTGGTCGGCACCGAAAGTTCGTTGGATCGTTCGACCGCGCGCATGCGCAGGGCGCGCAGCCAATCGCTGCCCGCCTCGGCCACCGCGTCGCGGCTTTGCAGCAGGCTGTCCAGATAGCTATTGCGGGTTTCTACACGCATTACGCCGCAGCCCTGCCCTTGAATTCGGCCGCCACCCAGTCGTAGCCGCGTTTCTCGAGCTCCAGCGCCAGTGACTTGTCGCCGGTCTTGATGATGCGGCCGCCGTCCATGACGTGCACGTAGTCGGGCTCGATGTAATCCAGCAGCCGCTGGTAGTGCGTGACCAGCACCAGGCCGATGTCCTGCGTGTGCAGTTTGTTCACGCCGCCCGCGACGACCCGCAGGGCATCGATGTCCAGCCCGGAATCGGTCTCGTCGAGGATGGCGAGCTTAGGCGCGAGCAACGCCATCTGCAGGATCTCGTTGCGCTTTTTCTCGCCGCCTGAAAACCCGGCGTTGACGCTGCGATCCAGGAAAGCCGGATTCATCTCCAGCAGCTTCATCTTCTCGCGCACGAAATCGTCGAACTCCAGCGGATCGAGCTCTTCCGCGCCGCGCGCACCCTGTACCGTGTTGTAGGCCAATCGCAGGAAGGAACTGTTGGTCACACCAGGAACTTCGATCGGATACTGGAAACCGAGGAACACGCCGGCACGCGCGCGCTCTTCCGGTGCCAGGTCGAGCAGGTTCTCGCCTTGGAACAACACTTCGCCACTGGTGACCTGGTAGGACGGATGTCCGGACAGCACCTTGGCGAACGTGCTCTTGCCCGAGCCGTTCGGCCCCATGATCGCGTGCACCTCGCCGGCGCGCACCGTCAAATCGATGCCTTTCAGGATGGTCCGCTCTTCGATTTTGGCGACGAGGCCGCGGACTTCGAGCAGAACCGGCGCGTTGCTCCTGATCATCCAACACTTCCTTCCAGTTTGAGGCCGAGCAATTTGGTCGCTTCCACGGCGAATTCCATCGGCAGCTGCACGAACACATCCTGCACGAACCCGTTGATGATCATGGACACCGCTTCTTCCGCGCCGATGCCGCGGCTGGCGAAATAGAACAACTGGTCTTCGCCGATCTTCGACGTGGAGGCCTCGTGCTCGACCTTGGCGGTACTGTTGCCGACCTGGATGTACGGGAAGGTATTCGCACCGCACTGGTCGCCGATCAGCATCGAGTCGCACTGCGAAAAATTGCGCGCGCCCTCCGCCTTCGCGCCGATTTTCACCAGGCCACGGTAGCTGTTGTTCGAGACCCCCGCCGAAATGCCCTTCGAGATGATCTTGCTGCGGGTATTGCGGCCGATGTGGACCATCTTGGTCCCGGTATCGGCCTGCTGGTGATGGTTCGTCAGCGCCACCGAATAGAATTCACCGATCGAATCGTCGCCCTGCAAGATACAGGACGGATATTTCCAGGTAATCGCCGACCCGGTCTCGACCTGCGTCCAGGAAATCTTCGAGGCGACGCCTTTGCACAACCCGCGCTTGGTCACGAAGTTGTAGATGCCGCCCTTGCCGTTCTCATCTCCGGCGTACCAGTTCTGCACGGTCGAATACTTGATCTCCGCTCGGTCGAGCGCGACCAGCTCCACCACCGCGGCGTGCAACTGGTTGGTGTCGAACTTCGGCGCAGTGCACCCTTCGAGGTAGGAAACGTGCGCGCCCTCCTCGGCCACGATCAGCGTGCGCTCGAATTGGCCGGACTCCTGCGTGTTGATGCGGAAGTAGGTCGACAATTCCATCGGGCAGCGCACGCCCTTGGGGATGAAGCAGAACGAGCCGTCCGTGAACACGGCGGAATTCAGCGCCGCGTAAAAGTTGTCCGACGCCGGCACCACGCTGCCCAGGTATTTTTTCACCAGTTCGGGGTGATCCTTGACCGCCTCAGAGAATGAACAGAAGATCACGCCGACTTCCGCAAGCTTCTTCTTGTAGGTGGTCGCAACCGAGACGCTGTCGAAAATCACGTCCACGGCGACGCCGGCCAATGCCGCGCGCTCGTTCATCGGCACGCCGAGCTTCTCGAACGTGCGCAGCAGCTCGGGATCGACTTCATCCATGGACGCCAGCTTCTTCTTCGCCTTCGGCGCCGAGTAATAGCTGATCGCCTGGAAATCGATCTTCGGATACTTGACGTTCGGCCATGTCGGCTCGGTCATCGTCAGCCAGTGCCGGTACGCGTTGAGCCGGAATTCGAGCAGCCAGTCGGGCTCGCTCTTTTTCGCGGATATCAGCCTGATGACGTCTTCGCTGAGACCCTTCGCCACGACATCGGATTCGATGTCCGTGACGAAGCCGTGCTTGTACGGCTGGTTGACGAGATTCTGGATGACCGCGCTCACGGGCCCGGCCTCTTCAGACTTTCTCGACGGTGAAGCTTTCGCCGCATCCGCACATCGCGGTTGCCTTCGGATTCTTCACCTTGAACGATTCGTTCAGGCCTTCGCGCGCGTAGTCGAGCTCCGATCCGTCGACGAACGCAAGGCTCTTGCCGTCCACGACGACCTTCACGTCATGCGATTCGAACAACCTGTCATCTGCGCGCACTTCGTCCGCATAGTCAAAGGTGTACGCGAGCCCCGAGCAGCCGACCGTCCTGACGCCCAGCCGCAGCCCGACGCCGCCTTTTCTTGCCAGCGCATTGCGAATATGCCTTGCCGCCTTTTCCGTGACCGTGATTGCCATGACCGCTCCTTGAATACCCGATGCGTCAGACGGCAACCGCCGTCAGCCGCCGCAACCTGGATACCGTCGCACCCAGTGCCTGCAAAAAATCGTCGACCTCGCCCGTCGTATTGCGCGCGCCGAAGCTCACCCGCACGGCGCCGCGCGCCAGCACCGGATCGACGCCCATCGCCAGCAACGTGGCACTCGGCTCCGTGCTGGTGCTCGAGCAGGCCGCCCCGCTGGCAACGGCAAATCCGGCCTTGTCCAGCTCGATGACCAGGGTCTCGCCATCGATATCCGGAAAGGCAAAATATGTCGTGTTCGGAATTCGCTGCGCGTGCGCGCCGAATATTTGCGCTCCCAGCGCGGCCGCCCCGGCCTCGGCCCTGTCCCGCAGCGCGCGGGTTCTCAATGCCTGGTCCGCCATGCGCTGCGCCGCCAGTTCACTCGCGGCACCAAACCCGACGATCGCCGGCACGTTTTGCGTTCCCGAGCGCATGCCGCCTTCGTGGCCGCCGCCGTGAATGATCGGCTTCAACTCGAGGCGCTTGTCGACGACCAGCGCGCCTATCCCCTTCGGCCCGTAGATCTTGTGCGCCGACAGCGACATCGCGTGCACGCCCAGCGCATCGAAATCCACCGGGATCTTGCCCAGTGCCTGCACTGCATCCGTGTGCATCCACGCGCGGGCTTCCTTTGCGAGGGCCGCGACTTGCGCAACCGGCTGGATCACCCCGGTCTCGTTGTTCGCCAGCATCACGGATACCAGGCTCGCAGGCTCGGCGAGCGCGGCTTGCGCATCTTCGATGTCCAGCCTGCCGTCCCGGTTTGTTGCGATCTTGCGCAGCTTCCAGCCCTGGCGCGTCAGGTCCTGCGCAGGCCTGGCCACGCACGGATGCTCGATGCCGCTGATGACGATGCGCCCCTGGCCGGGCTTCGCGTAAGCGGCGGCACCACGCACGAACAGGTTGTTCGCCTCCGTTCCGCCGGAAACGAATACGACTTGCGCCGGCCGCACATTGACGAGCGCGGCCACTTGCTCGCGTGCCTTGTCGACGGCGCGGCGCGCGCGCGTGCCGAATTCATGGCGGCTGGACGCATTGCCGTACTCGCCCGACAAGTAAGGCAACATGGCCGCCAGCACGCCCTCGTCGAGCGGCGTGGTGGCGTTGTGGTCGAAGTAGGCTTGCATCGCGACCGTGTCGTTCACGCGGCAGCCGGTTCCTTCGGCTTGGACGCGCTCGCGCGGTTGTCGTGCATTTGCATGACCGCGACGTCTCCCGCTTTCTTCTGCTGTTTCGCCACCAGCTCGGACAGCTTCACCGCCGCGAGGTAATCGAAAATATGGCGATTCAAGTCGGTCCACAGGTCATGCGTGATGCACTTCCTGTCGTCCTTGCAATTTTCCTTGCCGCCGCACTGCGTCGCATCGATCGGTTCGTCCACCGCGGTAATGATGTCCGCGACCGAAACCTGGTCCGTCGGTCCCGCGAGGTTGTAGCCCCCGCCCGGGCCACGCACGCTGGATACCAGCGCCCGGCGGCGCAGCTTTCCGAACAATTGCTCCAGGTAGGAGAGCGAAATCTTCTGGCGCGCGCTGATGTCGGCCAGGGTCACCGGACCCGAACCATTGTTCAGCGCCAGATCGATCATTGCGGTTACGGCAAAGCGTCCCTTCGTCGTCAATCTCATGGTCGCCTCTAAATAATCCAAATACTTCAATGAGGTAGAAATCCTACCAATGTACTCAAGTATATCTAAAACCGAGCATATTAGTCAACTATGCGGTTAAAAGCCGTCGGATCAAACTTCTCGGCGGTGGCCCGTGCATCCTCAATTTGGACGCCCATGCGAATCAGTTGTTCAAGGATGTATTCGATGCGCGCATCCGTGGACGCGGAATGGTCGATCAAGCCATGGATCGCATTGACGATCGGATCGTTGGCGCTGGTGCCGATGCCGTAAGCCGAGAATCCCATCTTCGCGGCATTTTCCTCGCGCACGCTTTTCGTCTCGTCGTCGAGGATGCGCGCGGGAATGCCCACGGCCGTCGCCCCGTCCGGCACGTCCTTCACCACGACGGCGTTCGACCCGATTTTCGCGCCGCGGCCGATGGTAATGGGCCCCAGAATCTTCGCACCCGCGCCGACGACCACTCCATCGCTCAATGTGGGGTGCCGCTTGCCTTTATTCCAGGACGTCCCGCCGAGCGTGACGCCGTGATAGAGCGTGCAATCGTCGCCGATCAGGGCCGTCTCGCCGATGACCACACCCATGCCGTGATCGATGAAAAAACGTCGACCGATGGTGGCGCCCGGATGGATTTCGATCCCGGTCAGCCAGCGACCGATGTGCGAAACGAAACGCGCCAGCCATTTGAGCCCCCAACCCCACAGGCAATGCGACAGACGATGGAAGAGCATGGCGTGGAAGCCGGGATAGCAGGTGACGACCTCCCAGGTCGAACGGGCGGCCGGATCCCTGTCGAATACCACGCGTATTTCTTCCCTGATGCGATCAAGCATAAAACCCTTTTAATACTATGGGTTGGAATATGACTATTTTACTCAACTTTTGTCCGTGCCGCGATCGCCGGACGACTTGATCGCACTCAGGAAGCCGCGCAGCACGTTGACTTCCTTTTTTTCCAGGCGCGCCCGCGCGAACAGCCGGCGCATGCGTTGCATGAGGCGCTTCGGCTCCTTGGGGTCCAGGAAACCCGTGGCGTAAAACGCGTCCTCGAGTTGCCCGAAGAAACCTTCCACTTCTTCATGGGTGGCCAGCTCGTCGACATGCTGCGCGTAAGTCTGGGCGTGCATGGCGTTCATGCGCAGCTCGTAGGCAAAAACCTGGACCGCCTGCGCCAGGTTCAAGGACGAGTATTCCCAGTTGGTCGCGATCATGGATATCAGGTGGCAGCGGCTCACCTCCTCGGTCGTCAGCCCGGAACGCTCGGTGCCGAACACCACGGCGACGTCCGCGCCGCCGCCGCCCTCGGCCACGAGCCTGCGGCAGGTTTCGCGGCAATCGAGGACTTCATGCGCCAGGTCGCGATGGCGCGCGGTCGCGGCGACCGCCAGCACCGTTCCCGCGAGCGCTTCATCGAGCGATTCGCACAAGATCGCGTTGTCGAGCAAGTCCGTCGCGCCGGTCGCGAGCGCCTGCGCATCCGCGTGCGGAAACTGCTTCGGGCTGACGAGATAAAGGCGCGAAAGTCCCAT
>DASZTG010000015.1:0-12260 GCA_035548375.1 Burkholderiales bacterium
GGTCGACGTCACCGAGTACCGCATCCAGCATCGTCTGCGGCTTCATGCCGGCGGCCTCGACCTGCGCGCTCAAGTCCAGGTTCGCGTAGCCAAGCCTCGCATCGATCTTGACGCGATCCCAATGCGTGCCGGCAAAGGCGCCCGACAAGGCCATGCCGCCCGCGTCCGTGACCGCGCGCAGGTTCATCTTCGTGGCCCCGATCGCGGGCAGGCCTTGTGCCTGGATTTGCACGCTGCCGTCGACGATGTGCAGCGTCGTCGCCGGCGCGAAGCGGCGCAACGCCTGCACGACAGGCTGCATCGCCCCGCGCCAGGCGGTGAATGGATCGACGGAAGGCGGCGAAGCCGCCGGCGAACTCGCAACCCGCAGATTCAGCGCGGGCTTCGAAATCGTGACGGCGTCCACTTGCACGCGCCCGGCAAGCAGCGGCCACAGCCCGAGGCCGAGTTCGACCGCATCCGCATCGCCCTTCAACGATCCGGCCATGTCGATGCGCACGCCGCGCATGAGGGCGTGCGGAAATGGAAACAGGCGCACTTCCAGCGCGTTCCAGGCGATATTGCCGCCTGCCGCCTGCGAGGCCTGGCGCTCGAGTTGCGAGCGCACGGAGGGCAAGTCGACAAGCAGCGGCGCCACCAGCAGCAGCGCGGCGAACAGCACCACGATCGCGGCCAGGATGCCGAGCGCCCACCTGCCCGGCCTGCGAATCGCCAGTTTTCTTACGAACATTCGAGGGTGCTTGCGCGAGGCAAAGTACTAGAAGCGATAGAAGGCCGCCATGATGACGTCCTCGCGCGATCCCCCGAAGCCGACTTCGGCGAGCACGCTCCACGACTTCGATACCATCCAGTGCGCGCCGGCGAGGTAATTCCAGGCATCGCTGGGTTCCACCTTGATCGCGTACTGGAGGCTTGTATCGCGGCCGATGGCGGTGCCGGCGGTCGGGAACGTGACCGAACCTTCTATGCTCATTTTCGAGATCATGTAGGTGCCGCCGGCGTACCACGTGACCATGCCCTCGGAGAGATGCTGGTTCCAGCCCACCCTCGGGGCGATGTTCCAGGTCTTCGCGCTCGTGTCGGAAACGGAGGTGTCGGCCACCACGTAAGTGACGGGCAGAGAGAAAAACAAATCCTTCCACGCGCCGGCCAGCGTCATGCCCGCGCCGTAGGATGTGCCGCTGTAATTGGCGTGCGCGGTGCCGGACAGCGTGCGATCGCACAGCTCGGGCCGCAGCGCGGGGCCGAGGTTGCAGCCGGGAACGCCGAGGTATTGCATCAACTCGCGCCCGGACATGGTGATGTCGATGTCGCCCTTGCCCTGCGTGTAGCCTAGGATGCCGTAGACGTTCATGAACGGAAACAGCCAGGCGCCCGCTTGGAATTGCGCCGACTGGTTGTCGATGCGCGTATGCGGGAATTGCACGAACGCAAGGTTGCCGGGCGTGCCGTTATTGAAGCCGACGGAAAGATTGCTCAAGTCGCGATCCTCCCCGCCCACGTACAAGGAAAGCCCGACATCGTAGGGATTCGGCAAGTCGATGCCGCGGTCGAGCACGCGCTGCGCGAAGAACGGCAGCGCCCTGTCCCACTTGCGCGGTTCCGGAACGGCGTCGTTGCCGGCGGGCAGACGGCTGCTTTCCATCGGCGGCACGACGCGACCGCCATAGACGAGCAGGATGCTGTCCGGCCGGCTCGATTCGACGGCTCCCGCATTCGCGCCGTGGCTGGCCGCATCGGACACGGGTCCCGGCGCAGAAACGTCCGCGTGCACGCGATTGCCGCCAGCGATCAGGAGCGTGATCGCCATCGTTAGGGCCAGAACCAGCGCCAACCGGGCGGATGCTGCCGATGCGTATCGGGACACCGTGATTCCTCGCAATGAGCGGAATCGAGTTTGCATTAATGACAGGCCGGTGCCAAGCTTTGCGCCCCTTCGTGCATACAACGACAAGCTCCATGCAGCGCGTTTCGACGTCCCCGCTCCCGCTGTTTTGCTGCTTGCGGCGCTTGCGATGGGCGGCAACTCTCGCCCTTGCTTTCGCCGTGGGCGCGTGCGGTGCCTTGCCGGATAAAGTGGACCGGCCCGAATCGCACGCGCTGGCCGATACCGCGCAAACGCCGCTCGGCCAGGCGCTCGCCCCGGCGTTGTCCGACCACCCCGGCCAGTCGGGCTTCTATCCGCTGGCGCAAGGCAAGGAAGCCTTCGCAGCGCGCATCGCGCTGGTACGGGCAGCGACGCTCAGCCTGGACGTGCAGTACTACATCTTCCATCCCGACGACACGGGAGTCGCCCTGCTTGCCGAACTGCTCGCTGCCGCGGATCGCGGGGTGCGAGTGCGCCTGCTGCTCGACGACATCCACCTGGGCGGCCAGGACGCGGTGCTCGCCGCCATCGATTCCCACGCGAAGATCGAGGTGCGCATATTCAATCCGTTCGCGCACCGCAAGGCGCGGCTGCTCGATTTCGCCACCAACTACTCCCGGGTCAACAGGCGCATGCATAACAAGTCCATGACGGCGGACAACCAGTTGGCCGTCGTCGGCGGACGCAATGTCGGCGACGAATATTTCGCCGCGCACAGCGACGTCGACTTCAGCGACCTCGACCTGCTGGCGGCGGGCCCCGTGGTGCCCCAGGTATCGGCGGAATTCGACGCGTACTGGGCGAGCAGCGTCGTCTACCCGATCTCCTCGCTGGCGCCGCCGTCGGATCCGCAGGTGCTCGACCGGATCCGCGGGCGCGCGGCGGCCTACGTCGAAACGTTTCGGGATTCTTCCTACGGACGCAGCCTGCTCGAAACCGGCCTCGCTCAGCAGATCGCGCATGGCAAGCTCGAATCCTATTGGGGAGCGGCGACCGTCATCGCGGACAAGCCGGACAAGGTCCGCCTGCCTCCCGATGACTCGTCCACGCACGCGATCACACAGCTCTCGGCGCTGCTGGACCAGGCGCAGACCGAATTGCTGCTGGTCTCGCCCTACTTCGTTCCGCGCAAGCAAGGTGTCGAGTGGTTGGCGAGCCTCGCGAGGCGCGGCGTCAAGGTGCGCGTATTGACCAATTCCTATGCCGCCACCGACGTCGGCGCCGTGCATGCCGGCTACGCGCCTTATCGCAAGGCCTTGTTGGCGGCCGGCGTCGAGCTTTACGAACTCAAGCCCGGCGCGACCGCGCTGCCGGACGCCGGCGGAAAGTCCATCGCGGGATCCAGCCATGCCAGCCTGCATGCCAAGACCTACATGGTGGACCGGCGCATGCTGTTCGTCGGCTCGCTGAATCTCGATCCGCGTTCCGTGCGGCTCAATACCGAGATGGGCATCGCCATGGAAAGCGCCGATCTTTGCGCGCGGTTCGGGAGCGGATTCGACGCGAAGATCCTCGAAGTCGCCTACCGCGTGACGCTCGAAAACGGCAAGCTTGCCTGGACGACCGTGGAAAACGGTCAAGAGAAGAAATACGACAGCGAGCCCGGGATGAATGCGCTGCAGGGCATCGGCCAGTTCCTGCTGCGCATCCTGCCGGTCGAGGAACAGCTCTAGCGGCAAGGACCGGGATTGCGCATGGCGCAACGCGATGCGTTTCTTTCATCGCCGGTCCTTCAATTTGTTTGGCATGTGTGGTATTAAGTCGCCCCCAAGATGCATGCATCATCGCTGCATCAGCGAGAACCTTACAATTTCCCAAGCAACGATAAAACCGGCATGGAAAAGCTCGTCCGCATCGCGCTCTGCACCGTCCTCGTCGCCTGCCCCGCCCTGACCGGATTTGCGGCGGAAGGAAAACCCGGCTCGCCCTACTCGCCCTACGCGGGCGGCGACTATCCGGCGCGACCGCTGTTCGGTGACACCCACCTGCATACCTCCTTTTCGATGGATGCCGGCGCCTTCGGCGCCCGCATCGGGCCGCGCGACGCGTATCGATTTGCCCGCGGCGAAGAAGTGCAGGCCTCCTCTGGCCAGCCGGCCAGGCTGGGGCGCCCGCTGGACTTCCTAGTGGTCGCGGATCATTCGGACAACATGGGCTTTTTCCCGGACCTGGCCGCCGGCAAGCCGGAGCTCCTCGCCGACCCGACGGGCAAGCGCTGGTACGACATGATGAACACCGGCAAGGGAAATCAGGCGGCCATGGAAGTGATCGTCGCCTTTTCGCAAGGGACGTTTCCGAAGGCTCTGCAATACGACCCCGGCACCGCGGCCTACAGGAACGCCTGGAAGGAAACCATCGACGCCGCGGAGGAATACAACGATCCGGGCCGCTTCACGGCGTTCATCGGCTATGAATGGACCTCGAACACCGGCGGCAACAACCTGCACCGCAACGTGATCTTCCGCGACAACGGCGACAAGGCCAGCCAGGTGGAGCCGATGGTCGTGATGCCCCCGTTCGGCAGCGATAACCCCCGCGACCTGTGGAAATGGATGCAAGCCTACGAAGAGAAGACGGGCGGCAAGGTGCTCGCCATCGCGCACAACGGCAACCTCAGCAACGGCCGCATGTTCCCGATCATCGAGTCGTTCACCGGCAAGCCGGTGGATCGCGAATACGCCGAGCAGCGCGCGAAGTGGGAGCGCCTGTACGAGGCGACCCAGACCAAGGGCGACGGCGAGGCGCATCCCGTGCTTTCGCCGACCGACGAGTTCGCCAATTTCGAGCGCTGGGACAAAGGCAACCTGGATGGCAGCGAACGCAAGACCAAAAGCATGCTGGAGTTCGAGTACGCGCGCTCCGCGCTCAAGAACGGGCTGAAGCTCGAGCAGGACCTCGGCACCAACCCCTACAAGTTCGGCATGGTCGGCAGCAGCGACGCCCACACGGGACTCGCCGCGATGGAAGAAGACAACTTCTTCGGCAAGACCACGCCGCAGGAGCCGAGCGCGCACCGCCTGACCGCGACCTTCGTCGATAACCAGAAGACCGGCGTGAAGGTCATGGACTGGGAAGTCTCGTCGTCCGGGTACGCCGCGGTCTGGGCAAAGGAAAACACCCGGGAATCGATCTGGGATGCAATGCAGCGCAAGGAGACCTACGCCACCACCGGCACGCGCATGGTGGTGCGCCTGTTCGGCGGCTGGGACTTCACCGCCACGGATGCGCGCGACCGCCAGCTCGCGTCGATCGGTTATGCCAAGGGCGTGCCGATGGGCGGCGACCTGCCGCCCGCCCCCGGCAAGAAGGCGCCCACTTTCCTGGTCGCCGCGTCGAGGGATCCGGCAGGCGCGAACCTCGACCGCTACCAGATCGTGAAGGGCTGGCTCGACAAGGCCGGCAAGCTGCATGAAAAAATTTACGACGTGGCGTGGTCCGGCAGCCGCAAGAAGAATGCGAAGACCGGGAAGCTGCCGTCGGTCGGCAGCACGGTGGACGTCAAGAACGCCACCTGGACCAATACGATCGGCGCCTCGGAATTGGTGGCCGTGTGGCGCGATCCGGATTTCCGCGCGGGCGAGCGTGCGTTCTACTACGGCCGGGTCATCGAGATCCCGACACCGCGCTGGACGGCCTACGACGTGAAGCGCTTCGGCAACAAGCCGCTGCTCGGCACCGCAATGACGATCACCGAGCGTGCGTACACCTCCCCCATCTGGTACGCGCCCAACTGATCGGCTGGCAGCCACAGGGCGAGGCCGGCCGGAGACGCAATCGCCTCGCCCCTGCAAGCGATAGAACCCGGCGACGATCACATGCTCGCGCGAACCGCCTAGACCGGATTCGCGGATGATGCCCCAGCGCCTGGAGATCATCTCATGCGCGTCGGCGAGGTAGCTCCACGCATCCTTGGGCTCGGCGCTCTCGCACTGCATTCGACATCCCGGATCTTCAAGACCATTGCACTTGCGCCATGCCGGTGCCAAGCTGGCATCGACACACCACCCGCCGCCATCCGCAAGTACAAGCCTTCCCCGATTCGATGACAGCGCCCGACCGCCTTCTCCTGTGGCTTGCCATCGGACTCGTCACCATCGCCAGTGGCTGTTCCGGCCGCGGCGTGACCCGCGAAGAGGCGATCGCCGACGCGCTCGACGCCATGCGCGCGGCCGCGCGTCAGCATATAGCCGACATGCAGCGCCAGCCTGTCGTGCTGAAGGCTATCGACGGCCTGCAGGCCGAACTGGCCTCGTTCGACGACGCACTGCGGCTGGGCATGGAGCAGGTGCGCGCACTTAATGCGAACCCCGACACGTCGCGCGCGGACCTCGAGGTCGCGCTGAAGAGCCTCGATGCGGGACGCAAGCAGGCGAGGCAGCGCATCCTGCAACGCCATTTCGAGATCATCGACATGACGAGCGCGGACGAATGGTCGACCCTCGCGCCCCATGAAAAGCGGGCATTGCTCGCCGCCGTGAAATAAATGGAACTCATGCGACGCCAGCGCGGGCAGGTCCTCATCGCGCTCTTCATCGGTTCCTTGCTGGTCGGCGGCTCTGCCGCCGGCATGCGTGTGCTGTTCGACCCCGATTCGACGGCCAGCCTGAAAAAGAACCTGGAATCGCAGATTGCGGACAAGGATCGACTCCGGCGCCTCGACGCCGTGCTGGACCGACTGCACGACGAAGGCGTAAAAATGCAGGATGATCGCGAGCGCCACGGCAAGGCGCTGCTGGCTTTGATCCAGCGGCACGACGCGACGACGGCGGAATTCGATACGCTGCTCGCCGGGGCCGATGCCGACGACGCGGGCTCGACGCGGCACTTGCTCGACCTGCGCTTCGAGCTCAGGCAGGCGCTGACCTCCGAGGAATGGGAAAAATTATTTGCAAAACGATGACCGGAGAGTGACCGGCACGCGGCTTGCATTCCGATTGCATTTCAGATAGCCACGGCATCTTCCACGGGGCTTGTGCCCCACGGCCAATCGGTGGGAACATCTGCGTTCCTGAAAGCCGGGCATTGCTGCACGTTGGTCGGAGGGGGAATGAGCGACAACGTAGCTTCCACCATGCCGGCCCCTCACAAGATTTCCCCCGAGGAAACGGGCCGCACGCAAGACGCCGGATTCGCCGGCAAAACTGCCATTGCAGCGAGCGTGGTGGCGCTGGCGTATTACGCGGGCGCCAAGCTGGGATTCGCGCTCACCTTCCAGCCCCACCCGATCGCGGTGTTGTGGCCGCCGAATGCGCTGCTGCTTGCCGGGCTCCTGCTGACCCCGCCGCGCACCTGGTGGATCATCCTGGCCGCGGCATTCCCGGCGCACTGCGCCGCGGAAATGCAAGGCAGCGTGCCGCCCGCCATGGTGCTCGCGTGGTTCGCGAGCAATTGCACCCAGGCGCTGCTGGGCGCGGCCATGATCCGCCTGTTGCTGCGCGAATCGCCGCGCTTCGATTCCTTCAACCATGCCCTGACCTTCTTGCTGTGCGGAGTCGTCATCGCGCCGCTTGCGGCGTCTTTCCTGGACGTGGCCCTGCTCAAGGCTATCGGCTGGGGCGAGGGCGGCTACCTGCAGCTCGTCAACATGCGGTTCCTGTCCAATGCCCTGGCGGCGCTGATCCTGGTGCCGCTGGTGCTGACCTGGGTGCAAGGCGGGCTGCGCGCGCTGCGAGAGTCATCCGGCGCCAAGCGAGCGGAGGCCGCCGTGCTGCTTCTCGGCCTGTTTCTCGCGGGAGTCTTCGTTTTCGAGCACATGTACCTCGATTCTTCGGAAGCACCTGGCCTGCTCTATGCGCCGCTTCCTTTCCTGTTGTGGGCTGCCGTGCGCTTCGGGCCGCGCGCCGTCACGCTCGGCCTGCTCATGACCTGCGCGCTGGCGACCTGGGGCGCCATCCATGGCAACGGTCCCTTCGTCGACCATTCTCCCGCCGCGGACGCGTTGTCCGTCCAGTTGTTCCTGCTGGCGTCCGGCGTGTCGCTGTTCCTGTTCTCCAGCGTGATGGAAGAACACAAGAACGACAGGCGCGCCGCCAGGCTCTCGGAACAGCGCGCCCTCGCGGTGTTCCGGTCGAGCCCGGACGCCATGGCGATCGCGCGCATGTCCGACGGGGCGATCCTGGATGTCAACGCGCGCTGGGAACGCCTGTT
Source organism: Burkholderiales bacterium (assembly GCA_035548375.1). Lineage (GTDB taxonomy): Bacteria > Pseudomonadota > Gammaproteobacteria > Burkholderiales > JACQAP01 > JACQAP01. The sequence continues at coordinate 8,015 of DASZTG010000015.1, forward strand.
CGGCTACTCCCGGGATGAAGCCCTGGGACGCACGAGCGCGGAGCTGAACATGTACGCGAATAAACGCGACCGCGACGCCTACATGGACCTCGTGCGCACATGCCAGGGCCAGAACTTCGAAGTCGAGATGCAGGCACGCGACGGCACGCTGCATTACATCCTGCTCAGCGGCGAGCGCGTGCCGGTCGACGGGACCGAATGCCTGATCTCGGCCATGCACGACATCACGCGGCTCAAATCCGCCGAGCGCGAGGCGGACCAACAGCGCGTCGAGTTGATGCACCTGAGCCGCGTGGCGGTGTTGGGCGAGCTCTCGGGTGCGCTTGCACATGAGCTCAACCAGCCGCTGACCGCCATCCTCAGCAATGCGCAGACGGCGCAGCGGCTGCTCGCGAAGGACCCGCTCGACCTGCCGGAGCTGCGCGAGATCCTGCGCGAGATCGTCGGGGAGGACAAGCGCGCGGGCGAGATCATCCGCCGGTTGCGCGCGCTGTTCCGCAAGGACGACACCCACTTCCAGGTCCTCGATATCAACAGCCTGGTGGAGGAAGCGCTGACCCTGGCTTACGGCAACCTGGCCACGCGGCAGATTCGCATCGTCCAGCAGCTCTGCCAGCAACCCGTGCTCACGCGCGGCGATCGCGTGCAATTGCAACAGGTGCTGCTCAACCTGATCATCAACGCCTGCGAAGCCATGGACGCCTCGCCGGACTCCACGCGCGAGCTGACCTTGCGCACCGAGCCGCTCGCGGACGGCCGCGCGCAAATCGTCGTCACCGATTCCGGCCCCGGGATTCCGGCGCCGACCTTGCAGAAGCTGTTCGAGCCGTTTTTCACCACCAAGACGCAGGGCCTGGGCCTCGGGCTTTCCATCTCGCGCTCCATCGTGGCGGCGCACAGCGGCCAGATCCTGGCGCACAACAACGTGGGTCGGGGTGCCACGTTCCGCATCGAATTGCCGGGGGCCGCATGAATTCCGCGGCTTTACCCTCGGGCAGCGGGCAGTCGGTCTACGTGGTCGACGACGACTCGAGCGTGCTGCGCGCCGTCAGCCGGCTGCTGCGCGCCGCCGGCTACGCGGTGACCGCCTTCTCCTGCCCGCTGGAATTCTTCGGTCAATTCGACCGCAACGCGCCGGGCTGCGTCGTGCTGGATATCGCGATGCCCGGCCTCGACGGGCTGGAACTGCAACGGCGCCTCAACGGCGCCGCCACCGCGCTTGCCGTCGTGTTCGTGACGGGACACGGCGACGTTCCCGCCAGCGTTCGCGCGATGAAGGCGGGCGCGGTGGATTTCCTGACCAAGCCGTTCAACGATACCGACCTGCTCGATGCGGTCGACAGCGCGCTGCGGCGCAGCCGCGCGGCCTTTCGTTCGCGCGACGAGCTCGCCGTCCTGTACCGGCGCCTGGCTTCGCTGACCTTGCGCGAACGCGAGGTGTTCGAGCATGTCGTAGCGGGCCAGCTCAACAAGCTCATCGCCGTCGATCTCGGCGCGGCCGAGAAAACCATCAAGGTGCACCGCGGCAGGGTCATGCAGAAAATGGAAGCCGGCTCGCTTGCCGACCTGGTGCGCATGGCCGAGCGCATGGGCATTCACTCGACGCAGCGGAACGTGCACCCCTGATCGCGCGGGCTTCCCTGCGGCGCGCCGCGGGGAATGCATGGGACCAAGGTCCCATACTCGCTCCAGGGCCCGCGACCTAGAGTAAGCCTCGTCCCGTAACCGCGCCATCGACCGCAACGATGGCGATCGCCCGCAAGCATTCCGCATGTCCGCCCGCGCCATCCGCGTCGCCCGCCTCGCGTCCGCCTTGCTGGCATTCGCCGGACAGGTGAACGCCCTCGATCTGAAAGATGCCTTCATCGACAAGCAGGACGGCTACCTCGATGCATCGGACTGGTTGCTGGAAAAAAAGGGCTTCCTGCCGGTGCCCATCATCATCACGGAGCCCGCCGTCGGCTATGGCGGCGGCGTGGGCCTCACGTTTTTTCGCGAATCGATCGGTGAGGCCGCGGAAAAAGCCAAAGAAACAGGACACGTCACGCCGCCCGATGTGTTCGCCATCGCTGCCTTCGGCACGGAAAACGGCACCAAGGGCATCGGCGGCGGCGGCATGTTCAGCTTCGATGACGATCGCTGGCGTTATCGCGGCGGCCTCGCGCGCATGAACGTCAATCTCGATTTCTACGGGCGCGATGGCGGCGCGTTCAGCAGCACGCAGGAAAAGATCGGCTACAGCCTGGACGGCTGGGCCTCGTCCCAGCAGGTGTTGCGCCGCCTCGGCGGCGCCTCCAGCAACGACTGGATCGCGGCGCGCTGGATCTACCTCGACCTTGACAGCTCGTTCGACCTTGGCGACAACGCGCCTGCGTTCTCGAAAACCGACCTGACGAATCGCGCTTCCGGCCTCGGGTTGTCCTACGAGCACGATTCCCGCGACAACATCTTCACCCCGTCGCGCGGCTGGATGTTCGGGTTCGACACCTTGTTCTACGACCCGGATTGGGGTAGCGATACGCGCTTCCAGACCTATAGAGCGCATGCGTATGCGTACTTCCCCATCGCATCGAAGTGGATACTCGGCGTGCGCGCCGATGGCAGGACGGCCAACGGCGACGTCCCTTTCTACCAGCTGCCCTACCTTGACATGCGCGGCCTGCCGGCGGCGCGATACCAGGACCAGCACACTGCGCTGGCCGAAGCCGAGGTCCGCTGGAACGTCACGCCTCGATGGGCGTTCGTCGGCTTCGCCGGCGCCGGGCGCGCATGGGGCAAGAGCCAGGCTTTCGATGACGCCTCGACGATCGTTTCGCGCGGCCTCGGCTTCCGCTATTTGATTGCCCGCCAGCTCGGCTTGCAGATGGGAACGGATTTCGCATGGGGTCCAGACGATTTCGCGTTCTACATCCAGGTCGGCAGTGCATGGCGGTGAAACACCGGAACGTTCGACGGGAAAACACGAGGACAACGAAATGACTGGAAGCAACTCCACGCTACTTGCCGCACGCGCGTGCATCGCCGCCTGCCTGGGCTGGATGACGCCCGCAACCGCGCAACAGGTGGCGCGCGTCGAAGTGGCACCCATGGTCGGCTACCAAAGCAGCCTCAAATTCGACGACGCGGCGGGAAATGCCCGCTACAAGCTCGATAGCACGAACAACGTGGGACTCGTCCTGGATTTCCGGGCCGCGCCCAACTCGCAGGTGGAATTACTCTACAGCCGCGCGAAATCCGCCCTCGCCCCCGACGACGGCGGTCCGAAGCTGGCCGACGTCAAGGTCGAGTATTACCACCTCGGCGGCATCCTCGTGTACGGAAACGATCGCGTGCAGCCCTTCTTCGGCGCCACGGTTGGCGCGACGCGCTTCGCGCCGGACGCGGCCGGCCTCGACAGCGACACGCGCTTTTCCTTCGGCCTTGTCGGGGGCGCCAAGCTGTTCCTGACGAAGCACATCGGCTTGCGCCTGGAAGCCCGCGCCTTCGGCACCGAGGTCAACAGCAACAGCGCCGCGTTCTGCACGAATGGTAGTTGCAGGATTTTCTACGACGGATCTTTCATGTGGCAGTACGCCATCAACGCCGGCCTGATCGCCGCTTTCTGAGGAGAACCACCATGCACCGGTTTGCACGCACGATTTGCGCGGGCGCGCTTTGCGCCGCGATGTTTCCCAACTTCGTACAAGCCCAGGAGAAATCCGGCGCCGTCGCCGCAGCCGTCATCGAGACCGTCGTCACCGTGGTCGACGTCGACCGCGAAGCGCGAGTCGTCACGGTCAAGGGCCCGAAGGGCCGCCTGGCCGACATCAGCGTGCCGCCGGAGGCGCAAAACCTCGACCAGGTCCATCCGGGGTCCCGCTTCAGCGTCGTGTACGCGGCCTCAGTGGCCACCGCGATCTCCAAGGGTAGTGGTGGCGCGACCTCGACCAGCAGCCGCAGCAAGAGCGTGGAGCTTGCCCCGAAAGGCGCCATCCCCGGCGGCGCCATCGTGCGCACGCGCGAGATCAATGCCGTGGTCGACGCCGTCGACAGGGATAACCGGACCATGACCGTGACGGGGCCCGAACGCCGCTCGATCGAGGTGCAAGTCGGTGAATCGGTCAAGGACTTCGACCAGGTGCAGGCCGGCGACGTCATCACGCTGCAATACACCGAGGGCCTGGCGTTGCGCATGATCCCGCAGTAACGCCAGCGGCCGCCCGCCCGCGGGCGCATTGCCGGCGTCATATTGGACCCTGGTCCCATT
>DASZTG010000016.1:0-1915 GCA_035548375.1 Burkholderiales bacterium
TCGCTCGGGATCACTCCGGAACCCTTTGAACAGAGCCGTCTCGGCGAGCGCATCGCGCTCGTAACCGCGCACTGTGCCGGTCAAGAGCGCGATCCGTGAGCGATCAGTGGCCTTGGCGAGCTCGTCGGCGATCCTGCGCGCATCGCGCGGTCGGCGCACATAAACGAGCACGCGCTTGCGATCGTCCCTGTACCGAAGGGCCAGCTCGACGATTTTGGCAATGGCGGCGTCCTCGCTGTCGACGCTCCCCTCGAAGCGCAGCCGCTTGTTCGCGTTCAAGCGGTCGTCGACCAAATCCTCGGCCTTGTCCTCTTCCGTCAAGGTGAACGCCACCGTCGTGCCCTGTCGGCGCTGCGTGGCCGAAAGCTCCATGACGCGGAGCGGGCGCGGCGTTTTCTGCGCTTGCTGAACTTCGGCGATGCCGCGAAGGAGCCTGCCGAACGGCTCGGAAAGATGCGCCTCGTCATGGATCAGCAGCGTATCCTGCCCAAGCAAGCCGACATGGAACGGCCGCATTCGACGCGAAACGCCGTAGCCCGAGAACAACAGCCGCGAGCCGATCATCTCGACCGTGCCGATGATGATCGCCGGGCGGGCGGGATCGGATTGCCATTCGCGATTGTCGGCGCGCTCGCCACGCAGCGTGCTGATGGCGAGCGGTGAAGCATCGTCGTCGCCATCAATGCATAGTTCGCTCAACGCATCGCGAACCCGTATGAGTACGTCGACTTCGGCGGGTGTAAGCTTGTCGTGCTCTTCCCCGCGCAGGCGCCTGCGCAGCTGTGCGGCGATGTCCGTTGCCTGGTCCACCACCGTGCGGCGGTCGACGACGTAGACGAGCCGGCGCGGGAGAAGAATGCGGCCCCGTGCTGCATTCGGGGCGGCATCGTCCCTCTCGTGCGCAGCCTCTACTTGCTTCGCCCGCGCGCACTCCGCCTGCCAGGCAAGGGCGAGCAGCCACACCGCGATGATCGCGGTCTTGCCGAGGCCGGTCGGCAGATCGAGCGCCTGGGGGATCTCTCCATCCTTGAACTGGTCGAACAGCCGCTGCTGCCACAGCATCGGCGGATGGCCGGTCAGGCAGGAAAAATTTTTACAGAACGATGTCAGGTTCGAACTCATCCTCGCGACGCGCCGGAGTTCCGTTTGGCCACTTCCAGCCTCATCCCTTCGATGTTCTGTTAGTCGCTCTTAACGAAAAAGGCCGGGCCCTTTCGGGCCCGGCCTTCAAACGGAGGCGTGGCAGAGTGGTTTAATGCGGCGGTCTTATAAACCGTTGGGCTCGTCCCTAACGAAGCCGGGCCCCGTGGGTTCGAATCCCACCGCCTCCGCACGCCGAAGCACCATAGCAAAATCGCTGCAGCCGCGATAGGAGGTCGGGCCTCATTGAAGTGAGAGCGGGGAATTCGCATTTCTCGAAACTCACGCCATTCCCGACCTCCACTCCCGCCCCCAGCGCGCGCTTGCTTCTTAGGGCTGCGCCACCGCTTGAACGGTCCGTCTATTAACAGCACACGATAGCCAATCTCCGAACACAACTCAAGGTATGCACCCTGTCTCGAACAACCAAGCGGGGAGCCAGCGGCTGGAAGCGCGCATCTCACGCGATCAGAAGGCCCTGTTCCAGCGCGCCATCGAGTTGCAGGGGCGCACTGACGGATTTCGCAATCGCCAGTGTGCATGAGGCGGCCATGCGGGATCGCGCAAAACGCAGACGATCCGGCTTAAGCGCCAGAGACAGCCGGGCATTTTGAGGTGGTCCCGGTTGGTGGGACAGTTTGGCGGCTCGGTTAAGGTGTATTCCGGTTGCTGATCATGCCGCCAGACTCTGGTTTCTCATGGCCTGTTGCGGTTGTTGGGCCTGTGGAGATGTGGGCAAGGCGTCCGCCTTGTCCATCATATCCACAGGCCGGCC
>DASZTG010000017.1:0-23481 GCA_035548375.1 Burkholderiales bacterium
TCCAAGCGCAAGCTGATCCAGCTCGTCGAGGAAAAGCACGTCGACGGCTGGGACGATCCGCGCATGCCCACCCTGGTCGGGGCGCGCCGCCGCGGCTTCCTGCCCGAGGGCTTCCGGCTGTTCGCCGAGCGCATCGGCGTCTCCAAGGCCGATTCCTGGATCGACATGAGCGTGCTCGAAGACTGCATGCGCGAAACGCTGAACGAAACCGCGCCGCGCCGCATGGCCGTGCTGGATCCGGTCAAGCTGATCGTCGACAATTTTCCCGCGGACCAGCAGGAGCAATGCGAGGCGCCGAACCATCCGCAGAAGCCGGATTGGGGCAAGCGCACGATGCCGTTCTCGCGCGAGCTCTGGATCGAGCGCGAGGATTTCATGGAAGTCCCCAGCAAGGGCTACTTCCGCCTGTTCCCCGGCAACCAGGTGCGCCTGCGTTTTGGCTTCGTCGTGAAGTGCACGGGCGCGGACAAGGATGCGGAAGGCAATGTCACGACCGTACATTGCGAGTTGATGCCGGATTCGAAGTCCGGCACGCTGGGTGCGGATACCTACAAGGTCAAGGGCAACATCCATTGGGTTTCGGCGCGTCATGCATATGAGGCGGACGTGCGGCTTTACGATCGCCTGTTCGCGGTGCCGCATCCGGGTTCCGAGCGGGATTTCCTGGAAGACATGAACGCTGACTCGAAGAAGCTGGTTCATGCCTGGTGCGAACCCGCACTGAAGGATGCCCTGCCCGAACAGCGTTTCCAGTTCGAGCGCCACGGCTATTTCTGCGCCGATGGCGCCGATTCGAAGCCCGGCGCGCCGGTCTTCAATCGAACGGTCACCCTGCGCGACTCATGGGGCAAGCCGTCAAGCTGAGCCCCTATCCGCGCAACGGCGATGTCCGGCGCAGGATGTGGCGGCCGGGCATCGCACTGAAAATATCGGCCGGCCTGCACGCGGGCGCGATCGTCGGGCTGATCGGCCGCCCGCAATGGTGGCCGGAAATCCTCGCCTGCATCGTCCTCAACCATTTCCTGCTCGGGTTGATCGGCCTGTGGCCGCGCAGTCGCTCGCTGGGATCGAACATGCTGCGGCTTCCCGAAGCCGCGGCGCGGCGCCGGGAAATCGCCCTCACGTTCGACGATGGCCCCGATCCGGACATCACGCCGAAGGTGCTGGAGCTGCTTGAAGCGCGCGGCGCGCGCGCGAGCTTTTTCGTCGTCGGCGAAAAGGCGTCAGCGCATCCCGAGCTCATTCGCGAAATCGCCAGGCGCGGGCACAGCATCGAGAACCACAGCCTGCGGCACTCCAGCTTCTTCGGATTCTTCGGCTTGCGCGCGCTCACTCGCGAGATCGGCTCGGCGCAGGAAATCGTGGCCGGGCTCGTCGGTGCAGCACCTTCGTTCTTTCGCTCGCCGATGGGCATTCGCAGCCCCTTGCTCGATCCCGTAATCACGAAACTCGGATTGCGCTACGTCACCTGGACACGGCGCGGCTACGACACCGTATCGAACGATCCGGCGGCCGTGCTGAAACGGCTCGAACGCAACCTCGCGGCCGGCGACATCCTGCTGATGCACGATCGCGGCCCTAACGTGCTGAAGGTGCTGCCCGCGTTGCTGGAGCGAATTTCGGCTGCCGGCCTGAAACCCGTTTCGCTGCCGATGGCGATGCGCTGATGTCGACCGTTTTCGACGAGCTCATCGATGCCGCTTCAAGGCCCTATCTCGCAGCCGGACGGGCGACTTACCACTTCGTGCGCGGCAAGTTGAGGCACGATCCCTTCTTCCTCGAATTGCTGCGTACCCGCCGGATCGCCGAGGGCGCACGCGTGCTCGACCTGGGCTGCGGGCACGCGATCGTCGCGTCGCTCCTGCTTGCCGCGCGCGCGAGATTCGAGGCGGGCCAGTGGCCCGAATCGTGGCCGATCCCGCCGGCCGATCCGCAGCTATATGGGCTGGATTCTGCGCGCGGCCCGGCGAATTGCGCACGGATGTCCCTGGGCGAACGCGCAACAATCGAAATCTCGGACGTGCGCGAAGCGCAGTTCCCGTCCGCGGATCTCATACTGATCATCGACGTGCTGCACTATATGAATGCCGGCGAACAGGATCGTGTGCTGGACAAGGCTGTCGCGGCATTGCGACCCGGCGGCTCGCTGGTGCTGCGCATCGCGAATCCTTCTGCCGGCTGGAAATTCCTGGCCGGCCGCGCTGCGGATCATTTCGGATATGTCATCCGCGGACTTCCGCCGCCGAGACATCACCATCGCCAGGTCGACGAATGGCGTAGCAGCCTTGGCGCGCGCGGCCTGGACGCCCGCGTCGAGCCGCTCCTCGGCAAAGCCTCGTTCGCCAACGTCCTGCTGCAGGCGGACGCGTGACCTGACACGCTGCGTTGCGCAGGCGACGAATCGAAAATTGCCAGCGCTCTTTTGGTATTCTGGCCGCGTAGATTCCCATTCTCCGGACGATTCACATGGATAGCTCCCCGCTCAAGCCCACCCTGACCGGCCGTGCCGCCTTCATGAAGCTGCTCGCGCAGGAAGGCATCACGCACTTGTTCGGCAATCCCGGCACGACCGAGCTCGCGATCATGGAAGCCATGTCGCAGCAGTCCGCGATCGAATACGTGCTGGGCCTGCAGGAATCGGTTGTCGTCGGGATGGCGGACGGCTATGCGCGCGCCTCGAACCGGCTCGCGGCGGCCAACGTGCACGTCGCGCCGGGGCTCGGCAATGCCATGGGCGCGCTGTTCAACGCGAAGTTCTACGGATCGCCCATCCTGCTGACGGCTGGACAGCAGGAACAGGGCCACGGATTGATGGAGCCCATGCTCTACGATCCGCTGGTGCCGATCGCGCAGCCGATGGTGAAATGGGCGGTCGATGTCACGCGCGTCGAGGACCTGCCGCGCATCGTGCATCGCGCCGCCAAGGTTGCACTGACGCCGCCGACCGGGCCGGTATTCATCAGCCTGCCGGGCGACATTCTCGACGATGAAGGCCCGCTCGACCTCGGCCAGCCGACGCGGGTCGATTCGCGGACGCGGCCGTCCGACGCCGCGCTAGAAAAACTTGCCGACCGGCTGCTCGCCGCGCGCAACCCGGTGCTGATTGCCGGCCACGAACTCGCCACGCGCGATGCGCTGAAGGAAGCGGCGGAGCTGGCCGAGACGCTGGGCGCCGCGGTTTGGCAGCAAACCGTGCCCTACGCGGCACAGTTCCTGTCGGAACATCCCGCCTTCGTCGGCCAGCTCACGCGCAGCCAGACTCAGGTGCGCAGCTGGCTGCAACCCTATGACCTGCTGGTCTGCCTGGGCGCGGATGTGTTGCGCATGTCGGTACACAATCCCGTGGACGCGCTGCCGGAGGGCATGCCCATCGTGCAGATTTCCGAGCGCGATTGGGAGTTGGGCAAGAACTATCCGACGGAAATGGCCATCAACGCGAACGTGAAGGAAACATTGGGCGCGCTAACGTCACTGCTTCGTTCGCGCATGACGGGCACGCAAAAATCGGCCGCCGCCGCGAGGCTCGCGGATATCGCCAAAAGCAATTGGAGCGTGAAGCGCACGAAGGCCTGCGAGGAAACACTGAAACTGGAATCCGCGCGGCCGATGGATCCGAAAGTCCTGATGATGCGCATCAGCGAAGCCGTGCCGCGCGACGTCGTCGTGGTCGAGGAAGGCTTGACCTCGACGTTCCAGTTGCTGAATTACCTTCCGCTGCGCGACCACCAGGGCTTCCACGGCCTCGCATCCGGCGGCATCGGTTTTGCCATGGCGGGTGCGGTCGGCATCAGCATCGCCCTGCCAGCGCGGCCAGTAGTCGCGATCGTCGGCGACGGCAGCGCGATGTACAGCATCCAGGCGTTGTGGACCGCGGCCCACCTCAAATTGCCGATCACGTACGTGATCCCGAACAATCGCAGCTACCGGATATTGAAGGAACGCCTGGTCTCGTTCCGCAAGACCGACAAGTTCGTCGGCATGGACATGGACGATCCGGCGATCGACTTCGTCTCGCTGGCGCAATCGATGGGCGTTTCGGCGAAACGCATCACCGATCCAGCGGAAGTCGGCCCCGCGGTCCGTGAAAGCATCGCCGGCGGCGGTCCGCGATTGCTGGATGTGCGCGTCGCGAACGGGTACGGAAAATAGCTGCGGAAGACCACCGAAAATGTGCTTGGGCGAACATCATGCGGGGCGCACATGAAACTCCTGATTACCCTTGTTGCACTTTTCGTGGTCACGGCGCCATCCGTTGCAGATATGTACAAATGGACGGACGAGTCCGGCAAGATCCATTACTCCGACAGTCCGCCGCCCGGACAGAAGGCGAAGAAGCTGGACCTGAAGATCAATTCCATCAGCGGTCCGCCGGTGATATCGGCGTTTTCCGGTACGGCGGCGAGCGCTGACCGGGCAACCGCAGCGAAGGTCAAGCTCTATACCGCGACGTGGTGCGGCTACTGCAAGCGCGCGAAGGCGTATTTGCAGGCGCGCAAAACACCTTTCCAGGACTTCGACGTCGAGAATTCCGTGCAGGGCAGGTCAGAATTCAAGGCACTCGGCGGACGCGGCATCCCGGTCATTCTGGTCGGCGACCAGCGCATGGACGGCTACAGCCAGGAAGCCCTCGACGCAATGCTCAAGCGCGCCGGCTTGTAGGGCGACTATCGTCGATCAGCGCGGCCGCGCATTTTCCACGTAGGGATCCACCAGCGCGGCGTGCGAACGAATCATCTGCCTCGCCTCTGTCGCCACACTCTCCAGATGCGCATGCAGGATGCCTACCCCCTGCATTGCCATCATGCGGAAGTACTTGATGCCGGCTTCGCTGTTCGCAAAGCGCATGGTGCCCTCATATTTCGTGAGATCGTAGATCGGCGCGAAATGGCTCTTCGCTTCCGACGTGACGATCTGCAAATCGCGCATTTCGTTTTCGGACCCGGGCACGCCATATTTCAGCCGGTCCGTGAACGTGTAGGTTTGCAGGGTCAACTCGCCGACGAACCATTCGATGACGCGCCGCTGCAGCTCGCCCCCTTCGGTGCGGAAATGCACCGCCACCTCGTCGGCCTCTTCGCCGTTCAGGACGCCCGCCACTTCCTGTGACCATGCCTCCTGCACCCAGTAACCGCTTGCGACCTTGCGTCGAATCAAGTCGTCGATTCCCGCCATCAATTCGCGTTCGGCGGCCTGCCACTGCGGCACGTCCATGTTCCAGGATTTCACGCCCAGCCCTGCAGCCTTGCCACGCGCGGCGAGCAGGTCGCGCGCCTCCTTCAGGGCCGCCTGCTTCACATAGACCCGGCCGATGTAGACCGGCAGCGATACGTCGTGCGCCTCGATGACGCGATTGATCGCGTCGCGCTTGAGCTCCTCCCGGGTCGGATCGTCGGCGGCAACGGCGCACATCGCGGCCCAGAGCATGGCGCTCGCGATGGCGCCGGGAATCCACTTCACTGTAATCATTGTCGAACTCCATCCGGGTGTGTGCGTTGCACCACGCACTTTCATTGACGCATGATGCCCGAGCGGGTAACGATTCAGCTAGAACAAATTTGCCGCGACGGACGCATGCATCGCGGGTAGACAACGGGAGGAGGACGAAACATGAAGCTCGGATTCATCGGCGCGGGATTCATCGCGCGCTTTCAATCGGTGGCGGTCAGCCAGGTGCGCGGACTCGAAATTGCCGGCCTGCTGAAGCGTCGCGGTGCCGAATCCCTTGCGACTTTCTGCAGGGAACGCAAACTCGGGGAAGCCAGACTCTATGACACGATCACGGAGCTCGCTGCCAACGTCGACGTCATCGCGTTGTACGTGCCGAACTATTGCCGCGTCGAGGTCATGGAAAAAGTCGTCGCCGCGGTAAAGGCCGGCGCAAGACTCAAGGGCGTGATCCTCGACAAGCCGCTCGCGCGCAACATGAAGGAAGCCCGCCGCATGGTCGAGCTTGCCCGCGAGGCGAAGCTGCTGACGGCTTACTTCGAAAACCAGATTTTCATGAAAGCGATTCGCACCCAACGCGAGCAGTTGCGACCGGTGGCGAGCACGATGGGCCCGCTGACGTTGACTCGCTCGGCGGAAGAGCATGGCGGGCCGCACGAGCCCTGGTTCTGGGATCCGACGCGACAAGGCGGCGGTGTGCTGCTCGACATGGGCTGCCACAGCATCGCGGTGGGCCGCTACGTGCTTACGCCTCCCGACAAGGACCTGCTGTTCCTGCAACCGGTGTCCGTGAGCTGCGACCTCGGCCTGCTGAAATGGGGCCAAAAGGCCTGGCGCGAAAAGCTGCTGAAAGATCGCGGCGTCGACTATGCGAAAACACCAGCGGAGGATTTCGCCACCGGAATGGTCACGTATCGCAATCCCGAGACCGGGCAGATCGTCAAATCCCAGTTCACGGATTCCTGGATGTTCGAGAAACAGGGCTTGCGCCTGTTCATGGACGGCATGGGACCGGGCTACGCGTTCGAGATCAACACGCTCGTGTCGCCGCTGAATGTGTTCATCGGTGATTCGGCGGCCGAAGCCATCGCCAACCAAGAGAGCGCGCTGGAGAAAGCCACCGCAAGCCGCGGCTTGCTGGCGGTGCAATATAACGAGGCGGATCTCTACGGCTACACCGACGAAAACCTGGACATGCTCGAGAACTTTTCGGCAGGACGCAACGCGATGCTGTCGTGGGAATACGGCCTGGAAGTGCAGCGCCTCGTCATGGCGAGCTACCTCTCCGCCGAACGCGGCCGCACGATCGACCTGACCGACAAGGCCACGCTTGCCGAACTCGACGACTATGTTCCCGCCATCCAGCAGGGCAAGGGTGGCGCGCAGCTGCTACACGCGCGATAGGTACGTCCTGAACCACTCCTGCAGCCGCTTCCAGCCGTCTTCCGCCGCTTCCTTGCGATAGCTAGGGCGGTAGTCGGCAAAGAAGGCATGCGGGGTGTCGGGATAGACGACGATCTGCGATTTGCTGTTCGCCGACTTGAGTTTCGCGCGCATTTTCTCGACGCTCTCCTGCGTGATGCCGGTATCCGCCGCGCCGTAGAGCCCGAGGACGGGCACCTTCAGCGTGGGCGCGACATCGATCGGGAAAGTCGGTCGCAGGTCGTTCGCCTGCCCTTCCAGCCTGCCATACCAGGCAACGCCGGCCGCGACCATCGGGTTATGCGCGCAATAGAGCCAGACGATGCGCCCGCCCCAGCAGAAACCCGTGATGCCAAGCTGGGTCGCGTTCGCGCCGTTCTTGCGCGCCCATGACATCGTGTCGTCGAGGTCGCGCATGACCTGCGCATCCGGGACTTTCTCGACGATCGCGAAGATTTCCCTCATGTCGGTGAGCTTGGAGACATCGCCCTGGCGCGCGTAGAGCTCCGGTGCCACCGCCATGTAGCCGAGCTTGGCCAACCGCCGGCATACGTCGCGAATATGTTCGTGGACGCCGAATATCTCCTGCACCACCAGGATCAGCGGCAGGTCCTTCCCCGCCGCCGGCATCGCGCGATACGCCGGCACTTCGCCGTCCTTCGCCGGAATGCGCACTTCGCCTTCGGTCAGCCCGCTGGAATCCGTGGTGATGGTCTGCGCGGCCACGGGCCGCACGGCAAGCGCGAATCCCGACGCAAGCGAAGTGACCATGAAGTCCCGCCTCGTCCACGCCCATCTAGGCGACAGGCTTGCCGCTTCGGACATCAATTCGTCAGGAAGATCGCGCATGTTCTCGGCAAGCTCCGTGAAAGGATCGTGGGACGAAACAAAGCCGACGGGCACCACGGGGCGCCCGTCGGCCTTCGACCGCATCTTACATCTGTCCGTATTTCTGCTTCGCGTTGGTCACGCACTGGGTTCGCAGCTCGCCGCTCATGCGATTGCATTTCCTGACTTCGGCCATGTAGGCGGCATCCGGCGCGTTTTCGTTCGGATCCGCCCGCGCCGGCAACGGAGTCACGCCACCCGGTTGCTGCGGCGGCGGATTCTCCTGGCGTGCGGCATCGTTGCGCTGCTGGGGATCGTCCCTTCGGCTCGCGTCCTCGCGTTGCGGGGATTGATCCTGCCGGGAGGGATTGTCCCGGCCGTTGTTATCGCTCGCCTGCTGCGCTTGTGCGACGCCCGCGAACAGCAACGGCAACGCAAACGCTATCGCCACTCGATAGATTCTCATAATCGTCTCCGAATGCTGAGGGCGTGGGGTCAGGCGCGACCCTGGACCTCGTTGACGTCTGGATGGCCGACGGAAACGTTGTCGGCCGCGGCGTGCTCATATCGCCAGGCATTTGCGCCGCGAGGCACGATCTCCGCCTGCGAATCACTGGTCACGGCGGGCATTAGACCCCGGCCCTCGGAATTGACATCCGTCGAGTCGCTCACAACCGGCACGCTGTCGTCCGCCGTTCCATAGACTACGTAGGAATAAGTGCGTCCGTCGTTGCCCGATGCGATGCCGGCGGATTCCGCCTGGTATTGGGTGGTGTGGGACGTGTCCGCCATCGCGCACGCTGCACAGGCAGCCAGGCCAATGCCGAGAATGTTGCATGCAAGTTTTTTCATCGTCGCCTCCTTCGATTGCTCGTTATTCAACGGAGGACGATCACAGCGATCGTCCTTGAAGGAATGACTTCGCGAAACGCCCCAAGTTCCGGATTTTTCCGAGCGAAACCAATATGTCTCCCTGTAACGACGACAGGCAGAGCCATTTCCACCGCAAGGCACACGCCATGCTCTGGGCGAACCTGTCGGATTGCAGTCAGCCTTGAGCGTCCACGCCGTCGGGCGATGTGAATTCGCCACGTCTTGAACACTTGCGTTGCTTCGCGGGAATGAGCGTCGTAATTTCAGCAATATTGATGCCCAAGCAGCGCGAAAATCACGAATCGCACGCACCAGATCGGCGTGTCAGGCAAATCCGTTTCGGATACAGTAGTGGCTTCCCATCCGGCATTTCCCTCGACAGGGGCAGTTCGATGAAAACCACGGCGTTGGCGCTTCTGGGCACCTTGTTGTGGATTTTTCATTTCCAGCAGGCAGCGGCGGGATGGTTTCGCGGCGGCTTTACGGGCGAGGAAATGCTGCTGCATTGCCGCGCGGAGGAAAAAGACCCGGTAAAGGACTTCGGGCGCGGCATCTGCATCGGTTTCATCGACGGATTTGCTGCGGGGCACTTCGTGGGCGAGACCTACCACGGTTTCCACCACCGCGAAGAAAAGATCGATGACATCTACGGGCATCTCTGCATTCCGGACACCGTGAACCGCGGCCAGCTGGCCAAGACCTTCGTGCAGTTCCTCGAGAAACATCCCGAGAAGCTCAAGCTGCCGGCCGGCATCATCCTGGAGGATGCGCTGCGCGAAGCCTTTCCCTGCGCGGGGAAGTAAGTGCCGCAGCCAGCGGCAACCGGCTCCGTGGCTGGCGCTGCAATCCTTGCCGGTGCATTGCTTTTCTCCAGCGCCTGCGCGTGCGCCGCGCCGCCTCCCCTAAAGATCGCGCTACTGGCACCCCTGAGCGGCCCGATGGCGCTGCAGGGGGAGTCCGTGTCCCGGCAACTTCATGCCGCGGCTGACGATGTCAATGCCAGGGGCGGGCTGTTCGGGGAAACGAAAATCGAGATCGTCGATTTCGACGACCAGTTGAGCCCGCAGCAAGGTCTCATCGCGCTGCAATCCGCAGTCGGGCAGGACATCCGCTTCGTGACGCAGGGCCTGGGCTCCAGCGTGGGCCTCGCCCTGACCGACGCGATCGCCAAGCACAACGCGCGCGAACCCGACCACCCCGTCGTGTTCCTGAACTACGGTGGCCTCGACCCGGACATGACGAACTCGAAATGCCAGTATTGGCATTTCCGCTTCGACGCGCACACCGGAATGCGCGTGGATGCGCTGGCGGAATACCTGCGCCGCCAACCCGAGGTCCACAAGGTCTACCTCATCAACCAGGATTATGCATGGGGGCAGTCCGTAAGCCGGGCCGCCAGGCAGACCATTCCCGCGAAGCGCCCGGACATTTCCATCGTGGGCGACGATCTGCATCCGCTCGCCAAGGTGAAGGATTTCGCGCCTTACATTGCAAAAATCAAGGCGTCGGGTGCCGACACCGTGGTCACCGGCAACTGGGGCAGCGACCTCTCGCTGCTGGTCAGGGCGGGCAAGGACGCGGGACTCAACGTGCAGTACTTCGTCCTCGGCACGGCATTGAAAGGACTGCCGACGGCGATCGGACGCGCCGGCGACGGCACGCTGAAAGTCGTGGTGCCCTGGGTGCGCGACGCCGCGGATGCGGACAGCGCGCGCTTCGCCGATGAATTCAAGCGCAAGACCGGCGACGACTGGAGCTTCGAGCAATTCCGCCACATGCTGCGCGCCCTTGCGGTCGCGTCGAACCGGGCCCGGTCGGTCGACCCTGTCGCCATCGCCAGGTCACTGGAGGGCTTGCGCACCGCGGGCGATACCGGCGAATTGCGCATGCGCGCGCAGGACCACCAGTTGTTCAACCCGCTGTACGTTGCGACCCTGGCGCGCGCAGGCTCGAAGGGCGTCTCGCAGGACTGGGAAAACAGCGGCTACGGCTGGCGCGCCGAGGCGACGATCGACCCGAAGGCCATCGACGTGCCGACCACTTGCACGATGACGCGGCCGTAAGGCGGAACTTCGGCAAGCCCGGGCTGACTCATGGTGCGGCAGGTTCCGGTAATCCCGGCCGGCACCACAAGCATTGCAGGCGCAAGCCAACTCGACGAAGGAATATCCCGTGGAAAGCAACGACAAACGCGGCCTGCGCAGGCTGAAGCTGCCCGCCAGGTTCGTCGTCGTCTCTTGGCGCGACCTCGCCGTCATCGGCTTGCCGGTGCTGGTATTCGTGTCCCTGGTCGTGGTGGTGGCCTTCAAGTTCGCGAAGCCTGCGCCGCTCGACAACATCGTCATCATCAGCGGACCGGATGGCAGTTCCTTCCGCAACACGGCGGAGAAGTATCGCAAGATCATCGAGCGCAGCGGCGTGAAGGTGAAGATCCTGTCCTCCCAGGGCTCGCTGGACAATCTCAAGCAGCTGGCCTCCGCATCCGGCAGGGTGGACGTTGGATTCGTGCAGGGCGGCCTGACCGACGGCGTCAACATCGAATCGCTGCAATCGCTCGGCAGCCTGTTCACGCAACCGCTGCTCGTCTTCTATCGCGGCAAGGAGCCCATCGACCAGCTCTCGCAATTGCACGGCAGGCGCATCGCCATCGGGCCCGAAGGCAGCGGGACGCGCGCCCTGGCGATGAAGCTGCTCAAGGGCAACGGCATGGACGAGAAGCCCACCGTCCTCGTCGAGCTCGCCGGCGACGAGGCCGCCGCCGCGCTCACCAAGGGCGAGGTCGACGTTGCCTTCCTGATGGGGGACTCGGCAACACCCGCCGTCATGCGGGGGCTGATGACCACGCGCGGCATCAGGCTGCTGAGCTTTTCGCAGGCTGACGGCTACCTGCGTAGATTTTCCTTCCTGTCGAAGCTGACCTTGCCGCGCGGCGCGGTGGACCTCGGCAAGAACATCCCGGCGCAAGACGTCCAGCTCATCGGCCCGACGGTTGAGCTCATCTCCCGCGACGATCTGCATCCCGCTCTGTCGGATCTGCTGATCGGCGCGGCGCGCGAGATCCACGGCGGCCCCGGGATGTTCCGAGTAGCCGGGGAATATCCGGCGCCGCTGAAGAAGGACTTTCCGATCAGCGAAGACGCGGAGCGCTACTACAAGTCCGGTTCGCGCTTCCTCTACACGCACCTGCCGTTCTGGCTCGCCAGCCTGACCGACCGGCTGCTGGTCGTGCTGATCCCGCTCGTGGTGGTGATCATTCCGGCGCTGCGCCTGGTGCCGGTCATCTACCGCTGGCGCGTGCGCTCGCGCGTCTATCGCTGGTACGGCGTCCTCATGGCGATCGAGCGGGATATCTTCTCCAGCCCGACCGCGGAAGAGAAGAAGGAAATCATGAAGCGCATCGATCGCGTGGAGGAAGCCGTGAACCGGATCAAGATGCCCCTGTCCTTCGCCGACCAGTTGTTCGTGTTGCGCAGCCACATCAACATGGTGCGCGACCGCCTCGCGCTGGATATCGCGACGCACTGACGGACATCCGGGAATCCCGGCACCTGCAGGAGGCCGGCGGGACGGCTAAACTGGGCATACCTCTTGTCTCTGTGCCGCCCCCTTTCGGAACCGCACGTGGATCGCGCCCTCAGAATCCTGCTGGTGGAAGACGCCGAGCTCGACGCCGAGCTCCAGTTCCATGAACTGCGACGATCGGGCTTGGCGTTCGAGGCGCGCCGCGTGCAGACCGAAGCCGACTTCCTCGCGCAACTCGGCGAGCACGATCCGGACATCATCGTCTCGGACTACTCCGTGCCGGGATTCGGCGGCCTGGAAGCGCTGGAGATCGCGCGCCAGCGCGTTCCGGACCTTCCATTTATTTTCGTGTCCGGCGCCATGGGCGAGGACATGGCGGTCGAGCTCCTGCAGCGCGGCGCCACCGACTACGTGCTGAAGACCAACCTGACGCGGCTGACGCCGGCGTTGACGCGCGCCATCCGGGATGCGGAAGCCAAACGGGCGAGGCGCAAGGCCGAGCAGCGCGTGCTCGACCTGTCCAACCTGTATGCCGCGCTGTCGGAGGCCAATGCCGCCATCGCACGCGCGCAGGAACGCGACCAGTTGCTGCAGGTCATGTGCCGCATCGCCGTGACGCGCGGCGGCTTCCTGTTCGCCTGGGCCGGACTCATCGATGCGGAGGCCGGCATGCTGGTTCCGGCGGCGACATTCGGCAACGCGGACGGACTGCTGGATGGCGTCGACCTGCCCGTAGATGACGGCAAGCCAGGCGGGCGCCAGCCCGCCGCGACCGCCGCCCGCGAAGGGCGCGCCGATGTCTGCAACGACACGCTGGGGGATAGCCGCATCGCCGCCTGGCATGAACGCATGCGCAAATGCTCCATCCGCTCCGCCGCGGCCGTGCCGCTGATGCTCGAAGGCAAGCCGATCGGATCGTTCAGCCTCTACGCGAAGGACGTCGATCACTTCGACGAGGAACGCATGCAGCTGCTGCGCGAGCTGGCCGGCGACATCGCCTTCGCGCTGGATCGCTTCGAGCAGGAATCCAGGCGCAGGCGAGCCGAGGCCGAGACCCGCGAGGCCCGCCAGCAGCTCCAGGCCCTGTCGACGCGGCTGATCCAGGTGCAGGAGCAGGAGCGTCGCGACATCGCCCACGAGCTGCACGACGAAATCGGCCAGTCGCTCACGCTCATGAAGATCAAGCTGCAAATGGCGCTGCATCGCAAGCGCCATGACGAAGCCCTGACCGGCGAATGCGTGGAAATCGCCAGCCAGACGCTGGAGCAGGTGCGCGCGATGTCGCTGAACCTGCGCCCGCCAGCGCTCGACGACCTCGGCCTTTCCGCGGCGCTGCAGTGGGCGCTCGATCGGCAGGAAGGTGCCACCGGCTGGAAGATCGAATTCAAGCCCGACCCGATTCCGCAGCGGCTGGCGATGGAGACCGAAACCGCGTGCTTTCGCGTGGCGCAGGAAGCGCTGACGAATGCCGCGCGGCACTCGAAGGCGAAAACCATGGTCGTCCAGCTGCGCATCGACGGCGATGAACTGCAATTGACCGTGAAGGACGACGGCATCGGGTTCGACCAGAACGCCGTGCGCCGGCGCACGGCCGACCGCTCCAGCCTGGGCCTGATCTCGATGAAGGAACGTGCCGCCCTGGCCGGCGGGCGCCTGGAAATCGAATCGGAGAGCGGCAGCGGGACCCGCATCGTCGCCGTGTTTCCGCTGCGCTGGCGCAACGGCGCCGCCTGATCAGCGGGACTACTGCCTACACCCAACGCAGAGACGCAGAGATCGCCGAGGACGCGGAGAAAGACAGGACCCAGAAACTCCCATTGATCGTGGTCTATGTCGGACGCGCCAACGACTTCGCGCGCTTCCGCCGTTTACATCTTCCTCTGCGTTCTCTCTGTCTTTCCTCCGCGCCCTCTGCGTCGACGCCTTTCACGTCAACCCGCGCCCGGCTCATTGCGCGGGGAAGTCCACCCGCTTCATGAACACGATCTTGCCGCCGTCGTTGCGCACGATGTTGTACCCGTGCAGCCCGTCGCCGTTCTGGTCGAAGTCGAAGGTTCCCTCGAGCCCCTTATAGCCCTTGATCGCGAGGATCGCGGAGCGCACCGCCTCGGGCTCGGTGCTGTTGGCGTTCTTGATCGCCAGGGCCAGGACGTTCGTCGCGTCGTAAGACCAGCTTGCGAACGTGTCCGGATTCACGCCGTACTTGTCCCTGTACTTCTTCATGAAGGCGCGCGTCATGTCGCTCGCCTCGGTGGTGAAGTCCGTGACCGAATAGGTGCCGTGCAGGGTCTCGCCGGCGAGCTTCAGCGACGTCACCGCGATGATCGAGGGCGAGCCTATCCAGGGAATCGTCACGCCGAGCTGGCGCAACTGGCGCGAGAAGATGCCCACGTCCGGCTCCAGCGTCATGTATGTCGCGAGGATGTCGGCGTCGGATTTCTTGATCGACAGCACCACCGCCGCGAAATCCTGGGAGTTGTTGGTGTAGCCCTGATCCAGCACTGGCGTTACGCCCAGCGCGCCGAGCGCGGCGGTCAGCGCCTTGGCGCCGCCCGAGCCGAACGCATCCGTCGAGTGGATGATCGCCCACTTCTTGAGTTTCAGCGTGTTGACGCCGAAATCCGCAATCACGCGCGACGAATAGCTGTCGTTCGGCCGCGCGCGAAATACCCAGCGATTGTTCACGTGCGTCAGGCTGGTATCGGTGCCGCCTATCATGGTGGGGATGCCCGATTTTCCTATCGTCGGGGAAGCGGCCTGCACCTGGGTGCTGCGGATCGGGCCTACGATGCCGACGATGTCGCCACGGCTGCCGAGCTTGGAGAACGCGAGCACCGTGCCCGGATTCGTGCTCTGGTTGTCCTCGATCTGCAATTCGATCTTGCGACCGAGCACGCCGCCTGCCGCGTTGATCTCCTCCTGCGCGAGCTTGATGCCGTTGACCGTGAATTCCCCGGCCTGCGCCTGCACGCCGGTGATCTCGTTGACGACGCCTATCTTGATAGTGTCCGCCGCGATCGCCGGATGCCAGAGCTGGGTAAGCGCGATGGCCGCTGCAATCCTGATCGTTGTTCTCATTGTCAGATTCTCCTCCGGTTATGAATCATGGATTTGCCGAGGCATCCTAGCACGCTCTCACTTTCGGCTCAGGCATGCCTCAACCCAACGCAAAGGCGCGAAGAACGCAAAGGTCGCAGAGAAAATCATGGGGGAAAAAGTAGAGTCATTCGAGAACGAAAATGCGGGAATCAGTCCTTCGTGGGCGATTATCCCTCGCGACCAACCACCTTGAAAAATCTCGTTCGCCTTTCCTTTGCGTAATTTGCGTCCTTCGCGCCTTTGCGTTGGGTGCAAGCAACTAGCCGTCGGCGTTGACAGGCCCAAGGCACGGCCGTACCGTTCCGCCCCTGTGCAAACGTATACCGGAGGAACCATAACCATGAGCGCGAAGCGCCTCGCCGCAATTGCCCTGCTTTCCATATGCTGTGTTTCTGTCGCAATCGCACAAGGCCTGCCGGCCGCCGCACCCGAATCGGTCGGCATGTCGGGCGCGAAGCTCGCCAGGATCGGCGAGGCGTTCAAGAAGGAAATCAACCAGGGCAAGTTGCCGGGCGCGGTTTTCCTCGTGGCGCGCAAGGGCAAGCTGGTTTATTCGGAAGCGATCGGCTTCCAGGACAAGGACGCCGGCAAGCCGATGGCGAAGGATTCGATTTTCCGGATCTACTCGATGACCAAGCCGATCGTCTCGGTCGCGGCGATGATGCTGGTCGACGATGGCAAGGTCCAGCTCACCGATCCGGTCTCGAAATTCCTGCCCGCGATGAAAGTCATGAGCGTCAGTGCCGCGAAGGCCGATGCGGAATTCGCGAAAGTCACCTACACGCAGGTACCGGCGGATCGGGAGATGACGGTGCAGGACCTGCTGCGCCACACCGCCGGCCTCGCCTACGGCGAAATCACCCAGAACGCGCCGGTCAAGGAGGCGCTTGGCAAGGCGGGAATCTACAAGGCCACCATCGACTACGACGCGCGCGACCTCACGCCGGAAGAAGAAGTCGCCGCCATCGCCAAGGTGCCGCTCGCGCACCAGCCCGGCACGACCTGGGAATACAGCCACGCGAGCGACATGCTCGGTCGCGTGGTCGAAGCCGCCTCGGGCGAAAGGCTCGCCGATTTTCTCGACAAGCGCCTGTTCAAGCCGCTCAGGATGAACGACACCGGCTTCTGGGTCCCCGCCGGGAAAATGCCGCGGCTCGCCAAGGCGCTGCCGACGGACGCGATCAGCGGCAAGCCGAACAATCTCATCGACGTCTCCGCGATTCCGAAGAACGATTCCGGCGGCGCCGGCGGCGTATCGACCGCGGCGGACTACATCCGCTTTTCCCAGATGCTGCTGAACGGCGGCCAGCTCGACGGTGCGCGCGTGCTGAGCCGCAGCACGGTTGCGCTGATGACCTCCGATCACCTTGGCACGCGCATCGCCGCGCCGGTCACGCCGGGCGAGTTGCTGCTCGGCGTGCCGGGCTATACGTTCGGGCTCGGCTTCGCGGTGCGCCAAGGCGCCGGCATCGCCGGCGTGCCCGGCTCCGCCGGCGAATTCATGTGGGCGGGCTATGCCGGCACCTACTTCTGGGTCGACCCGAAAGAAGAGATCGTCGCCGTTTACATGACGCAGGCGCCCAGCCCGGTGCGCGCGTACTATCGCAAGCTGTTCAAGCAACTCGTCTACGGCGCGCTCGACGATTGAGCGTACCGGAGGCGCGGAACGATCATTGCTAGCATCGGGGGAAAGCAGCCGGCCCAAGGGTGGTCCCTATGTCGAATTCGGCCCCGCAGCATGGACTTGACCACGCGGAAGCTTCGCCCGCGGGGAATGATCTCGCCGAATCCGAGCTCGCGAGGCAACGCCAGCGGCTGAACCTGGCCAAGGAGAGGGCCTGGCGCCTGGAGCAGGAGAAAAAGGCGCTGGAACTCGAGGTCGAGCAACGCCGGCTTGCCGAGGAGCTTGCGCATCGGCAGTCGGAAATGCTGATCCAGTCGCTGGACTTTCTCGCCAGCGAATCCAGCCTCGACGAGTTTCTCGGCCACGTGCTGCAGGTCACGGTCGACCAGTTCGGCGGCGTCGGGGGCACGCTCTGGTTTCCCGATCGCGAAGCCGGTACGGCGCGCCTGCACCTCGAATACCTCGAATCGCGCGTCATCCCCGCATCGGAATCCCGGCACCCGGCGGTCAGGCATCCCCCGCCCGTGGGCGGCGGGCCGATGTCGACTTTCCCGGGGGATCGCGCGGAAACCTATGTGCTCTCGTACGAAGTGTCAGGCATGCCGGAAGAGAACCGGGCCTACATCATGTCGCTGGGCGTGCGCGCCCTGCTGACCGTGCCCATGGTCCTCGGCAAGGAAACCGTCGGCTGGATCTGCATCCGCAGCACGCGCATGGACACGCGGGAAATGCAGAGCAAGATTCGCGTGGCCGAAGCGTTGGCCAGCCAGGCCACCCTGGCCGTGCAAATGGCGAGGCTGGCCGAGCAGGCGCGCCAGGCCGCCATCCTGGAGGAGCGCAACCGCATAGCTCGCGACATCCATGACACGCTTGCGCAGGGATTCACCGGCGTCGTGGTCAACCTCGAAGCGTCCAGCCGCGCGCTGAAGAAACAATCCATCGACATCGCGCTTGAGCACATCGAGCATGCGCAGCAGCTGGCGCAAGCCGGCCTCGAGGAAGCGCGGCTGTCGGTGCGCGCCTTGCGTCCGGAAGGCCCCGCCGATCTGAGCGTCGGCCTGGACGCGCTGGCGAAACGCATCGAGGAAACCGGTTCGGTGCGCGCGCGGCTGATCGTGACCGGCGCGAAGCGCCCGCTGGCGCGGGAAGCCGAAGTCGAGCTGCTGCGCATCGCACAGGAATCGGTGACCAACGTGCTGAAGCACGCGCAAGCCCGCGAGGTCGCGCTGACGCTGGAATTCGCGAACGACGGCGTGCGGCTCACGATCTCGGACGACGGTGCAGGCTTCGATCGCAAGGCGCGCCACGAAGGCTTCGGCCTGATCGGCATGCGCGAACGCGCGGAACGCCTGGGCGCGCGGCTGTCGATCGAAACGTCTTCCGGCGGCACCATCGTGGAGGTCGCCGTGCCGAACGAGGGCCGCAGGTGAGCGTTGCGCCGATCCGCGTCCTCGTCGCCGAGGACCAGTCGCTGGTGCGGCGCGGGCTGGTCGCCATCGTCAACATGGAGGATGGGGCCAGCGTGATCGGCGAGGCGGGTGACGGCGCCGAGGCTGTCGCGATGTGGCGCAAGCTCAGGCCGGACGTCGTGCTCATGGACCTGCGCATGCCGCAACTGGACGGGCTCGAGGCGATCCGCATGATCCATGCGGAGGATCCGCGTGCCGCCATCGTAATCCTGACGACCTATGATCACGACGAAGACGTGTACGCGGGACTGCGCGCCGGGGCGCGTGCCTACCTGCTCAAGGACGTGCAGCCCGAGGAGCTGTTCCAGTGCATACGCGCCGTGCATCGGGGCGAAACCTACATGCAGTCGAAAATCGCCGCGAAGCTCGCACTGCGCGTGCAGGAAGAGGCGCTCACCGACCGCGAGGTGCAGATCCTCGGGCTCCTGGCCGCCGGCAAGAGCAACAAGGCCATCGCGCAATCGCTTGCCATCAGCGAAAGCACGGTGAAGTCGCACCTGAAAAGCCTGTTCACCAAGCTCGACGCAACCAGCCGCGCCGAGGCGATTTCGCTCGCCGCCCGGCGCGGTCTCGTAAGGTTCTGATCCGGCTGGGCATACTGGCAGTACCCCGGCGCGCCTCATCCGAAAGGATGATCGCGCGCCATACGAACGAGGGTTGAGACGGGGCACCGCCGCATGTATTCATTCGCACAGGGAGTCGGATAGCCAGGTCGCCGTGCGCGAGCGGGGTTCGCCGACGTGTCTGCTTCATTTCATTGCAAGGGGGGATCGCCATGCCGCAACTCACGATCAACGGCCAGAGCAGTTTTGCCGACGCACCACCCGACACGCCGTTGTTATGGGTGTTGCGCGAAGACCTTCGCCTTACCGGTACCAAGTTCGGCTGCGGAGCCGGGCTCTGCGGCTCCTGTACGGTGCACATCAACGGCCAGGCGGTGCGCTCCTGCCAGGTGCAGTTCAAGGACGTTTCCGAATCGGCGATGATCACCACCATCGAGGGCCTGCACCCGGCGAACATGCACGCCGTGCAACAGGCGTGGATCGAGCACCAGGTACCGCAGTGCGGATACTGCCAGTCCGGCCAGATCATGCAGGCGGCCGCCCTGCTCGCGAAGAACCCCAATCCCACCGAGAAGGAAATCGTCGAAGCCATGAACGGCAACCTGTGCCGCTGCGCCACGTACTCGCGCATCGTCGGCGCCGTCATGCGCGCATCCGAAATCATGGGCGAAGGAGCGAAACATGTCTGAACTCAATCAATCGGGACTCGCGCGCCGCCAATTCCTGGTGCGTTCCGCTGCAACCGCCGCCGGCGCCTACCTGAGCATCGGCCTGCCCGGCGCATGGCGCGACAACGGCGCGCAAGCTGCGATGTCCGAAGGATTCACCCCGGCGATCTGGTTCACGATCACGCCGGACGGCAAGACGACGATGCACATCGTCAAGGCCGAAATGGGCCAGCACATCGGCACCGGGCTCGCCCAGGTCATCGCCGAGGAACTGGAAGTCAAGTGGGATGACGTGAAGCTCGACGCTCCGCTCGAGAGCGTGGAGAACTTCGCGATCTACGGCCTTGCCTACACCGTCAACAGCGGCAGCGTGACGACCGAGTTCGATCGCATCGCGCGCGCGGGCGCGGCGGGACGCATCGCCCTGGTCGAAGCCGGCGCGAAAGTGCTCGGTGCCGACGTCGCGAACTGCTACGCCAGCTCCAGCCGCGTGTTCGACACGGTTTCCGGCCGCTCGATCGGTTACGGCGACATCCTGCAAAAGGTGACGATAGACCGCAAGTTCTCGTATCCCGACGACCTCAAGGGCATTGCGCTGAAGGATCCGTCGACCTACAAGATCATCGGCAAATCGCTGCCGGCGCTGGACATCCCGGCGAAGACCAACGGCCAGGCCAAGTACGGCATCGACGTCTTCCTGCCGAACATGGCCTACGGCGCGCTGGTGATTCCGCGCGCGCGCTACTCTTCCAAGGTCCTCTCCATCGACGATTCGGAAGCGAAGAAAATCCCGGGCTTCATCAAGGCCGTGAAGATCGACGACTCGATGGGCAAATGCACCGGGTGGGTAGTTGCGGTGGCCGATCGCTTCCCGACCGCGCAGAAGGCAGCAAAGGCGCTCAAGATCAAATGGGACGCGGGCCCGTACGCATCATTGAGCTCGGCCGATCTTCTCGAGCAGTACAAGCAACTCGGGAAAGACGAGAAGCAGGGCGCGAACTGGGTGCTCGAAGGCGACGTCGACCAGGGCTTCGGCGAGTCCGAAAAAATGCTCGAGGCGGAATACACCACCGACATGGTCTGCCACGCCACCATGGAACCGTTGAACGCCACGGTGCAGCACGCGAGCGGCGAATGGCACGTCTATGTCGGCACGCAGAGCACCTCCTTCGCGCGCATGACGCTGACGGCATACCTGGCGAAAGTGCTGAAGAAAAAGCCGGAAGACCTGAAGGTCTACGTGCACCAGTATCTCGTGGGCGGCGGCTTCGGCGGCAAGCAGGACTACGACGACATCCTCGCCGCGGCGTATTGCGCGAAGGAAACCGGCCGCCCGGTGAAGCTGATCCACACGCGCGAATCCAACTTCGCCACCAGCTTCGCGCGCACCCCCACATATCACAAGCTCAAGGGCGGCCTCAAGAACGGCGAACTGGTGGCCATGAACCAGGACATCGTCTGCGGCTGGATGGGCGCGCGCTTCGGCGTGGGCAAGAAATACGGCAGCGACTGGCTGCAGCTCGATTCCTGGGATGCCAGGAAGCAGGACATCGACCAATGGTCGATCGGAGGCAGCGACCACTGGTACTACGTGAAGAATCATCGCGTGCGGGCATGGAACCACGAGAACACCACCTGGGCGGTGCAGGCGAGCGCGCTGAGGACGGTGTCCAATTCCTACAATATCTTCGTCGTCGAATCGTTCATGGACGAAATGGCGCACGCGGCGGGCCGCGACCCGCTGGAGTTCCGCCTCTCGATGTTGAACGGCAAGGGCGGCAATCGCGGCATACCGAACAGCGGCTATGCACCGGGCACCGGCTCCGATTACTACATGGACCAGCTCTGGATCTCGCTGCCGTGGGCGAAGGAAGGTTCGTGGCCGGTGTATGAATCCGGAACCGTGGGCGGCGCGTTGCGGCTGGCGAACTGCCTGCGCGTTGCTGCCGGTAAGTCCGGTTACGGCACCAAGAAACTGCCGCCGAATACGGGCCTGGGCATCGCCGTCACGGCCGCCGAAGAACGCCAGAGCCCGACATGGGTGGCCGGCGTGGCGGAGGTCACGGTGGATCCTGAGACCGGCAAGTTCGCAATCAATCGCATCACGATCGCGATGGATCCGGGCATTGCCGTCAATCCGAAAAACATCGAGGCCCAGATACGCGGATCGGCGTTGTGGGGTGCCAGCCAGATCATGTCGGAAAAGCTGACCCTGAAGAACGGCGGCTTCGAGCAGACCAATTTCCACGAGTACGTGCCGATCCGTCTCGCCCAGGTGCCGCAGATCGACGTGACCATCATCCAGTCGGATCGCCACCCCGCCGGCGTGGGCGAGCCGGCCTCCACCGTGGTGGCACCGGCGGTGGCGAACGCCATCTACAATGCGGTCGGCGTGCGCGTGCGCCACATGCCCATATCGCCGCAGTCCATACTCGACGGGTTGAAGAAAACCTGATCGAAGCGCGGTGCCGACATGCGGGCGGGTTCCCGCCCGCCATTTTCCTGTAACGAACGGAGCCCGGAGTTGTCCGACGACATCGCTTATTTGACGGCGACGGAACTGGTCGAAAACTATCGTGCGCGCAAGCTCTCGCCCGTCGAAGCTACGCGAGCGGTGCTCGCCCGCGTCGACGCCCTGAATCCGGTATTCAACGCATTCTGCGTGCTCGACCCGGACCGGGCGCTGGCGGACGCGCGTCAATCCGAACAGCGATGGCAACGCAACGAGCCGCTCGGCGCGGTCGACGGCGTGCCGACGACCGTCAAGGACCTGATCCTTGCGAAGGGCTGGCCGACGCGGCGCGGCTCGAAGACCGTCGATCCCGCGCAAGCCTGGGAAGAGGACGGCGCACCGGTCGCGCGTCTGCGCGAACGGGGCGCGGTGCTGCTGGGCAAGACCGCCACGCCGGAATTCGGCTGGAAGGGCGTGACTGACAGCGCGCTGACGGGCATCACGCGCAACCCATGGGACCAGCGCCTGACACCGGGAGGCAGCAGCGGCGGCGCCGCGGTCTGCGCAGCACTCGGCATGGGTCCGTTGCACGTGGCCACCGACGGCGGCGGGTCGATCCGCATCCCCGCGGCGTTCTGCGGCGTCTTTGGATTCAAGCCGACGTGGGGCGTGGTCCCGGTGCATCCGCATTCACCCGCCTGGACGCTCTGGCACCAGGGTCCGCTCGTTCGCACGGTGGAAGACGCCGCCCTGATGCTGTCCGTCATCTCGAAACCCGATTCGCGCGACTGGTATGCGCCGCCATCGCAGGACATCGATTACAGGAAGCAAATCGACGGCGGCATCGAAGGCTGGCGCATTGCGTACAGCCGCACGCTCGGCTATGCGAACATGGATCGCGAAGTCGCGGCCCTCGTCGAAAAGGCGCTGGAGAAGTTCGCCGACCTCGGCGCCAGCATCGAGATCGTCGACCTGAAATTGCCCGACCCGATTGACATCATGCAGCCCCTGTGGGCGGTGGCGCTGGCGCTGGCCGTCGCGCCGATGACGCCGCAGCAACGCGCGCTGGTCGAGCCCGGCCTGCTCGCCGTGGCGGAACCGGCTTTCAAGATGAGCGCGATCGAATATCGCCAGGTCGAAAAGGCGCGCGAGGCGTTCGGTCGCCGCATGAACGGCTTGCATGCGCAATACGACCTGCTGGTCACGCCGCAGATGCCCATCACCGCGTTCGAAGCCGGGCACGAGGTGCCGCCCGAGGGCTCGCGACGGCGCTGGTGGGAATGGTCTCCGTTCACTTATCCCTTCAACCTGACCCAGCAGCCAGCCGCCAGCGTGCCGTGCGGATTCGATTCGAAAGGCCTGCCCGTGGCCATGCAGCTTATCGGCGCCAAGTTCGCGGATGCCCGGGTGTTGCGCGCGGCCCGGGCGTTCGAGAGCGCGATGCCCTTTCGCATGCCGCGGGAGGCGGAACGACAGTTGCTTCCACCATCCGCCAGGGAGCGGCAAATCCAGGAAC
>DASZTG010000018.1:0-1790 GCA_035548375.1 Burkholderiales bacterium
TCGCGGCCCACAGCAACCTGCTGCTGACGCTCAACTGCCATCCGCGCAGCGTCGAGGGACTCTTGCCGGCGCATCGCGGCTGGGCCGAGCGGCATGCCGCCAAGTTCTATCCGCCCGCTGATTTCGTCTTTCCCAACGATCGCTCGCCCGACCGGCGGCTGCGGATCGGCTACGTTTCGCCCGATTTCCGCCGGCATTCGGTCGCTTATTTCATCGAGCCGATTCTTTCGTCTCACGACAAATCCCGCTTCGAGGTCTTGTGCTACAACGACGCCACCCGCGCTGATGATGTGACCGCGCGCCTGAAGTCCTGCGCCGACCAATGGCGCGATATCGTCGGGCTCCCTGACCCGCGCGTGGACCGGATCATCCGCGAGGACGAGATCGACATCCTGGTCGACTTGGCCGGGCACACCGGGGGCGGGCGGCTGCTGGTCTTCGCGCGCAAGCCCGCACCCGTGCAGGTGAATTACCTCGGATATCCCAATACCACAGGCGTGAAAACCATCGACTACCGCCTGACTGACGCGCAGGCCGATCCTCCGGGCATGAGCGATCGCTGCGTCACCGAAAAACTCGTGCGCCTGCCGCGCGGATTCCTCTGCTACCGCCCGTTTGAAAAGGCGCCGGTCGAGCGCGACCTCACCCTCACGGGCGCCACCGATTTCCCAATCACCTTCGGCACCTTCAACAATTTCGCCAAGGTCACGCCCAGGATGCTCAAGATCTGGGCTCAGATTCTCAATGAGTTGCCGGATGCGACGCTGCTGATCAAAGCCGAGAGCCTCTGCGACGGCGACATCCGCCAGGCCGTCCGCAACACCTTTGCCGAGGAAGGCGGCGACCCGCTGCGGCTGGAGGCGATCGGGCGCGAGCCGTCCACCGTAAAACATCTCGCCACGTATAACCGCGTCGACATCGCGCTGGACACCTTCCCCTACCACGGCACGACCACCACCTGCGAAGCGCTCTGGATGGGCGTCCCCGTGATCACCCTGGCCGGGCCAACGCATCACTCGCGCGTGGGCGTGAGCCTGCTGACACGCATCGGCCTGGACGAACTGATCGCCGACAGTCCCGAGGAATATGTGCGCATCGCGGTCGCCCTCGCGAAAGACACGGCCCGGCGGGTGCGAATCGCGAGCAGTCTCCGAACTCGGATGCGCCAAAGTCCCCTCATGGACGCAACGGGGTTCACCCGAGACCTGGAAGACGCCTACCGCAAGATGTGGCGAACCTGGTGCGCGGCGGGGAAGTGAATTGGGTTCGTTCCACATGCGCCCGGGTCACTCAAAATCAGTAAGTGGGCTTGCAGCGCCATGGTGCGTCTGGAGAAAATGTCATTGCTTTACGCACAAGAGTCTGCTGAAGAATGACTTGTGGTCGAATTGGGTTCGTTCCATATAGTTGGACGAGCCCGCCCACGCGAATTCAGTCGTATCCCCCATGATCGAGCGTCGGTCGCGGGGGAAATTTACTTTGCAGCCTGTTTCAATTCCTTGCTAGAATCTCGGCAGCGCAAGCTCAGGTGTCTTCCTGCGCCTGAACTTCGGCCTGATCGGCTTTGCGGGGTTGCCCCATCATCCGATGGACCGCTCGCCGATGCATCATATCATTGCCGGAGAAAATCCTATGCGTCGCTTCTGGATCTCCCGTCGATTGACCACTCTGGTTGTCCTGGTCAGCTTCTTCGCTCGTTCGGTTACACCTGTGGTCGCAGCGCCGACCATTGAACTGAAGAACTGGTCCGGCGCGATCCAGTTTTCCGCGAACGGCCCAAGCGCGTTCAC
>DASZTG010000019.1:0-2521 GCA_035548375.1 Burkholderiales bacterium
CGAGCAATTCGGCGGCCTCGTTGCGCCTTCGTTCCTTTTCGGCGGTACGGGTTTCCAACCCTTTGGTCAGTTTCGCACGTTCTTCCGCGCTTTTACCGACGTCGCGCGCCAACTCGATATGAACGAAATCGAACGGACCATATTCCCGGGTGACGGCGCGAACCTGCTTGATCGCCTCACCAAACGCCTTGCGCGTCACCGGGCTGTTGATGCTGTCGAGCGATACCGCAGCGCGGGCCGAGTGATCGTATCCCACGCGCGCGCAAGCGTCGGAATAGACCAAGCCTTCGCGCAGCCCCGGAATGATGTTGCGGCAGGCAAGAGCGGATATGTGCGCGGCGCGCGAGAACTCCTTGAAGGTTCCTTTCGAGGCTTCGTCGACGAGACAATCGACAATGGGCGTTTCAAGCTCGATCTCCAGCAGGCCCTTGCGGATGGAGTCGAGGTCTTCGCGGAACGTCAAAACCTCGGCAATGCGGTCGAGCTTTTCAGGCGTCTTCGCCAGCGATTGCCAGGGCGCTTCGCCGAGCGCGTCGCGTAAGGTCTTCGTGCCATACGCGGCGCCGCCGGTCCGCGCGGCCACGTCGAGCTTGCTTTCCCTGTCTTTAGGAATGCCGGCGAAACGCGCATTTGGTTCGAGGTCGAGCGTTTCGCGAAGCGATGCAAACGTAATCGTCTTTTTGGTTTCACCGAAGCCTTGGGCCGCTCGCGCGATTTCGTCCGGTGTCAGCCGCTGCTCGGTGCGGCCCACGGCAATGCGCAGGTACGCCAAACGTGACAGATAGCGGAACAGCTCGAACGACGGCGCGCGCCGCGCGGTCCGCATCTGGGTCGGCTCGAACGGGCATTTGCCGACCAGCGCCTCGCTGTCTTGCAACGGACGTTGAAAAAACGCGTTCGCCGAAAACGACGCGGCCAGTTCAGGCGTCGCCGCCGGATTGCCGTATCTTTGCTGAGCGGCGAAGAGCGTGCGCACCTCGTCTTCCAGGTCGGAGCGCTTGGCGGTGTGCGAATAGTCCTTGTCGTGGTTGCGCTTGTGGTCCTTAAACTTGTCGTCAAGCGCGAGCATTTCGCCGAATGAACGGTATTTCGCCAAACCCTCGCGGGTCTGCTCCATCGCCTTCTTCATTTTCGAGGTTTCGTCGGCAGCGTTGGCGTTGCCTTCGCTCTTGGAATTGGACTTGAAGCCGCGGTGGCGCGCGATGTGACCGAGTACTACGGCGAACTCGTCGTTGGTCAGCGCGCGCTCATGGGCGGCGGCGCGCAGGGCCCACGGCGTGATGGGAGGATGAGTCCCCGGAGGGGAGACGCGGCGCAGCGCGTCGTGCAGCGCGTCTCGCGATGCATCGGGCAGCAAGCCATTCCGAAGCAGGAGTTTGCGGACGGCGTTCATGCGCTGGCGGCGCCGGCGGATGACGCGCCGTTGCCCACGCGCGACGCGCCGCTGCGCGCTTTTCGGCTCGCCGGTCTTGTCGACCAGCGGAGCATCGAACATACGCACGCCCGCGGCCACAACTTTGCCATCGGCGTCCGACGTTTCGATCACGCCCCAGCCGCAAGACGCAATCCCGAGATCGATGCCCAGGATACGCACGCCCATTTGCCCCGACCCTCAGCACAATGCGCAACCCGAGATTAATTATTGACAGGAATTCGTGGTCTATCAATACTATCGCCGTTAGGGGAAATCGGTTGGAAAGCCACGGCAAAGTGTTTTGCCACTGACGTGGCGACCACTGAAGGATTACCCCCGTTCGGGAAACCGGGCGGGGGGATTCTTATTGCAGCCAAGGACGTAACCCTTACTTGATGCCGCGAACCTAGGCGGGACAACGGCAAAGTGGGTTCTTTTCGATGAGCCGCCGCGAAGCCGCGTGAAATCTCGCGAGAGAATGTTAGTTCCCAGTTTTCCCTCCTCCGCCATCAAGCTGCATAAGCGCCTTATTTGCCGACGCAATCCGGAAGGCCGGTTCGTCGACCCTGCCGTCTAGCCCCAACATCGGAACTGGCTCGCGGTCCGGCAGATCGCGCGATATGTTTGTTCGGAGCGTTGCGCGCCTATACCAGTCCGAGCCACCGCCAGTAGGGCAGCGACACGAGCAGCCCCACAAGCGTCACGGCGATGAAGGCGAAGCAGACCTTGCGCGCCTGCTGGTGAGAAAACATCCGCTCTTCCGACGATTCATAGGCGAGGATGTAGCTGACCGACTGGTTCGGCAGAACCCACAAGGTGAACGTCGCCAGCACCGTGATCACGACGATCCAGGGATGCACGTCGAAGACCGGCGCGACGGGAATGAGGATGATGGCGAGAAGCAGCACGGTTTGCCCCCGCGGCAGGAGAAAGCGGATGCCGATGTTCAGCAGCGCCGTGGTCAGAATGAAGATCGCCGGATGAAGCGAGGCGTTGCCGGCCGCGCGTCGCACCGCCTCGGTAATCTGCGCGTCGATCCCGAGCGCCGTCATGATCGGCGGCAGGCCGAGCACGACCCCGAAGCTCACCAGGAAGTCCCAGTTCAGG
>DASZTG010000020.1:0-58348 GCA_035548375.1 Burkholderiales bacterium
GTTGTCGATCAGATTGGTCACCATGCGCTGCGTGGCGGTGGGCTTGAGCGCCAGCGGCGGCAGCTCGCCCAGGCGCGTGCGGATGGCGCTTCCGTTCCTGGCGTAGCGCTCGCACACGCTGGCGACGATGTGGTTCAGGTCCTCGCCGGAGCGAGAGGGCTCGTTGCCGCCTTCGCGCGCGAAATCCAGGAACTGGTTGATGATCGCGTCCATGTCCTCGATGTCCTGGATCATGCCCGGCTTGAGGTCCTTGTCCTTGCCGTCGTCGAGCAGCTCGAGGCCGAGCCGCAATCGCGACAGCGGCGTGCGCAGGTCGTGCGAAATGCCCGCGAGCAGCACCGCGCGATCGGTGTCGAGCTGCTTGAGGTTCGAAGCCATCTGGTTGAAGGCGTGCGACAGCATGCGGATTTCGCTCGGACCCTTCTCGTCCACCGGCGGCGGCGATTTTCCCGCGCCGATGTCGCCGGCGGCGGCGGCGAGCGCGCGCAGCGGCCGATTGACCCTGACCATCAGCAGGAATCCGCCGGCCAGTGCCAGGGTCAATCCGAACACGCTCCACCCGGTCCACGCCCATGCCGACGCGGACCCGCGCGCCTCCGGCGGAAACACCACCCAGTACGCCTGGTTCTTGACCTTGATCTTGATCCAGAGCGCGCGCGTGGCATCTTCCAGCATGACCAGCGCCTGCGCGTCTCCGGAGAAATCGCGCGCGAGGTGGTCGCTGATGCTGTGGAGCAGGGGTGACTCCGGCAGCGGCACTTCCTCGTCGTCCCATGCGGTCGCGGGCAGCAGGCGGATGTTCTGGTGCGCCGGCAGCATTTCGCTGAACTTGCGGCGCGCCGAGGCCGGCATGGTTTCCAGCGCGACGCTGACCGTGCTGATCACGCTGGCGATCTGGTTGGCGAGGTATTCGGACTGCGTGCGGATGTTGTAGGTCCGGTACAGGCCGAACCAGATCAGCTGGCTGACCACCAGCAGCGCCGAGATCAACAGGATCGATCGCGCCAGCAGGGACTGCGGGCTCCAGGCCATGCGCCGTCAGGTCATTGGTCGTCCGGGACGAACACGTAGCCCACGCCCCAGACCGTCTGGATATAGCGCGGGTGCGCGGGGTCTTCTTCCAGCAGGCGGCGCAGGCGCGACACCTGCACGTCGATGCTGCGGTCGAACACGCCGTACTCGCGCCCGCGCGCGAGCTCCATGAGCTTGTCGCGCGAAAGCGGCACGCGCGGATGCGTGACCAGCGTCTTCAGCATCGCGAACTCGCCGGTGGTCAGGCCGAGCTGCTTGCCGTCGCGCGTGAGCGTGCGCGTGGCCAGGTTGATCTCGAAGGGACCGAAGCGCACCGGCTTGCGGCTGTCGTCCGGCGCGCCAGGCGCGCTGACAGGAGCGGCGGGAGTCTGACGCCGCAGCACCGCGTTGATGCGCGCGACCAGCTCGCGCGGATTGAACGGCTTCGGGAGATAATCGTCCGCGCCCACGTCCAGGCCAGCGATGCGGTCCGCCTCGTCGCCCTTCGCGGTCAGCATGATGATCGGCGTGCGCTTGCCGGAGGCGCGCAATCGCCGGCACACGCTCATGCCGTCCTCTCCCGGGAGCATGAGGTCGAGGATGATCATGTCGACCTCTTCCTTGCCCATGAATTTGTCCATGGCCGGGGCGCTGGCGACGCCGTGCACGCCGAATCCCTGTTCGCCGAGATAACGATCCAGCAGGTCGCGCAGGCGCTGGTCGTCGTCGACCACCAGGATATTTGTTGCAGATTGTGTCATGGCTGTTTGCATAGGCTTCAGACCCGATTAAGTGACAGGCGTTCGAATCCGGTCATGGTACCCGCGTTATCCTTGCCGCATGGCCGACCGGATGAACGTCTTGCTGGAGGATATTACCCGTCTTCGCGTGGACGCGATCGTCAACGCCGCCAATCGCAGCCTGCTGGGCGGCGGCGGGGTGGACGGCGCCATCCACCGGGCCGCGGGTCCGGAACTGCTCGGGGCCTGCCGGTTGATCGGCGGTTGTCCCACGGGTGAGGCGCGCATCACGCCCGGCTTTCGCCTGCCCGCCAAATGGGTGATCCACACGGTCGGGCCGGTCTGGCAGGGTGGCGACCGCGGGGAGGGCGCGCTGCTGGCCAGGTGTTATCGCAACAGCCTCGCGCTGGCCTTGCAACACGGAGTCGCCAGCGTCGCGTTTCCGCAGATCAGCACGGGCGCCTACGGCTTTCCGATGCAGCGCGCGGCAACCATCGCCGTCGCGGAGATCTCGGCTTTCCTGCGCGACCATGCCGCGATGGAAGTGCACTGCGTGTGTTTCAGCGATGGCGCCGTCGCGGCGGTGAGCGAGGCGATTTCGAAATCGCTCGCAGGTGATAGCGCTACTTGAGCATGGCCGCGAATTGCGCGGCGTCGATCGGCCGGCCGCCGAAGTAGCCCTGGTAGGCTTCGCAACCCAGCGAGCGCAGGAAGTCGAGCTGGTCCTGCGTTTCCACGCCTTCCGCGATCACGATCATGCGCAGGCTCTTGGCCAGGTTGATGATGGCCTGCACGATGGCCGAGTCGTTGAGGTCCTGCGGCAGGTCCTCGACGAAGCTGCGGTCGATCTTGAGCTTGTCGATCGGGAAGCGCTTGAGGTAGTTCAGGCTCGAATAGCCGGTTCCGAAATCGTCGATCGACAGGCTCACGCCCATGTCGTGCAACTGGTCCAGCGTCCTCGCGGTTTCCTTCGGGTCCTGCATGATGGCGTTCTCGGTCAGCTCGATTTCCAGTTGCTGCGGCTTCACGCCGTGGCGCTCGAACGCGGCAGCGACACCCTGGACCAGGTTTGCGCGGCGAAACTGGAATGACGAGAAATTGATCGCCACCGGCACGATGGGCAGGCCCGCCGCCTGCCACTGCGCGATCTGCCGGCAGGCCTCGTTCAGCACCCATTCGCCGATCAGGTGAATGATGTCGGACTCCTCCGCGAGCGCGATGAAATTGTCCGGGTACAACAGGCCGTGGTCGGTATGCTGCCAGCGCACCAGCGCCTCGGCGCCGATCAGGCGGTTGCCGGCCGTGTCGAACTGCGGCTGGTAGTGCAGCACCAGGTGGTTGTTCTCGATCGCGTGCCGCAACTGGTTGGCCAGCACGAGACGTTCCGCCACCGGTGCGTTGAGTTCCTGCGTGAAAAATTCGAAGCGGTTGCGGCCGCTCTTCTTCGAGTGGTACATGGCCGCGTCGGCGTTGCGGATCAGGTCTTCCATGGTCTGGCCGTCGTCCGGGTAGACGCTGATGCCCACGCTTGCCGATATCCGGACCTCGTGGCTTTCGAGGTCGAAGGCCTCGTCGAAGGTATGCACGACTTTTTCCGCGACCAGGCCGGCCTCGGTCGGTTCGCGCAGCGCCGAGAGCACGATCAGGTATTCGTCGCCGGCGTGCCGGCAGACCGTATCCGTTTCGCGCACGCAGCCGCGCAGCCGCGCGGCCACGGTCTGCAGCAGGATGTCGCCCGCGCGATGGCCGAAGGAATCGTTGACGTACTTGAAGCGGTCGAGGTCGATGAACAGCAGCGCCACGCGCGACTGCATGCGCTTGGCCGACGCCAGCGCCTGCTGCAGCCTGTCCTGGAACAGCGTGCGGTTGGGCAATCCGGTGAGCAGGTCGTGGTGCGCGAGGAAGCGCACGCGCGCGTCCATGTCCTTGCGCTGGGAAACGTCTTCCGTCACCCAGAGCACCTTGATCGGATCGCCGTCGAGATCGAGCAGGGCGTCGCCCTTGGTCCGCAGCCAGCGGAAGTTGCCGTCCTCGCGCACCACCCGGTACTCGATGTCGAGGTTGCCGGTGCCGCTCAGGCACTGCTCGAGCGCGTGGCTGAACCTGGGGCGATCTTCCTCGTGCAGATAGTCGACCAGCCTGTCGTAGTGCAGCTCGGCCTGCTCGCCGCGGATGCCGAACAGGCGCAGGCTCATGTCGGAGGAGCGCACCATCGAGGTCTTCACGTCGAACTCGCAGGTGCCGATTTCGGCGAACGCCAGCGCGAGTTTTTCGCGGTCCAGGCTCGCCTTCAGCGCGTCGAGGGTGCTCCGGGTGACTTCCTCGGAGTCCTTCAGTTTCGCCGTCGACGTCTGCAACTCGCTGCTGGCGCTTTCGAGTTGCCGGTTTGCCGCGGCCAGCAG
This sequence comes from Burkholderiales bacterium, assembly GCA_035548375.1. Taxonomy (GTDB): domain Bacteria; phylum Pseudomonadota; class Gammaproteobacteria; order Burkholderiales; family JACQAP01; genus JACQAP01. Next base: position 4,154 of record DASZTG010000020.1, read on the forward strand.
GAGGCGCGTCTCCGAAAGCTGGAATTCCAGGTCCGCGATGCGTTCTTCCAGCAACCGCGTCGGATGTTCGCTTCCGGTATTCGCCATTTCGACAGTCATGAAATCGTCAGTGGACGCGGACAGGTTCCCGTCAGGCTGGCGCAAACGCCATGCCAGCCGCATTCTCGGCGAATCGCGTGGCGGCGGCAACCCGCAGTGCAGGTTGCCGCCGGCGGCGGCGATGGGCGGATCGTCAGGCGTGCGCCGGGGATTCCTCGATCGCGCGGCACAAGGCCTCGGTAACCTTTGCCGTGGTTGCCTTGCCGCCCAGGTCCGGCGTGAATACGTGCGCCGCCGTGACATGCTCGATGGCGCCCATGAGGCGTGCCGCCGCGCTCATTTCGCCCAGGTGCTGCAGCATCATGACGGCGGTCCAGAAGGTGCCGACCGGGTTGGCGATGCCGCGGCCGGCAATGTCGAGCGCGGAACCGTGGATCGGCTCGAACATCGAGGGAAACTTGCGCTCGGGGTTCAGGTTCGCGGTCGGCGCAATGCCGAGGCTGCCAGATAATGCCGCGGCCAGGTCGGAAAGAATGTCAGCGTGCAGGTTGGTGGCGACCATCACGTCCAGGGATGCAGGCCTGAGCACCATGCGCATGGTGGCGGCGTCGACCAGCATCTTGTCGGTCTGCACGTCCGGGAAGTCCTTTGCCACGCGGGCGAAGGTTTCGTCCCACATCACCATGCCGTGGCGCTGCGCATTGGACTTGGTGATCAGGGTCAGCAGGCGGCGCGGGCGCTTGCGCGCCAGCTCGAACGCGAAGCGATGGATGCGCTCGACGCCGCTGCGCGTGAAAATCGACACTTCGGTCGCGACTTCTTCCGGCAGTCCGCGGTGGCTGCGCCCGCCCTGGCCGGAATATTCGCCTTCCGAGTTCTCGCGCACGATCACCCAGTCGAGGTCGGCGGGCGACTTGAGCTTGAGCGGCGGATCGATGCCTGGCAGCACGCGCGCGGGGCGCACGTTGGCGTACTGGTCGAAGTTCTGGCAGATGTTGAGCCGCAAGCCCCACAGGGTGATGTGGTCGGGCACCTTGTTGGATCCGACTGCGCCGAAATAGATGGCATCGAACGGCTTCAGTTTTTCGAGGCCGTCGGCGGGCATCATCTCGCCGTGCTCCTGGTAGTAATCGCTGCCCCAGTCGAAGTGCTGAAACTCGATCTGAAAGCCGCCGTCTTTCTTGGCCAGGGCCTGCAGGACCTCGACGCCGGCGGCGATGACTTCGGTGCCGATGCCGTCGCCGGGAATGGCGGCGATGTTATAAGTTTTCATATAGTGCCATTAACCACGGAGAGTACGGAGAACACGGAGTAGATCATAAAGAGTTGAAAGAGGAGTTAGTGTCTACCTTCGCCAATCGATCGCGCAGTAGTCGAGGCTCAATTGTTGCAGCAAGTCGCCTCTTTTTCCGTGCGGTTTTCTCCGCGCTCTCCGTGTCCTCCGTGGTTCAAGGCTTGAATTCCTGGTAGCTGAAGAGATGGCTTGAGCGGTTTTCACAGGGCGGCCGCGATGGCCTTGCCCATGTCCTCGGTATTGGCCTTGCCGCCGACGTCCGGCGTGCGCGGGCCGTCCTGCATGCAGCCCTCGATTGCCTGCACGATCGCCCTGCCGGCATCGGCGTAGCCCAGGTGCTCCAGCATCATGGCGCCCGACCAGATTTGCCCGACCGGGTTGGCGATCTTCTTGCCGAAGATATCCGGCGCCGAACCGTGAACCGGCTCGAACAGCGAAGGGAACTTGCGCTCCGGATTGATGTTGCCCGACGGCGCGATGCCGATGGTGCCGGCGGTCGCCGGCCCGAGGTCCGACAGGATGTCGCCGAACAGGTTTGACGCGACGATCACGTCGAAGCGCTGCGGATTCAGCACCATCTGGATCGTCAGTCCGTCGATGTGGTACTGGGCGGTCTTCACTTGCGAATAGCCTTTTGCCATCGCCGCGAAGCGCTCATCCCAATAGGGCATGGTGATCGAGATGCCGTTCGATTTGGTGGCCGAGGTCACTTCCTTGCGCTTGCGCTGCATGGCCAGCTCGAACGCGAACTTCATGATGCGATCCACGCCCTTGCGCGTAAATATGGACTGCTGCATCGCCATTTCGCGCTCGGTGCCCTCGAACAAGCGGCCGCCGACCGCGGAATACTCGCCCTCGGTGTTTTCGCGCACCACGTAGTAGTCGATGTCGCCGACCTTGCGCCCGGCGAGCGGGCTGGGTACGCCGGGCATGAGGCGCACCGGCCTGAGGTTCACGTACTGGTCGAAGCCGCGGCGGAACAGGATCAGCGAATCCCATAGCGACTTGTGGTCCGGCACCTTCGCGGGCCAGCCGGTGGCGCCGAAGAAAATGCAGTCGTGCCCCTCGATCTTGGGACGCCAGTCCGGCGGCATCCACCAGCCATGCCGGTCGTAGTTGTCGCAGGACCAATCGAAGTGGTCGAACGCGAGGTCGATGCCGAACTTGCGTGCGGCGGCGTCAAGGACGCGCACGCCTTCGGGCATGACTTCCTTGCCGATGCCGTCGCCGGCGATGACTGCGATCCTGTGCCTGGCCATGGTTTCGTTCCGCGCGATCAGAAATTGACGTTGGTCTTGCCCTTCAACTTCAGGATCGCGCGCGCGTCGTCCGGCGTCGCGATCTGCAGGCCGAGTTCCTCGAGGATGCGGCGGATTTTCGCGACCTGGTCCGCGTTGGTCTTGGCGAGCGTGCCCTTGCCGAGCCACAGGCTGTCTTCCAGGCCGACGCGCACGTTGCCGCCCATCACGGCCGACTGCGTGGCGATGTACATCTGGTTGCGGCCACCGCCGAGCACGGACCACTGGTACTGGTCTCCGAACAGCCGGTCCGCCGTGCGGCGCATGTGCATCACGTCCTCGGGATGCGGACCGATGCCGCCGCGGATGCCGAACACCGACTGGATGAACAACGGAGGCTTGACCAGGCCGCGCTCGAGGAAGTGTGCCGCGGTATACAGATGGCCGATGTCATAGCACTCGATCTCGAATCGTGTGTTGTTCTCGCTGCAGGATTGCAGGATGTAGGCGATGTCCTTGAAGGTGTTCTTGAAGATGCGCTCATCGGACGTGGCAAGGTAGGGTTTTTCCCAGTCGTGCTTCCATTCCTTCACGCGCGGGATCATCTCGTAGAGCCCGAAGTTCATCGAGCCCATGTTCAGCGATGCCACTTCGGGCTTGAGCTGCAGCGCGGGCTGCAGGCGGTCCTCGATCGACATGGTTGGCGCGCCGCCGGTGGTGAGATTCACGACCACATCGCAGGCCGCCTTGATCCTGGGCAGGAACTGCATGAACATTTTCGGATCCTGCGTCGGGCGGCCGTCCTTCGGCTCGCGCGCGTGCAGGTGCACGACCGCGGCGCCGGCCTTGGCGGCGCCGATGGCGGCCTCGGCGATCTCGTCCGGCGTGATCGGCAGGTAGGGCGACATCGACGGCGTGTGGATCGAGCCGGTGACGGCGCAGGTGATGATGACTTTGTTGGGCATGTGGCGTTCCTCCGATATTTTCCGGGTTTCGGATGCTGTCAGTTGCCGATCTTCTTGCCGGCGTCGCGCTTGTGCGCGATCAACGCCATGAGGCGCTTGTCGCGCCAGGCTTCGCGCTCGGCGTGCTTGTCCTGCGGCATGAGCTTGCGGCGCTCGCCGTTTACCTTGGCGACGAGCGCGTCGTCCCACGCATCCGTTTTCGTGTTGCTCATCATGCCGCTCAGCACGGGGCCGTAGCGCGCCGCATAATCCGGTACGCCGCCGGGCGCATTCAGGTCGATGGTTTCGAACGGGCCCATGAACGACCAGCGCAGGCCCAGTCCGTCCTTGATGCATTTGTCGAGGTCTTCCACGGAAACGTAGTCTTCCTTCACGAGGCGCCAGGATTCGAGCAGCAGCGCCGCCTGCAGCCGATTCAGGATGAAGCCTTCGACTTCCTTCTTGACCGTGATCGCGACCTGGCCGACCTTGTCGTGCAGCGCGCGGGTTTTCGCCACGACTTCCGGGCTCGTCCACGGCGCGGGCGAGATCTCGACGATGGGCACGATGTGCGGAGGATTGACCGGGTGCGCGACGATGCAGCGATGCTTGCCCTTGAGGCCCTCGCTGAAGCGCGACGTCTGTATCGTGGAAGTGGAGCTCGCGAGGATGCAATGCGCCGGCGCGGCGGCATCCATCTGCCGGTAGACCTCGCGTTTCACGTCGAGCTTCTCCGACGTGTTTTCCTGCACGTAATCGGCGTCCTTCACTGCGTCGGCCAGCGTGGCCGCGGCAGCGACGCGCTTTGCGACGACCGCGGCAGACTCCGAAATGAGACCGGCCTCGTGCAGTTCCGCCAGGCCCTCCTCGATGAGCTTGAGCGCCTTGTCGGCCGCACCGGGCGCAGCGTCGTATAGCTTCACCGGGTGGCCGGCGCGGGCGAACACCATCGCCCATGCGCGCCCGATCAATCCCGATCCGATGATTGCGATTTTTTCCATTTCACACTTTCCTTTGCAAATTTCTTTTCACCACGGAAGAACCAGACGCGGAGAAGATCCGAACGAGACGGCGGGAGCGTCGCGATCCGGCCCGATGTCCCTTGCCGATGCTGTCCTGATTTTTCCCCGCGACTCTGTGCCTCTGCGGTGGACGGATGTTCGCGCTAACCCAGCATCTCGACGCCCGCGCATACCGAAATCGCCTGGCCAGTGACGTTCTTGCCGATGTCGCTGGCGAGGTAGAGCGCCATGTTGGCGATGTCGTAGGGGCTGACCATGCGTTGCATCGACACGCGCTCGAGCATGATCTTCTTCTGCGCCTCGAAGCTGATGCCGACGGCCTTGGCCTTGGCGTCGATCACGCGGTCGATGCGTTCACCTTCGACAACCCCGGGCTGGATGGCGTTGACGCGAATGTTGTCCGGCCCGACCTCGACCGAGAGGCTCCTGGTATAGCCGACCACGCCCCATTTCGCGGCGGAGTAGGGCGTGCGAAACGGAAAAGCCAGGCGGCCCGCCGCGGAAGAGAGATTGATGATCGAGCCCCCGCCGGCAGCCTTGATCATCGGCATGGCCAGGCGCGTGCAGTAGAACAATCCGTTCACGTCCACGTCGATGCAACGTTCCCAGTCCTCGACGGACAATTCCTCGACCTTGCCGGTCGGGCCGGCGATGCCGGCGTTGTTGATCAGGCAATCGAGGCCGCCCAGCTCCTTCTTGACGTCGGCGAACAGCTTGTCGACGTCCTTGAGGCTGGAGACATCCGCCAGAGTGGCAGTCACGCCGGGAAACGCCTTCTTCGCCTCGTCGATCGACGCTTGCGCGACATCGCAGATGTGCACGCGCGCGCCGGCCTTGTGGAAGACATCGGTCATGGCGCGGCCAATGCCGGCGGCGCCGGCCGTGATCAGGACGCGCTGTCCCTTGACGGAAATTTCCATGTTTGCAGGTCCTCGTGGTTCAGATGATGTCTGTCGTCAAGGCAAAGGAGGCCGGTCGCTTCCCGGCCTCCCGCGATGGACGAGGCCGATTCTCAGCGCTTGAAGCCCGAGCGGATCCAGTCCAGGCTTTTCATGCCGTCGGGTGGACTGATCTTGTCGGGCGCGTAGGAGCGGACGTTGACCAGCGTGATCTTGCCGCCGACTTTCTTGACGGTTCCGTAAGCCACCGGCTGCACGGCCTGGTGGCCGTTGCCGAGCGACATGTCGACGGTGCCCGCGACGGATTCGAATTTCGAGTGTTCGAGCGCGGCGATCAGTTGCTCGACGCTCGGTTCCTTCGCCTTGTTCGCCGCCTGCGCCTTTTCATACGCGGCCTTGGCGCCGAAGAACGCGGTCGCCATGTGGTAGGTCGCGTATACGGGCTGCACCTTGTAGGCTTCCTGGAATTTCGCGCGATACCACTGGTTCAGCTTCGTCGGCGGGGCGTACGGTCCGTTCGGGCCGCGGGCGCCGATGATGGTGCCGTCCGGAATCTGGTCGGCCAGGCGCTCGAGGATGGTGTCGCCGCAGATGATGACGTTGGGCATTTTCTCCAGCAGGTTGCGCGGCGCCGCCTGCAGCAGGAAGGCCTCGAGGTCGCCGCCCCAGAGCGAGTTCTGCATCATCTCGGCATTGCTGCCGAGCAGCGCGGACACCTCGGTGTTGTACTGTCCGGCGCCGAGCTTGGGCGTCACGTTGGTCGCGATCTGCGCGTCCGGCTTCAATACCTTCATCGACTCGGTGAAGTCGGACCAGGCGTCCTGTCCCCAGGCGTAATTCGGGTTCACGCCGGAAAAAGTCTTGAGGTTGGGGAACATGTCGGCGACGTAGCGCGCGGCCGCCACGTTTTCCTGCGTGGCCATCGTCGTCGTGCGGAACACGTACTTGTAGCTGGCTTCCTCGAACACGCGATTGGTCGCGCAGTCGAACAGGATGGTGAATTTCTGCATCTCCTCCGCGACCGGCGCCACCGCGAGGCAGTCGCCGCTGGAAATGACGCCGATCACCATGTCGACGTTCTGGCGCGTGATGAGATTGCGGTACTCGGTCACGACTTTCGTTGGGCCGCCGGCTTCGTCGACATAGACCAGCTCGATGGGACGTCCGCCGAAGCCCTTCTTTTCATACCCCGGGACCTGGCCGCCCTTGTTGAAGGCTTCGGCGAGCAGGTCGGCGGCATTCTTGGCGGGCACGCCGAAGGGGCCGGCCGCCGGACCGGACAGGAAGGTGATGACGCCGATGCGAAGCGGTGTTTCGTCGGCCGTCGCCGGCGACACGCCGCCCAGCGCGGCAAATACTGCTGCTATTACGCCCAAATGGCGCAGGATGCGGTGCATGGAAGAGTCCTCCGGGTAGTCGTTGGTTTCTTGGATGGCTGACCGGCTGAACCGGCCGGACGCTTAACGCGTCGCATCGGACTGCGGCTGACGCGGATTATAACCAACGCTGCCAGGCGGGTTTCGGCTAAAATCCGCCGACCCTGCGAGCTGCCAGAGTCTCGCGCTTCAAGGCGCAGCCGGAATCGCATACGCGAGCCGCCGGCGACGAAACGGTTTGAATCTTCTCGCCCTGGATACCTCCACCGAATCCTGCTCGGTCGCACTGCTGCGCGGCGACGCGCTCGCATTTCGCGAAGTCCGCGCGGGACAGCGGCACTCCGAGCTGATCCTGCCGATGATCGCGGAATTGCTCGCCGAGGTTGACTTCAAACTGGCGCGACTCGACGGCATCGCGTTCGGCGCGGGCCCGGGGTCGTTCACGGGACTGCGGATCGCATGTGGAGTGGCGCAAGGGCTCGCGCTGGGCGCAGGCCTGCCGGTCGTGCCGGTGGGCACGCTCGCCGCACTCGCGGAAGAATCCGGTGCGGAGCGCGCGCTGGCATGCATCGATGCGCGCATGGGCGAGCTCTACCATGCCGCATACCAAAGGTCGGGTGGGGAATGGACGCAGGTCGCGCCGCCCGCGGTCGGTAACGTTGCTTCGTTGCCGATGCTCGACGGCGAAGGCTGGGTCGGCTGCGGCAGCGGTTTCCTGGCGCATGGACCCGGGATCGAGCGCCGCTACGGCGCACAGCTCGCGCGTGTCGAGGCCGACTTGCATCCGCATGCGCGGGCGATCGCGAGGCTGGCGAAGCCGGTCCTGCTTGCGGGTGGCGGGTTGGCGGCGGAACAGGCGATGCCGCTCTATGTGCGGGACAAGGTCGCGCTTAAAATGCACGAACAGCGATGAGCGCCCAACTCGACAACCTCCCGGAATTCCGTCCCATGCGCGCCACGGACCTCGACCGCGTCATGCAGGTCGAGCCCACGCTGTATTCCCATCCGTGGACGCGCGGCAACTTCGACGATTCGCTCGCCTCCGGCTACAGCTGCTGGGTCGTGGAGTGCGCCCGCGAGCTGGCGGGCTACGGCATCCTCATGATCGGCGTGCGCGAGGCCCACCTGCTGAACCTCAGCGTGGCGACGGCCTGGCAGCGCCGCGGCTTTGGTCGCATGCTGCTGGAGCATTTCGTGCGCGTTGCGCGCGCGAGCGACGCGGCCCAGATGTTCCTCGAGGTGAGGCCGTCCAACGATGGCGCCCGTCGCCTGTACTTCGAATTCGGCTTCAGGGAAATCACCATCCGGCGCGGATACTATCCCGCGGGGCATGGGCGCGAGGACGCCATCCTGATGGGCCTCGCGTTATGAAGACGTCGGACGATCCCGGCCGCCGCGCCTTCCTGCTGAAGGAACTCGGCCTGTCGCCGGTGTGGGTCCGGCGCAACGGCGCGGCGAACGGCGACGCGCCGGCAGCCGTGGCGGCGACATCGACGCCGATGAAGATTCCGGTCGGCGCCGCTCCCCCGGACGACCGCGCCGCGCAAATTGCAGCCATGGACTGGGCGCAACTGAAATCGTCGGCCGCTACGTGCACGGCCTGCGTGCTGCACAAGGCGCGCAAGCAGGCCGTGCTCGGCGTGGGCGACGTCAAGGCCGAATGGCTGTTCGTCGGCGAAGGGCCGGGCGCCGAGGAGGATGAGCGCGGCGAACCCTTCGTCGGCCAGGCCGGCAAGTTGCTCGACAACATGCTCTCGGCGATTGCGCTCAAGCGCGGGCAGAACGTCTACATCGCCAATGTCGTCAAATGCCGGCCGCCGGGCAACCGCACGCCGGAGCCCGCGGAAGCGCAGGCCTGCGAGGCTTACCTCACCCGCCAGATCGACCTGATCCGCCCGAAGCTCATCATCGCACTCGGCAAGGTCGCCGCGCAGAACCTGCTCGGCATCGAGGCCACGCTGGGCAGCATGCGCGGGCGGGTGCACGACTATCGCGGCACGCCGCTGATCGTGACCTACCATCCGGCCTACCTGCTGCGCAACCTCGTGGACAAGAGCAAGTCCTGGGAAGACCTTTGCTTCGCGGTCGACACCATGCAGTCATTGAAGCCGCGCGCCGTCGCCCCCAATTGAAGGGCGGACGCATTCTTCAGGAGGGGAAATGAAACGACTACTGGTGTACTGCCTGCTGGCTCTTTCCATGGCCGGCCTCGGCGGCTGCGGTTACAACACGTTGCAGACGCAGGACGAAGGGGTGAAAGCCGCATGGGGCGAGGTGCTGAGCCAGTACCAGCGTCGCGCCGACCTGATTCCCAACCTCGTCAACACGGTCAAGGGCTTTGCGGCCCAGGAGAAGGATGTCCTGCTCGGCGTGACCAATGCGCGCGCGAAAGTCGGCAGCATCCAGGCGACCCCGGAACTGGCCAACGATCCCGATGCGCTCTCGAAGTTCGTCGCGGCGCAGGGCGAAATGACTTCCGCGCTGTCGAGGCTGCTGGTCGTGACGGAAAATTATCCGCAGCTCAAGTCGGACCAGAATTTCCGCGACCTGCAGGCGCAGCTCGAAGGCACGGAAAACCGAATCACGGTGGCGCGGCAGCGCTACATCCGCGCGGTCCAGGAATACAACGTGACGGTGCGCTCGTTTCCGTCGAACCTGACTGCGATGATGTTCGGCCACAAGGTCAAGCCGACATTCACGGTGGAAAACGAGCAGGCGATTTCCAAGCCGCCGGCGGTGGATTTTTCCAAACCGGAAGCGCCTGCCGCGCCGGCCCAGAACAAATAGCCCGATGACGGTCCTCCCGCGGGCGGCAGTGCTTCTCGCGCTGCTGCTCGCCAGCTTCCTGGTCCTGGCCGAAGATCGGCCGATCCCGCCGCTGACAGGCCGGGTGGTCGATGAAACCGGCACGCTCACTGCACAACAGAAGTCCGCGCTCGAAGCGAAGCTGCAGGAATTCGAGACGCGCAAGGGCAGCCAGATCGCGGTGCTGATCACGGGTACGACGTTCCCCGAACCGATCGAGGCCTACAGCATTCGGGTTGCCGAGGCCTGGAAGATCGGTCGCAAGGGCGTCAACGACGGCATCTTGATCGTGGTGGCGAAGTCCGATCGCGCCATGCGCCTGGAAGTCGGCTATGGCCTCGAGGGCGTCGTTCCGGATGCCATGGCGAGGCGGCTCATCGACGAGGTGTTCACACCGGGGTTTCGCGAAGGCCAGTTCTACGAGGGGCTGAACGCGGGCATCGACCGGTTGATGAAAGTCATCGACGGCGAGCCGTTGCCGGAACCCAGCACGTCGAACGCCGGAAAAGGCAGTCCACGCTCGCTGGAGTCGTATTTCGTGGTGCTCGTCGTCGCGACGCTGGCCATCGGCGGCATCCTGCGCAGCCTGTTCGGCCGGCTGCCGGGTGCCGTGCTCGCGGGAGCGGGTGTGGGCTTCCTCGCGTGGCTCATCATCGCGCCTGTCCTTGTCGCGGCACTTGCCGGCGTCGTGGCTTTCTTCGTGACCCTGCTTGGTGGCGGCATGGGGCGCATCGGCGGAGGCGGATTTGGCGGCGGTGGATTTGGTGGTGGCGGATTCGGCGGTGGAGGTTTTGGCGGCGGAGGAGGCGGAGGATTCAGCGGCGGTGGCGGCGGTTTCGGCGGCGGCGGTGCGTCCGGGAAGTGGTGAGTTCATGAACTGGAACCGCCTGTTGCGCCACATCGTGTCCCCACAATGGTTGACGCGACGCCGCTTTCCCCCGGCGGTCCTTGCGCGCATCGAACAAGCAATTGCACAGTCCGAGACTCGCCATGGCGGGCAGGTCCGGTTCGCGGTCGAGCACGCCCTCGACGCACATCGGCTTTTTCGCGGCGTTTCGGGACGCGAGCGTGCCATCGAGCTGTTCGCGCAATTGCGGGTTTGGGACACCCAGCACAACAACGGCGTGCTGATCTACCTGTTGCTGGCGGATCGCGACGTGGAGATCGTCGCCGATCGTGGCATCCATGCCCGTGCCGGCGAGGAGAGCTGGGAGCAGGCCTGCCGAGCGATGGAAGCGGCATTGCGCGAAGGCCGTTTCGAGCAGGCAATCGTCGAAGGCATAGAACGCGTTTCGCTGATCCTGCAGGCGCACTTTCCGACGCCAGCAGAAGACGGCAACGAGCTTCCCGACCGGCCCGTCGTGTTCTGATGCGTCAGGCGCGGTCCTGGTCGTGCCAGTGCTTGCGCGTCAGGTAGGCCATGGTCAAGGCGATGAACAAGCCGAAGCTCGAGATGATCGCGTAGATCGGCATGTTGGCCTTGATCATCATTGCATAGACGCCCAGCAACACCAGGATCGACAAATTCTCGTTGAAGTTCTGGACCGCGATCGAGTGTCCCGCGCCCATGAGCAGGTGGCCGCGGTGCTGCAGCAGGGCATTCATCGGCACCACGAAGTAGCCGCCCATCGCGCCGATCAGGATCAGCAGGAAGATTGCGATGCGCCAGTCCCTGACGAACACCATCAGGATCACCAGCACGCCCATCGCGATGCCGACTGGCAGCACGCGCACCGAGCGCTTGAGGGAAACATACTTGGCCGCCAGCACCGAACCGATCGCGATGCCGATGGCCACCACGGCGGTCAACTGCGTTGCCCTCTCCATGCTGAATTTCAGTGCCATGGAAGCCCAGGTCAGCACGATGAGGCGCAAGGTGGCGCCCGCGCCCCAGAACAGCGTGGTCACCGCGAGCGAGACCTGGCCCAGCGGATCGCGCCACAGCAGCCGCAGGCTATGCCAGAAATCCTGCATGATGAAAACCGGGTTGCGCTTCTGCAGCTTGTGGTCGATGGCGACCTTCGGGATGTAGAGGTTGATCATCGCCGCGATGAAATAGAGCGCGAGGATGACCACGATCGCCAGTTCCGGCGGCGTGTCGATGCCGGTCTCGATGAACGGAAGGTCGACCCGGGCGAAGACGTAGTCCGCGAACTTGTTGCTGACCATGATGCCGCCGAGGATGGATCCGAAGATGATGGCCGCGACGGTCAGGCCCTCCATCCAGCCGTTGGCCAGCACCAGTTTCTGGTGCGGCAGGTACTCGGTAAGGATGCCGTACTTCGCGGGTGAGTACATCGCCGCTCCGATCCCGACCAGGCCATAGGCCAGCAACGGGTGCAGGCCCATCAGCATCGCCAGGCAGCCGATCAGCTTCACGGCGTTCGACACGAACATGACGCGGCCCTTCGGCAGCGAGTCGGCGAACGGGCCGACGAAGGGCGCCAGCACGATGTAGGCGAACACGAAGAATTGCTGCAGCACCGGCGTCTGCCAGGGCTCCGCGTTCAGGCTCACCAGCAGCGCGATGGCGGCGAACAGCAATGCGTTATCGGCGAGCGCCGAGAAGAACTGCGCCGCGAGGATGGTATAGAACCCGCGATTCATGGGGTCGGAGCGGGCGGACGCCGCGCGTCCGGATGCTTTTCGTTAGCGATCATGAGGTCTTCGGCCGGCGGCTTTATACCACATCCGATGTGGCGCAAAGGCGATCCCGGTGCAATTGAGCGCGCCTTGCCGCGCGGCCGAACGCATAAAATACCGGCACCGCGTCCGCTCCTCCAATTCGAAGCCGGGAAAGCAAACCATACATGGCCCGACCCATTCAGGCTAGTTTCGATCTTGCCGCGCTGAAGCACAATTTGGGCGTGGCGCGCGGCTATGCCGGCGCCGCCGCCATCCTGGCCGTGATCAAGGCCAATGCGTACGGACACGGGTTGTTGCGCGCGGCGCGCGCATTTTCGGATGCGGAGGGTTTCGGGCTGCTGGAGCTAGATGATGCGGTGCGCTTGCGCGAAGCCGGGTTCCGGCAGCGCATCCTGTTGCTCGAGGGCCCGTTTTCCGGGGTGGAGTTGCCGGAAATCCTGCATCACGACTTCACCATCATGGTGCATTCGCGCGAGCAACTTCGCCTTCTCCAGGCCGTCCCTGCCGGCAACAAGATCGACGTCTTCCTGAAATTCAATACCGGAATGAACCGGCTCGGTTTTCCCGCCGTCGAAGCCGCCAGGGTAATCGACGAATTGCGCGCAATCGCCTGCATCGGGAAGATCGTCCTGGCGACGCATTTCTCGGATGCGGAAGGCGTGAGTGGCATAGACTGGCAGATGCGTGAGTTCGAGACGCATGTCGCGCGGCCGGGCCACGAGCGCTCGCTGGCGAATTCGGCCGCCTTGCTGCGATTTCCCGAGGCGAGGGCCGAGTGGGTGCGCCCGGGCTTCATGCTTTACGGCGCGAGTCCGCTGGACAACGTGACGGCGCGGAAGCTCGACCTGCGGCCGGCGATGACGCTCAGGAGCGAGATCATCGCCGTCCAGCACCTCAAGCGCGGCGACACGGTCGGATACGGCGGGCTGTTTTTGGCGGACCGCGAGATGCGCATCGGCGTGGTCGCCTGCGGCTATGCCGACGGCTATCCGCGTCACGCCAATAACGGCGTGCCTGTCCTGGTCGATGGTGTACGCGTGCCCATGGCGGGCCGGGTCTCCATGGACATGCTGTGCGTGGACCTGACCGGAGTCGGGCAGGCGCGCGTGGGCAGTCCGGTCGTGCTCTGGGGCGAGGGCTTGCCGGTGGAGGAGGTCGCGGCTGCGGCGGGAACGGTCGGCTACGAGCTGATGTGCGCGCTGGCGCGCCGCGTGCCGGTCGTCGAGGTGGAATGATGGCGAAGGCCAAGACCGTCTACACCTGCACGGAATGCGGCGGCCAGACGCTGAAATGGCAGGGCCAGTGCCCGCACTGCACCGCGTGGAATACCCTGGTCGAGACCGTCGCGGAAAAAAGCGGCGGCTCGCGCTACCAGTCGATCGCGGAATCGAGCCGGTTGCAAAAGCTCGCCGAAGTCGAGGCGCGCGAAGCCCCGCGGCGCCCGACCGGCATCGACGAGCTGGACCGCGTGCTGGGCGGCGGCCTGGTGAGCGGCGCGGTCGTGCTGCTAGGCGGCGATCCGGGCATCGGCAAATCGACCTTGCTGTTGCAGGCGCTGGCGGAACTGGGCAAGTCCTGCAGTGCCATCTATGTGAGCGGCGAGGAATCGGCGCAGCAGGTCGCCATGCGCGCCAGGCGGCTTGCGCTCGACGCCGCGTCGCTCGATTTGCTCGCGGAAATCCAGCTCGAGAAAATACTCGCGACGTTGACGGCGCAGAAACCTGACGTGGCGGTGATCGATTCGATCCAGACCGTTTATTCCGAGTCGCTGCAGTCCGCGCCGGGCAGCGTCGCGCAGGTGCGCGAGTGCGCGGCGCAACTGACGCGCTTCGCAAAATCCTCGGGCACCACGCTGCTGTTCGTCGGCCACGTGACCAAGGAAGGCGCGCTCGCCGGCCCGCGCGTGCTCGAGCACATGGTCGATGCCGTGCTGTACTTCGAGGGCGACACGCATTCGAGCTTCCGGCTGGTGCGCGCGATCAAGAACCGCTTCGGCGCGGTCAACGAGCTCGGCGTGTTTGCGATGACCGAGCGCGGGTTGCGCGGCATCTCGAATCCGTCGGCTTTGTTCCTGTCGCAGCATGGCACGCAGGTCGCGGGATCCTGCGTGATGGTCACGCAGGAAGGCAGTCGTCCCATGCTGGTGGAGGTGCAGGCGCTGGTCGACGAGGCGCATGCGCCGAATCCACGGCGCCTGAGCGTCGGGCTGGAGCAGAACCGGCTCGCCATGCTGCTGGCGGTGCTGCACCGGCATGCCGGCATCGCGGCATTCGACCAGGATGTTTTCGTCAATGCGGTGGGTGGCGTCAAGATCGACGAGCCGGCGGCGGACTTGCCCGTGCTGCTCGCGATCGTATCGTCGCTGCGCAACAAGCCGCTGCCCGAGAAGCTGGTGGCGTTCGGGGAAATCGGGCTGGCGGGCGAAGTCCGTCCGGTTCAGCGCGGACAGGAGCGCTTGCGCGAGGCCGCCAAGCTGGGGTTCCGCCTCGCGATCGTTCCGAAGGCGAACGCGCCCAAGGGCGTCATCGACGGGATCGAGATCGTGAGCGTGGAGCGCGTGGACGAGGCCGTGGCCCGGGTGCGTTGACGCGCCGTTCGAGGATCAGCGCAGCAGGAAAAGCGCGGCCGCCGCCGCGGCCAGGATGATGCTGCCGATCCAGATCAGCTTCAGATGCGAGGCCGAGCCGTTCATGCGCGCCGGTCCGGCGGCCGCGGCCGGCTGCTGCCAGGTGGCGCTGGCCGAAGCGGACGATGCCGCCGCCGACCGCTTGGCGTCGGCCAGTGCCTTCAGGCGCGCGATCTTCTGGGTCTCCGAAAACTTGTCGAGCTCCTTTTCCATGCCGGTGAGCGCTGCGAGGCGCATGGTCGCGTCGAAGGAATCGAAGGCCTTCGACAGGCCGAGCACGGGATTCGTCGATTCCCCGACCGGCTCGCGCGCTTCTTCCTGCGTCGAATCGCCCGCGTTCCTGGGCGTGCCCGCTTCGGCCATTTCCAGGATGCGTGCCTGCTTGTCCTCCTGTCGCGTCATTTGCGGGGGCGGCTCGACGAACGCGGCGGCGGTGCTGGCCGGCACGTCGGGGGCGGCCGACTCGCCGGACAGCGAGGCCAGCGCCTGGCGAAGATCGTGCACGAGTTCCTTCGCCTTCTGGTAGCGGTCGTCCAGGTTCTTGGCGAGCGCCTTGGCGACGATGAAATTGAGCACCTCCGGCAACTCGGGGTTCAGCGTGCGCGGCGCCGGCGGATTGAAGTTCACGGTCTGGTACATCACGCCGTGGATGTTGTCGGCCACGAAGGGCGAGGTGCCGGTGAGCATCTCGTAGAGCACCACGCCGAGCGAGAAGATGTCCGATCTCGCGTCGGCGCGCTTGCCCGACACCTGCTCCGGCGACATGTACTTCGGCGAGCCCAGGATCATGCCGGTCATGGTCTTGACTTCGTTGTTGCGCATGCGCGCGATGCCGAAGTCCGTGATTTTCACCGAGCCGTCCGTGAGCACCATGATGTTGGCCGGCTTGATGTCGCGGTGGATGATCTGGCGATCGTGGGCGTACTGCAGGCCTTCGGCGACCTGGGCGCCGATGTCCAGCGCCTGGCTCACGCGGATCGGCACGCGCGACTGCATCATGCGGCGCAGCTCATGGCCCTCGAGGAATTCCATCGCCATGTAGGCGACGCGTTCGCTGCGGCCGATGTCGTAGATCGTGACGATGTTGCGGTGGGACAGCCCGCCGGCGGCCTTGGCCTCCTGGTAGAAGCGCGCCTCGTATTCGGCGAGCTCGTCCTTCGGCAAGGTCAGGTTGATGGTCTTGATCGCGACGATGCGGTCGAGCATCGGGTCGCGCGCCTTGTAGACCACGCCCATCGCGCCCTGGCCAAGCTCGGCCATGACCTCGTAGCGCCCCAGCATCGTGGTGGACGTCGCGTTGTTCATGGCTGCCTGGCCTGCTTGGCCTTCACGCTCTTGAACACCGGCCCCCAGATCGGGTGGCCGGCTTCCGCGGCGCTCAGTTCGAATTTCGGATCGAGCTCGAGCGCGATGCCGAATTCCTCGCGGCAACTGACCGGCTGGCTGGAGGCGCAGGCGATGAACGCGAGGTACTTGTGGGCCTTCACGCGGTCTGGCCGGCTCAAGCCTTCCTCCAGGGCGAATTGCAGGCGGCGTTTCGCGACCTTGTAGTTGCCCTCTTCGTAGTGCTGCACGCCTTCCTCGAGATATGCCGTGCCGGCGTATTTGGGCGTACCGACGTCCTTGAACGGGCCGTTCTGGCAGCCGGCGCCCAGCAGCAGGGCAAAGATCAATGCGATGCAAAGTCGAAGTTCGGTCATGTTCGTTCAGTTGAACTTGTGCTTGATGCGGATTTTCTGGTCGGGCTTGACCTCGACGACCTGCGTGAATACCGGGAAGCTGCCGTTCTTGATCTCGATCTTGCGCCTGCCCGGCGCGACCTCGACCTCGTTGACGGGCGGGCTCACGCCGATGCGGTCTCCATCGACGTAGATTTCTCCCCACGGCGCGACCGCAAGCGTAATCATCGCCGTCGCGGCGGCGGCAGCAGGCGGCGACTCGACTTGCGGCGGCGTCTTGTCACGGGAGAAGAAGGCGAACGCGGAGGGCCTGGATTCCTTCTTTTCCTCGGCGTCGGGCACTGGCGCCGGTGCGGCCTGCGTCGTGCTCGCTTCGGCTCGCGCGATGAGCGTCTTTTGCTTCCTTTCGGCCTTGCGCGGCGCGATCGCCGCGGCTTCCGCGGCGTGCGTGGCGGGGGACTTTTTCGCGGTCACCGCTTCCGCCGCCGGGGGCGTCGGCACCGCGGCCACTTCGCTGTGCCCGAGCAGGTTGACGATAACCGCGAGCGCAAAGGCGCCGACCGACAGCGTTGCGGTGCCGAAGGCGATCATCTTGTTGTTCAGCCATGGCTCGATGCGCTTGAGCACGGGCCAGGTGCCGGTGCCTGATGCCGCATGGGCGGCGGATGCGCGCTGGCCGCCCGGAAAAGACGCAGGCAACGCGCGCTCGGCCGGCGAGCGGATCCCCGGGCTGCGGGCGCTGCTGTAGCCGACGCTGTAGACCTCGTGCTCGCGCACATGCTTGTCGGTGCGCGAGCCTTCATACTTGAAGAGCTTCGAGTAACCCTCGGAGATGTGCGAGACCACTTCGTAGTAGGAGCGCGAAACCAGGATCTGGCCAGGCTGGGCAAATCCCATGACCCGCTGGGCCACGTTGATGCCGTCACCGATGATGTTGGGCTGGCTGTTCAGGTCGCGCACCAGCCGCACCGGTCCCAGGTTGATGCCGATGCGGGCGGGCAGGCTGGGCGGCTCGCCAGGCTTCGGCGCGAACGATTCGCGCAGGCTCATGCCGACAAACAAGGCGTCTTCCGGGTCGCCCAGGAAGTTGACGGCCACGCCGTCGCCGGTGTCCAGGATGATGCGATCGTTCGGCACGATATCGTGGATCGCCTCGGCGATCAGCGCGTTGAACCTGTCCTTGAGCTGGATCTGCTCCGACACCGGCTTCTTTGAGTACTCCGTGATGTCGAGGAAAAGCACGCTGCAGATGAACGTGCGATTGGAACGCTCGGGCATCATCTCGGCGTTACCGTCGACATCGGCATCGGATGGCTTCCCAGGCGCGACATGAATCCGGAATCCTCGGCCCTGTCGGGCCTTTGGGGGACGATGATCTTATCACCAAACTGGACAACGCCCCTAGTGAAAATTTGAAAATTTTCCACTGGCTTCAAATGCTTTGCGGCCATTCTTCCATGAATTTCGAGGTTTCGAACGCGGCCTGCGATCGGTCGCCGGCGCGCAATCCCGTATCATTCCGCGCTTTCCGGCGGTCCTTTCGCGCTGCCGTCCCTGATTTCGGATTTTTTCGGAGCGACCTTGAACCGCAATAACCCTTTCGAATCCGGGCTGGACCGCAATCCGGCGAATTACGCGGCCCTGTCTCCATTGTCCTTCCTGGCGCGGGCGGCCGAAGTCTTCCCGGCCAGGCGGGCCGTGGTGCATGGAGACTATCGGGCGACCTGGGCAGAAACCTATGCCCGCTGCCGGCGGCTCGCTTCGGCCCTTGCGCGTCGCGGCATCGGGGTGGGCGACACGGTTGCGGTGATGGCCCCCAACATCCCGGCCATGTACGAAGCCCATTTCGGCGTGCCGATGACCGGGGCGGTGCTCAATACGCTCAATACCCGCCTCGACCCGGATGCGATCGCCTTCATGCTCAATCACGGAGAGGCAAAGGCCTTGCTTACGGACCGGGAATTCGCCCCGACCATCGCCGCGGCCTTGCGCAAGGTCGAGCGCGATTTGCTGGTTGTCGACATCGACGACCCGCTTGCCAGCGGTGGCGACCTGCTTGGGGAGTGCGACTACGAGGCATTCCTCGAGACCGGGGATCCGGCTTTTGCCTGGGCGCTGCCCGCCGACGAATGGAACGCCATAGCGCTTTCCTACACGTCGGGGACTACCGGCAATCCGAAGGGCGTGGTGACGCATCACCGCGGCGCCTATCTCAACGCCGTGGGCAACATCGTCACCTGGGCGATGCCGCACTTTCCGGTCTACCTGTGGACGCTGCCGATGTTCCACTGCAACGGCTGGTGCTTTCCCTGGACCCTGGCGGCGCTGGCCGGCACCAGCGTGTGCCTGCGCAGGGTGGAAGCGAAGCCCGTGTTCGACGCGATCCGGCAGCACAAGGTCAGCCACTTCTGCGGCGCGCCGGTGGTGCACAACATGCTCATCAACGCGCCGGATGCCTTGCGCTCGGGCATCGCTCACAAGGTTTCCGCGATGATCGCGGGTGCCGCGCCTCCGCAGGCGGTCATCGAAGGCATGGAGCGCATCGGCATGGACCTGACGCACGTCTACGGGCTGACGGAGGTCTATGGGCCGGCATCGGTCTGCGCCAAGCACCCGGAGTGGGACGACCTGCCGTCGGCGAAGCGCGCCGAATTGAACGGACGGCAGGGCGTGCGCTATGAAATGCAGGAAGGCATGGACGTGCTCGACCCGAAGACCATGCTGCCGGTGCCGCGCGACGGCCAGACCATGGGGGAGATTTTCTTCCGCGGCAACATCACGATGAAGGGCTACCTCAAAAATCCGCAAGCCACGGCCGAAGCGTTCGCCGGCGGCTGGTTCCACACCGGTGATCTCGCGGTGATCGACGCCGACGGCTACGTGAAAATCAAGGATCGCTCCAAGGACATCATCATCTCCGGCGGCGAGAACATATCGACGATCGAGGTCGAGGACGTGCTCTACAGCCATCCTTCCATCCTCGAGGCGGCGGTCGTTGCGCGGCCGGATGAAAGGTGGGGCGAGACGCCGTGCGCATTCGTCACGCTGAAGCCGGGCGTCGCGCCGGTCGCGGAGCAGGAAGTCATCGCCTGGTGCCGCGGCCGCATGGCCCATTTCAAATGCCCGCGCAAGGTGATTTTCGGCGCGCTGCCGAAGACATCCACCGGCAAGATCCAGAAGAACGTGCTGCGCGAGATCGCGAAAGCCCCGTGAGGCTGCGGTAGAATTCTCCTCAATTTTTCAAGCCAAGGATTCATGAAA
Organism: Burkholderiales bacterium; assembly: GCA_035548375.1. GTDB lineage: Bacteria > Pseudomonadota > Gammaproteobacteria > Burkholderiales > JACQAP01 > JACQAP01. The sequence goes on from DASZTG010000020.1 coordinate 23,983, forward strand.
TGAAGGTATTGGTCCCGGTCAAGCGGGTGGTGGACTTCAACGTCAAGGTGCGGGTGAAGGCCGACGGTTCCGGCGTGGAAACCGCGAATGTCAAGATGTCGATGAATCCCTTCGACGAGATCGCGGTGGAAGAAGCGATGCGGCTCAAGGAAGCCGGTGTCGTAACCGAGATCGTTGCCGTGTCGGTCGGCACCGCGCAATCGCAGGAAACCTTGCGCACCGCGCTTGCCATCGGCGCGGATCGCGCGATCCTGGTGGAGACCGCCGTCGAGACCCAGCCGCTGGCGGTCGCAAAGGTGTTGAAGGCCCTGGCGGCGAAGGAGCAACCTTCGCTGGTGATAATGGGCAAGCAGGCCATCGACGACGACTCCAACCAGACCGGGCAAATGCTCGCCGCGCTGCTGGGATGGTCGCAAGCAACGTTCGCGTCCAAGGTGAAGGTCGAAGGCGCCGCCGCGCAAGTGACTCGCGAAGTCGACGGCGGCCTGGAAACGATCTCGATCAAGCTGCCCGCCGTGGTGACGACGGACCTGCGCCTGAACGAGCCGCGCTATGTGACGCTGCCGAACATCATGAAGGCCAAGAAGAAGCCGCTCGAGACGGTGACGCCCGATGCGCTGGGCGTCGACGTCGCGCCGCGCCTGAAGACCCTGAAAGTGCAGGAGCCGCCGAAGCGCAGCGCCGGCAAGATGGTCAAGAGCGTGCAGGAGCTGGTCGAAAAACTCAAAAGCGAAGCGAAGGTCATCTGATGGCTATCCTGGTCATTGCCGAACACGACAACGCCGGCATCAAGCCGGCCCTGCTCAACGCCGTCACCGCCGCAGGCAAGATTGGCAGGGACATCGACATCCTGGTCGCCGGCCACCAGTGCGAGGGTGCCGCCAAGGCCGCCGCCGCGATCGCCGGCGTGAAGAAAGTGCTGGTCGCCGACGCGCCGCACTACGCCCACCCGCTCGCGGAGTCGCTGGGTGCGCTGATCGTTTCGCTGGCAAAAAACTACAGCCACGTGCTGGCCGCGTCGACGAGCTCGGGCAAGAACGTCATGCCGCGCGTGGCGGCGCTGCTCGATGTCGCGCAGGTGTCTGACATCGTGAAGGTCGAATCGGCCGATACCTTCGTGCGTCCGATCTACGCGGGCAATGCGCTGGCCACCGTGCAGTCGCTGGATCCGATCAAGGTCATCACCGTGCGCACGACCGGCTTCGATGCCGCGCCGGCGACCGGAGGATCGGCGACCGTGGAAAACGTAACCGCGGCCGCGGACAGCGGATTGTCGTCGCTGGTGGGGCAGGAACTCACGAAATCCGCGCGGCCGGAACTGACATCGGCGCGCGCAATCGTTTCCGGCGGACGCGGCATGGGCAACGGCGAGAACTTCAAGATCCTCGAGGCGCTGGCGGACAAGCTCGGCGCCGCGGTCGGCGCATCGCGAGCCGCGGTCGATTCCGGTTTCGTCCCCAACGACTACCAGGTCGGCCAGACCGGCAAGATCGTTGCGCCGGAACTGTACATCGCGGTCGGCATTTCCGGCGCGATCCAGCATCTTGCCGGCATGAAGGACAGCAAGGTCATCGTCGCGATCAACAAGGACGCCGAGGCGCCGATCTTCCAGGTTGCCGATTACGGCCTGGTGGCGGACTTGTTCCAGGCCGTGCCTGAAATGACCGGCGCGCTCTAGCGCACGACTCACCAGCGGAGAAAAATATGTCCACTTACTCGGCCCCGATACGGGACATGAAATTCGCGGTCAAGGAATTGGTCGGGCTCGACGACATCGCCGCGCTGCCGGGATGCGAGGACCTGACGCCGGACGTGGTGGACGCGGTCCTCGAGGAGGCGGGCAAATTCGCTTCCGGCGTGCTGGATCCGCTGAACCGTCCGGGCGACGTCACGGGCGCGAAATGGAAGGACACGGTCGTCACGTCCGCGCCAGGGTTTGCCGACGCGTTCAAGCAATTCGCGGCAGGCGGATGGACCGGACTTGCCTGCGACCCGAATTATGGCGGCCAGGGCTTGCCGCACATCCTTTCCACGCAGACGTCGGAAATGTGGAACTCGGCCAACATGTCGTTCTGCCTGTGTCCGATGCTCACGGCCGGTGTCGTGGCGTCGCTGATGCGACACGGCTCCGACGAGCAGAAGGACACATTCCTGCCGAACCTCGTCAACGGCAAGTGGACCGGCACCATGAACCTCACCGAGCCGCAGGCCGGTTCGGATCTCTCTGCGGTGCGCAGCCGCGCCGTGCCGGAAGGCGACCATTTCCGCATCCATGGCACCAAGATCTTCATCACCTGGGGCGAGCACGACATGGCGGAGAACATCATCCACATGGTGCTCGCGCGCACGCCGGACGCGCCGGAAGGCGTGAAGGGCATTTCGCTGTTCGTCGTACCGAAATTCCTGGTCGAGGCCGATGGCACGGTCGGCAAGCGCAACGACGTGAAGTGCGTTTCGATCGAGCACAAGCTCGGCATCCACGGCAGCCCGACCTGCGTGATGGCCTACGGCGACGGCGAAGGTGCCGTGGGCTACCTCGTCGGCGAGGAAAATCGCGGACTGGAATACATGTTCACGATGATGAATTTTGCGAGACTCGAAGTGGGCATCGAGGGCGTGGCCATCGCGGAACGCGCCTACCAGCACGCCCTCGAATACGCGCGCACCCGCATCCAGGGCAGGGAAATCGGCGTCAAGACGGGTGAGCGCGTGAGCATCATCCATCATCCGGACGTGCGGCGCATGCTCATGAGCATGAAATCCCAGACCGAGGCCATGCGCGCGCTGGCAACGCTGGCTTCGGCGCAACTGGACAAGGCGTTGCTGCATCCGGACAAGGGGGAGCGCGCGAAGGCGCAAGCGATGTTCGACCTGCTCACGCCGGTGGTGAAGGGCTGGTGCACGGAGCAGTCCATCGAGATCGCGTCGACCGGCGTGCAGGTCCACGGCGGCATGGGATTCGTCGAGGAAACGGGCGCAGCCCAATATCTTCGCGACGCGCGCATCACGACCATTTATGAAGGCACGACCGGCATCCAGGCCAACGACCTGGTGGGCCGCAAGGTCGCCTATGAGAAAGGCGCCACCATCAGGCTGCTGATCGAGGAGATGCGCGCGCTCGACACCGAGCTGGCCAAGGCAGGGCACCCGGGGCTGGCGGTGATCCGGCGCTCGCTCGCGGAAGGCGTGGCGGCGCTTGCCGAGGCCACGGATTGGCTGCTCGCCACCTTTCCGGGAAACATGAAGGCCGCTTCGGCCGGCGCGGTGCCCTTCCTGAAACTCTGCGGCACGGTGGCCGGTGGGTGGCAGATGGCTCGCGCCGCCCTGATCGCGAAATCGCGCCTCGACGAGAACAGCGAGGACTATGATTTCTACCGGGCCAAGCTCGGCACGGCGCGTTTCTATGCGGAGCATGTGCTGCCGCTGGCCACGGCCTACAAGCACGAGATCGTGCACGGGTCGAGCAGCGTGCTCGCGCTCGAAGAGGCGCAGTTCTAGCCGCTGGTGCATTGCACCGTAGCTCCCGTAACGCGGCCCTCCGGGCCGCGTTACTTTTCATAACGCAGGAATTCGTTGACAAGGCCTGCCGGCCTGCCGATCATTCAAACGTTTGTTTGAATTTCCGGATGGGTGCGAGGGCGCTGTCGCCGCATCGCGGAACGGGATCATGGATCGGCTCAAAAAGAACGTGGCGATCAGGTCGGAATCGCGCACCCGGGAGAGACTCCTGCAGGCGGCGGAGTCGATGTTCATGGAGCACGGCTATGCCGCGACCTCGTTGCGCGGCATCACCGCGAGGGCGAAAGCCAATCTCGCGGCCGTCAGCTACCACTTCGGATCGAAGGAGGCCCTGATCCGCGAGGTGTTCGAGCGCCGGCTCGGACCGCTCAATTCCGCGCGCGTGGCCTACCTGGACCGGCTTGAACTCGCGGCGCGCGGCAAGCCGCTTGCGGTCGAGCGTCTCGTCGAGGCCATGCTGGTGCCGGCGCTGCAGGGCACCCAGGATCCGCTGGCTCGCGGCACGACATTCCTGCGACTGCTGGGTCGCGCATTTTCCGAACCCGCCGACCACCTGCGGGAAATCCTGCCCGCGCAATATCGCCAGGTCGTCATCCGGTTCAAGCAGGCATTCGCCAGGTCGTTACCGGACATGCCGGACCAGGAACTGACCTGGCGCATGCATTTCATGTTCGGCACGCTTTCCTATTCGCTGGCGGGGAACGATGCCTTGAAGCTGATAGCGACCTGCAACCTCGAGGATGCCGACGACGCCGATGCCGTCATCCGGCGCCTGATTCCCTTCCTTGCCGCCGGATTCCGGGCGCCCCTGCCGGACATGCAACCGGCGCGGGTCGTCTCCGGTCGAAAGGCAGCATGAGAAGCATCGTCGAATTCGCAAGGAGAAGCACATGAACGCCATTCTGTGGATCGCCGCGGCCATCGCGGTGCTTTGGATGCTCGCCTACGCGCGGGCGGGCGCGGCGGGCTGGATCGTCGGGGCCGGCCTTTTCCTGGGGGCGCTGACGATCTGGTCAGGCGCCGGCGCGGTGACCAAGGCGGTGCTCTGGACCGTCTATCTCGTGGCCGGCGCGCTGCTGGTCGTGCCGCAGCTGCGCCGTTCGCTCGTCAGCGATCCGCTGTTCAACTGGTTCGCCAAGGCGCTGCCACAGGTGTCGCAGACCGAGCAGGAAGCGCTGGACGCCGGTACGGTTTGGTGGGACGGCGAGCTTTTCAGCGGCCAGCCGGACTGGAACAAGCTGCTCGGCACGCCGAAGCCGAGGCTGACGCCGGACGAGCAGGCCTTCGTCGACGGCCCGGTCGAAGAACTGTGCCGCCTGTGCGACGACTGGGAGATCACGCACGAGTTGAACGACCTGCCGCCGCACGTCTGGCAGTTCATCAAGGACCGCGGCTTTCTCGGCATGATCATCCCGAAGCAATACGGCGGCCTCGGCTTTTCGGCGTACGCGCATTCGCAGGTCGTGCAAAAGCTCGCAACACGCAGCGCCACCGCCTGCGTTTCGGTGATGGTGCCCAATTCCCTCGGCCCGGCGGAATTGCTGCTGCACTATGGCACCGACGAGCAGAAGAACCTCTACCTGCCGCGGCTCGCGAAGGGGCTGGAAATGCCGTGCTTCGCGTTGACCGGCCCGGAAGCCGGCTCGGACGCCGGGTCGATTCCCGACTTCGGCGTGGTCTGCAAGGGCCTGCACGACGGCCGCGAGGTCGTCGGCATCCGGCTGACCTGGGAGAAGCGCTACATCACGCTCGGTCCGGTGGCAACGCTGCTCGGCCTGGCGTTCAAGCTGCATGATCCGGACGGCCTGCTGGGCGCGAACGAAGACATCGGCATCACGCTGGCGCTGATCCCGACGAAGCATCCCGGCGTCAACATCGGCCGCCGGCATTTCCCGCTCAATGCGTCGTTCATGAACGGGCCGAACTGGGGCAAGGACGTTTTCATTCCGATGGACTGGGTGATCGGCGGGCGCGAATACGCGGGTCAGGGTTGGCGCATGCTGATGGAGTGCCTGGCCGCCGGCCGTTCGATTTCGCTGCCCTCGTCGAGCGCCGGCGCCTCCAAGCTGGCGTTGCGCGCGACGAGCGCTTACAGCCGCGTGCGCAACCAGTTCAAGATCGCCATAGGCAAGTTCGAGGGCATCGAGGAAGCACTCGCGCGCATTGCCGGCAACACCTACGCGATCGACGCCGCGAGGACGATGACCGCCGGCGCGGTGGACCTTGGCGAAAAACCCTCGGTCATCTCGGCGATCGTCAAGTATCACTGCACCGAGCGCGGGCGCCAGGTCATCAACGATGCGATGGACATCCACGGCGGCAAGGGCATCTGCCTCGGACCGAACAATTACCTCGGCCGCGCCTACCAGCAGGTCCCGATCGGCATTACCGTCGAGGGCGCCAACATCCTGACGCGCAGCATGATGATCTTCGGGCAGGGCGCGATCCGCTGCCATCCCTACGTCCTGCGCGAGATCGCCGCCACGCGTAATGCGGACGCGAAGCAGGGCGCGGACGAATTCGACGGCGCATTCTGGGATCACGTGCGCTTCGTGCTCTGCAATGCCGCACGCTCGCTATGGCAGGGCCTGACCGGCGCGCACATGGTGAAGGTTCCCGGCGCTCACGAGTTGCGCGCCTACACGCGGCAATTCTCGCGCCTGTGCGCCGGCTTCGCGTTTTCCGCGGACGTGGCGATGCTGTTCCTCGGCGGCGACCTCAAGCGGCGGGAAAAGCTTTCCGCGCGGCTCGGCGACATTCTCAGCCAGCTCTACATCGCGTCGACGGTGCTCAAGCGCTACGAGGATGACGGCCGCCCGCGCGCGGACCTGCCGCTGGTCCTGTGGGTGCTGGACGACTGCCTGGTGCGCATCCAGGACGCGTTCTATGGCGTCTTTGCAAATTTCCCGAGCCGGCTGACCGGCGCCATGCTCAGGATCATCGTTTTCCCGCTTGGAAAATCCTTTGCGCCACCGCCTGACCGCTTGGGGCACCAGATCGCGAAATTGCTGATGGAGCCGACTGCGACGCGCGAGCGCGTGACCGCGAACGTGTTCCTGCTGCGCAGCGAAGCCGATCCCGTAGGGCGCCTCGAACTGGCCATGCTGGGCGCGCCCGCCGGCGAAGCCATCGAGGCGAAAATCCGCAGCGCCCTGAAAGCAAGGGTGATCGCCGGGATCACCGAGCAGGAACTGGTTGCCGCCGCGGTGGACAAGGGCATCATCAGCGCGGCCGAAGCCGCGCAATTCCACGAGTACAGCGCGCTGCGCCGCGCCTGCATCATGGTGGACGACTTCCCGCACGACATCGGCCGTTCCCGCGCCGATCGCGATCCGGATAACGTTACGCCGCTGGCCAGCGCCACCGCCCACAAGTCCGCAGCATGAGCGAAGTCGTCAAATTGTCGGTCGCAAACGGGATCGCGGTCATCGTCCTGAACCGGCCGCAGGTACTGAACGCGATGGACGGCGAAATGATGCGGCAATTGCGCCCGGTCACGGAGTCCGTGGAGCGCGATGCCGCGGTCCGCGCAGTCGTGATCCGCGGCGAAGGGGGCGCCTTCATGGCCGGCGGCGATGTCGCCGTTTTTCACGAGAACCTCGCCGAGTTGCCCGAACTGATCGTGACCTGGGGGCGGGAGATGCACGCCGCATTTCTTGCGCTGCGGCGCATGGGCAAGCCCGTCCTGGCCAGCGTGCATGGCGCGGTGGCCGGCGCGGGCTTCAGCCTCATGTGCGCGGCCGACCTGGCCATCGCGGCCGCGGATACGCGGTTCACGCTGGCCTACGCGAACATCGGCGCCAGCCCCGACGGCGGCAGCACCTGGTTCCTGCCGCGCCTGGTCGGCTACAAGAAGGCCATGGAGTTGATCATGCTTCCGGATCGGTTCGATGCGGAAACTGCTCGCCAGCAGGGGCTCGTGAACTGGGTGGTGCCTGGCGACAATCTCGCGGAAGAAACCTTGCGCATCGCGCAGCGGCTGGCCGCGGGGCCCACGCGCGCTTACGCGGAGGCCAAGAGGCTGGTCAACGGCCCGCTCGAGGCGATGGACGCGCAGATGGAGCAGGAGTTGCAGGCGTTCTCGCGCTGTGCGCGCCATGCCGACCTGAAGGAAGGCGTCACCGCCTTCGTCCAGAAGCGCAAACCCGTGTTCACCGGAAGCTGAAGCAATGGCATCGCTGAAAGGGAAGACGGCCTTCATCACGGGCGCCACGCGCGGCATCGGGCGCGAGATCGCGCTGCGGTTCGCGCGCGACGGCGCCAATGTCGTCGTCACGGGGAAAACCGTCGAGCCCGGTGCAAAAGTCGCAGGCACCATTCATACCACCGCCGCGGAGGTCGAGCAGGCGGGCGGCAAGGCGCTGCCCATCCAGCTCGACGTTCGCGATGACGTCGCGGTGGCTTCCGCAGTCAAGGCCGCAGCCGAAGAATTCGGCGGCATCGACATCCTCGTGAACAATGCAAGCGCGCTCAGCACGACCGGCACCATGGCCACGCCGGCAAAGCGCTTCGATCTCATGAACCAGATCAACACGCGCGGCACCTTCGTCTGCTCGCAGGCGTGCATTCCCTGGCTCGAGAAAGCCGCGAACCCGCATATCCTGACCTTGTCGCCGCCGCTGAACCTGAACCCGAAATGGTTCAAGGGCCATGTCGCCTACACGATCGCCAAGTACGGCATGAGCATGTGCACGCTGGGCATGGCGGCTGAGTTCGCGGACAGGGGCATAGCGGTGAATTCGCTGTGGCCGCGCACGACGATCGCGACCGCGGCCGTCGAGGTATTTTTCCCGCAGGCGCTGGCGGGCAGCCGCAAGCCGGCGATCATGGCGGACGCGGCGTACGCGATCGTGACGAAGGACAGCCGCAAATTCAGCGGACGGTTCCTGATCGACGAAGACTTGCTGCGGGAAGAAGGCGTCACGGATTTTTCGCCTTACGCGCTGACGCCGGGCGCGAAATTGTTCCAGGACATCTTTCTCGACTGACGGCGCCGCCGGCGGTCGGGAAAGGAATACGGGGGAGACATGGCGGGCAGAGGCGATGGCATCGCGCCGGAATTGGCGAAAACCCTGGACGGGTTGTTCCAGGAGCGCGTGAGGCGCTCGTCCTCGCGCGTGGCTTACCGCAACTTCGACGATCCCGGCGGCTGGAAGGATTACACCTGGGCCGACGTGGAGAAGCTGGTTTCGCGCTGGCAGTCCGCGTTCCAGGCGGAGGATCTGCTTCCCGGTGATCGCGTCGCGATCATGCTGCGCAACAGCGTCAACTGGATCGTCTTCGACCAGGCCGCGATGGGCCTGGGCCTGGTCACCGTGCCGCTCTACACCTCGGATCGTCCGGACAACATCGCCTACATCCTCAAGGATTCCGGCGCGAAGCTGCTGGTGTTCGAAAATCCGGACCAGTGGGAAATGTTCCACGAAGTGCAGGCCGAACTTGCCGGCGTCAGGCGCGTGGTCGGCGTCAATCCGGCGACGAAACCCGTGGCCGATGCGCGGGTCAAGGCGCTCGCCGACTGGCTGCCCGCGGCCGCCGGCCCGGTCAAGCATGTGAGCGTCGACGGCACCAAGCTCGCGAGCATCATCTATACGTCCGGTACGACCGGCAAGCCCAAGGGCGTGATGCTTTCGCACCGGAACATGCTGGAAAACGCGGCGGCATCGCTGCAGTGTTTCGAGGTGACGACAGACGACCTGTTCCTGTCGTTCCTGCCCATGTCGCACACGCTCGAGCGCACGGCCGGCTGCTACCTCACGATGATGGCGGGCGCATGCGTCGCCTATGCGAGATCGATCGCGCAGCTCGGCGAAGACCTCGTGGCCGTGCGGCCGACGATCATGATCTCGGTGCCGCGCATCTACGAGCGCGTCTACGGCAGCATCAAGACCAAGCTTGCCGAGGGGCCGGCGTCGCGCAGGAAGCTGTTCGAGTTCGCGGTTGAAGTCGGCTGGGCACGGTTCGAGCATAGCCAGGGTCGCGGGTCGTGGCGGGCGTCCTTCTTGCTCTGGCCGCTGCTGAACGCGCTGGTGGCGCGCAAGGTCATGGTGCGCCTGGGCGGGCGGCTGCGTGCCGCGGTCAGCGGCGGCGCCGCGCTGGCGCCCGACATCGCTCAACTTTTCGTCGGCCTCGGACTGCCGATCCTGCAGGGCTACGGCATGACCGAAACCAGCCCGGTGGTCAGCACGAACCGAATCGACGACAACATCCCTGCCAGCATCGGCAAGCCGATCCCGGGCGTGCAGGTGAAGCTCGGCGAACGCGACGCGCTGCTGGTCAAGGGGCCCAACGTCATGCTCGGCTACTGGAACCTGCCGGATGCCACGAAAGCCATGTTCACGGCGGACGGCTGGCTGAATACGGGCGACACCGCGCGCTTCGATGAAACCGGTCACCTGTACATCACCGGCCGGTTGAAGGAGATCATCGTCATGTCCAACGGCGAGAAAGTGCCGCCGGTGGACATGGAGGCCGCGATCCTGCAGGACAACCTGTTCGAGCAGGTCATGATCATGGGCGAAGGCAAGCCCTACCTCAGCGCCTTCGTGGTCGTGAACAAGGACCAGTGGAGCAAGCTAGCCGCCCAGGAAGGCCTGCCCGCGGACGTCGCGGCCATCCCGAAATCGGAATCGGCGCAGAAGGCTATATTGGAGCGGGTGCAGAAACAGATCCGTTCGTTCCCGGGCTACGCCAAAATCCATCGCGTCGCCATCTGTGCGGAGCCCTGGACCGTGGAGAACGGCCTGCTGACACCGACCATGAAACTGAAGCGGGCGAAGGTGATGGAATCGAACCAGAAAGCTTTCGAGGCCCTTTATGCCGGACACTGATCGCCACGCACAGGCTGTGCAATCCAAGGGTTTGCCGGCGGGGCGGGAGCCGACCTTGCGCGTGGTGCCGATGCCCTCGGATGCGAACTACACCGGCGACATCTTCGGCGGCTGGATCATGTCGCAGGTCGACATTGCCGGCAGCATTCCGGCCATCGAGCTCGCGAAGGGCAGGGTCGCGACCGTCGCGGTGAATTCCTTCGTCTTCAAGCAGCCGGTCATGATAGGCGACCTCGTCAGCTTCTACGCGAGCATCGTGCGCGTGGGACGGACGTCGATCACCGTGGATGTCGAGGTCTATGCAAGGCGGCGTACGCTAGAAGAGGTCGTGAAGGTGACGGAGGCGACGTTGACCTACGTGGCGGTGGGCGATGACCGGCTGCCAAGGCCGGTGAACCAGGAATCCGTCTAGTGCGGCAGTTTGGATCGTTCGGCAGTTCGACTTCAACCAGGAGGAGAAAAATGAAACAGTTTCGCAGAGGGACATTCAGCCTGGCCATGGCCTGCGCGCTGGGCGGGGCCTCGACGCTGGCTTCCGCCGCCGGTTTCGCGCTGATCGAGCAAAGCGGCAGCGGCATGGGCAACGCCTTCGCCGGCGCCGCCGCAACCGCCGAAGACGCCAGCATGATTTTTTATAATCCTGCCGGCATGTCGGAATTGAAGGGCACGCAATTCGCGGTCGGGGCGCACGTGATCGACCTGAGCGCGAAATTCAGCAATTCTGGCTCGACGAAACCCGCGGCCATCGTGACCAACCCGCTCGGCGGCAACGGCGGCGACGCCGGCGACGTCTCCGTCGTGCCCAACGTCTACTTCGTGCTTCCCATCGGCGAAAGCCTGGCTTTTGGCATCGGTGTCAATGCGCCGTTCGGATTGAAGACCGACTACGATGACAACTGGGCCGGCCGCTTCCAGGGCATCAAGTCTGAATTGACGACGTACAACATCAATCCGGCGCTGTCGTTCAAGGTCAACGACATGTTTTCGATCGGCGCGGGAGTGAACTATCAGCACATGAAAGTCGATTTGACCAACGCGGTGGTACTCGGACCCAACACCGAAGGCCGCGCGGACCTCAATGCGGATGACGATGCCTGGGGCTGGAACGCCGGCGTTCTGTTCAAGCCGACCGCGTCGACCAAGATCGGTCTCGCCTATCGTTCCAAGCTCGACTACAACCTGAGCGGCACGACGAATGTCACCACCGCCAGCGGCGCACCGGTGACCGCGGCCAGCGGCGCGACCAATGCCGACATCACGCTGCCCGATTCCTTCTCCATCAGCCTGGCGCAAAAACTGAACGAGCAGTGGGAGTTTCTCGCCGATGCCACGTTCACGAAGTGGAGCGAGATCGGACGCGTGGATGTGGTCAATTCCAGCAACGGCACGCTGCGCGACGTGCTGAACCTGAACTTCGACGACTCGTGGCGTTTTTCCGTCGGCGCGAACTACAAGCTGGACGAGCGCTGGACTCTGAAGGGCGGGGTGGCGTACGACCAGACGCCCGTCAAGGATGCGACCAGCCGCACGGTGCGACTGCCCGACAACGACCGTTACTGGATCTCGGTTGGCGCAGGCGTGAAGGTTGCGCAGACCGGCAAGCTCGACATCGGCTACTCGCACCTGTTCATCAAGGATGCCGACATCAACTTCACGCGCAGCCAGCAGGCGCCGGGCTTCACCACTCAGGTGGCGGCGCCGGGCACGGCATCCACGGTGGCCGGCTCCTATTCGGGTTCCGTCGACATCTTCAGCATCCAGTATTCGATGAGCTTCTAGAGCGACTCGAGCGGCGGGCGCGCGCCCGCCGCTCGTTCGATCTCGCGTCGCGATTTTTCCAGGCTACCGCATTACACAAGGAATCGACATGGCCGTCCCGTCCCGTTTCATCGTCCGCAGGGTCGCCGTCCTTGGCGCCGGTGTGATGGGCGCGCAGATCGCCGCCCACCTGGTCAACGCCAATGTCGAAACGCTGTTGTTCGAGCTACCGGCGAAGGAGGGCGATCCGAACGCCAACGTGCGCAAGGCCGTCGACGGCCTGAAAAAACTCGAGCCCAGCCCGCTGGCGACGGCCTCCCGCGCCGAATACCTCCAGCCGGCGAACTATGACCACGACCTCGCACTGCTGAAGGAATGCGACATCGTCATCGAGGCCATTTCCGAGCGCATGGACTGGAAGAAGGACTTGTACGAAAAGGTCGCGCCGCACCTGGGCGAGGACACGATATTCGCCAGCAACACGTCCGGCCTGTCGATCAACTCGCTCGCCGAGGCGATGCCCGCGCACGCGCGCAGCCGATTCTGTGGCGTGCACTTCTTCAATCCGCCGCGCTACATGCACCTGGTCGAGCTGATTCCGGGGCGATCGACCGACCCGGCGATCCTCGACCAGCTCGAAGGCTTCCTGGTGACGACGCTGGGCAAGGGCGTGGTGCGCGCCAAGGACACGCCGAACTTCATCGCGAATCGCGTGGGCGTTTTTTCCATTCTCGCGGCCTTCCACCACACGCAGCGGTTGGGACTCGGTTTCGACGAAGTCGACGCACTGACCGGTTCGCTGGTCGGGCGCCCGAAAAGCGCGACCTACCGGACCGCGGACGTCGTCGGCCTCGACACGCTGGCGCACGTGGTCAACACGATGAAGGACGCGTTGCCGGATGACCCCTGGCACAAGTATTACGACGCGCCCGCCTGGTTCAAGACGCTGGTCGAGCAGAAGGCGCTCGGGCAGAAATCGGGACGCGGGGTCTACCAGAAGAAGGGCAGGGAAATCCTGGTCCTCGACTTGCGGACACAAGACTACCGCCCGTCCGCAGGCGAGGCGGACGCTTCGGTCGTCGAGATCCTGAAGAACAAGAACGTCGCCGAGCGCTTTGCCCAGCTGCGCGCCAGCGACCATCCGCAGGCCCAATTCATGTGGGCGGCCTTCCGCGACATGTTGCATTACTGCGCCGTGCACCTCGAGGCCATTGCCGACAACGCGCGCGACCTGGACTTCGCCGTGCGCTGGGGTTTCGGCTGGAACCAGGGGCCTTTCGAGATCTGGCAGGCGGCCGGCTGGCAGCAGATGGCCAAATGGATCGCGGAGGACATCGCGGCCGGCAAGACCATGGCATCGGTGCCGCTGCCGGCATGGGTGACCGACCCGGGTCGCGATGGCGTGCACAAGGCACAAGGCTCGTGGAGCGTGGCCGAGCGCACCTACCAGCCGCGCTCGACCTTGCCGGTATACCGCCGCCAGCCTTTCCCCGATCGTCTCATCAGCGAATCAGCGGTCTACGGCAGCACGGTGTTCGAGACGGACGCGGTTCGCATGTGGACCACCGGCGATGACATAGCCGTCGTCAGCTTCAAGTCCAAGATGCACGCCATCGGCGAGGACGTGCTCGACGGCGTCATGCAGGCGATCGACGAGTCCGAGCGCTCCTTCAAGGGCATGATCATCTGGCAGACCGAGCCGCCTTTCTCGGTCGGCGCGAACCTGTCCGGCGGAGGCGCGCGCAAGAGCGACCAGAAGCCCTCGGCATTCGGCACGCTGATGAAGAAGTTCAAGCGCGAAGCGGAATCAGCGATTCTCAAAGCCGCGTTCAAGCTGAACGTCGCCGACTCCCTGATGGCCGGGCGCCTGGAGAAAGTCGAGCAGGTCGTCGAGCAATTCCAGGCCACCTCGCAAGCCCTGCGCTACAGCATGATTCCGACAGTTGCGGCCGTGGACGGCATGGCCCTGGGCGGCGGCTGCGAGTTCACCATGCATTGCGATCGCGCCGTGGCTTCGCTGGAAAGCTACATCGGCCTCGTGGAAGCCGGCGTCGGCCTGCTGCCGGCAGGTGGGGGCTGCAAGGAATTCGCGATGCGCGCCAACGCGGATGCGAAAGGCGGCGATGCCTTCCCATTCCTGAAGAACTATTTCCAGAACGTGGCGACGGCCCAGGTGGGAAAAAGCGCCGAGCATTCCCGCGAACTGGGCTTCCTCCGTGCGAGCGATTGCGTGGTCATGAATCGCTTCGAGTTGCTCTACGTGGCCAAGGCCGAATTGACGGCCATGGCCGACGCCGGCTACCGCCCGCCCCTCAAGCCGCACAACATTCCGGCCGCCGGCCGCAGCGCCATCGCGACCTTCAAGATGGCCATGGAAAACATGCTGGCCGGGCACTATATATCCGAGCATGACTTCCTGATCGGATCGAAGGTTGCCTATGTAATGTGCGGCGGCGACGTCGAGCCCGGCACGCCGCTGACCGAGGAGTGGTATCTGGACCTCGAGCGCCGCTGCTTCATGGAACTCATAGCGACAGAAAAGACGCAGGCAAGGATTGAGCAAATGCTCAAGACCGGGAAGCCATTGAGAAACTAGCGGAGCGTATTGATCAATGGCGGGCCTGCTTCTTTCAGAGGAGACTAACCTTCAGGTTATGTCGGAGCTAAAAGACGCAGGCAAGGATTGAGCAGATGCTCAAGACCGGGAAGCCATTGAGAACTAATTCGGAACCACGGAGGTCACGGAGAAAATTCACGAACGCGACAAGGATTCCGGTGGCTCGCGGGGTTCCGGATTTCGATTTGCAAACTTGCTGCTACTGAGTTGGACGACAAATCATTTCCTCACCTTCCAGAATTGGGTTTCCTCTGTGTTCTCCGTGTTCTCCGTGGTTCAAGATTGAGATGAGAGGTTAAAAATGAGCAAGCAAATACAGGACGCGTACATCGTTGCAGCGACCCGCACGCCGGTGGGCAAGGCGCCGCGCGGCGTGCTGAAGCACGCGCGACCGGATGACATGCTGGCCCACGTGCTGAAGCACGCGCTGGCCCAGGCGCCCGGGCTCGACCCCCATGCGATCGACGATGTCGTGGTCGGCTGCGCCATGCCAGAGGCCGAGCAGGGCATGAACGTGGCCCGCATCGGCCTGCTGTTGGCCGGCTTTCCGAACAACGTTTCGGGTGTGACGCTGAACCGCTTTTGCTCGTCGGGGCTACAGGCGGTGGCGACCGCGGCCGATCGCATCCGGCTGGGCGAAGCCGACGTCATGATCGGCGCCGGTACCGAAAGCATGAGCATGATCCCGATGGGCGGCAACAAGATCGTCGCCAACGAGCACATCTTCGAGAAGGACGAAAACATCGGCATCGCCTACGGCATGGGCATCACGGCGGAGAACGTCGCGGCGCAATGGAAGGTGAGCCGCGAAGCGCAGGATCAGTTCGCGACCGAGTCGCATGCCAAGGCGCTGGCCGCCATCGAGAAAGGCGAATTCAGGCAGGAGATTTCGCCCTATACGCTCGACGAGCACGTGGCGGATTTCAAGCAGCACCAGGTCATCACGCGCAGCAAGACGGTCGACACCGACGAAGGCCCGCGCGCCGGCACAACTCCGGAAGTATTGGCCAAGCTGCGCCCGGCGTTCGACGCCAAAGGCTCGGTCACCGCCGGCAACAGCTCGCAGACCTCAGACGGCGCAGCCGCGGTCATCCTCATGAGCGAGGCGGGACTCAAGCGCTACAACCTGCAACCGCTCGGGCGCTTCCTCGGCTTCGCGGTCGCCGGCGTGCCGCCCGAGATCATGGGCATCGGGCCGAAATTCGCCATTCCCAAGGTGCTCAAGCAGACCGGGCTGAAGATCGAGGACATCGACTGGATCGAGTTGAACGAGGCGTTTGCGGCGCAAAGCCTCGCCGTCATCGGCGACCTGGGGCTCGACCGTGGCAGGATCAATCCGCTGGGTGGTGCGATCGCGCTGGGCCATCCGCTGGGTGCAACCGGCGCAATTCGCACCGCGACCTTGATGCACGGCCTGCGCCGCCGCAAGCAACGATACGGCATGGTCACGATGTGCATCGGCACCGGCATGGGTGCGGCGGGAATCTTCGAATCCCTCCAATGAACCGCGAGGGCCCGTGGCGCGACCGCAAGCCGCGGGCGTCGTGGCGCACCTGGCTGCTGCGCCAGCGCTTCAATTTCTTCCCCGCTTTCCGCGCCTCCGGCGCCCGTGTCATTTATATCGCGGAAGACATGCGCAGCCTGCGCATCAAGCTGCCGCTGAACTTCCTCACGCGCAACATACACGGCACGCTGTTCGGCGGCTCGATGTACGCGGCGACCGATCCGCTGTACGCCATCCTGATAAAGGTCGCCCTCGGACCCGATTACATCATCTGGGACAAGGCCGGTGCCATCCGCTACAAGCGGCCGGGCCGCTCGACCCTGTACGCGGAGTGCAGCATCAGCGAATCGCAGGTCCAGGGACTCAGGCGCAAGCTGGAGTTCGAGGCATCGGTGGACGTCGACTATGAGATCGAGCTGGTGGACGGGCGCGGTGCCGTGCATGCCGTGGTCGACAAGACGATCTACGTGGCGAGGAAGGACGCCTACAAATCGAGGCCCGCTACGCAGAATCGGTAGACTAGAATCCGGTAGCGCATACAACAACCAATAACGGGGAGCGGGGCATGTCCAGAATCGTCCGCGTCGAAGTCTTCCAGGTCGACTTGAAGCCGCACGTCCAGCGCGGCGACGCCATCCAGTCCTTTCACACGCAGGAAACGCCGATGGTGCGCCTGTTCACCGACGACGGCGCGGAAGGGACCGGCTATTCCTACACGATCGGTACCGGCGGCTCGTCGGTCATCGCGCTTATTCGCGATCACCTGGCGCCGAAGCTGCTGGGCAGCGATCCGGCGATGGTCGAGGAAATCTGGAAGGATTTGTTCTTCCATACGCACGCGACGGCAGTCGGTGCGATCACCAGCCTAGCGTTGTGCACGATCGACACGGCCTTGTGGGACCTGCGCTGCCGCCGCGCGAACCTGCCGTTGCATGTCATGGCCGGGGGCGCGCAGAACAGAGTGCCGATCTACGACACGGAGGGCGGCTGGCTGCATTTCCCGGTGGGCCAGGTGATCGAGAATGCGCTGGCAAACAAGGCGCGCGGATTCAAGGGCGTCAAGGTCAAGGTCGGCAAGCCGCACGTGAGCGAAGATGTGAAGCGCCTGGCGGCCGTGCGCAAGGCGATCGGCGACGAGATGGAGCTGATGGTCGACGCGAACCAGGGCTTCACGGTGCCGGAGGCGATCCGGCGCGCGCGCCACTTCGAAGCGCTCGACATCGCCTGGTTCGAGGAGCCGATGCCGGCCGAGGATTTGAACGGCCATGTCCTGCTGCAGCAATCGACCAGCCTGCCCGTGGCGGTGGGCGAGTCCATCTATTCGATCGTACACATGCGCGAGTACATGCAGCGTGGCGCCTGCTCGATCATCCAGACCGACGTCGCGCGCATCGGCGGCATCACGCCGTGGCTGAAGACCGCGCACGCCGCGGAAGCCTTCAACATGCCGATCTGCCCGCACTACCTCATGGAACTGCACGTCGGGTTGTGCGCGGCCGTGCCGAATTGCCCGTGGGTGGAAAACATCCCGCAGCTCGGCGTCATCATGAAGAACGAGATGAAGATCGAAAAGGGCTACGCCTATCCGTACGAGACGCCGGGCCTGGGCATCGAATGGAACTGGAAGGCGATCGATCGGCTGCGGGTTGCGCCGCCCGCGGTCTTGCAGGCCGCGGCTTCCAATGCACCGAAGAAGAGGGCGAAATGATGACCACGTGGATCAGGCTCGCATTCGCAGTGCTGTTGCTCGTCGCGCAGGCGGCAACAGCCGCCGACAGTCCCGTCGGTACCTGGCGCTCCATCGACGACAAGACCAAGCAGGAGCGCTCGATCATCCGCATCACGGAAGAAAATGGCGAGCTCAGGGGCGTGGTGGAAAAAATCTTCGACCAGCCCGGAGACGACCCCGCGCACCTGTGCAAGGCGTGCAAGGACGAGCGCAAGGACAAGCCCATCGTCGGCATGACCATCCTCTGGGGGCTGAAGAAGGACGGCGACGCCTGGACCGGCGGCGAGATCCTCGATCCCAAGAACGGCAAGACCTACCAGTGCAAGATGACGCTGTCCGCCGACGGCAGGAAGCTGGAAGTGCGCGGCTTCATCGGCGTTTCGCTGATCGGCCGCACCCAGACCTGGCTCAGGCAGGAGTAGCGCGGACATGAGCACGCCGCACCGTCACGGCGTCCTGCGCGCGCGCGACGGCCACGAGGCCCGCGTCACCAACGCGGAGCTTTTCTTCGACCTGATTTACGCGTTCGCCGTCACGCAGCTCTCGCACCACCTGCTGCACGACCTCAATCCTCTCGGCGCCATGCAGACGCTGATCCTGTGGATCGCCGTCTGGCTGGGCTGGCAATACACGGTGTGGGTCACCAACTGGTTCGACCCCGACGCGATGCCGGTGCGCATCATGCTGCTGGTCGTGATGATGGCAGGCCTGCTGATGTCCGCGGTGTTGCCGGAGGCGTTCGCCGAACGTGGCGTCATCTTCGTTTGCTGCTATGTCGGCATCCAGGTCGGTCGCACGCTCTACGTGCTGCTGATCCTCGGCAAGTCGCATGCCCTTGCGGCGAACTTCCAGCGCATGCTGGGCTGGATGCTGGTCTCGGCGGTGTTCTGGATTTCCGGCGCGATGGCGCATGAAGAATCGCGCCTGGCACTTTGGGCCATTGCGGTGGCGTGCGAGTACGCGTCGCCGATGATCGGCTTTCGCTTTCCCTTCCTCGGCGCGTCGAAAACCTCGGATTGGACCATCGAAGGCGGGCACCTCGCCGAACGCAACCAGCTGTTCGTGATGGTCGCGCTGGGCGAGTCCATCCTCGTGACCGGCGCCACGGTCGCGGAGACCGCGCATTGGGAGGCGCCGATCCTGGTTGCCTTCGCGGCAGCCTTCCTCGGCAGCGTGGCCATGTGGTGGATGTATTTCGACACCAGCAGCAACGCCGGCACCGAGGCCATCGTGCATTCCGACGATCCCGGGCGCATCGGGTCGTATTTTCACTACGTGCACGTCGCGATCATCGCCGGCATCATTGTCACCGCCGTCGGCAGCGAACTGTTTCTCGCGCATCCGGACGGCCACATGGAGGCCAGATATGTTGCCGTGCTGATCGGCGGGCCGTTGCTCTACATGGGCGGCAATGCAATCTACAAGCGCATCGTGTACCGGCGTTTTCCGTTGTCCCACCTCGCGGGATTGGCCATGCTCGCGGTGCTGGTCCCGTTTGCGTGGCTGACCGACCTGCTGATGGTCGGCGGGCTCACGACGCTGATCCTGCTGGTCGTCGCGGCGTGGGAGGCGCTGTCCCGGCGCGACATCGCGCGCAGGCGGGCGCATGCATGAAGCTTATAGGCATGCTCCCCTCCCTCCTACCTTTTACTCCTCGCCGGTTTTCACATATTCGGATAGTTCGGCCCGCCGCCGCCTTCCGGCGCCACCCAGACGATGTTCTGCGTCGGGTCCTTGATGTCGCAGGTCTTGCAGTGCACGCAGTTTTGCGCGTTGATCTGCAGGCGCGGGCCGGAAGCTTCCGTGACGATCTCATAGACGCCGGCCGGGCAGTAGCGCTGCTCCGGCGCGTCGTAGAGCGCGAGATTGACCTTCACCGGCACGGAGGGATCCTTCAAGGTCAGGTGCGCGGGCTGGTCCTCGCCGTGGTTGGTGTTCGAGATGAACACCGAGGACAGGCGGTCGAAGGTGATTACGCCGTCGGGTTTCGGATAGCTTATCGGCGCGACTTCGGTCTTTTTCTTTAGCGTCTCGTTGTCCGCATGCTGGTGGTGCAGGGTCCACGGCGCGTTGCCGCCGAACACCACCTGGTCGATGCCGACCATGGCCGTGCCGAGATAGAGGCCTTTCGACATCCACGGCTTGAAGTTGCGCGCCTTGTGCAATTCCTCGCGCAGCCAGCTGGATTCGAATTTCTGCGGGTATGTGAGGAGCTCGTCGGCGCTGCGTCCTGCCGCGAGCGCATCGAACGCCGATTCCGCCGCGAGCATGCCCGATTTGATCGCCGCGTGGCTGCCCTTGATGCGCGAAGCATTCAGGAAGCCCGCGTTGTCGCCGATCAGTGCGCCGCCCGGGAAAACCAGCTTCGGCAGCGACTGCAGGCCGCCGGCCGCGATGGCGCGCGCCCCGTAGGCCACGCGCTTGCCGCCTTCGAGGAAGGGCCGGATCGCGGGATGCGTCTTGTAGCGCTGGAATTCCTCGTATGGATTCAGGTAGGGATTCGTGTAACCGAGTCCGACGACGAAGCCGATGCAGGCGAGGTTGTCTTCCATGTGGTACAGGAAGGAGCCGCCGTAGGTTTGCGTGTCGAGCGGCCATCCCGCCGTGTGGATGACGAGGCCGCTCTGGTGCTGTTCCGGCTGGATTTGCCAGAGTTCCTTCAGCCCGATGCCGTAGACCTGCGGATCGCGGCCTTCGCCGAGCCGGAATTTCTGCGTGAGCTGGCGGCCGAGCTGGCCTCGACAGCCTTCCGCGAAGAACGTGTATTTCGCGTGCAATTCCATTCCGGGCTGGAAGTTGGGTCCCGGCTCGCCGTCCTTGCCGACGCCCATGTTGCCGGTAGCCACGCCGGTCACTGCTCCACTGTCGTTGTAAAGGATCTCGGCGGCCGCGAAGCCCGGAAAGATCTCGATGCCCAGGCCTTCGGCCTGCTGCGCCAGCCAGCGACAGACGTTGCCGAGGCTGACGACGTAGTTGCCGTGATTGCGGAAGCAGCCGGGCAGCAGGAAGTTCGGCACCTTGAAGGCGCCGCGCTCGCCCAGGAACAGGAAGCGATCCTCGGTGACGGGCGCATTCAGCGGCGCGTCCTTGGCCTGCCAGTCGGGAAAAAGCTCCGCGAGCGCGCGCGGGTCCATGACGGCGCCGGAGAGGATGTGCGCGCCGACCTCGGAGCCTTTCTCGATGACGCAGACGGAAACGTCCGAGCCGCGCTCGGCCGCCAGTTGCTTCAGGCGAATCGCGCAGGCCAGGCCGGCGGGGCCGGCGCCCACGACGACAACGTCGTACTCCATCGATTCGCGTTCGGCCAAGCCCGTCTCCTCGCGTGCGGGCCGCGCCGCGGCCCTCTGTTAGAATTTTGCGCTCCCACAAATGATAAACGCTTTCACGCGGACCGATCATGATGAAGAAGCAGGATGGCAGGCTGGTCCGCACCGACCGCGTGCCGATGCGCTGGGGCGAAATGGACGCCCTCGGCCACATGAACAACGTTTCCTACTTCCGGTTTTTCGAACAGGCGCGCATTTCCTGGTTCGAGTCGCTCTCCATCGACTACAGCAAGGGATCGGAAGGTCCCATCCTCGGCACGCTCAACTGCAAGTACATCAAGCCCGCGATCTATCCGGTCGACATCGAGGTCACGACCTACGTCGGCAAGCCCGGCCGCAGCAGCTTCATGATGTGCCATGAGATGTATCGTGCAGGCGAGCCGGACGAATTGTTCGCCGAAGCCTACGCCGTCATGGTCTGGATCGACCTGGCGGACGGAAAGTCGCGCGCGATTCCGGATTTCCTGCGCGAGCAGCTAACCGTCTAGCAATGCACGACGGTGCCGGTGATGCCGCGGCTGTCCGGTCCGATCAGGTAGAGGTAGGCGGGCATCAGCGCCGCTGGCGGGCGCTGCGAGGAGGCGAGTTCGCCCGGATGCGTCTTCGCGCGCGACGGCGATGCCACCGGTCCCGGCACGATCGCGTTGGCGCGCAGGTTGGGCATGTCATGCCACTCCGCCGCCTGGATTTTCATCAGGGCTTCGACGCCCGATTTCGCGACCGCATACCCGCCCCAGAATGCGGCCGGCACGTGGCCGTGGCTTTCGGAAGTGAAAACCACCGAAGCATCCGTTGAGTTGCGCAGCAGTCGCGAGCAAGCCTGGGTCAGCGCGAACGGCGCGACCAGGTTGACCCGCAGTATGCGGTTCCATTCCTCCGCGCTTTGCTGTTCCAGCGGCGAAAGTTTTTCGACGAAACCCGCGCTGTGCAGGATGCCGTCCAGCCTGCCGAGTTGCGATTCGATGGCATGCGCCAGTCCGTCGTAGTCGCGCGTCGTGGCCTTATCGAAATCCAGCGGAATGGCCGCGGGCTGCGCATGCCCGGCATGCTCGATTTCGTCGTAGGCATTTTCGAGCGCATCCACGTCACGGCCGTGCAGCACGACCGTCGCACCGTGTGACGCGAACGCCAGGGCCGCAGTGCGACCGATGCCGCGGCTCGAACCGGTTACCAGTACGACCCGCCCCTCCAGCAGGTTGGTGGCGGGCGCGTAGTCCGACAGGTCAATCATCCTTCATTACCAGGCTTGCCGCGCGTACACCGCTGCGCACGGCGGATTCTATCGTCGCGGGATAATCGGACGCGGTGTAGTCGCCGGCCAAAAGCAAACGTGGCACCGGCGTCGTGTTGCCGGGACGCGCCAGCCCGGGCGTGCAGGCGAAGGTTGCGCGCTTTTCGGCGATGACCTGGTGCCAGAGCGGCTCGCCCAGCGAGGGAAATTGCGCAACCAGTTCCGCATGGACCGCACGCGCGAGCTCATCGCGCGGCAAATCCTGGTGCGCGCCGCTCGCGGAAATCACCACGCCGATGAGGCCGTGCTGTCCGCACAATTGTCCGCGGTCGAACACCCATTGCGAGTAGCGGGCTTCCAGGCCGCCCATGGCGAAGGGCAGGCGAGCGTTGTTCGCGTATTGCAGATACACGGAGTAGATGGGTTGATAGCGCAGCGACTCGACCACGCCCGCAAGTGTCGCAAGCTCGGGAAAGTCTGCCAGCAAGGCGCCGACCCGATGTGGCGATGTCGCGATGATCACGTGCGTGAAGCTCTCGTCGCCGGCGAGAACGAAACGATCTTCATCGCGTCGAATGCCCTCTATCGTGACGCCGAGGTCCACCTCGCCGCCCCGTGATTTAACGAAGCGCGCAGCGCGCTCGGGCAACAGCGCCGAAAAATCCATTGCCGGCAGCAGCAGGTCGCTGTCGGCCCGACTTCCGTTCAGGCTGTCGCGCAGCACGTTCAGGAAAACCTGCGCCGACGCTTCCTCCGGCGGCGTATTGAGCGCGGAAACGCACAGCGGAACCCACAGGAAGCGTGACACGCCTGCCGGCTGATTTTTTCGCTTGAGCAATTGCGTAACCGTCATGTCGGCAGGCAACTTGAATCCGGTAAATCTCGCCCAGGCCATGAATCGCGCCGCCGCGATGCGGTCACCGACCGCAAGGCCGCGCGCACCGAGCAGCGCAAACAACAAATGCAGGGGTGCGGGCAGGCGCGGCGCCCGCAAGCGGAAATCCGGATGAATGATGAGGGCCAGCGGTCGCCGCAGCAGGCCGAAAGACTCGCCCGGTTGCTTGACCAGGCCGATCAGGCGCAGCGTTTCCTTGTAAGCGCCGAGCAGGATGTGCAGGCCGTTGTCGAGTTGTCGTCCATCCGACTCGACCCGCCTGGCGCGCCCGCCGAGCACGCGCGCTGCCTCGAAAACACCCACCCGAATGCCGTGGCTTGCTAGTTCCGCCGCCGCCGCCATGCCTGCATAGCCGCCGCCGATGACGGCGACGCGTGCCGTGCCGTTCACGCCGTCAGCCACGTCCGCCACGCGATCCACAGCTTGCGGATCGGCGTCAGCGACGTGCGGCGGTCGAGGACATTGCAGCCGCCGGCGCGAATTTCGTCCAGCAGCGTCCGGTAGATCGCGGCCATTACGAGTCCCGGCCGCTGCGCCTTGCGGTCCTGCCTGGGCAGGTACGCGAAGGCGGCGCGGTAGTATTGCTCGGCGCGCTCGATCTGGAATTCGATCAGGCGATGCAGCTTGTCGCTGTCGTTCAGGTGAATGATTTCGGCCGCGGAGAGCCCGTTTCGCTCGAGTTCGTCGAGCGGCAGGTAGACCCTGCCGCGGCGGGCGTCCTCGCCGACGTCGCGAATGATATTCGTGAGCTGGAAAGCCGTGCCGAGGTTCTCCGCGTACTTGAGCGTGGAGGGATCGACATAGCCGAAAATCCGCGCGGCCATCAGCCCGACGACGCCGGCGACGCGATGGCAATAGGTCTGCAGCGTGGCGAAGTCCGGATAGCGGTTGTAGCTCAGGTCCATTTCCATGCCGTCGATGATGTCGTGGAAATGGGTTTGCGGGAGCGCGAACGTGCGCACGACCGGAATCAGCGCCTGGGCGACCGGGTGCTGGGCGGAGCCGGCAAATGTTCCGCCGATTTCCTTGCGCCACCAGGCGAGCTTCGTTCGCGCCAGATCCGCATCGGTGCATTCGTCGACGACGTCATCGACCTCGCGACAGAATGCATACAGCGCGGTGATCGCGCGCCGCCGCTCGGGCGGCAGGAACAGGAAGCTGTAGTAGAAGCTGGATCCGCTTTTCGCGGCCTTTTCCTGGCAGTACTGGTCCGGCGTCATGGATAGGCGAACGCCGAGCGCAACAGCATGAGGGCCCAGTCGTGCCGGCGCAGCACCGGGCGCTGGTTGAACACGTCGCCGCCTGTCGCCTGCAATTTGTCGAGGATGCGGTTTCCGCCCATCACGATCATGCGCAACTCAAGTCCGATGCGGCCGGGAAGCATGCGGGCAAGCGGTGCGCCCGACATCAGCAGGCGCCGCGAACGCCCGATCTGGAACTGCATGAGATCGCGCCAGCGTCCCCCCGCGTTGCGCTGCGCGATCTGCGTTTCGCTGACGCCGTATTCTGCCATTTCGTCGATGGGGAGATAAATCCGGTCCTTGCGGAAATCGATCTCGACGTCCTGCCAGAAATTGATGAGCTGCAGGCTGGAGCAGACGGCATCGGATTGCGCCAGGCTGGTTGCATCGGTGGTGCGATACAGGTGAAGGAGCAGGCGTCCCACCGGGTTCGCCGAACGCCGGCAATAGTCCATTACCTCGCCGAAATTCGCGTAGCGGGATTTCACGACGTCCTGCGAAAACGCGGACAGCAAGTCGCGAAACAAACCCATCGGCAACTTGTATTCGGCAATGACGCCCGCAAGTTCGTAGAACAGGGCCGAGTCGGGCTCGCGACGCGCTTCGATCGCATCGAGCTGCCGGCCGAAGGCGTCGAGGTGGTCGAGCCGTTCCTGCGCCGGGACTTGGCCTTCGTCCGCGAAATCGTCCGCCTGGCGCGCGAACGCATAGATCAATTCCACGGGCCGGCGCAGGTGCGAAGGCAGCAGGATGGATGCGACCGGGAAGTTCTCGTAGTGATCGACCGCCATGTCTGGTTTTTGCGATTGGGCACAGGAAGTTAAGCCCGATTTCGGCTGCCGCTGCGCAGGCCGGGTCGGGTGACGGCGGGGGGGCATTATATTAGAATGCCCCAAGCGCGAGAGTGGCGGAATTGGTAGACGCACCAGATTTAGGTTCTGGCGCCGAAAGGCGTGAGAGTTCGAGTCTCTCCTTTCGCACCAGCGCCGCGCAAGCACACGTACCCCCGATGTCGGCCACCACCGAAAGAAAGACACGAACTAGATGCAAGCAAACCTGGAAACACTGAGCTCCCTCGAGCGCCGGCTGTCGGTCGTGCTGCCGCTCGACAAAGTCAACACCGAAGTCGAATCCCGCCTGAAACGCCTCGCCCGCACCGTGAAGCTGCACGGCTTCCGTCCGGGCAAGGTGCCCATGAAGATCGTCGAGCAGCAGTTCGGCGGCCAGGTGCGCCAGGAAGTGCTGGGCGACGCCGTGCAACAGAGCTTCGGCGAGGCCGTGAAGGAAAAAAACCTGCGCGTGGCGGGCTATCCGCGCATCGAGGTCAAGCCGGGGTCGACGCCGGGCGACAAGTTCGAGTACATCGCGACATTCGAGGTCTATCCGGAATTTTCCATCGGCGAGCTCGGGCAGGCGAAGATCGAGCGCCCCGTCGTCGACATTACCGAGGCCGAAGTCGACAAGACCATCGACATCCTGCGCAAGCAGCGCACGCACTATCACGCCACGCCGCGCGCTGCGCAAAGCGGTGACCAGGTCACGATCGACTATCGCGGGACGATGGCGGGCGAGGCCTTCGAAGGCGGCACCGCCACGGGGCAGACTGTCTTGCTCGGCGGCGGCCAGTTGTTGCCCGATTTCGAGAAAAACCTTGTCGGCATGAAGGCCGGCGACAGCGGCGCGTTCGACCTGCGTTTCCCCGATGACTATCACGGCAAGGAAGTCGCGGGCAAGGACGCGCACTTCGAGGTCAGCGTGAAGCAGGTGCAGGAACCGCATGTGCCGGAAGCCGACGCGGCCTTCGCGAAGTCGCTGGGCATCGTCGATGGCGACCTGTCGAAAATGCGCGCCGACGTGAAAGCCAACCTGGAGCGCGAGGTCAAGCGTCGCGCGGAAACCCGGGTCAAGGACCAGGTCATGAAGAGCCTGCTCGACGCGACCAAGGTCGAGGTGCCCCGGGCGCTGGTGGACATGGAAGTGGAACGCCTGATGCACAACATGCGCCACGACCTGGAGAGCCGCGGCCTCAAGGCGGACCAGGTGCCGATGCCGAAGGAGGCGTTCGAGCCGGAGGCGATCCGCCGCGTGACCCTGGGACTGATCCTCGCGGAGACCGTGAGGCTGCACAAGCTCGAGGCCAAGCCCGAGCAGATCAAGTCCGTGGTCCAGGAATATGCACAGAGCTACGAGAAACCCGAGGAAGTGGTGCGCTGGTACTACCAGCAGCCGGACCGGCTGCGTGAAGTCGAATCCATCGTCCTCGAGGACAACGTCGTGCAGTGGGCGCTGTCGAACGCAAAGGTCGAGGACAAAACGGTTGCCTTCGACGAACTCATGGGAAATGCACAATGATCAACATGCATGATCGGATTTACGCCGAACCGCAGGGTCTGGGCCTGGTGCCTATGGTCATCGAGCAGAGCGGCCGCGGCGAACGCGCCTACGACATCTATTCGCGGCTCCTCAAGGAGCGCGTCGTCTTCCTGGTCGGGCCGGTGAACGAACTGACCGCCAACCTGATCGTGGCGCAGTTGCTTTTCCTGGAATCGGAAAATCCCGAGAAGGATATTTCGTTCTACATCAATTCGCCGGGCGGGTCGGTCTCGGCCGGACTTGCCATCTACGACACCATGCAGTTCATCAAGCCGGACGTGAGCACGCTGTGCGTGGGGCAGGCGGCGAGCATGGGCGCCTTCCTGCTGGCGGCCGGCGCCAAGGGAAAGCGGTTCGCATTACCGAATTCGCGGGTCATGATCCACCAGCCCATGGGCGGATTCCAGGGCCAGGCGTCGGACATCGAGATCCACGCCAAGGAAATCCTGTACCTGCGCGCCAAGTTGAACGAGCTCATGGCGAAGCACACCGGCCAGAAGGTGGAAACCATCGAGCGCGACACGGATCGTGACAATTTCCTCAGCGCCGAAGAGTCGGTAAAGTACGGCCTGGTGGACAGGGTGCTCGTGAGTCGCACCGAGGCGCCGGTCGCGGCGGTCTGAAGCCGGTTCCTGTAGATGGATTGAACGAAAGGGAGATATGTCCGAGAAACCTGGTGGCGAGAAGCTTCTTTACTGCTCCTTCTGCGGCAAGAGCCAGCACGAGGTCCGCAAGCTGATCGCCGGCCCGTCGGTATTCATCTGCGACGAATGCATCGAGCTGTGCAACGACATCATCCGCGAGGAAAGTCATGCCGAGACCGCGGGCAAGGGCGTCAAGTCCGACCTGCCGGTTCCGCATGAAATCCGCGAGAGCCTCGACCAGTACGTGATCGGCCAGGACATCGCGAAGAAGATCCTGTCGGTCGCCGTCTACAACCACTACAAGCGGCTCAAGACGGTGCAGAAGAAGGACGACGTCGAGCTCGCGAAAAGCAACATCCTGCTGATCGGCCCGACCGGCTCGGGCAAGACATTGCTTGCGCAGACGCTGGCGCGGCTGCTGAACGTGCCGTTCGTCATGGCCGATGCGACGACGCGGACCGAGGCCGGCTATGTTGGTGAAGACGTCGAGAACATCATCCAGAAGCTGCTGCAGAAGTGCGACTACGATGTAGAGAAGGCGCAGCGCGGGATCGTCTACATCGACGAGATCGACAAGATTTCGCGCAAGTCCGACAACCCGTCGATCACCCGCGACGTTTCGGGCGAAGGCGTGCAGCAGGCATTGCTCAAGCTGATCGAGGGCACGATCGCCTCGGTACCGCCGCAGGGCGGCCGCAAGCACCCGAACCAGGAATTCGTGCAGGTCGACACGACCAACATCCTGTTCATCTGCGGCGGCGCCTTCGACGGCCTGGATCGCATCATCCGCGCGCGCTCCGACAAGGGCGGCATCGGCTTCGGGGCAGAAGTCAAAAGCAAGGACAACCGCAAGGACATCGGCGAGGTACTGCGCGGCGTCGAGCCGGAAGACCTGATCAAGTACGGGTTGATTCCCGAATTCGTCGGCCGCCTGCCTGTCGTTGCGACGCTGGATGAACTCGACGAGGCGGCGCTGATCCAGATCCTCACGGAACCGAAGAACGCGCTGCTCAAGCAGTATCAGCGCATGTTCAGCATGGAAGGCGTGGAACTCGAGGTCCGCGGCGAGGCATTGAAAGCGGTCGCGACGAAGGCGCTTGCGCGGCGTACCGGCGCGCGCGGCCTGCGTTCCATACTGGAACACGTGCTGCTGGACATCATGTACGACCTGCCCTCGCTAAACAATGTCGAGAAGGTGGTCGTAGATGAAGGCATGATCAAGGGCGATGCCCAGCCGATTCTGCTGTATTCCGACCAGCCCAAGGTCGCAGGTTCTGCTTGAAGAAACCCCGGAACGCCGTCACTCCCTCCGGCATCCGTTCGAAGCTTGTCAACGTATCGCGTGGGGTGCCGTTGCAGTTGAAATGGCAGGTTTTTCCCCGACTTTGAACCGTATCGATGCCCTTTTGGAAGAAAAATGACTTATTCCGCTGAATCCGCCGAGAACGCCGTGACCTACCCGCTGCTGCCGTTGCGGGACGTCGTGGTGTTTCCGCACATGGTTATCCCGCTCTTCGTCGGGCGCCCGAAATCCATCAAGGCGCTGGAAACGGCCATGGAATCCGGCAAGAGCATCCTGCTCGTGGCCCAGAAGTCCGCCGCCAAGGATGAACCGTCGCCGGAAGATCTCTACGAGATCGGCAGCATCGCCAACATCCTGCAGATGCTGAAGCTCCCTGACGGCACCGTGAAGGTGCTCGTCGAAGGCGTGCAACGAGCGCGTGTCCTGTCCGTTGCAGACGAGAAGTCGCACTACACTGCGGAAGCCCTGCCGATTCCGGCCGATCCTCTGGAATCCACCGAAGTCGAAGCCATGCGCCGGGCGATGCTCACGCAATTCGACCAGTACGTGAAGCTCAACAAGAAAATCCCGCCGGAGATCCTGACCTCGCTATCCGGGATCGATGAGCCGGGCCGCCTGGCCGACACGGTTGCCGCGCACCTGCCGCTCAAGCTCGACCAGAAGCAGGCGGTGCTGGAAATGTTCGAGGTCAAGAAGCGCCTCGAGCACCTGTTGTCGCTGATGGAGGCCGAGCTCGATATCCTGCAGGTGGAGCGCCGCATCCGCGGGCGCGTCAAGCGCCAGATGGAGAAGAGCCAGCGCGAGTACTACCTGAACGAACAGGTCAAGGCGATCCAGAAGGAGCTCGGCGACATGGAAGAGGGCGCCGATCTCGACGAGATGGAAAAGCGCGTGAAAGCCGCGCACATGCCCAAGGAAGCCCGCGCCAAGGCCGAGTCCGAGCTCAAGAAGCTGCGCCTGATGTCGCCGATGTCCGCGGAAGCGACCGTCGTGCGCAACTACATCGAGACCATGGTCGGGTTGCCCTGGAAGAAGAAGAGCAAGATCAGCAACGATCTCAACAAGGCGCAAGAGGTGCTGGACGCCGATCACTACGGACTGGAGAAGGTCAAGGAGCGCATCGTCGAGTATCTCGCCGTGCAGCAGCGCGTCGACAAGCTGAAGGCGCCCATCCTGTGCCTGGTCGGGCCGCCCGGCGTCGGCAAGACTTCGCTTGGGCAATCGATCGCGCGCGCGACGAATCGCAAGTTCACGCGCATGTCGCTGGGCGGCGTGCGCGACGAAGCGGAAATTCGCGGCCATCGTCGTACCTACATCGGCTCGATGCCCGGCAAGCTGCTGCAGAACATGACCAAGGTCGGCGTGCGCAATCCGCTGTTCCTGCTCGACGAAGTCGACAAGATGGGGCAGGACTTCCGCGGCGACCCGGCTTCTGCGCTGCTCGAGGTTCTCGATCCGGAGCAGAACGACAAGTTCGTCGATCACTACGTCGAAGTCGAATACGACCTGTCCGATGTCATGTTCGTCGCCACGGCGAACACGATGAACATTCCCGCGCCCTTGCTCGATCGCATGGAAGTGATCCGGCTGTCGGGCTACACGGAAGACGAGAAGGTCAACATCGCGATGCGCTATCTGCTGCCCAAGCAGATCAAGAACAACGGGCTTCGCGAAGGCGAGATCGCCGTTTCTGAAAGCGCGCTGCGCGACATCGTGCGCTACTACACGCGCGAGGCCGGCGTGCGCAGCCTCGAGCGTGAAATTTCCAAGATCTGCCGCAAGGTCGTGAAATCACTGCTGACGAAAAAGCGCGAGAGCAAGGTCACGGTCTCGGCGCGCAACCTCGACCACTACCTCGGCGTTCGCCGCTACACGTACGGGCTCGCGGAGAAGAACAACCAGGTCGGCCAGGTGACGGGGCTGGCGTGGACGGAGGTCGGCGGTGAATTGCTGACCATCGAGGCGGTCGTCATGCCCGGCAAGGGCAACATCCAGCGTACCGGCTCGCTGGGCGACGTCATGAAGGAATCGGTCGAAGCCGCGCGATCGGTGGTCCGCGCGCGCGCCGCCCGGCTTGGCATCAAGGACGACGCCTTCGAGAAGAGCGACATCCACGTGCACGTGCCGGAAGGCGCGACGCCGAAGGATGGGCCGTCCGCGGGAGCTGCCATGACCACGGCGCTGGTTTCGGCGCTGACGGCAATTCCGGTCCGCGCCGATGTGGCGATGACCGGCGAAATCACGTTGCGGGGTGAAGTGCTGGCGATCGGCGGGCTCAAGGAAAAGTTGCTGGCGGCGCACCGCGGCGGCATCAAGACGGTGCTGATCCCCGAGGAGAACGTGAAGGACCTTGCCGAGATCCCCGACAACGTCAAGAACCGCCTCGACATCCATCCGGTGAAATGGATCGACCAGGTCCTGGAGTTCGCGCTCGAGCGCACACCGGAACCGCTGCCGGAGAAAACGGAGACGGTCGCGATTCCGAAGGTCGATTCCAACGAAGCGGCGGGCGCGGTCAAGCACTGAAACCGGGCGTACGCGAAAGACGGGAATGCCACTTGCATTCCCGTTTTTTTTTGCTCGAGATGGGTTTGCCGGCGTGCTTCCCGCGGCACGCGCCTTGACATGCCGAAATTTGCCTTGCTATAAAGCACGTCCGGAGAAAAACGACGAACAAAATCCTCCGTCTTCGGCCCGCAATCGGATGCCATTCCGAGAATCTTGAATCCAGAACAGCGAAAGGGGATGCTTAGTGAACAAAATCGAACTCATCGAGGCGATCGCGAAATCTGCCGACATTTCCAAGGCAGCCGCGGCGCGCGCCCTCGATGGCGCAGTGGCGGCCATCCAGGGATCGTTGAAAAAAGGAACCATGGTGACGCTCGTGGGCTTCGGCACGTTTTACGTGGGCAAGCGGGCCGCGCGCAGCGGGCGCAATCCGCGCACGGGTGCAGCCATCAAGATCAAGGCGGCCAAAGTGCCGAAGTTCCGCGCTGGCAAAGCCCTCAAGGATGCAGTAAACTAGCGCGCTTCGTCAGCGCCGCAGCACTCTAACAACCGATTTTCGCGCGGGTACGGTTCCATAGAAATCCATGCAACGCGGCGCGTTGCGGGATCGGGGTGCTTAGCTCAGTTGGTAGAGCGTCGCCCTTACAAGGCGAATGTCGGGGGTTCGAGCCCCTCAGCACCCACCAGCGGATCTGACGTGAAGGGCCATGCAGTTCGGTAGCACCTGGAGTGGTAGTTCAGTTGGTTAGAATACCGGCCTGTCACGCCGGGGGTCGCGGGTTCGAGTCCCGTCCACTCCGCCAGACAAATGAATGAAGGGCGAACGAAAGTTCGCCTTTTTCATTTCGGATGCCGATGCGCCCGTGCGGTTCGCCGTTCGGGCATACTCTCGGCTTTTGCACAATCCCGATTTTCGGACACGGCCATGTACGATTTCGTCTACAAGCACAAACGCTGGCTGCAGATCGCGCTGCTGGTGCTGATCGTTCCTCCCTTCGCGCTGTTCGGCATCGACTTCTACTTCCGCAACACCGACACGGCCGGCGCACTCGCCAAGGTCGGCGACGCGCGCATTTCCGAGGCCGAATTCTCGCAGGCGCTGCGCCAGCAGCAGGACAGGATGCGCGAGATGATGAAGAACGCGCCCGATCCGTCCGTGCTGAACAGCCCGCAATTGAAGGAATCCGTGCTCAATGAGCTCATCGAGCGCAGGGTGACCTTGTCGCGTGCGATGCGCTCCGGCATGGCGGTGTCGGATGCGGAACTGCAGAAGATGATCGCCGGTGTCGAGGCCTTCCACGACGAGGCCGGGAAATTCTCGCGCGAACGTTATCGCCAGTTGCTGCAGGGGCAAGGCATGACCCCCGCGATGTTCGAGAGCCAGGTGCGCACGAACCTCGTGCTCGACCAGGTGCGCAACGTCTATTCCGGATCCGCGTTCGTGCCCGAGTCCGTCGCGGACCGGCTGCTGAAAATCCGCGAGCAGGAGCGCGAGGTCAGCCAGGTCGTGTTCAACCCGGTGGATTTCCGCAAGGAGGTGAACGTCACGGATGCGGACGCGCAGAAGTATTACGACGGACACAAGAACGAATTCCTGCTGCCCGAGCGGGTCAAGGTCGAATTCGTGGTCCTGTCGCTCGAATCGTTCCAGCGCAACGTCCAGGTGAGTGACGAAGAAGTCAAGAAGTTCTACGACGAGAACCAGAAACGCTATCAGACCGCGGAGGAAAGGCGAGCCAGCCACATCCTGATTCCGGCGGCGGCTTCCGCGGCCCCCGAGGAAAAAGCCAAGGCAAAGGCGCAGGCTGAGGACATCCTCAAGCAGGTCAAGGCGAACCCTAAGAAATTCGGCGAACTGGCGGCCAGGTTTTCGAAGGATCCCGGCTCGGCGGAGAGGGGCGGGGACCTTGGCTTCTTCTCGCGCGGCTTGATGGTGAAGCCGTTCGATGACGCCGCGTTCTCGATGAAGACGGGAGAAATCGCCGGTCCGGTCGAGACGCAATACGGTTATCACATCATCCGGCTGGACGCCATCAAGCCGGTGCAGGCCACGCCGCTCGAGTCCGTGAAGGCGCAAATCGTCGAGGAGCTGCGCAAGCCGAAAGTCGCGAAGGCCTTCGCGGAAGCCGCCGACAGCTTCAACAATACCGTCTACGAGCAATTCGACAGCCTGCAGCCCGCGGCGGACGCCCTTAAGCTGACGATCCAGAAGAGCGACTGGATAGGTCGGGCCGGGGGCAACCAGAATCCGCTGCTCAACAACGACAAGCTGCTTGCCGCGCTGTTTTCGGATGAGGTGCTGAAGAACAAGCACAACACTTCGGCCATCGAGGTGCAGCCCAACATGCTGCTGGCAGCGCGGGTCACGGATCACAAGGATTCCGAAGGCATCCCGTTCGAGCAGGTGCGCAAGGACATCGTGACGCACCTGTCCGAACAGGCGATGACGGCTGACGCCGAAAAGGCCGGCAAAGCCACGCTCGAGAAATTGCAGAAGGGCGATCCGGTGACCCTGGCATGGTCCGCCAGCCAGACGGTTACCTTGCAGAAGCGCCAGGGCCTGCATCCGGAGGCGGCGCAAGCGGTGTTCGGCGCCGATGCCTCAAAGCTGCCCGCATACGTCGGCGCGCCCGTCTCGCAGGGACGCTTCGTGATTTACCGCATTTCCAAGGTCAAGGACGTAACGGAGACGAACGCCGAGCAGCGCAAGGCGTTGGCGAAGCAACTCACGCAGATGATCGGCCAGGAACAGTACATCGCCTACCTGGCGAGCCTGCGCGAGCGCGCTGAGGTCAAGATCGACAGGAAGAAGCTCGAACAGGGCTCCTGATCCGATCAGGGAGGGGGCGATACGGAAAACCGCCGGCGATCCCGGCGGTGTTTTTTTT
>DASZTG010000021.1:0-204174 GCA_035548375.1 Burkholderiales bacterium
TTCTCCGTGCTCTCCGTGTTCTCCGTGGTTCAATGCTTAAGATAATCCTTTCATGAAGGGGGAGAACACGATGGCACGCACACCGATCAACCCGGGCGCGATCGACTGGTCCGGCGAAAATCCCGGCATGTACTTGAAGGACAAGGCCGATGGCGCGTTCGTCTCGCTGATCAGCTATTTCCGCGTGGTGCACTCGCCGCACGGCAAGGGCCACGCCGCATTCATGCTGCTCGATCCCTATGGCGACGGCAGCAATCCGAAAAAGCCGAACGTCTGCCTGACCGACAACGAGCCGCTGGCGGACTACGTCATGAAGGGCTTCGTGAAGTATTTCGGTGCCTTCAAGGGCGCGACGGGCTTAAGCAACATCCAGGTCAAGCCGGCGTGGGATTTCATGGCGGGCGGAGACGGCAGCAGTGTGCATACCGAATGGTTTCGCTCGGCAATCGGGCAAGTGAATCTCACCTGGAGCAAGCTGGGCGCGCCCTTCCTCGTGGAGTTCGACAAGGAGCGCTCCGCCACCAGCCGCCACGAAATGATTTCGCTGTTCGTCGATGCGCGCGCGGCCACGGCCACGATCAATGGTGTCGCCGTCGCAGGCCAGGCTTTCCCGCGCGAATTCGCCGGCAAGAAGGACAGCAGCACGGCCTTCCTCGCTTTCAGCGAGACCTGGGTTAAGGCATAAAGCGATTTCCACCCAACGCAAAGACGCAAAGAACGCAAAGATCGCAAAGGAAAATAAAAAGGAGAGATACCCGCGGGATAGGCAGCGATCGCGAGAAAGATCCAACGCCGGCCGATTTTTCCTCACGATTTTGACTTTTGCTTTGATACACCTTGTCTTGCTTTTCTTTGCGACCTTTGCGTTCTTTGCGCCTTTGCGTTGGGTGTAAGTTTTAGGGGCTTTGGATATGTGCGGTGACTGGAGGCTGGACCAGCAGGACCTCGATACCTACAAGGCCAACGGCCTGCTGAAGTCGCCGTTCTCCATCGAGGACGGCTTGCTCGGGCAGATGCGCGAATCGCTCGACAAGCTGCTGCGCGACAACGCGGACATCGCGCCGGAGACGTTGGTGTGCCCGCATATTCCGTACGGCAGGAAGCACGACGCCGCGGCGGCGCAGGCCTGGCTCGACTACGCGCGCCATCCCGGGATCCTCAACCTCGTCTCGCAGATCCTCGGGCCGGACGTCATCCTCTGGGGCAGCCAGGTGTTCTGCAAGCCGCCGGTCGTCGGCAAGGAAATCCCGTGGCACCAGGACGGCCAGTACTGGCCGATCCGGCCGATCGCGACCTGCTCGGTGTGGATGGCGCTCGACGACGCTACCCCGGAGAACGGCTGCATGCGCTACATCCCCGGCTCGCACGCCAACGGCAGCATCTACGAGCACCGCAAGAGCGACCGCAAGGACATCGTGCTCGACCAGGAAGTCGAGCCTTCGCAGTTCGACGCCTCCACCGCGAAAGACGACGTGCTGAAGGCCGGCCAGTTTTCCCTGCACGACGTCTATTTGATTCACGGCTCGAATGCGAATCGCTCGCCGCGCCGCCGCGCCGGTTTCGTGATCCGCTACATGCCGGCGAGCTCGGTGTTCGAGCGCGAGCTGGGCGACGAGCACAGGCAATCCGGCGTGACCTTCAGCATGAGCAAGCGCCCGATCTGGCTGCTGCGGGGTCGCGATGCGAGCGGCAGGAACGATTTCAGGACCGGGCACGGCGAGGACTACGCGCTGGTGCCGCGCATTTCGGATGAAGAAGGTGCGGAGCCGGAGTAGGAGAGGTTGGCCTTGCGCCGACCTTACGCCCGCTGACAGCGAAGCGTCACGCGCCTGTCATGAAGCCGGACGAGCATCCGCTGTTTTTCCCCGATCCCATCCGATGCTGCGCACCGCAAGATCCTTGACATTTCTCGCGCTCCTGCTGCTGGGCGCCTGCGCGACCGGGCCGCGCGACATCCAGGAAACGCGGCTGCAGTACAACGAGGTCGTCAAGTCCACGACCGAGCAGCAACTGCTGCTCAACATCGTGCGCCTGCGCTACACGGATACGCCGAGCAGCCTGTCGGTTGCGAACATCGCGGCGCAGTTCGAGCTGGTCAAGCAACTCGCCATCACGCCGTTCTTCGCGGCCTCCGGCGGTGAGCCCAACCGCAGCTACGCAGCCGTGCTGCCGCAGGCAGGCGTGTCGTATGCAAATCGGCCGACGTTCAGCTACGTGCCGATCGACGACGCCGAGTTCACGCGAAAGCTGTTCACGCCGCTGACCCTGGACGGCGTGCTCTACCTTGCCAACACGACCTGGCCGATCTCGACCGTGTTCCGGCTGTATCTCGAAAACCTCAACTGGGTGCCGAACGCCGAGCTTGCGAGCGGGCCGACGCCGAAAGTGGCGTCGCCGTTCGAAGATTTCGCGCGCGGCGTAGACGCCATGCAGGACCTGCAGGACAGGGCGCAGATCCGGCTTTCGACCGAGGAAAGGTTCGAGCCCGCCGGCAGCCCGATCCCGGCATCGCAGGTGAATTCCGCCGCCGTGATAGAGGCGGCCAAGAACGGCTATGAACTCAAGCAGGACGAAGGCGGTGCGACTTGGACAGTCGGCAAGCGCGTGCGCGAGCCGGTGCTCTTCATTGATCCGGGAGCAATGGAGAGCCCCGCGGCGAAGGAATTCGTCCGCGTCTTCCACCTGAAGCCGGGCCTGATGAAGTACGACATCACCGTCGACGGGCTGGCGCCTTACACTTCGCCCGGAACCACCGCGGAATTCACGCAGATCGACCTGGAGCCGCGCTCGCTGCTGCAGGCCATGTACTTCGTCTCGCACGGCGTGGAAGTCCCGCCGGAGGACAGCGCGAGCGGCATCGCGCGCAGCACGCAAACCACGGAAGGCGGCAGGTTCGACTGGAGCGAGGTGACGCGCGGCCTGTTCCGCGTGCGCTGGAGCAAGGGCAAGGAACCGCCGGCAGGCGCGCACGTCTCCGTGTTCTACCAGGGCCACTGGTTCTACATCGATGCCGCTGACATCGAGACCAAGTCGACGTTCTCGCTGCTGATGGAGCTTTCGCGGCTGGACTTGCAGACGAGCCGCGACAAGCCGCTGCTGACGCTGCCGCTCAGTCGCTAGTCTTTCCGCTAGGATGCAGGGAACCCTCGGCACCATGCCGCCGTCGTTGCTCGACTCATCCCAGGAGAATCCATGCCCACGCTGGAAGAATTCAACCGCTTCGGCGCCGACTGCCTACCCGGCCACCTCGGCATCGTGTTCACGCAGATCGACAAGGGTGCCGTGCATGCCTACCTGCCGATAACCAAAAAACTGATGGCGCCGAACGGCTTCCTGCACGCCGGCGCCGTCGTGACTTTGGCGGATACCTGCTGCGGCTATGGGTGCGTCGCGAATTTTCCCGAAGGCGCGACCGGATTCACGACCATAGAGTTGAAATCAAACCACCTGGGCACTGCGCGAGACGGGACGATCGAATGCGTCGCGACGCCGGTGCACATGGGCAGGACAACGCAGGTGTGGGACGCTAAGGTGACGAGCCGGGAGACGGAGAAGACGATTGCGTTGTTTCGGTGTACGCAGATGTTGATTTACGCCAAGCCGAGTGGCTAGGACAAGCAAGTTTCCGAAAGCGCTGTTGCGATTTCGCTAACGGGCAACCCGCTTGCGGGCCGCGCCCTCTGCGCGGTGCGAACGGGTCTGCGTATGGGAATCCACGTATGCGTCGAGCAGTTGCCGGATCATCCGCTGGTATTGCGTCCGGTTCTTCGCCGCGTGCGACTTAAAAAACTCGACACTTCGCCTGCTAAGGGCGATGGTCACCTTAACCCCCTCGTCGCGGAACGCCAACTCGTGGGGAGGGGGAAGAAAATCGGGAACGATCCGATATTCGCCGATCGGCTCATTCGTGTACTTCGTTTTCGTGCTCATAGATAGTCTTTCCTTTGCGCCAGAATCCTGCTCCGAATATCCGGATAACTCCATCGCGGTAAGTGAAGCGAACCGTCAGGATGCCCCGGTCGACCCGGCCGAAACAGTAATACCGTTCCTCCGCAGCACTATGCGCCAGATCTTCGGCAATGACGCGATTCGGGTCGGCGAAGGCATATTGCGCATCCGCGAATGACACTCGATGCTTTCGCCGGTTCTGGATATCCTTGACGGGATCCCATTCGAAATGCGCCCCGCTCATACTTCAGACTACCATGCGTATGGATTAATAGCCATATTATTGTATGGCTATATCCGAATGCTGAGTGTTGCGTTGTACAGCTACCGTTGCGTCGCGAATTTCACTGAAGGTGCGACCGGGTTTAGTGGCATCGAGCTGAAATCAAATCAACTGGATATTGCGAGAGACGGGATTATCGAATGCTTCGCCACGCCGCCGCATATCGGCAGGAAGACGCAGTGGGATGCGAAAATGACGAGTCGGCAGACAGGGAGACGATTGCGCTGTTTCGGCGCACGCAGTTGTTGGGTTACGGGAAGGCAGGGGCTTACACATGATTCCATATACCCTATACCTTTAATGTGATTTCCACTGCACCCACTCCCTTGATCGTGTACTTGAAGTGCTCCCCCGCCTTCGGGAACCGCGTCGTCACCCAGCTTCCCGTCATCACGATCTCGCCCTTGTTTAACGTCTGCCCGAGCTCGTTCAGGTTGTTCGCCAGCCAGCGCAATGGTTCGAGCGGATGCCCGAGGACGTCGGCGCCTTTGCCTTCGTCGATGACCTTGCCGTCGAGTTCGAGCACGCTGGTCGCGGTGCCGAGGTCCGGCCAGGTGGTTTTCCATTCGCCGAGCACGTTGCCTTCGTTCCACGAGTTATCGGCGACAAGGGATAGCAGGTCGAGCGGGTAGTCGGAGTTACGATCGTCGATGACTTCGAACGCGGGACACACCGCATCGACCGCCGCCGCCACTTCCTCCAGCGTCCAGGGCTTGCCGCGTGGTGCGAGGGATTTGCCAAGCCGCGAGCAGCATTCGAATTCGATGCCCAGGCGCCCGAGCTTCGAGAGCGACAACGTGACGCCGCTTTTCAGCAGCCGCTTCTCGAACACCACGCCGGAGTTCGGGTGGTCGACGCCGCACATCGCCTGCATGCGCTTCGACGTGAGGCCGATCTTGTAGCCGACGCGCTTACCGAGGTTCGCTTCCAGCTTTTTCACGTACGCCGCCTGGATGGCGTAGGCCTCGGCCAGGTTCGTCGCACCATACTCGCGCGCGAACGGGACGATTTTTTTCTTCGCGGCGTGATCGCGCATCAACGCGTCCGCCGCTTCTTCTGCCCTGACGGTCATGCGGGGTCTCCTCTTTATTTGTCCATGATACTGTACAAACCCAAGCCTAAAGACCCCACCCAACGCAGAGACACAGAGTAAAAAGAGTACGCAGAGGAGATCTGTGAACATAAGGATGACAGGATGAAATATCCGATGGTCGAAAAGTTACCAGTGAATGGTGCGACCCTTTTCATTTTTTGCTTTCCTCTGGGTTCTCTGGCTTTTCTCTGCGCCTCTGCGTTCGGTGTAAGTTCGAAATCTGGAGATAGACAATGGCGGGACCACTGAAGGGAATTCGAGTACTGGACCTGACGCGCGTGCTGGCGGGGCCGCACGCGACGCAGATCCTCGCGGACCTCGGCGCCGAGGTGATCAAGGTCGAGCGTTGCGGTACAGGCGACGACACGCGCGGCTGGGGACCGCCGTATGTCAAGGATGCACACGGTAACGACACCGCCGAGACAACTTACTTTGCGGGTTGCAACCGCGGCAAGAAATCGATCACGCTCGATCTCTCGGACAAGGCGGACCAGGCGCGCATCCGCGAGCTCGCAGCAAGCTGCGACGTGCTGGTCGAGAACTACAAGGTCGGCGACCTCGAGCGCCACGGGCTCGACTACGCGTCGCTGCACGCGCTATATCCCTCGCTGGTGTATTGCTCGATCACCGGCTTCGGCCAGACCGGGCCGTACGCGCAGCGCGCGGGCTACGACCCGATCGCGCAGGCGATGTGCGGCATGATGAGCGTGACCGGCGAGCCCGAGGACATGCCGGGCACGAAGCCGCAACGCGTTGGCGTTGCCGTCGTGGACTTGATGTCCGGCCAGTACGCGGCGATCGGCATCCTCGCGGCGTTGTTGCACAGGAAGCAAACCGGCGAAGGCCAGCACGTCGACATCGGCCTGCTTGACGTCGGCGTGGCCTCGATGGCGAACATTGCGTCGGCGTACCTGGGAGCGGGGGTCGTATCGAAGCGCAATGGCGGCGTGCATCCCAGCGTGATGCCCTCGCAGGTGTTCGAATGCGCGGACGGATACGTGATCGTCGCCGCCGCGAATGACGCGCAGTTCGCGAAGCTGTGCGCCGCGGGCGGACGTCCTGAACTGGCGCGAGACGAGCGCTTCGCGACGAACACCGGGCGAGTGCGCAACCGCGCGCTCGTCACGCCTTTGCTCGAGGCCATGTTCCGCTCGCGGCGCGTCGAAGAATGGATGACGTTGCTGCCCGCTGCCGGGGTGTCGTGCGGGCCGATCCGTTCCGTGGACCAGGTGTTCGAGGATCCACACGTCAAGGCGCGCGGTATGGTGGTTGAGGCGGCGTATGCGCCAGCCGGCAAGCTCAAGTCGGTTGCGAACCCGATCCGGCTGTCACGCACGCCGACCGATTGCTCGCGCCCGCCGCCTTTGCTCGGCGAGCACCAGGACGAATTTTTTCCGAAGGCGGGAGGCTAGCAAAGCATGGACAAGCAGACGACCAAGGGCGAAAAATTCCTGCGCGCCCACCGGGAGCCAGGCATCGTCGTGCTACCCAATGCCTGGGACGCCGGCAGCGCAGTGATGATGGCCGATGCGGGCTTTGCGTTCATCGCCACCACGAGCGCGGGCATTGCCTTCACGATGGGCCTGCCCGACGGCCAGCGCGTAAGCCGCGAACGCATGCTCGAGAAAGTGGCCGAGATCGCCGCCGCGGTGGATGTGCCGGTCTCGGCGGACCTGGAGGCGGGCTACGGCGACGAGCCGGAAGCCGTCGCGCAAACCGTGCGTGGCGCGCTGGCGGCGGGTGCGGTCGGCTGCAACATCGAGGATGCGACCGGCCGCAAGGACAAGCCGCTCTATGACTTCGATCTGGCCTGCGAGCGTATTCGCGCGGGCGCCGAGGCGGCGCGTGCTTCGGGCAAACCCTTCGTGCTGAATGCGCGCACCGATCCTTATCTCGTGCGCCGCGGGGCCGATGCCGAGAATTTCGCTGAAGCTGTCCGCCGCGCGAACGCGTTTCGCGAAGCCGGCGCCGATTGCCTGTTCGTTCCCGGGTCGCTGGATGCTTCGACCATTGAAAGGTTGGCGAAAGAAATCGACGGCCCGCTGAACGTGCTGGGTGCCCGCGGCGGTTCGGCCAGCACGCTCGGCGTGGCAGACTTGCAGCGCCTGGGCGTGCGCCGAATCAGCATCGGCGGCAGCTTGTGCGTGGCCACCCTGGGTTTTGCGCAACAGGCGTTACGCGAACTGGCCGGGCACGGACGTTTCGGCTATGCCGCCGGTGCGCCGTCGAATGCCGCGATCAACGCGCTCATGGAAAAGCACGAACGGTGAGGTTCGCGGGTCGAGTCATCGCCTTGGCTGTCATCGCATCCGGCCTGCTGGCCGGCTGTGCGCCCACCGCGACGAAGCCCGCGCCGC
This sequence comes from Burkholderiales bacterium, assembly GCA_035548375.1. Taxonomy (GTDB): domain Bacteria; phylum Pseudomonadota; class Gammaproteobacteria; order Burkholderiales; family JACQAP01; genus JACQAP01. The sequence goes on from DASZTG010000021.1 coordinate 7,682, forward strand.
CTTCAGCGCCGCCAAAGGTTCCCGTCGCCACGCCCTCGAAAATGCCGGCACCGGATGCCAAGGCCATCACCGATTACCACAACAAGGTGAGGGCGGACGTCGGCGTCGGGCCGTTGCGCTGGTCGCCCGCGCTCGCCGGCTACGCGCAGGAATGGGCGGATCGCCTGGCGCAGACCACCTGCAAAATGACCCATCGCACCGAGCATCGGTACGGCGAGAACCTGTTCCAGGGCACGGCCGGATACTACGGTGCGGTGGACGCGGCCAAGGCCTGGGAATCAGAGAAAAAGGATTGGCGCGGCGGCGTGCTGACCGAAGCGAACTGGCATCCCGCCGGCCACTACATCCAGATGGTCTGGCGCGACACCGCAGCGGTCGGCTGCGGGCAGGCGGTCTGCGACAAGATGCTGATCGTCGCCTGCAACTACGATCCGCCCGGCAACGTGATCGGCCGCCGGCCGTATTGAGCGTACGGCGTCACGCAACTTTCATACAGGCTTGCTCGCGTTTGCGCGCCGCGCGATGTTAGGATTCGGCGCGGAGACAAGCCATGCTGATCAATTGCGTCGCGTACGAAGGCGGAAAAAAGCTCGCGGATATTTCGCCCAGCGAGATCCACAGCTACGTTTGCAAGCCCGAGTGCTTCGTCTGGGTGGCGATGTTCGAGCCCACGCGCGAGGAGCTCGACGCGATGCAGAGGGAATTCGACCTGCCCGAGCTCGCGGTCGAAGATGCCCGCAATGGCCACCAGCGGCCCAAGGTCGAGGAATACGGCGACACGCTGTTCGGCGTGCTGCAGATCGTGGAAATGGTCGGCAAGGAACTCAACGTCGGCGAGGTGAACGTATTCGTCGGCCGCAACTACGTGCTCTCGGTGCGCAGCCGCACGCAGCAGGGCTTCCTCGGCGTGCGCGCGCGCTCCGAGCGCGAGCCCGACCTGCTGCGCCACGGCGCCGGATATGTGTTCTATGCGATCACCGATGCCGTCGTGGACCGCTATTTTCCCGTGCTGGATGCGCTGGAAATCGAACTGGAAGAAATCGAGACGCGAATTTTTTCCGGCCAGAACAGCCGCGCCATCATCGAGTCGCTGTATGGCCTCAAGCAGAAACTCATGATCCTGAAACATGCCACCAGCCCGCTGCTGGAGGCGATCGGCAAGCTCTATGGCGGGCGCGTGCCCTACCAGTGCTCCCGGCTGCAAGAATATTTCCGCGACATCTACGACCACCTCGTGCGCCTGAACCAGTCGATCGAGAGCACCCGCGAAATGGTGACCACCGCGATCACGGTCAATCTGTCGCTGCTGACCATCCAGGACAACGAGATCACCAAACGCCTGGCGGGCTACGCCGCGTTGGTCGCGGTGCCGACCGCGATCGCCGGCATCTACGGCATGAACTTCAAGCACATGCCCGAGCTGGATTGGGAAATCGGCTATCCGCTGGCGCTGGCGATCATGGCGGGGATCGATTTTTACCTGTTCTATCGCTTCCGCAAGTCGAAGTGGCTGTAGTTCAGTTCTCAACGCAGAGGCGCAGAGAGCGCGGAGAACGGCATGAGAAAAAGTACTCGATAGGTCGGGTGCTGCGCCACACGCGGAAATGATGATCTTCTGAAGCCACGCCCACCTCGGCTTTTCCTGCCTGGTTTTTGCCTTGAGTTCTCTCTGCACTCTCTGCGCCTCTGCGGTGAAAATGCCTGAGATGCGAAGCCCCCCGCCCGATGCTAGGATTCGGCCACGAATCCGGTCCGCAAAAAACACAACGAGGAGAATGGCAATGCTGAGTTACGACGTGGTCGAGTGGGGCAAGCCGCTGCAGAAGGCCGAGAAGCCCACGCCTGTTCCAAAGGGGACGGAAGTGTTGCTTAAGCTGAAGTATTGCGGCGTCTGCCATAGCGACGTGCACATCCGAGACGGCTATTTCGATCTCGGCGGCGGCAAGAAATTTCACATGTCCGACCGCGGCATGAATCCGCCGGTGACGCTGGGCCACGAACCGTTCGGCACCGTCATCGCCGCCGGCCCGGACGCGAAGGATGTGCCGATGGGGCAGGACCGCCTCGTGTGCCCGTGGATCGGCTGCGGCAAGTGCGCGCGCTGCCTCGAGGGCATGGACAACCACTGCATGACGCCGCGCTGGATCGGCATCCAGTGGGCGGGCGGATATGCGGACCATCTGCTGATCCCGCATGCGAAATACCTGGTGGATGCGAGCGGAATCGATCCGCTGTGGGCCGCGACCTTGTCGTGCTCGGGATTGACGACCTATTCCGCCGTGGCGCAGCTCAAGCCGATTCCGAAGGACGAGTGGGTCGCCGTGTTCGGCGCCGGCGGCCTCGGGCTGATGTCGATCGAAATGCTGAAGGCGCTGGGCCACCAGCGCATCCTTGTGGTGGATATCGACGACAAGAAGCTGGAAGTGGCGAAGAAGGAAGGCGCGGCTGCGACCGTCAACAGCCGCAACCCGGATGCCGCCAAGAAAATCCTCGACGCCACCGGTGGGCCGATCTATGGCGCGGTAGACCTCGTGGGCGCGGCGGATACCGCTACGCTCGCGCTGAATTCACTGCGCAAGGGCGGCAAGCTGATAGTCGTCGGGCTTTACGGCGGAGAAATTCCTGTCTCGCTGGTGCTGGTCGTGCAGCGCGCCTGGCGTATACAAGGATCGAGCGTGGGCAACGTCGCGGAGCTGAAGGAAGTGATCGCGCTGGCGCGCGCCGGCAAGATCAAGCCGATCCCGATCGAGAAGCGTCCGCTGGCGGAAGTGAGCCGCACGCTGGACCAGTTGAAGGCGGGACAGGTGACCGGCAGGGTAGTGGCCTCGGTCGACTAAGGCCTACACATTACTTCTCATCAAAAGACACAAAGATCACGAAGAAGAGTAGATGCAAGAAAGGGAGAGGTCGTTCGCTCTTGGATTGTCTTGGGTGCCGGAATCATTCACCCAAATCACCATCCGAATTCTCTCCAGGCATTTCCGCTGTTCTTCGTGATATTTCGTGTTCTTCGTGTCTTGGTGATGAGACTTAGGCCCTAAACGCTGAGCAGCAGCAGCTCGAGCTCGCGCAGGCTCAGCGTGCCGTCATGGTCGAGGTCGGCTTCGTCGAACTTCGAGAGCAGGCGCGGATCTTCCTCGCGCAGTTCGTCGCGGCTGATTTTCCCGTCGGCATTCAGGTCGATCTTCATCCAGATCGGCTGGACCTCGACCGGCTCGTAGTGATGCGACGCGCCTTGGGGCGCCATGTTGGCGAGCAGGCCCGCGGACACGAGCAGGGGAATGACGGCGAGCAACTGTGCGATGCGATTTTTATTCATGTTCCTTCCCATGACGTTTGCGAGAGGGTAGACACCGATTAATTCCGCATCATTACAATCATCGTGCCAGCGACGCACTTCGTATTGGTTTCATCGGCTTAGGTCTTGAAGTTGGCGCAGGACATCGCTTCGACCGCTTTGAACTGTAGTCGATCGGCGTCACTGCGTCCTTTCTTCGGACTGACATCCTTGTTTTGAAGGAATAAAAACTGTCGCCCGATGGGGACAGCGCGAGATGCACTGCAAAATCGGCGCTATCAAAAGGGAGGCTCCGGTCGCGGCCGGACGGGAAAAACATGAATGGAAACCTCGACTATGCTTCAGCGGCGGAACTGATTCGCGGCATTCGCGAAAAATCAGTCTCGCCGGTGGAAGTCATGCGCCACACCATCGCCCGCGCGGAGGCGCTCAATTCCCGCCTGAATGCGATTTGCACGCCCACGTTCGAGACGGCGATGGCGCAGGCGAGGCAGGCGGAGGAAGACGTCATGAAAGGCCGCGCGCTCGGCCTGCTGCATGGCGTGCCGACCACGATCAAGGACCTGGCCTTCACGCGCGGCGTCAAGACCATGGCGGGGTCGAACATCTATCGCGACCGGGTGCCGGATATCGACCATGCGCATGTCGAACATTTGCGCAAGGCGGGCGCCATTTCCATCGGCAAGACCGCCACCTCGGAATTCGGCTGGAGCGGCGTGAGTCGCAGCCCGCTCACCGGCATCACGCACAACCCGTGGAAGCACGGCATGAACGCCGGCGCGTCGAGCGCGGGCGCGGGCGTTTGCGCGGCCGCCGGCATCGGACCCATCCACCAGGGCTCGGACGGCGCGGGATCGATCCGCATGCCGGCGGGCTTCTGCGGCGTCTACGGCATCAAGCCCTCGCATGGGCGCGTGCCGTACTGGCCGATGCCGGCCAACGGGCTCATCTCGCATGTCGGCCCGCTGGCGCGCACGGTCACCGATGCGGCGCTGATGCTGCAGGCGATGGCCGTGCCGGACGATCGCGACATGACCAGCCTGGAATCGCCCGCGCCCGACTTCGTGTCGCGGCTGGATGAAGGCATCAAGGGCTTGCGCGTGGCGTTCAGCCCGGACCTGGGCTATCTCAAGGTCGACGCGGAAGTGGCGGTGCCGGTGCGCAAGGCGGCCGAGGCCTTCCAGGAACTGGGCTGCACCGTCGAGGAAGTGAAGCCGGGCTGGGACAATCCGATCGATATGGAGCACCTGCATTTCGCGGCGAACTTCACGAGCCGGCTGGAGCCCTTCCTGGCCGAGTGGGAAGGCCGCATGGATCCCGGACTCGTGGCACTGGTGAAACACGGCATGCAGTTCAGCGCGGCGCAGTATTGCCGCTTGGACGAGCTGCGGCTAGCGCTATACGACAAGGTGCGCGCGCTGTTCGATCGTTATGACCTGTTGCTCACGCCGACGCTTTCCGTCGCGGCCTTTCCGGCGGAACTTTTGATGCCGCCGCATTGGGAGCAGCATCCCTGGGACTGGCTGCGCTGGGCCGGATTCAGCTATCCGTTCAACCTGACGTGGATGCCCGCGGCCACTTGTCCGTGCGGGTTCACGCCTTCGGGCTTGCCTGTCGGGCTGCAGATCGTCGCCGGACGCCACAAGGATTTGCGCGTGCTGCAGGCTTCGCGCGCGTTCGAGAAAATCCGGCCGTGGGCGCAGCACCGGCCGCCTTGCTGATCCAAGGCTAAATCTGAACCACGGAGAACACGGAGAAGCACGGAGAAAAACAGAGAATACCCATGGGTAACTGCTGGGGGAGGCATTTGCGCTTGCGTGAGCGCGTTGCCGAACCCGCAAAACTTACAGACCTGGATGTTTTCTGGTTCTTTTCCTTCTCCGTGTCCTCCGTGTTCTCCGTGGTTCACGATTGTTCTGGAGGACAAGATGTCTGATGACCCGGAAATTCCCGTCGTGCACAACGCCGCCGCGAAGCGCTTCGAAGCCACGGTCGACGGCAAGGTCGCGTTCTCGAAATACCTGCTGGCCGGCGAGAAATTCATCGTCGAGCACACCGAGGTGCCGGTCGAACTCGAGGGCAGGGGACTCGCGAGCCGCATCGTGCGTGCGGCACTCGACTATGCGCGCGAGCAGAAACTGCAGGTGATGCCACTGTGCCCGTTCACGGCGGGTTTCATCCACAAGCATCCGGAATACCAGGACCTCGTGATCCCCGGCTATCGTTACTGATTCAGTTCATGCGGGCTCGCGATGGTGCCCGCGCGCGAAGCGTTCGACGTCCGGCAGGAACGCGCGAAAGTCGAACTCGAGGTTCGCGTAGTTCTCGATCAGCTCATCCGCGGAATCGCGCAGCCGGTTCTCGCGCTTGAGCCTGCGGCCCATGTTGTCGAGCGCCGTACGGATCGACTCGATTTCCGCGTAGGAGCCCAGCCAATCTCCCCGCGCCATGTGCGGCGCCATGCGCTGCAGTCGCTCCGGCAGGGAATCGCGTCGACGCAGCAGGATTTCGTAGATCGTCGCGGTGAAATGCGCGAGCGGCTGGTCGTGATGGTCCTTCCAGTCGCGCGCAAGGAAATGGTCGTAGAAGACGTCGACCATGATGCCGGCGAAACGCCTGCGTTCCGGGCTGATGCGCGACTTGCTGCGCAGGACCACCGGATGCGCGTCCGTAAAAGTATCTATCCGGCGGTGCAGGACGATCCCGCGCGTGATCGCGTCGTCGCCGCCGAGCGGCCCTTTGACAAAATCGCCCATCAATGCGCCCAGCCGGCCGTCTTCGTTCGGCTCGGCGAGATAAAGATGGGCAAGATAATTCACCGGTCGGATACTCCGCCCGGCAGGCGAGAGGCACCAGGCATCAGGCGCGAGATGTCCAAATGCATGAATTCGACCTTTTCTCGTGCCTGGTGCCCCGCACCTCGCGCCTCATGGAGTCATTGCTTCTGCGATGACTCCATGTAGTCGACCGTCAGGTTCAGCAATGCGCGCACGCCGAGCTTCATCGCCGAATCCTCGACATAGAACTTCGAGGAGTGGTTGTAGGCGACCTTGCTCATGTCCGTGCCGCGCGGCGTGCCGCCGAGGAAGATGAACAATCCCGGTACTTGCTGCGCAAAGAAGGAGAAATCTTCCGACCCGGTGATCTTGGCGCGCAGCTTCACGTTCGATTCGCCCGCGACGCGCTGCAGGGTCGGCAGCATTTTCTCGGTCAGCGCCGGCTCGTTGACCGTGACGTTGTAGGGCTTGTCGATGGTGACCGTCGCGGTTGCGCCGGAGGCCGCGGCGATGCTTTCCACCGTGAGCTTCACGCGCTTGTGGATGTCGTCGCGCATCTTCTCGTCGAAGGTGCGGATGGTGCCGACCATCTCGACCTTCTCGGGAATGATGTTGAAGCGGTTGCCGCCGTCGATGCCGCCGATCGTGATGACGGCGGGCTCCTGCGTGACGTTGATCTGGCGGCTGACGATGGTCTGCAGGCCGAGCACGATTTGCGAGGCCGCCACGATCGGATCGACACCCGTCCACGGCGCGGAGCCGTGGGTGGTGCGACCCTGCACGGTGATCTTCAGGATATCCATCGCGGCAAGGAAGGGGCCGGAACGATAGCCCAGCGTGCCGGACTCCGCCGCCGACGTGATGTGCAACCCGAACACCACGTCGGGGCGCGGATTTTCCATGACGCCTTGCTTCACCATCAGCGCGGCGCCGCCGTCCTCGCCGGGCGGCGGGCTTTCCTCGGCGGGCTGGAACAGGAATTTCACGCTGCCGGGCAATTCGTCCTTCACCTTGACCAGCGCCTCGGCCACGCCCATCAGGATCGCGACGTGGGTATCGTGGCCGCAGGCGTGCATGACGCCGGTTTCCTTGCCGGCCCAGGTGGTCTTGACCTTCGAGGCGAAGGGCAGGTCGACTTCCTCGGTCACGGGCAACGCGTCCATGTCGGCACGCAGGGCGACGATGGGCCCGGGCTTGCCGCCTTTCAGGATCGCGACGACGCCCGTGTGCGCCACCCCGGTCTGGACTTCGAGCCCGAGCGCCTTCAAGTGGTCTGCAACGAGCCCGGCGGTGCGGAATTCGCGGTTGCCGAGTTCCGGATGCTCGTGGATGTCATGCCGCCAGGCAATGACCTTGGGCTCGAGCTGGTCGGCGAGGCCATCCAGCTCGGACTGCAACCCGGCAGCGAGGCTGCCTGTCGAAAGCATTGCCAGAAGGCCGGTGACCACCAGTGCGCGACGCATGACCGCTCCTTGCGAATTCGGGGGAAGGCGCAAAGTGTGGTGCCGGCCACGCGGCGCGTCAATTGCGTTCGAGACGGCGCGCTGTCCGGGCGTGTATAAATGATTCCCCGACAATATCCAGGATCCCGCCGGTGACGACCGTGAATCCGCAAGAACCCTTGTACCCCTGCAGCTTCGTCATTTTCGGCGCCACCGGGCACCTGGCGGCGACGAAGCTGTTGCCCGCGCTGTATCACCTCGAGCTCGCGAAGCGGCTCCCGCAGGTCACCAACTTCGTGGCCTTTGCGCGCCGCGAATGGGACGACGCGGCCTGGAAGGCGCACATGGAGCAGGCGCTGAAACAGAAAATGGGCGCGCTGTTCACGCCGGAATGCTTCGCGCGCTTCGCGGCCCGGTTCAGCTATGTGCGCGGCGACCTGACGGACCCGGCGGCTTACAAGCGCTTGCTCGAAGAACTTGGCAAGCCGAAGACAGGTGTGTGCTCGAACATCGTGTTCTACCTCGCGGTGAAGCCGGAGGATTTCGACGACATCGTCGGCAACCTCGCGCTGGCCGGGCTGAACCGTCCGCGCGGGCTGCATCGCGTCGTCGTCGAGAAGCCGTTCGGGGAGGACATCGAAAGCGCGCAGAAGCTCAACCAGCTGCTGCACCAGCATTTCGACGAGCGCCAGGTCTTCCGCATCGATCACTATCTTGCGAAAGAAAGCGTGCAGAACCTGCTGGTGTTCCGTTTCGCCAACCTCATGATCGAGCCGCTGTGGAACCGCAACTTCATCGACCACGTGCAGATCACGGTGGCCGAGAAGGCCGGCATCGAGACGCGCGCGGACTACTACGACAAATCCGGCGCGCTGCGCGACATGCTGCAGAACCACATGATGCAGCTGTTGACGTTCACGGCGATGGAGCCTCCGGCCGCGCTGGAGGCGGATGCCTTGCGGGACGAGAAGGTCAAGGTGCTGCGCTCGATGCGCCCGTTCGCGCCCGAAGACATCGCCGCGAACGCCGTGCGTGCGCAATACGCGGAAGGCACGGTCGACGGCAAGCCAGTGCCCGGCTATCACGGCGAGGCCAACGTTCCGGCAAACTCGACGACGGAGACCTATGTCGCCGCGAAATTCCACATCGACAACTGGCGCTGGCGCGGCGTGCCGTTCTACCTGCGCACCGGCAAGCGCCTGAAGACGCAGACCTCGACGATCGCGCTGCGCTTTCGCGATCCGCCGCAGCAACTGTTCCGCGACGTGCAAAACGGCCACATGACGCCGAACTGGATCCTGCTGAGCCTGCAGCCGAACGAAAGCATGCGCATGGAGATACACGCGAAGCAGCCCGGCCTTGGCATGAATACCCACGTGATCCAGATGAATGCGGGCTACCGCGGCGACGACGAGGCCAAGCCCGACGGCTACGAGGCACTGCTCTCGGACATCATTCGCGACGACCAGACCAACTTCATCCGCTTCGACGAAGTCGAGTGGGCCTGGCGCGTCGTCGATCCCCTGATCAAGGCGTGGAAAAGCAATGCGATTCCGGTATCGAGCTATGCGGCGGGAAGCTGGGGGCCGAAGGAAGCCGACGGACTCTTCACCACGCCTGATCGCGCCTGGCGAAACGAGGCGTGAGAATTCCTCGCCCGGCTCTCAACGCAAAATTTTCCACTCGCGCCGGTAAATAAATGCGCGCATGGATTGTTCAGGGTGCTGTGAATCCGGTACGAAAGACAGCATTTGCGCGAAAAACCGGCCGATTATGCGCTTGCCTGTAGTTGTGCGACGACAGTAAAAAAACCAACGTCGCTCAGTCGCTTGCGATGTTGCGTCACATGTTTGTCGTCCGTCGAATACAAATCCTTCACGCCAATTGACGCGCAGGGGCAATCAGAACGATTTTCTCTCTGGTATGTCTCTTGCAGATGACTCAGCATCGATCCGGTATCGGTTTATTTCAAGCCTCGTCCGGGAAAGGATGGCGGCGATGTCCTGGAGGCAATTCATAACCGGACGTGGAGGTGGCGTGGATCTGGTAAGTCGTTATGAAATCGTGGTGGAGGACTTCAGCAACGCTTCCATCGCGATAGGCAAGGCGGCCAACAACTTTGTCGTGCCGCTCGCCCTGTGGGGAATCGCACTGCTTCTTGCCGGATATGCGGTCCTGCCGAGCTATCTTTCCGGCCTGAAGGTCCACGGCCCCTACCTCGTGCTGTTCGGCGGCCTCATGCTGAGCCTGGTGTTCCGGCGCGGGCGTGCGTTCTTCGTGTTGCTTTCGCTGACGCTGGCTTATTTCGCATTCGTTTTCTTCTTTCAGCGTGAATCCGGCCTCGTTGCCCGCGCCGCTTATGCGGCGATGTGCGTCTTCGTTCCGATGAACATAGCGGTATTCGCGCTGTTGCGCGAGCGCGGCGCGCTGAATGCGCCCGGCATGCGCAGGCTGTCCCTGCTGCTCATCGAAGTCGGCGCGATCGTTGCGATCGTGGCGTCCGATCTGCCGGAGTTCGTCGATATGCTGTACCGGCCGATCGTTGCGCACGCGTCTCCTGCCAGCGTAAGCCTGCCGCAGTGGGGCATCGTCTTTACGTGCCTGGCCATCGTGACCGGTGTCGTTTGCTCCGTGCTGCGCGGGTCCGTGATCGACGCGGCGTTCGCCGCCGCCGCCGCGGCGTTTGCGCTGGCGTGCAACAGCCTGCCGTCGCCAGGCGCGTTCGCATGGTTCTGCACAATAGCCGCCGTGATCGTCGCGTTCGCGGTCGCGCAGGATTCCCATCGCCTGGCGTTCTACGACGAATTGACCGGGTTGCCGGGCCGGCGTGCGTTGAACGAACGCCTGCAGTCTCTCGACGGCGGATTCACGCTCGCGATGGTGGACATCGACCATTTCAAGGCATTCAACGATGCGTGGGGCCATGACGTCGGCGACCAGGTACTCAGGTTGGTGGCGGCGCGCCTGCAGCGCGTCGGCGGCGGCGGCACGGCGTATCGCTACGGCGGTGAGGAGTTCGTGATTCTGTTCGCGGGCCGCCGCGGCTCCAGCGTGGTCGCGCACCTCGATACGCTGCGCAGGAGCATCGACGACTACAAGATCACGCTCAGGCACGCCGCGCGCCGTCGCAATTCGATGATCGGTCGATCGTCGGCGGCCGCGAGGAATCGCCCGAATGCCGAGACCGAGGCCAAATGGATTTCGATCACGGTCAGCATAGGCGTCGCCGAGAGGGAAAGCCGCGCCGATGCGCCGAGCGCCGTTTTCCAGGCTGCCGACAAGGCCCTTTACCGCGCGAAGGCGGAAGGCCGCAACCGCGTCGTCTCCTCCTAGCGGGTTACCGCGATCCCGCAGGCCGGCCAGCCGGCCCGGCCGTCTGCCGAAGCCCTGTCCACGCACGCCAGCGCAGCGCGTTACAATCTGCGTCGACATATTTTCTATGGACCAATCCATGAAACGCCTGATCGCAATATTCGCGTTGTTGTTCCCGCTCGCCGCATACGCCGGAATGGATGAAGGTATCGCCGCCTATACGGCCGGTGAATATGCAAAGGCGCTGGACGAGTTCCGGCCGCTCGCCGACCAGGGCAACCCGGACGGGCAGTACTTCCTGGGATTCATGTACCACAACGGCTTCGGCATGAAGCCCGACCAGGCCGAAGCCATGAAATGGTTCGAGAAGTCTGCTGCGCAGGGCGACAGCCGCTCGCAATACTACGCCGGCATCATCTATGCGGCCGGCAAGGGCGGCGTCAAGAAAGACCTCGTGAAGGCGGACATGTGGCTGACGATTTCGGCGATGAATCCCAAGACGAGCTATCGCGACTCTCTCTATACGAAGGAAGAGGTCAAGAGAATCGAGCAGAAAATGTCGCCCGAGCAACTCGCGCAGGCGCAGGAGCTCGTCAAGAGCTGGAAGCCTGCCAACTAGCCGCGCGGCCTGGAGGACAAAAAAGCCGGGGAAACCCGGCTTTTTGTTTTTGCGGGAGGACTCTTATTTCGCCCGCAGGTAGGCGTCGCTGCCGTTGATCCAGTCTTGCCGCGGCGGCGTGAAAACGTCGTACGCAACCAGAGTCTCCACGGCTTCGGCGGTATGCGGCACGTTCGCCGGGATGAAAATCATCTCGCCCGGGCCGACCTCGACGGTCTTGCCTTCGAGCCGGAAGCGCCAGCGCCCGCTGGTGACGAAGGTCACCTGCTGGTTGTCGTGCGCGTGCAGGGGAACGACGTAGCCTTTTTCGACGAGCGTCTGGCCGATCATGATCCCGCCGTCCCACGCCAGTTTGCGGACGAATTTCTCGTTGAGCCGTTCCGGCGGAATCGCTTCCCAATTGATGTGTTTCATTGGATTTCCCCTGCAAGAGTGAACAAGCATAGCAGGGGAAATCCGTGGGGGTTAGGGGATGGGAGTTAAGGGTAAGAGCATTCACCCCCGCCTCGCCCCTCGCGCCTCACGCCTTTCCCGTTACTTTTGCATACCACCAGCGCAGGCCGACGAACAGGAAGCGCCAGTCGCGAAAAAATTCCGGAGGCTTGCCTTCGGCGAAGTGGCCGGCGAACTGGAAAATCCATCCCGCAACGAACATCGCCGTCGGAACCACCCAGAAGCCTTCGATCCAGAGGGCCAGACCGAACAGGGGAAGGGACCCGGCTACCAGCGGGATACCGACCGTGTGAAAAAATCTGTTCAGCGGGTTCTGATGACTGAGTGTGTACTCACCTATCCAGTCTCTGGCCTGCGGCATGGCTATATCCTCCGATTCAATGGTACGCTCCTGCTCAAACGGACCGCAAAGTCCTGTCGACGAAGACCGTCTGGTCATCGTTAGTCGGAACGCCGTTACGCAAGAAGAATAAAGAGCGGGCGCTTTTGCACCGAAATAAGTAAGCCGCCCGAAAGACGGGCGCCGGCTGCACGCCAGGGCCAGTACAACAAGAATTCACGAAAAGGCTACGAAGATGGCCAATATCGATAACAAGGCATTGCCACTTTTCCTTCCGCGGCACACGCAGAAATCCCTCCCTGTCGCGCAACATACTTCGAGGCTTGCCCTTGCAGGGTTTTCGATGGCGCTCTTCGTCGTGGCCTTGCTGGTCCTGTTTGTCTTCAAGGTCGTGGATGACCTTCGGATCATGGGCCGGGCCATGGCGGAAAGCCGGGCGATCGCGCATTACCTGGACGACGTAAGGGACGACAGGCTCCGGCTCGACCGCCTGTTCCGGCAATTCCTGATGTCGGGAAACGAAGTCCTGGCCAGCGCCTACAGCGAAGCAGCCGAGGACATGCGCAAGGATTGGCTGCTGGCCCGGCACGGGGTTCGCGAAATCAACGAGGTGGATGCGGAGAAATTCGAGATAGCGCTGAACGAAGATCGTGAATTCAAGCGCGATATCATCGACCAGAATCGCGTGCGTAGCATCGAGGCGGCGCGTCGCGCGGCCGCACAGCCGGGTGCGGAGTTCCGCGACGCCGAGTTCAAGCGGTTACTCGCGTCCCTGGAGAGCACGCAGGATGGGCAATTGCAGAAGCTGCAGGCTCAGCGCGACGCCAGCATTGTGGTATCCCTGAAAATCGCCGTCTTCCTGCTCGCGATCCTGATGGCGGGCCTGGGATTGCTGTACTGGCTCATCCGCGCGTCGGAGGCGCGCAAGCTCGAGGCCCTCAAGGCGTTGAACACGAGCGAAAAGCGCTTCCGCGGACTGGTCGAGCTTTCGGCGGACTGGTACTGGGAACAGGATGAAAACCTGCGCTTCAGTTACATTCCGGCGGAGGCGCCGAGCGAGGGCGCGCAATTTGGCGCGTCGTCCATCGGTGTTACGCGGCGCGACCTTCCCGGCATAGACCTGACGTCCGCGAACTGGGACGCACACGAAGAAACCCTTCGCAACCGCAGGCCGTTGCGCGATTTCGCTTACAGGCGATTTACGTCAACCGGCGAGGCACGCTGGTCTCGCGTAAGCGCCAATCCGATCCACGACGAAAACGGCCGCTTCCTGGGTTACCTTGGCGTGGCCAGCGATATCACGCAACAGCGAAAATCCGAACAGGAGATCATGCGCCTCAAGGATCTCTACGCCGCGCTGTCGCAGACCAACCGCGCCATCATCCATTGCCGCGATGCGCAAAGCCTGTTCGACGAGGTCTGCCGCGTTGCCGTGGAGCATGGGCGATTTCGCCTCGCCTGGATCGGCATGGTCGCGGAAGGCGGCTGGATCGTCCCGGCGGCCCTGCACGGCGTGGCCAGCGACGTTTTCCGCAGGGTCAAGGCATCGATCAACCCGGACATCCAGGAAGGGCAGGGCTTCAACGGTGCCGTCGTTCGTGAAGGACGGCATTTCGTCTGCAACGACTATTACGCCGAGCCGCGCGTTGCGCCCTGGAGAGAACTCGCGCGCGCAACTGGGGTGAAATCCGCGGCGTTCTTTCCGTTGCACCGGCGCGGCGAGTGCGTCGGCACGCTGACCCTGCACGGCAACGAGGTCAACTTCTTCACCGAGCAGCTCGTGTCATTGCTGCAGGAAATGTCCACCAACATTTCCTTTGCACTCGACAACCTGCAGTCGGAAACCGAGCGCGAGGCCGCAAAGCGTGCGTTGGATGCGAGCGAGCAGAAATTCCGCCACCTCGCCGACAGCGTGCCTGAGATGTTCTGGACCGCGGATCCCAAGACCGGCCAGATAACCTATGTCAGTCCGGCTTACGAGAAGATTTTCGGGTACAGCGTTGCTGACTTCCGCGATCCCTGGCTTTTCGTGCATCCGGACGATATGGATGACCTGAAAAAGGCGTACGAGCACGTTTGCGACGCCAAGCAGGACTACGAGTTTCGAATCATCCATCCCGACGGCGAAGTTCGCTGGCTGCATGCGCGCTCGTTCCCCATCGAGGATGAGCACGGCGAAGTCACGCTCATCACCGGCATCACCGAGGACATCACGCTGCGCAAGCTGGACGAGGAAAAGCTTCAGAGAATGGCGCATTACGACAGCATGACCGACCTGCCGAACCGCTCGCTGTTCTACGACCGCCTGCGCCAGACCGTTCTGCAGGCAAAGCGAGAGGGCAGGCTCGCCGCCGTGATTTTCGTGGATGTGGATCACTTCAAGCACGTCAACGACACCATGGGGCACGCCGCCGGAGACCAGTTGCTGCAACAGGTCTCGCGCCGCCTCGAGGGTGCGGTGCGCACCGGCGATACCGTCGGCCGCCTGGGCGGTGACGAGTTCGCGGTGCTGCTGACCAATATCGTGACCGGCAACGACGCCGGCTACGTGGCGAAGAAGCTGATTGCGGGCATGCGCGAGGCGTTCGATATCGAAGGCCACGAGGTATTCGTCTCCGCGAGCGTGGGGATAACGCTCTTCCCGGAGGACAGCGACGATCCCGATACGCTGATCCGCAATGCCGACGTGGCGATGTATCGCGCCAAGGAACTGGGCCGCAACACCTACCAGTTCTTCAAGGCAGAGATGAATGCGCGAGCGCTCGAGCGCATGTCCATGGAGACGCACCTGCGCCGCGCGCTGGAGCGCAACGAATTCCAGTTGCACTACCAGCCCAAGATCGACCTTGGCTCCGGCGAGATCACCGGTCTGGAGGCGCTATTGCGCTGGCGGCATCCGGAGCTCGGCCTCGTGCCGCCGTCGCGCTTCATTCCCGTGGCGGAAGACAACGGGATGATCATCGAAATCGGGGATTGGGTGATCCAGGAGGTCTGCCGCCAGCTGCAGGAGTGGAGACTGGCCGACATCGCCGTGGTGCCGGTCGCCGTGAACATTTCGGGGCGCCAGCTCGCGCAGCGCGACATCGACACCAAGGTGCAGAAGATCATCGACGATTCGGGCATTGCGCCGCGCCTGCTCGAGTTCGAAATCACCGAGAGCGTGCTGATGCGCGATCCGGAAAAGACCAGCATGTTGCTGCGCGGCCTGCGGCAACTGGGCATCCGGCTGTCGGTGGACGATTTCGGCACCGGCTATTCGAGCCTGAACTACCTCAAGAGTTTTCCGCTGGATACGCTCAAGATCGACCGGTCCTTCGTCAAGGACATCGTCACGAATCCCGACGACGCGATGATCACGCGCGCGATCATTTCGATGGCGCACAGCCTGCGCCTGAAGGTGGTCGCCGAGGGCGTCGAAACGGCGGCCCAGCAGACGCTGCTGGCGGCGGACGCCTGCGACGAGGTCCAGGGCTTCCTGTTTTCCCCGGCCATCGCCCATGCGGAGATCGCCGCGATGCTAAGGGACCGGCGCCGCCTGCATGTGATGAAGCGCAACCGCACGGCCGAATCGACGGTTCTGATGGTGGACGACGATCCGATGGCGCTCGAGCTCGCCCGCAATATCCTGCGCGACGAGGGATATCACATCCTCACTGCATTGAACGGAGATGACGCGCTGGACCTGCTGGCCACCAACGAAGTGAATGCCGTCGTCACGGACCAGCGCATGCCGGGCATGACCGGCGTGGAATTGTTGCGGCGGGTGAGAGGCCTTTATCCGGGGGTGGCTCGCATCGTGGTTTCGGTCGAGGTCGATGCAGGCATGGCGACGGAGGCCATCAACCAGGGTGCGGTCTTCAAGATCCTGAGCAAATCGGAAGATCCCGAGCAGCTTCGGGTCAGCCTCAGGGAAGCCTTCGCGAAGCTGCATTGAGAGGCGGCATCGTCGGACACCGACTTGGAACCATGAAAAACGGGGAGCCGAAGGCTCCCCGCGATCTTGCCCTGCATCCAAAAGCCAGGTTCAGGCGATCGGACGCGTGCCGACGTAGCCGTAGGCGAGGTTGTTGCGCTCGACGCCTTCCGCTTCGTAGTGATCCTTCATCAGGGCGAGCTGGTCGCGCGTGAGGTCGGGATACTCGGCCTGGATGCGGTACTTGTAGAGCTTGGCCGAGTTCTCGCCGAAGATCATGTTCTTGATCTTGCCGTCGGCGGCCCCCAGCTTCGTCTTCCAGCCCATCTTCTTCATGATGTCGTCGGGAATCTCCAGCCGACGGAAGGCTTCGATCTGCCACTGCGGGCTGCCGTACCAGACCGAGTCCGTGCCCCATACGACGTGGTCCGCGCCCATGTCGTTGACGAACTGCCCGACCAGTGCCGCCGCCAGCCGCGGGCTCGAGACCGCACAGGTGGCGAACGTCGTGCCGAGTTCGGCGTAGACGTTGGTCAGCCCGTGCTTGGTCTTGCATTCCGCGAGGTCGGTGGCCCAGTCGATGCGGCCGGTCTTCTCGAACTTGTCCAGCGTGAATTGCGGATCTTCCAGGAACATGCGCAGCGCGCCGTGGTAGATCACGAAATTCAGCTGCGGCCAGTCCTTCGCGGCCTTGGGCAGGTCTTCCACCGTCGCGGTCTTCCAGACGTCCGCCCACGATTGCTCGTAGTCGCGCGGCATCAGGCCCTTGTGGATGCAAATCGTGCGGATGCCCGACTTGACGGCTTTCTCGTACCACGGATAGACCAGCTTCTCGTCATCCAGGCGCCATGACGTTCCCTTGGAGGACGGCGACAGCGGATCGCCCACCGTGTAGCACTTCCAGGAATCGGGCTTGTATTCCGAGATGGCGCGGTCCACTTCGTCCATCCAGCCATCCTGGCCCGGCGTGATGACGGTATGGCCCAGCATGCGCCGGGCACCGGCCACCTTGTTGATCGCCGCCCTGGCCTGCACGATCTGGTCGTTGCGTAGCAGCCACCACGTCGGATCGTCGAAGGGAGCGGAGGTCAGCAACGCCACCTTGGTATCGCTGTCCAGGAAAATTTCCTTCAGGTAGTTCTGGAACTTGTAACGCTGCAGGACGAGCGGGATATCCTTGACCATGTCGGGATTCCAGTGCTCGACCGCGTACTTGCCCAGTCCAAGCAGGCCTTCCTTGTCGAAATCATCGCGCACGAAGTGCGTCTGATCGTCGAAGATGAACTGCTTTTTCAGCGCGCTGGAGCGGGCATTGGCCGCGTCGGTATCCGCTGCCTCCGCTTCGCTGACCTGCCATACCGGCCCGAACACCTCGTTCATGGCCATGAATGCCACCGCCATGCCAGATGCCGTCTTCAGGAAGCTGCGGCGATCCATGTTGAGCTTGTGCGCATACTGGTCCGCAAGCTCCTTGATGCGGCCTTCGACCTGCTTCTGCTTTTCTGTCTGGGGCAACGGGTTGTACTCCCCGTTCGATACGATCTGCGTCGGCACCGGCGACGGGAATGCCGTTTCGTCGGCGTGCGCAGTCTGTTCACGTTCTTTTTCGGTTAACCACATGCTCGACTCCCCCTATAGGAAAAGGAATGTTTCATGGGCGTGCTGAACGTTCAGGAAGGCGGCACACGGCGTCTTTCCACTTATTGCGCCGAACCGCCGCTTGCCGTTCTAGCACTACGCGCGGCGGAGTCAAGCCCCGCGTTCGTTGCGCCACGGCAGAGGGAGAGACGAGGCGGGCGCTACAATGTCGCGCCGCCCGACCCGCACGCATGAAAACCCTTCCCGATCCCCGCCGTTATGTCGCCTTTTCCGCGAATTCCCTCGTCGAGCTCGCCCGACGCGTGACCAGACCGGGTTCTGCGATGCAGCACGGAATGCCCGCAGAACTGCTCGCCGCCATGACGGCGGCGTTACGCGCGGGTGACGACGCCTTGATCGAATCGGCATTCGCCGAATCCGCGTCTGCCGAGATGCACGGGGTGCTGTCGAGGGCACTGCATGCCGCGCTCTCGTCACGGAACCAGGCTGCATTGCAGTGGCGCCTGTTCTGCATTCCCCTGCTGATCGTCAGCGGCGGTCGCGCGCCGCTGACGCTCACCGGCGTGCTGCCGGATGCGGGTGAACTCAAGGCGATTTTCGATGCGCACGGCACCCTCGGTGCGATGAAGAATTTTGCGTTGGGAAATGCATTGGCATCGGCGACTGGACTCGCCGTGCTCACGCCCGGCACATTGTGGAAGGTCATGCACCGAACGGAAAATACGGCGTTCGCGCCGCTGGATCTTCCGCCCGCGCCGATTCACCTGGACAGTGCCGACGAGCAGGTGCATCTGAGATTCCTGGGCGGCGTCACCCTGACTTCGGCGGATGCACCGGACTTCGCGGAGACCGCGGGCAATATCGCGGCGTGGGGCATGCCGTTTACCAAGGCGCTTGCCGCGCAACTCGCCCAGCCCGGATTATCGCTGCTGCCGATACCGCGGCCGCCCATGAGCGCGTTGGCGGCGCTCGACGCCGGAAGGTTCGCTTGCGCCGAACTCGGCCTGCAGCTTTTCCTGAGCAACGGGCTGCGCAAGTTTCGATCGCGCGTCGGGGAGGCGGAAGCCTTCGTCAGGTCCTGCGCCGATGCGTGCGTGCGCATTCGGCTGGCTTCCCCCTTCGATGGCACGCTGACGACGGAGTACACGTGGCCGCTCCAGCCCGGCGACGATTTGGAAGCCATCGAACGCTCGATCGCGTCGCTGCTGGCCGAATGCCGGGTCGAAAACATCCGGATTTCGGATGCGGTGGAAGCGGCCGGCGCCGCGCACTGACCCGCGCGGCAATCAGCGCGATTTTTCGTCCAGGAAGGACTGCACCTCGCGAAACAGCTGCATGCGGTTTTTTTCCATGATGACCGTGTGCGTGCCCTCCCCGATCTCGACGTAGCGCCTCGCCGGCGCATTCTTCAGCAGCGGAAACAGCGCCTGCGACATGTAGGCCGGCGTGTCCTGGTCCCACTCCGCCTTGATCAGCAGGACAGGTACGCGAATGTTCGCGGGATCGTAGTAGGGCTTGTTCGACGCCCAGTAGTCGCGCACGTCCTGGATGACGCCGTTGGGCGCGCGCAACTGGCCGGTGTCCTTCGCTTTCGGATCGGTCGCCCACGTTGCTTCGCTCCAGGCCTCGAACCAGCCTGCCGGAATCAGGTCGGCCTGCTTGTCTTCGGGCACGCCGGTCATCCAGCGCTTCTTCGCGTTTTCCTTCGTCACCGCGCGATACGCGCCGAGCGGGCCGTCTCCGCCGATCAATCCCGGCGTGTTGCGCAGCCACAGCGGCGCGTACAACACCAGCCTGTCGACTTTGTCGTTATTCGACGCGGCATAGGTCGCCATGATCGACGTGCCCCATGACCAGCCGATCAGGCTGAGCCTGGCGGCGGCGCGCCGCTTCAGGATGTAATCGACGGCCGCACCGACGTCGCGCACGGCGATTTCGGTCGACACGATCGGAGGATTTTCCTTCGCCGGCAGGTCCATTTCCGGCGGCCGCGTGGAAAGCCCGTAGCCGCGCAGGTCGAGCAAATAGACGTCCCAGCCCTGGGCCGCGATGTAGTCCATCCAGGACATGCCGTCCAGCGCGAGATCGAATGCGGTCGAAGCCGGATAGGTCGCACCGTGCACGTACAGCAGGATGCGATCGGCAGATGGCAGGTCGCGCGGATGCTTGTTGCGCACGTAAAGCGTGATGCCCGGCGTGTCCGCGGCGACATAGAGGTTCTCGGTGACGAGCGCGGGCACGCGTGCCTTCACTGCATCTTCGGCTGCGGCCGCCAGCAGGGGCATCGCGGGCAGGACGATTGCAACGGCGACCAGGGCATGCGCTATGGCGAATTTCATTCGTTTTTCCTCGCGTTTGTACGCCGCATCCTTGATTGCGGCGCGGTTGCGCGCCACTTTAGCGAAAAGCCCCGGCACGCGTCATGTCGTTACAATCCGCGCATGGACAACGCCGCGCCGTACGCCGATCTCACGCCCGATCTCATCCTCAATGCCATCGATTCCACGCGCTTGCGCACCGACGGCAGGCTGCTCGCGCTGAACAGCTACGAGAATCGCGTCTACCAGGTCGGCATGGAGGACGCGAAGCCGGTCGTCGCAAAGTTCTATCGACCGGGTCGCTGGAGCGACGAGCAGATACTCGAGGAGCATGCCTTCACCGCGGAACTCGCCGTACGCGAGATTCCCGCGGTGCCGCCGGTAGCGATCGAGGGCGCGACGTTGCACCGCTTCGAAGGCTATCGCTTTGCCGTCTATCCGCGGCGTGGCGGCCGCGCGCCCGAGCTCGACGATCCGGACACGCTGGAGTGGCTGGGACGCTTCATCGGACGCATCCACGCCGTCGGCGCAACCGCGGCGTTCGCGCATCGCCCCGCGCTGGACATCGAATCCTTCGGCGACGAGCCGCTCGCCTTCCTGCTCGACAACGACTGGATTCCCGCCGACTTGCGCGATGCCTACGCGAGCGTCGTCGACCAGGCGCTGGAAGGCATACACGCGGGCTTCGAACGCGCAGGTCACGTGAAGAGGCTGCGCCTGCACGGCGATTGCCACCCCGGCAACGTGCTGTGGACGGACGACGGTCCGCACTTCGTCGACTTCGACGATGCGCGCATGGGGCCGGCCATCCAGGACCTCTGGATGCTGCTGTCGGGCGACCGTGCCGCGATGACGACGCAGCTCTCCGACGTGATCGCGGGCTACGAGGATTTCGCCGAATTCGATCGCCGCGAAATCGCGCTCATCGAGCCGCTTCGCACCTTGCGGCTCATTCATTACTCGGCGTGGCTGGCGCGGCGCTGGGGCGACCCGGCTTTTCCCGCTGCCTTTCCATGGTTCCATACCACGAAATACTGGCAGGACCAGATACTGCTTATGAGGGAGCAGGTGGCCGCCATGCAGGAAGCGCCGCTCGGGCCGATATAGAAGAGGATGCGTCGCGTGGCCGTTTCTTGACGCTTCCATGGCGAAGCCCTTACAGTCCATCGGCTTTGCAAATTCCGACGTTTCACATTGAGAAATCCACGCGCTGATGGCAAGGCGGGGTGGGCTTCGGCAGGCGAGGAAAAATGATCTATCAGTTGCATGAATTCCATAAGACCATGATGGCGCCGGCCGTTGCCTGGGCCGACGTGGCCCGCCACCTGTTCACGAATCCGCTGAGCCCGCTTGCGTATACCCCGATGTCGCGAACCATCGCCGCCAACAGCGAGATGTTCGTGCGCCTGATGCGGCGCTATCCGAAACCGGAGTGGGGCATCGACGAGGTGGCCGTCAACGGCGAGCGCGTGGCCGTGACGCGCGAAGTCGTGATCGACAAGCCTTTCTGCCAGTTGCTGCATTTCCGCAAGGCAGTCGACGTCGAGCAGCCGAAGCTGCTGATCGTGGCCCCGCTGTCCGGGCATTTCGCCACGCTGTTGCGCGATACGGTGCGCACGTCGCTCGCGGACCACGACGTCTGGATCACCGACTGGGTCGACGCGAAAATGGTCACGCTGTCGAACGGGCCGTTCCACCTCGACGACTATGTCGACTACATTCGCGAGTTCATCCGCTTCCTGTCGCCGGACCTGAACGTCATGTCGGTCTGCCAGCCGACCGTGCCGGTGCTGGCGGCCGTCTCGCTGATGGCCGCCGACAACGAATCTGCGGTGCCCAAGGCCATGATCATGATGGGCGGCCCGATCGATACCCGGCGCAATCCCACGACCGTGAACGATTTCGCGTCGGGCAGGCCGCACTCCTGGTTCTCTGACCAGGTCATCATGCGCGTGCCGGCGAACTATCCGGGCTTCATGCGCAAGGTGTATCCCGGGTTCCTGCAGCACGCCAGCTTCCTCGCGATGAACCCCGATCGCCACATGGAATCGCACCAGCACTTCTACGAGCACCTGATCCGCGGCGATGGCGAGAGCGCGGACGCGCATCGCAGGTTCTACGACGAATACAACGCCGTGCTGGACATGCCGGCCGAGTACTACCTCGACACCATCAAGGTCGTGTTCCAGGAGTTCCAGTTGCCCAAGGGCAAGTGGCACGTGCGCGGAGAACTGGTGCGCCCGGAAGCCATCCGCAAGACGGCGCTGTTCACCATCGAGGGCGAGCTCGACGACATTTCAGGCAACGGGCAGACTGAAGCCGCGCAGACGCTCTGCCGCAACATTCCGTCGGACAAGCGCAAGCACCTCATGGCAAAGGGGTTGGGTCATTACGGCATATTCAGCGGGCGCAAGTTCCGTGAAACGGTCTATCCGCAGATTCGCGCCTTCATCCGGCTGGTATCGCAACGCGAGGCGGACCTCAAGCTTGTGCGCGTGAAATAGACGTCGGGGCGCTGCGTGCGCCCGAACGCCAAAGTCCCCGGCGCCACGATGCACCGCGCCGTGGCGCAAAACAACAAGAGTCCGTTTCATGTCGCAAGCTGCTTCCACGTTCGTCCCCTTCCTTGAAAACAAGACCGCGCTGGTGACCGGCGGCACGAGCGGCATCGGTGCGGCGATCGCCGAGGGCCTCGCCGCGGCGGGCGCGAAAGTCATCGCGACCGGGGTGAGTTCACAAGAGGTCGAGGCTGCAAGGTTTTCA
The DNA here is from genome assembly GCA_035548375.1 of Burkholderiales bacterium. GTDB lineage: Bacteria > Pseudomonadota > Gammaproteobacteria > Burkholderiales > JACQAP01 > JACQAP01. Next base: position 30,516 of record DASZTG010000021.1, read on the forward strand.
GGCAATGTCGAAGCCGCCGTGCTCGACGTCAGGGACGGTGCCGCCGTGAAATCACTGATTGGCGAACTCGATCGACTCGATGTACTCGTCAATTGCGCCGGTGCGATCCGCCGCGAAGCCGAGCACGATCCGGAAGTGTTCGCCCAGGTCGTCGACATCAATCTGAACGGCAGCATGCGTTGTTGCGCGGCGGCCCGGCCGGTGCTGAAGCGATCCGGCGGTGCGATTGTGAACATTGCCTCGATGCTTTCTTTTTTCGGCGGCGGGCTTGTCCCCGGTTATTCCGCAAGCAAAGGCGGCGTGGCCCAGTTGACCAAGTCGCTGGCCATCGCCTATGCCGCTGATACAATAAGGGTCAACGCAGTGGCGCCCGGCTGGATTGCCACACCGCTCACTCGGGCGCTGCAGGAAGACCACTCCCGCAGTCAACCCATTATCGATCGCACGCCCATGAAACGCTGGGGGCGTCCCGATGACATTGCCGGTGCCGTGGTGTTCCTGTGCTCGCCTGCCGCTGCCTTCATCACCGGCGTCATCCTGCCGGTCGACGGGGGTTATCTGGTTTCGTAGCTGGAGAAGAGTCGATGAATGCGCCGCTGAACGTCAATCCGCTCGCCGCCGCCGGCATGCAACATGAAATCGTCACGCTCGCGGTGCCCGAGGACGAGCGCGTCTGGGTGCCGCAGGCCACGGGCGTCTGGTTCCGTCCTTTGATGCTGAATACCGTCTCAGGCGGTTGGTTCAATCTTCTGCGCGTGCGCAAGAGCGGCGTCCTGTCCCGGCACCGCCATCCGATGGCCGTCTACGGCTACGTGCTCAAGGGTCGCTGGCGCTATCTCGAGCATGATTGGGTGGCCGAGGAAGGCGGCTTCGTCTACGAGCCGCCGGGCGAAGTGCATACGCTGGTGGTGGATGCGCCGGTCGATGAAATGATCACGATGTTCAACGTCAACGGCGCGATGATTTATGTCGACGAAAAAGGCGCGACCATCGGCTACGAGGACGTCTTCACCAAGATCGAGATGTGCCGCAAGCATTACGAGAAAGTCGGATTGGGCGCAGATTTTGTAAATCAGTTTGTAAGGTGAGGAGTGAGGGGAAAAAGGTGAGAGGCGCTTTGCGTTTGCACCGCTAGCCGCTATCTCCTCTCGCCTCGCGCATTCAACATACGACAATATTGGGAGCAAACATGGCAAAGGCGATACGTTTCCATAAGACAGGCGGTGAGCGTGGAGGGCGGAACAGGTTCCATCGGCTCTGGAGCCGATGGATGTGACCCCGGAACGCGAAATTGGCCCGCCGGGCTGAATGCAAACCGTAAAAAATCTGAGGGAGTCAAACATGGCAAAGGCGATACGTTTCCATAAGACAGGCGGGCCCGAAGTCCTCCAGCTTGACGACATCGAAGTCGGCAATCCCGGCGAAGGCCAGGTCAGGATCAAGCACACCGCGATCGGCCTGAACTTCATCGACACCTACCAGCGTTCCGGCCTGTACCCGCTGCCGCTGCCGAGCGGTGCGGGTAGCGAAGCCGCGGGCGTGGTCGAGGCGGTCGGCACCGGCGTGACCGAGGTCAAGGTCGGCGACCGCGTGGCCTATGCCGGCGGCACACCGGGCGCGTACTCGGAGGCGCGGCTGTATCCGGCGAATCGCCTGGTCAAGGTGCCGAACGGCGTCACGGACAAGCAGGCCGCGGCGATGATGCTGAAGGGCCTCACCGCCCAATACCTGATCCGCAGCGTCTATCGCGTCGAGAAGGGCGAAACCGTGCTGTTCCACGCCGCGGCCGGCGGCGTCGGCCTGATCGCTTGCCAGTGGCTGAAGGCGCTGGGGGCCACCGTGATCGGCACGGTCGGCTCCGACGAGAAGGCGAAGGTCGCGAAGGCCCATGGGTGCGACCACACGATCGTGTATACGCGCGAGAATTTCGCCGAGCGCGTCAAGGAAATCACCGGCGGTGCCAAGGTACCCGTCGTGTTCGATTCGGTCGGCAAGGACACATTTGCTGGCTCGCTCGACTGCCTGAAGCCGCGCGGCCTGCTTGCCGTCTTCGGCAACGGCTCGGGCCCGGTGACTGGCGTCGAGTTGAATACGCTGTCGCGCGGCTCGTTCTACGTGACCCGGCCGACGCTGATGACCTACACCGCGCAACGCTCCGACCTCGAGCGCGCCTCGAAGGAGTTGTTCGACGTGGTCAAGTCCGGCAAGGTCAAGATCGAGATCAACCAGACCTACAACCTCGCGGACGCGGCGCAGGCGCATCGCGACCTCGAAGGACGCAAAACCACGGGTTCCACGATATTGATCCCGTAAGTAAAGATCGGGATTCACCGCAGAGGCGCAGAGGAAGAAAGATAAGCAAAAAAAAACGCTGGAACATCGGTGTCCAGGGTTCGAGGCAAGCGGGTCGACGAATTCCGGTTTTGTTCCGCCATTTTGATTTTCCTCTGCGTTCTCTGCGCCTCGGCGGTGATGTAAGGGTTTAGCCAGGAGTAAAGAATGATCGAAGACTTGAAGAACAAGGTCGTGCTGATCACCGGCGCCAGCACGGGCATCGGTGCCGCCGCGGCAGTGGCGTTCGGGCAGAATGGCGCGAAAATCGCCGTGCACTACAACAAGAGCAAAGCGGAGGCCGAAAAGGTCGCCGCGGCGGTCGAGAAGGCCGGCGGCAAGGCGGTGCTGGTCGGCGGCGACGTCACGCAATCGTCGGTCTGCAAGGAGCTGGTGGAAAAGACCGTTGCGGCGTTTGGCCGCATCGACGTGCTCATGAACAACGCGGGCGGCCTCGTCCAGCGGGCGCCGATCGAAACGGTCACGGACGAGCTGTTCGACCAGGTCGTGAACCTGAACGTGCGTTCGACCATGATCTGCACCGGCGCGGCCGCGCAGCACATGCGCAAGCAAGGCAGCGGCGGTGCCATCATCAACGTGACATCGGTGGCCGCGCGTCATGGCGGCGGCCCGGGCGCGTCGCTCTACGCCGGATCGAAGGGATTCGTCAGCACCATCACGCACGGCCTTGCCAAGGAACTCGTCAAGGACAGGATTCGCGTGAACGCGGTCGCACCCGGCGTCATCACGACACCGTTCCATGACCGCTATTCGACGCCGCAGATGCTCGAGAGCTTCAAGAGCACGATACCGATGAATCGTCTCGGCACGCCGGACGAATGCGCGGGCGCCTTCCTGTTCCTGGCGTCCGAGCAATTGAGCGGCTACATGACGGGCCAGATCCTGGAAGTGAACGGCGGGCAATACATGCCCTGAAGCAGCAGGACCAGGGACAGAGGGGCCAAAGCCCCCAACATCCGGAGGAGAGCAAATGTTCGATCTGTCGGGCAAGGTGGCCCTGGTGTCAGGCGCGTCCCGTGGCTTGGGCTGGGCGATGGCGCAGTCGCTGGCGAGCGCCGGCGCGCATGTAATCCTGAATGCGCGCGATGAGTCGGTCCTCAAGGAACGCGTCAAGGAACTGGCCGCCAGGGGGCTGAAAGGCGAAGCGGCGGCCTTCGATGTCACCGATCATGCGGCAGGTGGTGCATGCATCCAGGGCGCAGTGAAAAAGCACGGCCGTTTCGACATCCTCGTCGCCAACGCAGGCATCCAGCACCGCAAGCCGATCACCGAATTCGAGACCGCCGACTTCGAACGCGTGGTGGCGACGAATCTCACGGCAGTGTGGGCGCTGGCGAAGGAAGCCGCGAAAGTCATGATCCCGGCGAAGCGCGGGCGCATCATCATGACCGGCTCGGTGAGCGCCATCCTTGCGCGGCCGACGATTTCCGCCTACATCGCCAGCAAGGGCGCGGTGCATGCGCTGACCCGCGAGCTGGCCATGGAGCTCGCACCGCATAACGTGACGGCGAATGCGATCGCTCCGGGCTACTTCGCCACCGAAATGAACACCGCGCTGATCCAGAACAAGGAGTTCAACGACTGGGTCTGCAAGCGCACGCCGGCCGGACGCTGGGGCAAGCTCGAGGAGATCGGGCCGATCGCCGTCTTCCTCGCTTCCGACGAAGCCTCATACGTCAACGGCCACATACTTGTGACCGACGGCGCGTTTTCAGCCGCCATGTAGGCACCGGTGCCGGCCGCGCATAAAAACAACGAGGAGAACGACCATGGCCAAATTCAGGATCGGTATTTCCCGCGACTCCATCACCGCGGATGGCGGAACGATCTTCGGCGAGGAAGCATTCGAAGTCCTCAAGGATCCGGGCGTCGAATGGGAATTCCTGCCGGAGAAGGTCTCGGAGATCCCGCCCGACTACGCCGCGACCTATGACGCCATCTGCCTGATGTCGGCGAAAGTTACCCGCAAGACATTCTCGGGCACAGACAAGAAGCTCAAGCTCGTTGCCAGGTTTGGCGTCGGCTACGATTCCGTGGACGTGGCCGCTTGCACGGACAACGGCACGCTGCTGACGATCTCGCCCGACGGCGTGCGCCGCCCCGTGGCGGCCAGCGTGATCGGCTTCGTGCTGGCACTCGCGCATCGAATGTTCCTGAAGGACAAGCTCACGCGCGAGGGTCGCTGGGCCGAAAAAGGCAACTACCTCGGTAGCGGCCTCATGGGCCGCACCCTGGGCGTCGTCGGCGTCGGCAACATCGGCAAGGAGATCTTCAGGCTCGCGCAGCCGTTCGGCATGAAGCTGCTGGGTTGCGACCCGAACGTGCCCCAGTCCGCGGTCGCGTCGCTCGGCGTGACCATGGTCGACCTGAAGACCCTGCTCGCGCAGTCGGACTACATTTCGATCAACACGCTGCTCGACGACAAGACGCGCGGCCTGATCGGCGCCAGGGAATTCGCGCTCATGAAGCCCTCCGCGTATTTCATCAACACGGCCCGCGGCCCGGTCGTGGTGGAGTCGGCGCTGATCGATACGATGAAGAACAACCGTATAGCGGGCGCGGCGATCGACGTGTTCGAGCAGGAGCCGGTTTCGCCGGACAATCCGCTGCTGAAAATGGACAATGTCATCGTCGCGCCTCACGCCATTTGCCACACGGATGAGTGCATGAGCCTGCTGGGCAAGAGCGCCTTCAAGGCGGCGGTGGATGTGGCGCACGGGCGCAAGCCGCACCTGATCGTCGACACCGAGGCGCTGCGCCATCCGGCCTGGGTCGGCAAGTTTCACGCGTGACATGGAGAAAAACACAATGCGAACCAATCCCGTCAAGCAAAAACTCCTCAAAGGCCAGCCGGTATTCGGCTCCTTCGGCTGGGAATTCCTGGTGCCTGGGCTGCCGCAGATCGTGAAGACCTGCGGCGCCGAATTCCTGCTGATCGACATGGAGCACGCGGGCACGAGCTACGAAACCATCAAGGAGCAGGCGGCGCTGTGCCGCGGGCTCGACGTGGTGCCGATGGCGCGCGTGCCCGCCAACCAGTATCACTACATTTCGCGCGCGCTGGACCTCGGCGTCATGGGCATCATGGCGCCCATGGTCGGCTCGGCCGAGGAGGCGAAGCACATCGTATCATGCACGCGCTATCCGCCGGTCGGCAGGCGCGGCGCCGCGTTCGGCTTCGCATCGGACGACTACATCGGCGGCAGCGTCGCCGAGAAAATCAAGCTCGCCAACGAACGCACGCTGGTCATGTGCCTGATCGAGACCGCCGAGGGCATAGAGAACGTCGACAAGATCGCCGCGGTGCCGGGCGTGGACGTGCTTTGGCTCGGACATTTCGACCTGACGAATTTCCTCGGCATTCCGGCGCAGTTCGACCACCCCAAGTACGTCAAGGCCATCGAAAGGATGCAGGCCGCCGCGAAAAAGCACGGCAAGGTGCTGGCGTGCGCGACCGGGGATGCGCAGTGGAGCAAGGACTATTGGGAAAAGGGCTTCCGGCTTTTCGCAGTCGGCATCGATTCGATGCTGCTGCAGGGGGCGTTGAACCAGGGCATGGCGACATTGAACGCCCTGAAGGCTTCCAGCGCGCCGAAGGGGAAAAAGAAGTAGGCTGCTTGCGCGACCGGCCGCCATAAGGCTGGCGCACCAACGGAGGAGGAGCAGGGCATGCCAGGCAACGGCTTTCGCGTCGGCATCACGAAAGACAACCTCAAGCCCGACGGCAAGCCGATCTTCGACGAGTCGGCGTTCCGCATCCTCGAGGACGCCGGCATCGAATACGAATTCCTGCCGCAGAACGAAGCCGAGTTGTCGCCCGAGACCGCGTCGAGATACGACGCGCTGGCTGTGATGCTGGCCAAAGTCACGCGCCGGACAGTGTCCGGGCCGAACCGCAGGCTGAAGCTGATCGCGCGCTTCGGCGTGGGCTACGACACGGTGGACGTGCCGGCCTGCACCGAGAACGGCGTGATCCTCGCAATTACCCCTGATGGCGTGCGGCGTGCGGTGGCAACGTCGGCGTTGACGTTCATCCTGATGCTGGCGCAACGCGTCCTCATCAAGGACAGGCTCACGCGCGAAGGCCGCTGGGCCGAGCGGCTGAACAACATCGGCACCGGCCTGTCGGGCCGCGTGCTGGGCTCCATCGGCGTGGGCAACATCGGTTCCGAGCTCTTCAGGCTCGCGGCGGCGTTCGGCATGAAGCATATTGCCTGCGACCCCTACGTGACGCAGGAATCGGTGGCGTCCCTGGGCGTGAAGCTCGTGGACCTCGACACGCTGTTCCGGGAATCCGATTTCCTGTGCGTTAACTGCCCGCTGAACGAAGAGACGCGCAAGCTTGTCGGCGCGCGGCAGCTCGCGTTGATGAAGCCGACGGCCTGCTTCATCAACACCGCGCGCGGACCGATCGTCGACGAGAAGGCTTTGACCGAGACACTGTCGGCGCATCGCATCGCCGGCGCGGGGCTCGACGTGTTCGAGCAGGAGCCCGTGTCGCCGGAGAATCCGCTGCTGAAGCTCGACAACGTCATCGTTACACCTCACCACATCTGCCTGACCGACGAATGCATCGGCACGGTGGCCGCGAGCGTATTCAGCGCCTGTCGCGACCTGGCGGCGGGGCGCGTGCCGAAGTACGTGGTAAACCAGGAAGTCCTGGGCCGGGTCGCCTATTTCCACCGCTGACGACAAAGCGCCAGCGCCTTCGAAGGAGAGAGACATGACATCCGCCGTTCGCATGCTGTGTACGCTGCTGCTGGTGCTCGCAGCAGGCACGACGCCCGTGCTCGCCGAAACCCTCACGTTGCACGGTGCGGTCCAGTTCAACGACGACCATGCCTTCAACAAGACGCTGCTGAAATTCGAGGAGCTGGTCAAGAAATACTACGGCAAGCCGGTCAACTTCGTGCTGCACCGGAACAGCGAGCTCGGCACCGAGAAGGACTATTTCGCCTACCTGAATCGGGGCATTTCCGTGGACTATGCCGTGGTGTCGCCCTCGCACATGTCCACGTTCGCGAAATCCGCGCCGCTCATGGACATGCCCTTCCTGTTCCGCGACCTCGACCACTGGAACAAGGTCATGGAAGCCGACGCGCTCAAACCGATCGCGGATGAAGTGATGAAGCGCGCGGACGTCATGATCATCGGCTACGCCGGCGGCGGCACGCGCAACCTGATCGTCAACAAGCCGGTTCGCAACATGCAGGACCTCAAGGGCCTGAGCATCCGCGTCATGGGCGCGCCGGTGCAGACCCAGATTTTCCAGGCGATCACGACGGCGCCGACGGTCATCGCCTACAACGAGGTCTACAACGCCATCCAGACCGGCGTGATCCAGGCCGCCGAAAACGAAGCGGCCGGACTCGAGCAGATGAAATTCTATGAAGTCGGCCCCGACATCTCGCTGACCCGGCACGCGATCACGGTGCGTCCGGTGTGTTTTTCCGGAAAGACGTTCAGGCGCCTGCCGAAGGAGCTGCAAGAAGCGATAGTCAAGGCGGGCAAGGAGGCGGGCACCTATGGCCGCAAGCTCGAGTCCGCCGAGGACCAGGCGCGGCTGCAAAGGCTGGAGAAGGAAGGCAAGCTCAAGACATTTGTCTTCGCCGACCGCGACCAGTTGCTGAAACTGGCCGAGCCGGTCAAGCAAATGTACGCGAAGGAAGTCGGCGCGGAAGTCGTGCTGGCGCGCATCAACGCCATCAAATGAGCCCAGTCCGGAGGACGAGCCAATGAAGCGGCTCATCGACGCCTTCTACCGCCTGCTGCAATTCCTGCTGATCCTGCTCATGGGCCTGCTGATCCTGCCGGTGTGCATGCAGATCCTGTCGCGCTTCACCGGCCTGGTGCCGCGCTACATCTGGACCGAGGAGGCCGCAAGACTGTGCTTCATCTGGATCATCATGCTCGGTTCCATGATCGCGGTCCGGGACGGCACGCACTTCGACCTCGAGGTGCTGCCGCAGCCGAAATCGCCGCGCGGCCGGGCATTGATGAGCATCGTGCGCCATTTGATGATGATGCTGGTGGCGCTGACGTTCGTCTGGTTCGGCTACGAGTTTTCGCTGTTCGGCTATAGCCAGGAATCAGAGCTGACCGGCCTCAACATGCTCTTCATCCACATCGCCTGGCCGCTGGCCGGCGTGGCCTACACGCTCTTCCTCGCCGAAAAGCTGTGGAAGGACGCAGCGATCCTGCGCGGAGCCGCCAATGAGTAGCTTCCAGGTTGCGCTGATCCTGTTCGGCATGTTCTTCGTGCTGCTGATGCTGCGCGTGCCGGTCGCCTTTGCCCTGGGGCTCGCTTGCGTGCCGGTGTTCTTCATCGACGAGCGGCTGACGCCTTTCCTGCTGCTCAACGAGATGCTGAAGTCCTACAACTCCTTCCTGCTGCTTGCCATTCCGTTTTTCCTGCTGGCGGCGAACCTCATGAACGCGGCGGGCATCACCGAAAAGCTGATCCGGCTGGCGCGTGCGGTCGTCGGCCACCTGCCGGGCGGCCTCGGCCACGTGAACGTGGTGGTCAGCATGCTGTTCGCGGGTATATCCGGCTCGAGCACGGCGGAAACCGCGGGCGTGGGCGGCGTGCTGATCCCGGCCATGAAAAACCAGGGATTCGACGCCCGCTTCACCGCCGCCCTGACTGCTTGCGCTTCGGTGATGGGCGTCATCATTCCGCCGAGCATCCTCATGGTGGTGTGGGGCGGCGTCATTTCAGTCTCCATCGGCGGCCTGTTCCTCGCCGGCGTGCTGCCGGGCATCCTCATCGGCCTGTCGCTGATGGTCGTCGTCGTGATCTACGCGAAGGCGCGGCACTATCCGATCTACCCGCGCGCAACCTTGAAGGAATTCGGCTCGGCGTTCTGGCACGCGCTGCTGCCGATGGCCACCCCCGCCATCATCGTCGGCGGCATCGTCGGCGGCTTCTTCACGCCGACGGAGGCCTCGGTGGTCGCGGTGATCTACGCGCTGCTGCTCGGTACCATGGTTTATCGCACGGTCGGCCTGCGCGAAGTGCCCTTCGTGCTGTACGAGTCCGCCCGCTTCGCCGCGATTTCCCTGTTCTGCATCGGCACGGCTTCCGCGTTCGGCTGGCTGCTCGCCTATTTTCACGTTCCGCAGGTATTCGTGGACTGGGTGTCCGGCTGGGGCGGCGGACCGATCAGCGTCGGCTTCATCGTCGCCGGCTCCTTCCTCATCATCGGCTGCTTCATCGATGCGATCCCCGCGATCATCATCCTCGGCACCATCCTCGCGCCGCTCGCGACCAGCGTCGGCATGCATCCGCTGCATTTCGCCATCATCGGCGTCATCTCGATCGCGTTCGGGTTGGTGACGCCGCCCTACGGCTTGTGCCTGATGATCGCCTGCTCGCTCGGAAAGGTGACGGTCCGCGAGACGCTCAAGGACGTGCTGGTGCTGCTGATCCCGATGCTGGGCGTGCTCACTTTCGTCATCCTGTTTCCGCAGGCCATCCTGGCGCTGCCGCGCTGGCTGATGCCGGCGTTCGTGAAATAATGGGTCGCATGGTTTCCATCCGACCGTCTTCGTCCTGCGCGGGCGCCGAAGTCGAAGGGCTCGACCTGTCGCGTCCCGTGGACGACGAGACCTCCGCCGCCGTGCGCGACGCGCTGCATCGCCACCATGTCCTGGCCGTTCGCGCGCAGCAGGCGATGCAGCCCGAGTCCTTCCTGGCTTTCGCGCGACGCTTCGGATCGCCCGAGCCCCACCTGCTGGACCAATACCACCACCCGAGGCACGCCGACATCCTGGTGCTTTCGAATGTCGTGCGCGACGGAAAGCCCACCGGCCTGGCCGACGGCGGTACCTACTGGCACACGGACTATTCCTACCTGCAGGTTCCGGCACGAGCGACGCTGCTTCATTCGATCCAGGTGCCCCAGGCCGGCGGCGATACGTTGTTCGCCGACCAGGAGCAGGCCTACGAAGACCTGCCGGAATCGATGAAGCGGCGCATCGATGGCCGCATCACCCTTAACACATACGGCAATCGCGATGACCTCGACCTGTCGTCGCGGACGTCGGCGCCGCCGCCCACGCAGGAGCAAAAAGACCGGCGCGGCGCGCACCTGATCCGGCATCCGCTGGTGAGGCGGCATCCGCATACCGGGCGCAAGGCGCTTTATTCGGTATCGGGAACCTCTTTCGCGATCGAGGGCATGCCCGCGGATGAAGGCCTGGCACTCCTGCGCGAACTGGCGGTGCATTCGACGCAGCCGAAATACCAATACCGCATGCAATACGGCGTCGGCGACGTCGTGATCTGGGACAACGCTTCCGTGCTGCATTCGGCGACCTTGACCGACCCTGCGCATGCGCGCACGTTGTTGCGCATCACGGTGAAGGAAACCGCGCCGACCATGGCGTAAGCGCCGATGCCCGCCGCATCGCGCATGGGACTTCTGTTCTTGTTGGTGGCCTGGGTAGTGGCATTCGCCGCGGCCGCGGCGCCGTACGGCACGCCGGAGCATGGCGATTTCAGCGTCAGCGACGTTCGCTTTTCGAGCGGCGAAAGCCGGACGACGAGCGCGATACTGCGACTCTCGGCATCACGGAGTGCACGATTGCGCGCGTGCCGCGTGGAAAGTTTGTTCTTGTGCCGGAAAGCGAGCAGACGCGTGGCCATGCCAGCCTGAACAATGTGGCGTTGTGGAAGGAATTGGACTTTCCAGATTCACGTTCTGCGCGAATAAATTGCGACCTTGGATTTGAATGATTCCGTCCAGCGCCATTCGTCGAGAACAAAATTCGAAAACTCCTCTCGAGTTAAGACGATGCGGTTGTCGACCGATAACTCCAACATCCTGACCGCGCGATCGTAATCGTTCTCGTAAGATTCCGGTTCACTCAATTGTCCGAACGAAGGGCAACGCAAGCAGGGTTCCCGACGATGGGAATATTGCAGCTTTGCTTCTGCGATCCTATCGACCACCAGATAAGCATGCTCTTCGAGTTGATGGAGCCATCCTTCGTAAGTCTCGTGGTACTCGGTGACGTGAAGCTCCCGAGTCTTCAGGATGATTTTCAGAAATTGCCCTTTATCTAGCGTGACTTGATGCATCTTCGACCTCCTTTTCGCGTTGGCGATTCAGAAAGACCGATGCGCATTCGCAAAGTGTATTGTCGTGAATATCGAGTACCTTTCGGAGCGGCGTCTGATATCCCCCCGCCAGATTCCACGCGATCGGTATGCCAAGGGTCAAGGATGTTGCGAATACGGCGCGATCGCGCTGCCGTAGCTGCTCTGTGGTGAGCCAACCCCCAAGGGGATCATCAATATGCGGATCGGCGCCCGCTTGATAGAGGATGACATCGCAATTCTTCATTCGTCCCACTAGATCGGGAATCCGGCATAGGAATGATCCTGCCTCGTCCGCCGTGCGATAGTAGCGTCCAGCGCTGTAGTGCACGATCCAGTCTATGTGTAGTGTTCCTATGATGTCATCGGTGCCATCCCCATAATGTTGGTCGAAATCCAGGATGCCCACGTGCTGGGCGAGTCCTTGTGCTTTCAGGGCGGCGGCAGCGACCAAAAGGCCGTTGAAAGTGCAGAATCCGGAGCAGAAATTGAAACCGGCATGGTGAAACCCCGAACACGGTGCGACGGCGACTAGACGGTTGCGGATCGCTTCTATGGCGGCCGCGAGCATCGCTCCGCTGGTGTAAGGAAGCGACTCTGCGACTGAAGGGGAACGGTTGCCAAACCCGTTGCTTTCCTGGAGGGAGAGGATGGATTCAACATAGGCCGGATCATGGACCCTGCAAAAATCTGCGTAACCCAGTGCTGTTGGTTCAAGCACGTCAATGGGGATGCCCAGGCGCCGCCAGCTTTCAACGGCCGCTTTGGGTTTGGCGTCGCTCGGAGAAAAGCTCTCCGCGTCTGCCGTCATGGCATCGCAGTAGAAGATAGTTAGCTTGGACGCGAAATCAATCATTGGACCCGGTTCTCCTTCTTAGAGTTGAATGATTTCGTAGGATACGGCCCTTGGTGTCTCACCCATTGAGACAGCGTCAATCATAAAATGGGTTTCTGGAGGAAACACATGGAGGCACAACTCCGTCTCGTCGAACTTCGCCGCCTGCTAGAGGCGCTTCAGCCGGTATCTGCCGAGCGCCTTATGCACGAGCTCGAAGTCTCGCGAGCCACGCTGATGAGGGGGATTGCCGACTTGCGGGACCGGCTCAATTTCCCGATTGTCTATGACGCTGACCGCAAGGGATATCGTTTGGATGACGCCCCCAGATATGGCCCGAGGTACGAAATGCCGGGTCTTTGGCTTAGGGTGGAAGAAGTCTATGGCTTGCTGACACTCCTCAACGTGTTAGTTGAGATCGATCCTGGACTTTTGCAGCCCTATGTTTCACCGCTTCGTGGATTACTGAAGAAAATCCTCTCGGAGAAGGAATTTCCCTTACAGGCGTTCAATAGAAAAATCGCAATCGAATTGGGAAATGTCCCGAAACCGAAGAAGGAAGTGTATTCCATGGTTTCCGCGGCTCTCAGCCAGGAGAGACGGTTGCAACTCACTATCGATCAGAATGGGGAAGAAGATCGCGGGGAGTATTCCCCGCAGCGGTTCGTCCTAAAGGCAGACGGCTGGCATCTCGACGCGATTCTCCATCCGCAGGGATTGGCTCGTATTCCAATGACGCTTATCAAGACAGCCCAAATTCTTGACCAACCTGCCGAGCAGGCGTCCGAAATTTTGGACGCTGCGCCTGATCCAAAGACTGTCCTTCGCAAGTGGATGTATGGGCGTCACGATAAATAGCGGTCCCCAAGCTCAGGGTTGCGTGGCCGCCGGAGCCCTAGGGCGCATATCGTGGTTCCAATTGAGATGAATCATGTCGTAGCCTTCACGATTTTCAACCGAGATTGCAATTGGGAGATGCTGGCCATTTTCTGCCTTGGCATTTAAGCGCGAAATGCCAGTCAAATGCTCCATTGAAATGCAGCAGCCTACAAAGACGAATGATTCAATATGGGTGCCGCCATCGCCATCGCAGTAGTGCCCCAGCGCCTCTGCACTGCAAGTCGCGATATCTTCGTGAAAGTTTCCAGCTCCTGACAAATGCGAAATCGCGATGTGGCGTGCTCGCCAAATCCCACAAGCGTGTGCGATTGCCTCGTAAGTGATGTTGTAATAGAAGTCCCGGTATGGGAGCCCGTAACGTGGAGTAGCGAAACGTTTGTAGCATTCGGAATTCTCAGAGGGAGCCAAAATAACCCCACGAAGACGACTTTCTGAATTTCGGGAGCGAAGTGCAACGAGAGTTACTTGTTGATTTTCGAATCGATTCCAATCCGCCAGTTCCCCGATCTCTTGTTCTGAGATATTGAGGTCTGACGAAAGAAAACTACGATTTTTGCCGAGCGGCGAAAAACCATCCTCGGTAGCCACAATGAAAGCATCAACCTCCCCACTATCCGCCAATGTCCGAAGATCTCGTTTGTCGAATTCAACAGAGGTTCGCGTGCCATGCCGCGATTCAAGGATTGCTATTGCAACCATATGGTCCCCGCGCTGATCCACCAAGGTCGCACCGCCGATTGCAGCTCGCGCTGTTTGACAAACCCGACAGTGCGGAAGATTTCGTCGTCATAGCTAGATGTACCGATTCTATTTTGACGTTCGGCGATACGAAGTCTCGAAGACTCAGCACTTCAATGGTGAACGCGCGGGACTACAAGCTATAGGGCTTCAACAGTATCTCTTGCTTTTTTGATAGCTTGCCATAGGAATAATGTCCCCCACTTTTCCACGAATCAGTACTGCCAAGGGTCGTGAGATCGAGAAATTTGTTCAGCAATTCATCGTGCGGATAGAAGTAAGAGCGATTTCCGTACGGAAAGCAAACCCACAATTCCTTATTCTTGTACTTTCTATCGAACGTCAAGCGACCTTTCAGTTGCACTTTCAAGAAGCTACCGTCAATCATGTGTTGTGCAATAAAATCGGCGCCCTTCCAATCTGCGGATAGCCGAAGAGTGTGATACCCATACTCAGCTAGCAAGCCACTCATCTTCTGAAAATTATAGTTCTCCTGCTGCTTCGCATTTAGCTCGGTATAGGTAATTTTCTTGAAAAGATGGCTCACGAAATCTCCCGAATTCCAGCAATGGCTTCTCACGCAAGGCTAGGTGAAACCTGCACCACCCGCTAGTGCCACTTCGTACTCTTCGTGATGAGACTGACAGGATTGCGCTCTCCGTAGTCTCCGAAGTTGATTGAGACAAGGAAATAAAAAGCGGTAACGGAAATCACCGCGTAGCACGACAGAATCTGCCCGCCGTGTTATTAATTGTGATCGGTCCCGTTACCCCCCAATTCGTTTTCCTTTTCGTACTTTCGCGACCTTTGCGTTGACGCTTTCGATCTAAACTTGCCGAGTATTACAAAGGTTTGCTCGGATCGATCAGCGTGCGCCACATGTGCGCGGTGGCGCTGGCGTCGTTGCCCAGGCCTTCCTTCGGCTGTTTGAAATGCCGCCCGATGATGTCGGTGAACGGCTCGATCGACCACTGGATGGCCTTGTCGAAGGCATAGTCGTCGCACAAGGTGATGTTGCGCGAGGTCATGTACCACTTGTGGTTGCGCGCGTAGTCGTGCGCCGCCTGGATGTACTCCGGCGGCCTGTAGTCCTCGCCGAACATGGTGATGTACATCTTCGGGTATTCGTATCCCACCGACTCGTCGGCAAAATAACGCAGCGCCTGGTGATAGCGGATGGCCCAGGACACTTTTTCCGAAACATACGGTTCGACCAGCTGCGCGCCCCACCAGCCGTGGTCCGGTCGAACGACGGCGAGGCCGATGTCGTGCAACAGGCAGGCCAGGATGGATTCCTCGTCCATGCCGGCTTTCATGGCCTGCATGGCCGTCTGCACGCAGTGGGGTGCCGCCGCGGTGGGCAGCCCGAACTTCGGAGTATTCAGGCGCAGGTTGAAGATGTCCGCCAGCGTGGGCTTCGGCGGCATGGGCACGTCCGGTGTCGCCGGCCGGATGCGCGCGAACGCGCTGCCGATGTCCTTGAGGTCCTGCTGGCGTTCCTCACTCAATTCATCTTGCTTCATGGTTCACCTCATCCAAAGCAGGCACGCACCACGCCGCCATCAACCCGCAGCGCCGCGCCGTTGGTGGCCGACGACAGCGGGCTGCACACATAGGCGATCATGGTAGCAACTTCCTCCACCGTGGCGTAGCGCTTGAGCAGCGAGCTCGGGCGCACCTTCTCGAAGAATTCCTTCTCGAATTCCGGGAACGGCTTGCCGGCCGAGCGCTTGGCGATTCCCGCCTTGTTGCCGTCCGACAGGGTCGGACCGGGCAGCACGGCATTGACCGTCACGCCCGTGCCCACGCAGGTTTCCGCGAGGCCGCGCGAAATGGCCAATTGCGCCGTCTTGGTCATGCCGTAGTGGATCATGTTGTCGGGAATCTGGATGCCGCTTTCGCTGCTGATGAAAATCACGCGGCCCCAGTTGCGCTGCTTCATTCCGGCCAGGTAGGCGCGCGAGAGGCGCACGCCGCTCATGACGTTGATGTCGAAAAAGCGCTGCCATTCGGCGTCGTCGATTTCCTCGAACGCCTTGCGCTCGAAAATTCCGAGGTTGTTGACGAGGATGTCCATCGCCGGAAAGCGCTTGACGAGCTCCGCGGTCGGGCCAGCAAGCGAAAGATCGCCCGCGAATCCCTCGAGCTTCGCCTTCGGGGTGGCCGAGCGGATTTTTTCGATCGCGTCCTTGACCGCGGCCTCGGTGCGGCCGTTGATGATGACTTTCGCACCTTCTGCCGCCAGCAGGGCGGCGGTCGCATAGCCGATGCCCTTGGTCGATCCCGATATCAACGCACTTTTGTCCTGCAGCTTCAGATCCATGCCTTGGTTCTCTCCCTATTGTGGATTCTTGAGGTAAGCGTCGAACCATTCGATCGCCAATTGCGTCGCCTGTTCCCTCGCCTCGCCGTAGATGCCGTAATGCGAGATGCCCGGAATCTCGACGTACTTCTTCGGTTCTTGCGCGCGCTCGAAGGCGAGCTTCGGATGCTGGCGGTTGTCGAACAATTCCTCGCGCTCGGCCGCGATGAACAGCATCGCGCAGTTGCGAATGCCGGCCACATCGTCGATCGGCGCATAGAGCAGGAACTTCTCACGTATCGGCGCGCCGGCCAGGTTGCCGATTTCGCGCAGGCCTGGCGGCGGGTAGCCTAGCTCGCCGCGCGCACGGCGCGTGGCATCGCCATAGCTTTTTTCCAGCACGGCGGCGGGCGCCGTGGCGACGGGCTGCCCGAGGTAGCCGACCTGGCTGACCAGCGCGCGCACGCGCGGGTCGCGAGCTGCGACGTACACGACGAGCCCGCCCGAGAAGCTCGTGCCCCACAGGCCGATGCGTTTCTTGTCCACCTGCGGCTCGCCCATCGCCCAGTGGATGACGTTCTGGATGTCCATCGCCTGGTCGAGCGGATCGACGACCTCGCGGATTTCACGCATTTCGCCGCTGAACCGGCCGTCAATACTTTTTTCGCCCTTGGCCTGCGCGGCCTGGATCACGCGCGATTCGCTCAATCCCCAGCCACGATAGTCGAAGGCGACGACGAAATATCCGGCACTCGCGAACGCCGTTGCCTGGGCACGCAGCATCGACGCGGTGCCGCCCCAGCCGTGCGACATGATGATTGTCGGCAAGAGTGCTTCGGCGCCGCGCGGACGGTAGATTTCGGCGTACATGCGCGTGCCTTCGCTGACGATGACGGCGCGCCGCTCGTCCACCTCTGCCGCATGAATCAATTGCGACGACAGACAGAGCAACAGGGCTGCGACGATGGAAAAGTGGCTTCGCATCATGGAGGGGTGATCGCGTGAGGAAGAAAAAGTCGCGGACGAAGCGTCCTGGTTCCAGGGGTAGTCCCGGGTGGGGACCGCGAACTGCGGTTCAGTCGGTATCGAACGAATCGTCCGACCAGCGACGACGGGGGCCGGCATAGGCGGAATCGGAGGATTCGTCGTTGTCCTCCGAATCCGTGTCGAACTTCTCCATTTCCTTGAGCAGCGATTGCAACCGCTTTTCGGCAACCGTCTCGCGTTCCGGCTGGCCGGAGATTTTCTCGACGACCGAAGCGGCACCGGAATAGTCCTTCTTCGTCTTGATCGGGCGTGCCGCCCCGTTCGGCTTGATGCTTGCCTTCGTCATGGTGTCCCCTTTGCAAGACCGCGCCGGGATGCGTTGTCCGGGCCGGGTCCGGCACCAGCCTGCAACGACCGGCACTTTTAGTGTACCGCAGGAACGAAACGCCGTTTGAGCCAGGCTTTCGTTCGTTGCCGCGAGGCGTAGTGCAGCAGGCCCGCAGCCATCCGGCCATCCACAGCGGTAGCGATGCGTTGCTGCCGCCGGCCATCCGCGCATTGCCAACGACGAACTTGCGCAACTGAAGAAGAAGGTCGGATGGTCGAGTTGTCTACGACAATTCAAGGCATCAATTCCCACACGGCTTTGGCATCGTCGAGCGATCGTTCGAACACGCAGCCTGGTCCGCTGGGTGGCCGTTTCGTCGTGTTTTTCGCATGGGCGCAGCGCCCGGGGCGCGCTTCGTTTTCGGCGCTTGCCTGTCGAAAATCCGACGCCGATATTCGGCTGGCATGCGCGTAAAGCGCTCGAGTCCCGGAATCGTTTCGCACCGCGGATTTCCCGCCCTGCCTGCCTGCGGGAATCCACGGTCCGCGTCGGCATTCGGGGACGTGGATTGGGGGCATCGTATGGCGCATAAATTGCATTTTGAATGCATATGGCCGTATAAAGCGAAAGCACCTGGCCAACAACGTGGATTTTTCGAATGGAGAGGGCAGTGAACAAAACCAGAGGCTTCACCCTGATCGAACTTGTCGTGGTCATTTCGATTGTCGGCATCCTTGCGGCGGTCGCGCTGCCCCGTTTCGTGAGCATGCAGCGCGATGCACGCATCGCCAAGCTGAACGGCGTGCGCGGTTCAGTGGCTGCCGCCGCCGCCCTTGTCCATGCCGTCTTCCTTGCGCGCAATGGCGTGGCGGATGCCGCGGCTTGTCCCGCCGGCGGCGGCACGGCAACGAACACGACGAACATCTGCACGGAGAGCGGCCTGGTCGCCATCGTCAACGGTTATCCGCAGGCACTCGCCGCGGGAGCCGGCGCGGGCATCATTTCCGCGGCGGGCATCACGTCGGTGTTCAATCCGACTGCCGCCCAATTCACCGCGGAAGGCTATGGCCAGACCGGCGGTGGCGCGGCGGCCGGCTCGGCGCTGAACATCCAGGTAACGGGCAACACGCCCGCGACCTGCTTCTTCACCTACACCGCGCCTGCCGCGGCGGGGGCGGCGCCCGTCATCAGCGCGGCGACGACCACCGGTTGCTGAAGCGCCACGTCCCTGCATGACGAAACGGCGCCTCGCGGCGCCGTTTCGTTTTCGGGGATCCCCGCGCGCTCAATTTGCGGAGCGATCCTGCGAAGCGCGGGCCGCTCGCGCTTCGCCCCTGTTGAAAAGCGCGCGATCCTGGTCGTCTGCCATTCGGTAACGAAACCAGCCGACGTTCATTTCCTCCCAGGTCTGGTCGCCCCAGCGCACCGTCTTGTCCGGATCGGGATTCGCGGGATTCTGCGCCGAGTTGTCCCAGGTCATGTCCATGACCACGCGCGTGCCGGCGGGGATGAATTTCGTCGGATTGAGAACGTAGAGCGGCTGCCAGTTGAAATCGTACTTGGGCACGGACAGCAGGATTTCCTCGCGACCGTCCGGATAGTGCGCGGTGAACCTCGCCGAGCTTCCGCGCAGGTGCGCATGCGGCAGCAGGCTGTAGAGCATGATGTCGCGGTCGAACGTTTTCTCCAGCGTGCTGGAATAGGCCCTGGCATTCGCCGGAATCTCCAGCGAGGTGTCGTAGATCAAGGTCATCTGCAGGGCATGCTTCGGCGGCTTGTCATGGAAATACAATCCGAGGCGGGTGACATCCGTCGCCGGCTTGCCGTCGGGCGTGTAATGCATCTGGAAGACGAAGCCCGCCTCCTTGTGCAGCAGGATGCCGGTGTCGGCCGGATACGGCACCGCGTTCTTGCCGGGCGCGTAGCCGCCCAGTTCCCCCATCTGGCTGCGCACCGCGCGCCGCTTTCCGTCGCCCGGGTCGTCGATGCCCGCCAGCACGTGATGCACGACCGACCGGTTGCCCGGCAGGATTTCGATCGCGCGGATCCAGACGTCGCGACCCAGCGGATTGGCGGCGCGTGGATACTGGTAGTTGATGACGCCCTTGGCCGGGATGTTCATGGACGGCACCTCGACGACGAGGTCGGGTTTGCCGAGCGTCCATTCGGACCAGGACTTGTCGAGTGACGCCAGCGGATCCTTGCCGCCGCCGCGCGGAGCCCCGGCCTCGATCCAGTGCACGAGATCCTTGGCGTCCTCGTTCGACATCGAGCGCTCGCCGACGAAGCTGCCGTAGTGCGGGTCGGCATGCCAGGGCGGCATGCGCCTGGTGCGCACCGCTTCACGGATCATGGGGCCGAAGCCGCGCACGACTTCGTATCCCGTCATCGCCCACGGCGCGCCGCCGCCTTCGCGATGGCAGGCAGCGCATTTGTCGATGAGCAGGGGCGCGATGCGCTGCTCGTAGGAAATCTTCGCGTGCGCATCGCGCCGCGCGCGCTCGGGAAAATCGACCAGGCAGCCCAGCGAATCCACCGCAGGCGTCGCGACCTTCCAGCCCGCGAGCACCGCGTCCAGCGCATCGGCGAGATAATGGTTCTTCGCCTCTGGCCGCTCGGCGCCATAGGACAGGCGATCGTCCAGCGGGCCGCGATAAGCGAGCTTCCAGCCCTTGGGGTCGATCACGAGGAAATCGGCAGTGCGGGTGACGCCGAGCGATTCGCCCACGAGCTGCGTCTCGTCGATCAGGACCGGGATATCGTTGCCGAACGCGGCCGTTTCCTTCGCGACCGACTCGCGATCGTCCTGCAGGTTGGAATCGACAAGCAGGAATTCCACGCCTTTCGAACGATAGGCATCGCGAACTTCCTTCAGCCACGGCGTATTCTTTTGCACGATTCCGCAACCGTTGCCGTAGGTCATGAGCACCACGGCCTTCGCATCCGAGTGGTAATACAGCTCGTGGGATCGGCCTTGCTGGTCGATCAAGCGAAAGTTGTCGACGCGATCGCCCGGCTCGATGGCGGCTGCCTGCCCGCAGAAAAAAAGCGCGCACGCCGCGAGGGCGGGCGTGGCGAGGGACGGCTTCATGCGGCCTCCTGTTCGTGATTCGACGAAGACATGGTACTCCGCCGATGACGTGCAATGAACGCCGCCGGCTGGAGCGCCTATGCCGGGGCTCGATGCGACGCCTGGTCGGCCTTGATGTCGCTGCGGTAGGTTTCCGGCCCGAGATAGAGCGCCAGCGCGGTCAGCAGCGCCAGCCCAACCATGTAGGCGGCGACCAGCCAGGGTTCATTGTTGCCCTGGATGAGCAGCCAGGTCGCCAGGAAAGGGGCAGGTCCGCCGGCGAGGATGGATCCCAGTTCTCGTGCCGCGGCGAATCCGCTGTAACGCAGCTTCGGTCCGAACAATTCCGCGAAATACGCGGCCTGCGGCCCGAACATGCCGGAGTTGCCGACCGAGATGGCCAGGATCAACGCCAGCCAGATGAGCGGTTGCGAGCCCGTGCCGACCATCAGAAAAAACGGATAGGCGAACAGCGCCGAGAAAACCGCGGCACCGCCGTAAACGGGACGCCTGCCGATGCGGTCCGACAACGACGAAAACAATGGCACCGTCACCAGCGAAATCGCATAAGCCAGCATGATGCCGTTCAGCACCATGCTTTTTTGCAGCCCGAGCTGCTTGGTCATGTAGCTCAGCGTGAAGACCGGGTAGATATAGCCCAGCCCGTTCTCCGCCAGGCGCGCGCCGAGCACGACGAGGAATTCGCGCGGATGCTTCGCGAAGGCGTCCTTGACGGGGGAGCGCGCGGCCTTGCTCTTCGCCGCGATCTCGCTGAACACCGGCGTCTCCGATACCTTCGAGCGGATGAAGAAGCCGACCACGATCAGGATCACGGAAAGCAGGAACGGGATGCGCCAGCCCCAGCTCAGGAAATCCTCCTTCGGCAGCGCCGACACGATGGCGAATACGCCGGTGGCGAGCAACAGGCCGATGTTCACGCCGATGGCAGCAAAGCTGCCGAACAGGCCGCGCTTGCCGGGCGGCGCGTGCTCCACCGCGAGGATGACGGCGCCACCGTATTCGGCGCCGGCGCCGAAGCCCTGGATCAGGCGCAGCGTGATCAGCATCACCGGCGCCCAGATGCCGACGGATTCGTAGGTCGGCAGCAGGCCGATCAGGAAGGTGCCCACGCCCACCAGCATCAGCGTGATCACGAGCACGGGCTTGCGGCCGATGCGGTCGCCCAGGTGGCCGAACACGATGCCGCCGAACGGACGCGCAAAGAATCCGACGCCGAAACTGGCGAACGACAGCAGCAAGCCGGTGGTGGGATCGAACTTCGGGAAGAACAGGTCGCTGAACACGAGCGCCGCTGCGGTGCCGTAGATGAAGAAGTCGTACCACTCCAGCGCCGACCCGATGGCCGAGGCCATCATCACCCTGCGATGCGAAGCGTCCATTGTTCCTCCCTTGTTTTTGTTGTGTGACGTCCGGCCAGCACAATGGCGCGAATCGATCAGGCCCGCGGCAGGATACCCCAGGGAGCGGCTGGCGGCTTCTTGCGTTGCGTCAGAGGCCCAGGTCGGAGAGTCCCGGGCGATCGTCCGGGCGCCGGCCTGGCGGCCAATGGAACCTGCGGTCCGACTCGCGTATCGGCAGATCGTTGATGCTGGCTACGCGCCGGCGCATCAGGCCCTGGTCGTTGAATTCCCAGTTCTCGTTGCCGTACGAGCGAAACCAGTTGCCGGAGTCGTCATGCCATTCGTAGGCGAATCGCACCGCGATGCGCGACTCGTGAAACGCCCACAGTTCCTTGATGAGCCGGTAGTCGAGTTCCTTCGCCCACTTGCGCCGCAGGAACTGCACGATCGCCTCGCGTCCGGCGAAGAACTCGGCGCGGTTGCGCCATGCGCTGTCGGGCGTGTAGACGAGCGACACGCGCTCCGGGTCGCGAGAATTCCAGCCGTCCTCTGCAAGCCGCACCTTTTGCGTGGCGGTTTCGCGCGTGAAAGGCGGCAGCGGCGGGCGGGTTTCAGGGTTGGCGGACATGTTCAGTCGTTGATCGAAAGGATCGCGACCGCGTACGGCTTCAGGTTCAGCGACGGATTCATTTTTTTCCAGCCTTTCTGGAAGGGCAGCGGATCGGTTGCTGCCTGCACGAAGCTGTCTTCGTCGAGCATCGCGCCGAAGATCGCGCCTTTTGTCCCGGAGAGATTCACGGCCTGCTTTTCCGCCGTGAGGTTCGCCAGCCAGAGCGACGTGCCGCCCTTGCCGCGATAGGCCAGCGCCTGGATCTTCGCCGGATCCGAGGATTCCGCGGCGACGAGCTTTTGCCCGGCACCGCGCGAGAGCCCGGCGATCACGTGGTAAGCGGGAAACACGGCGGGGCCGCGCAGGTCGTCGTACCAGGGTTGCTTGTGTTCGGCCTTGCGATGGATGACGCCGAGCGGCCCGGTGGTGGAACCCATCGCGATGGATTCGACGCCGGTGCGCGCCAGGGTTGCGATGTAGCCGAGCGTCCAGGCGGCGGCGAACAGACCCCGTTGCCGCGGATCGAGCTTGGTCAGGCAGACGCGCATGTTGTCGGGATTCGGCGTCCAGGTCGCGCCGTGCGGGTTGTCGCGGCAGCCGATGCCACTCGGGCCGATGCGATGCGGGGTCTTGCCGATGAAGGAGCGCGCGGTGGTCACCTGGTAGGGCAGGGCTTCCAGCGTTTCCATCACGGAGCGGTCGTCCGCCGCATGCACGATGGGGCAGGTGGTGTTCACGACGAAATCGAGTTGCTTCGCGGGCACGCGCTTGCGGTTCAGCTCCGTGAAGAACGAGAACATGCCGCCGCCGAGTCGCGTGCCGGGAAAAGCCTTGCGCGCGGCGGCGTACAGGTCCTCGAGCCTGGGCGCGGGCGGCCGCGGACCGCCCGGCAGCACCGATTTCAGGTCGCCGACGGGCACGACGGCGATGGACGCCAGGCGAATGCCGGACTGTCTCACCATGTCCGCGAGATGCGTCAATTCGGCTTCGTACTTGTCGACGCTCTCGACGATGGCCTCGAGCGCGACCTCTGCGCCGGCGGCCTCCGCGACCACGCGAAAGCCATACAACTCCTTCAGGCCATGCTTCTGCCGCGGATCGATCTGGCAAATCAAAAAGCGCGGCGCGGCGGCCTTGACCAGGTCCAGTCGCGCGATCGAGGCCGCGATTTCCTCGACCGGCAGTCCAAGGCCGATTGGTTGAAGCCCGTCGCGCGACGTTGCGCCGAGGCGGACCTCCATGCCCCTGCCGCCGCCTGCCTTGCCGCTTTTCGGGATGGCGCCGCTCAGGGTGAGCTTGATCGATTGCTTGACGGGTTCGCCGGCCTTCAGCACGTAGGGCCACGGGCGGATCAGCGGGCGCACGTAGGTCTTGAACGACGCATCGGTCCAGTTGCGATGGTCTTCCATCTCGAAGGTGTCGCCTTCCATCAGCACGGTGGCCTTCAGACCGGGCAGCACTTCATGCGCCAGCGAGCGGATCTTGAGCACTGGCTGCACCGGATTCACGAGTTCCGGAAATTTGCTTTTTTCCCTGCGGCCATCCACGTGCTCGATATCGACAGGGAAGCCCGCGATGCCCTTCAGCGGATGCAGCACGACGAAGCCCGTGCGTGCCGTCAGGAAATCGGTCTTCGGCACGGCGGTGCCGGTGAACTCGAGGTTGCCTTCCTTCGTGCCCTCGATGCTGGCGTCGTAGGCGAGGGCCTGGTCGCCGATTTTGACGTCGGCACGGAAGGAAATCGAAAAGCCATCCGTTCTCTGCTGGACTTTCAAGTCGCTGATGGCCGGCGTGGCCGTGCCCCAGTCCTTGTCGCGGATCAGGAAGCCGATGGCGCGCAGCACCTCGACGCCGCCGACTTTCAGGTAGCGCAACTGGCCGTTCTCGAATTCCACGGAAAGCGGGCCTGCGGCCAGCATGCGTCCGGGGACGTCGGGCTGCTCGGTGCCGCAGTAGAGGAGGGGTTTCGATGGGGCGGTCGGCTTCATGGGTTACCTCAAATACGTGAGCGTGTGAAGGATGAAGGGTGAAGGGGGAAGGGTAAATGCTCTGGGCCTAAGGCTCTTACCCTTCCCCCTTTACGCATTCCCTCTTCCCGATTTTCAAAGTACTTTCTCCGTCCCCGGATCGATCAGCACCGCGCGATTCATGTCGAGGGACAGGTCGACCTTCTGGTTGATCTCGGTAACATCGTGGGCTTGCAACTCGGCGACGACGTCGGTGCCGCCGAGCCGGAACGTGGCATAGGTGCGCGAGCCGGTAGGCTGCAGCAATTCGATCGCCGCCGTGTAGCGGGCCAGGCCGGAGCGCGAGTCGCCGGAAAGCGCGCGCGTCATGTGCTCTGGACGCAGGCCGAGGATCACGGCCTGGTCGTGGCGCGCGGAGAGTTTTTGGGCACGCGCCGCGGGCAGCGGAAGCACGACGCCGTCGTCCAGCACGATGCCGAGCCCGCCGTCGCCGGCGACGAATCGGGCTTCCACGAAATTCATCGACGGCGAACCCAAAAATCCCGCCACGTATTTCGTCGCCGGCCGCTCGAACAGGTCGAGCGGCGCGCCCTGCTGCTCGATCACGCCGTCGCGCAACAGCACGATGCGGTCGGCCATGGTCATGGCCTCGATCTGGTCGTGCGTGACGTAGATCATGGTTTTTCCGAGTTCCTGGTGCAGGCGCTTGATCTCGCCGCGCATCTCGTCGCGCAGTTGCGCGTCCAGGTTCGACAACGGCTCGTCGAACAGATAGAGCCGGGCGTTGCGCACGATGGCGCGGCCGATGGCGACGCGCTGGAGCTGGCCGCCGGAGAGCTGGCGCGGATAGCGATCGAGCAGGTGATGGATGCCGAGCATGCCCGCCGCGCGATCGACCTTCGGCGCGATCTCGCTCTTCGGCGTGTTGCGCGAGCGCAGGCCGAAGGCGATGTTGTCGAACACTTTCATGTAGGGATACAGGGCGTAGTTCTGGAACACCATGGCGATGTCGCGATCGCGCGGCGGCAAATGGTTGACGACATCGCCGCCGATCTCGATGCTGCCCTTGTCGGCGTCCTCGAGGCCGGCGATGGTCCGCAGCAGCGTGCTCTTGCCGCAGCCGGACTGGCCCACCAGCACGGTGAATTCCCCGGCCGGGATCTCCAGGTCGATGCCGCGCACGGCGTGCACCTGGCCGTAGTATTTGTGGAGCGCGGTTATCTTGAGGTCTGCCATATGCAAGTTTCCAAAATTTATCCAGGTGAATGAGTGAAGGAAGTGAATGAGTGAAGGGTAAGTGCCCTAAACGCATTCACACATGCATCCCTTCCCCCTTCACGCGCTTGTCCCCTCACTCTATTCACGCCCTTACCCCTTCACCGCCCCAAGCGAAATTCCCCGCACCAGGTAGCGCTGCATGAACGCGACCGCGATGAAGATCGGCAAGGTGCCGAGCACCGACATCGCCGAGATCTTCGCCCAGAAGTTCGACTGGCCGCCGAAGAAATGCGTCAGCTGCACGGTATACGTGGTCGCCTCGTTGCGCGTAAGGACCAGCGCGAACAGGAAGTCGTTCCAGGCGAACACGAAGGTGAAGATGGCGGTGGCGAACAGGCCGGCGCGGCACATCGGAAATACGACCTTCCAGATGACCTGCCAGCGCGTGCAGCCGTCGACCAGCGCGGATTCCTCGAGCGCCTTCGGGATGTCGAGGATGTAGCCGCGCATCATCCAGATCACGTACGGCAGGTTGAACGCGGTATAGAGGATGATCACGCCGACGTAGGTGTCCACCATGTGCAGCCAGACGAACAGCAGGAATATGGGGAACACCACGGCGATCGGCGGGATCATGCGTTGCGAGATGATCCAGTTGGCAAGATGCTCGCCGCCGGTGCGGAAGCGCGCCAGCGAGTAGGCGCAGATGGTGCCGAGGAACATCGCGATGACGGTGCTGCAGCCGGCGATGACCAGGCTGTTCCAGACCGTGACCGCGTCGCCGTCCTTGAACAGCACCATGTAGTTGCCGAAGTGGATCTGTCCCGGATACCACTTCGGCGGATAGGAAAAGATCTCCTCCGGGGTCTTGAACGAGATCATGAACAGCCAGTAGATCGGAAACACGAACGCGAGCGTGATGACGACCGCGGCCGCGAGCCGGATTGCCGTTCTGAGTTTGGTGCGCCGTCCGGGAGTCATCGTCGGGATTTCCTACCTGGATAATTCGACTCGTTTCAGCGCGAGCATGACGACGGCCGACAGGATCAGGATCACGAGAAAGGCGACTGCGGCGGTATAGCTGGTCTCGAACTGCTGGAAGCCCTTCACGTAGGTGAACATCGAGATGGTCTCGGTCATGGTGCCGGGACCGCCGCGCGTCAGCGCCCAGACGATGTCGAACAGCCGGAACAGGTCCAGCCCGCGGATCAGGATGGCGATCGCCATGACCGGCCAGATGGCCGGCAGCACGATCTTGAAGAAGGTGCGCCACCAGCCCGCGCCGTCGATGGCCGCCGCTTCGAGCTGCGATTTGTCGACGTTGGCGAGCGCTGCCAGCAACAGCAGGAACATGAACGGCGTCCACTGCCAGACCTCGGCTGCAATGATTGCCGGGTAGACGAGGCCGGGATTGATGGTCCACAGGATGGCGTCCTCGCTGCCGGTGAACCAGCCGATGACCTGGTTGATCGGGCCGAAGCGGTGATCGAACAGCAGCGACCAGGTGGCGCCGGAAACGATCGGGGACACCACCACGGGCAGCACCAGCAGCGCGATGAAGACCTGGCGGCCGGGAAGCTTCTCCAGGAAAAGTTGCGCCATGGCCAGCCCGAGCAGCAGCTCGATCGGCAGGGCGATGGCGGTGAAGATCACGGTATGCAGCAGCGATTGCCACATGCGCGCGTCCGCGAACAGCATCGCGTAATTGCGCCCGCCGACGAAATCCGTGCTGGTCTCGGTCATCGTGATGCCCTGGAAGCTGACGATGATCAGGTAGACCAGCGGAAAGATGCCGATCAGCAGCAGCACGAATATCGCCGGACCGACCAGCAGGTATTTGAAATTGCGATCGGCGAATGCAGCGCTCGATGCCATGTAAGCCCGACTCACGAACTACGCGTCCGCGCGGCACGCGATCCACGGGACAAAAAAGGGAGCGCCGCAAGTCCCGCGCTCCCTGCCTCGCCTGCGACCGGGCCGATCCCTTGCGGGACAGCCCGGTCAGGCCTGCTCGCTTACTTCGGGTAGGCGCCGGACTTCGCCGCCCAGGCGTTGTACACGGCTTTTTGCTTCTCCACCCCGATCTGGTTGGTGATGCCGTCCCAGTCGGCCGCGATCTTGTCCGCGATTTTCTGCGGATCCTCTCCCGCCCACAGGCGGCTGATGCCCTGGCGGATCGCTTCCTCGTACTTGTCGGTCTGGATCAGCGACAGGTCCAGCAGGCCGGTCTGCGCGCCCTGGTGCAGCGCAGACAGGTAATCCTTCGCGTCAGGCCACAGCTTCAGGTAACCGGGATTCGTGTAATGCGAATCGCGGAACGGATCGCGCAGCGTGTAGGGCAGTTGCACACGCTTGTTGCTGATTTCCTCGCTGTTCAGCCACTGGATGAACAGGTAGGCCGCTTCCTTCTGCTTGCTCGACGAAGCGACTGCCAGCGTGAAACCCGCCGCGAGTTCCGGGTGGCCTCC
Organism: Burkholderiales bacterium; assembly: GCA_035548375.1. Classification (GTDB taxonomy): domain Bacteria; phylum Pseudomonadota; class Gammaproteobacteria; order Burkholderiales; family JACQAP01; genus JACQAP01. Next base: position 58,752 of record DASZTG010000021.1, read on the forward strand.
AGGCGGCAGCGCATAGCCGACCTTGCCCGCGATCTGCGATTTTGGCACCCAGTCGAGCGCCTTCTCGCTGCCGAGGTAGCCGGCGGCGAAGCGGCCATAGGGCGGCCAGGAAATCGTCATGGCGCTCTGGCCCTTCAGGAAGGTGGCCAGGTTTTCCACGAAGCCGAACTTTTCCACGCCCGGGGGCATGAAGCGGTTTTCATTGCGCATCTCGGTCAGCACCTTGACGCCGATCGGGCTGTTCACCGTGGCCTTCATGGTGTTGCCGTCGAAGAACTTGCCGCCTTCGACGCGGAAGCGCTCCTGGAACATGAACATGGTGTAGGGCGGCTGGCGGAAGAACGAGGCGCCGTAGATGCCCTCGCCCTTGAGCTTCTCCGTCAGGAAGGAGCCGATTTCGTCGAACTGCTTCCAGGTCTTCGGCGGCGCGAGGTCGTACTTGTATTTGTCCTTGAACGCCTTCTTCAGGTCGGCGCGCGCGAAGATATCCTTGCGGTAGTAGAAGACGAACACGTCCCCGTCGTCCGGGAAGGCGTAGATCTTGCCGTTCACCGTCATCTGGTTGTCGCGATAGGTCGGCGCGATTTTTTGCAGTTCGGCGCGGAAGCCGTACTTGTCGACCAGCGTGTCGAGCTGCTCCAGCGCGCCGGCCTGCACGAGGTCGGGCATCCAGGCGGGGATCACGTTCAATGCGTCGTACGCACCGGTGCCGGCGCGATACTCCTGCATGATCTTGGTGAACATTTCCTCGGTCGGGACTTCGATGACGTTGACCTTGCAGCCGGTCTCTTTCTCCCACAGCGGGCCGGAGAAATTCTTCGGGTCGAGCGATTGCAGACCGGCTTCCCAGACGATGGTGATGGTCTTGCCGCTGCAGATCTTCTTCGCTGCTTCGACGGCCTTCTGCGCCGCGCTCTGTGCGCTCGCGACGCTCGCCCAGACCAAAGCCGAGGCGGCGACGAACGACAGGAGCAACCCCTTGCGCAGACCTTGCCGGCGAAGGACGGATGAATGGTCCCTCATGATGCCTCCTCCAATTGATTTGTTTGATTTATAAGTTTTTGATTGCCGGCTCTTAATGGCGGCTGCTCGCAAAGCGAAACGATTATGTTGAAGCGCCCCCCGCAGTGTCAAGCAAGCGCCGGGACGATGTCGATGCCGCGCAGCACCATCTGCGGCGAGGGGTGATTTTGTGGTGCAATGCGAGCTGCATCGAAAGCATCCGCAAAGGACATCGTTTGAGCTCCCCGACCATGAAAGCCGCCAGGCGCCTGCTCGACCAGCGCCTCGCATTGCAACCCATCACAGACTTGCCGGAAGCAATTCGCCCCAGGAACGAAGGCGAAGGTTATGCATTGCAGCGCTCGCTGAACGACTTGCTGACCGCGGCCGGCATGGGCCCGCAGGCGGGCCACAAGATCGGCTGCACCACGCCGGTCATGCAGAAGTTCCTCGGCATCCCGAATCCGTGCGCCGGCGTCGTATTCGAACGCACCGTCCTGCGCAATTCCGCGACCGTGCCGCGCTCGGGCTTCGTCAGGCTGGGCGTCGAATGCGAGATCGCCGTCGAGCTGGCGCGCGACCTTACGCCGGCGGGTGCGCCGGTCGACCGCGAATCCGCGGCTGCGTCCGTCGGTGCGGTCATGGCATCGATGGAGCTCGTGGATGAACGCTATGCGAATTTCCGCACGCTCGGCGTGCCGACCCTGATCGCCGACGATTTCTTCGATTCCGGGTGCGTGCTCGGTGATCCGGTGCGCGACTGGCGTGGACTCGAGCTCGACAAGCTGACGGGCGTTGCCTATCTGAACGGCGCCGAAGCCGGCCGCGGCGCCGGCTCGCTGATCATGGGCCATCCACTGGAGGCGTTGGCGTGGCTCGCCAATACGCGTCACCGACACGGCTTCGGGCCGCTGAAGGCGGGAGAATTCGTGACCCTGGGCAGCATCGTCGAAACCAAGTGGCTCAATGCCGGCGACAGGATCAGGGTGGAAATCGCAGAACTCGGCGAGTTGACGCTCGACGTCAGCTGATCCGGTGCCGGCTCGTTCCGCGGACAAGCCAGTGGCCAGCGTCATCGAGATTTCCCGGCTGCGCTATTCCTGGTCCCGCGGCCTGCCCGACGTCGTCGACATCGAAGGCCTGCGCGTCGAAGCCGGCGAGCGCTTGTTCTTGCGCGGGCCGAGCGGCAGCGGAAAGTCCACGCTGCTGAGCCTGCTGGCCGGCGTAGCGTTGCCGCAGGCAGGAACGTTGAAGGTGCTCGGCGAGGAGATCGGCCGCATGCGCGGCGCCGCGCGCGACCGGTTCCGCGCGGATCATGTCGGATTCATCTTCCAGATGTTCAACCTGATCCCCTACCTGTCCGTGCTGGAAAACGTTTGCCTGCCGTGCGGGTTTTCGGCGGTGCGAAAGAAGCGGGCAATCGAGGCGGCAGGCAACGTCGAAGCCGAGGCCACCCGCCTGCTGGGGCATCTCGACATGGCGCATCCCGATATCTTGCACAGGCCGGCCGCCGCGCTGAGCGTCGGGCAGCAACAGCGCGTCGCAGCGGCCCGCGCCCTGATCGGCGCGCCGGAGATCGTCATCGCCGACGAGCCGACTTCCTCGCTGGACGAAGACAGGCGCGCGGCTTTCATCGACCTGCTGTTCCGCGTATGCGACGAGCGCCGCTCGACGCTCCTGTTCGTGAGCCACGATGCGACGCTCGGTTCGCGCTTCGACCGTGTCGTCGCCTTCGATGAAATCAATCGCGCGCGGCCGGTCGCCGGCGCGTTGGCGGCGGCATGATCCTGGGACTCGCCGCCAAGAGCCTGCGCAACCGAAAGTTCACGGCGCTGCTGACCGCGTTGTCCATCGCGCTGTCGGTGCTGCTGCTGCTCGGCGTGGAACGCATACGCCAGGAAGCGCGCGAAAGCTTCGCCGCCACGGTTTCAGGCACCGACCTGCTGGTGGGCGCGCGAACCAGCCCGGTTCATTTGTTGCTGTCCGCGATTTTCCATGTGGGCAATGCGACGAACAACATCGCGTGGTCCAGCTACCGCGAGATCGCGGCGCGCGCGGAGGTCGCCTGGGCCATTCCCATTTCACTCGGAGATTCTCACCGCGGCTACCGGGTGCTCGGCACGACACCGGCGTACTTCGAGCATTTTCGCTTTGTCCGCGACCGCCGCCTCGCGTTCGAACAAGGCAGCGCCTTTGCCGGCGATGGCGACGCGGTCATCGGCGCGGACGTGGCGCATGCGCTGAAATATCGCGTTGGCGATGCCATCGTGATAGCGCACGGCGCGGGAGAAGTCAGCTTCGCGCTGCACGACGACCATCCATTCCGGATTTCGGGCATCCTCGCGCGCACCGGCACGCCGGTGGATCGCACCGTGCACGTGACGCTTGCCGGCCTGGATGCCGTCCACGACGACGTCGCGGCAGGAAGCGACCCGCTTGCCGCAATCATCGGCAAGCAGTCGGGGTCCGATGCTCCAAAGGCGATCACGGCGTTTCTCGTCGGGCTGAAATCGCGCAGCGCCGCGTTGGCCGTGCAGCGTGCCGTGAACGAGTTTCCCGGCGAGCCGCTGACCGCCGTGCTGCCCGGCGTGGCCTTGCAGGAAATCTGGCAGGTCACCGCCGTCCTGGAAAAATCGCTGCTCGCGGTTTCCGCGCTCGTCGTGATCGTCGGCTTGTCGGGCATGCTGGTGTCCCTGCTGACCAGCATCGGCGAGCGCAGGCGGGAAATGGCGGTGCTGCGCTCGCTTGGCGCGCGGCCCGCGCAGGTCTTCGCCCTCATCCTCGGCGAGGCCGCGTTCCTGACCGCCGCCGGCATCGTGCTCGGCATGATTGCGCTGGAGGCGGGATTGGTCGCGGGCAGGCCATGGCTCGAATCACGCATGGGCTTCTACCTTGCCTCGACCTGGCCATCCGCCGAAGAGTGGTTGCTTGCCGGCGTCGTTGCCATCGCCGGCGTGGCATGCGGCCTGATTCCAGCATGGCGCAGTTATCGCCAGTCGCTGGCAGACGGCATGATCGTGCGGATCTGAAGCTTGATTACGGAAGCTGAAAAATGAAAAGACACGTCTTCCTCAGCGCGATGCTGTCCTGCTTTCTGCTCGCGTGGGCACCTGGTGCCCCGGCGGAAGAAGCGCGCCAGATCATGTGGCGCGATCTGGGCCCGCCGGCGGATGAATCGTTCTCGAAGCTGACAAAGGTACAGGCGTTGCAACTCAGCGACGTCGCCGGCCTGCGCGAGCGCAAGGCGCGCAATGAGGCCCTCAGCCCGACCGAGGCGCAATACGAGCGGACGGCGACGCGCAAGCTCGAGGAAGCCGGATTCAACGTGGACGCTTTGCTGGCGAAGCGCCGCGAATACATGGAAGGCGGCGCGCAACGGTCGCGTTCGGTCAATGCCGCCCTGGACGGGCAGGCGGTGCGCATTCCCGGCTACATCCTGCCGCTGGCGTTCTCGGGCAAGGACATCACCGAGTTCCTGCTCGTGCCCTACGTCGGCGCGTGCATCCATACGCCGCCGCCGCCGCCCAACCAGATCGTGCACGTGAAGTCCGGCAAGCCGATCGCGAACGTCACCGTGTTTTCCGCGGTCTGGGTCACCGGCCGGCTGGCCGCGGTGTCGGTGAAAAAGACGCTGAGCCTGGTGGATGGCGCATCAGACATCAATGTCGGCTACTCGCTGCAGGCGAGTGACGTGGAAATCTACAAGCAGTGATTATTTGAAAGCGGGCAATGCGGCGATGGTGCCGATCGCTTGCCCGGCGACATGCTCATGCGGCGCCGGTGCGTTCATGACTGCGCGCAACTTCAGGCTTTCGACGCCGTCTTCGCGCACCTGGATGCGCAGCGCGGCCATCGCGCGAAACTTCAGTTCCGGCGCGTACCAGATCGTCATGGTTTCGGTGTCGCCCGACGAGCGCACGTTCACGATCATCATCGGCGTGTTGATTTCCATCATCGGATTCTTCAGGTCGGCGAAGGTCGCGGTAACTAGCGGTTCGCCGTCGAGCTCGAGCGTAACCGCGGTATCGTCGGTGCTGCCGCCGCGCTTGACGATTTCGACGGCGTGGAACCAGCCCGCGCCGAGCACGTGGAAGCCCGGGTTTTCGCCCGCGGCGGTCGGCCCGATGAGGCGCTCCGCCGTCACCATGTCGCCGCGCAGGGGCTCGCCGCATGCGAGCGCGGCGCACGGCGCCGCCGCGATGACAGCAGCGAGAAGACGAGCGATATAAGGATTGGCGAGCATTGAGGCGCAGTCTAGCACCGGTGGATCGTGAATTTCGTGAATGCCGTATCGACACCCTGTAAGCTTCGCGCTTCCCGGCATGGCCGGAGCTAGCGCGTCGTTCACGTATTTACGACATTTACGATATTCACGGCATTAACGACACTCACGGCCTTATGGAAACTTATACACCCGGATACAGCGCCGCAGCCGCGGCCTTCATGGCTCGCCGCCGGCTCGATCCGAACGGCGCATTTTTCCTTCCCCATCTCAAGGCCGGCATCCGCGTGCTCGATTGCGGTTGCGGACCCGGCACCATCACCCGCGATATCGCGCTGAAGGTCGCGCCCGGCAAGGTAACGGGCGTGGATTTCAACGCGGATCAAGTCGCGCTGGCGAGCAGGGAAGCGGCGGCGCAGGGCATCGCCAACATCGAATTCAGGCAGGCGAGCGTCTACGAGTTGCCGTTCGCCGACGGCAGCTTCGATGCCGTTTTCTCGCACGCGCTGCTCGAACACCTGAAGGACCCGGTTCAGGCGGCGGTCGAATTGAAGCGCGTGCTCAAGCCCGGCGGCATGATCGGCGTCTGCACGCCGGACTGGGGCGGCTTCCTGGTTGCGCCGCCGGCCGAGAAGTTATTGCTGGCCTTCGAGGCCTACAAGGCACTGCAGAACCGCAACGGCGGCGACGTGTACTGCGGACACAAGCTGGGCATGTACCTGGAACGAGCGGGTTTCGAGGCGATCGACATGCGCTCTCGCTACGAGAACTACGATCCGCTGACCACAATCGGCGATTTCCTCGCCATGAACCATGAAGAAGCGGGCGAACCGCCGCATGCGGCGACCTGGCGCGAGTGGGGACGGCAGCCGAACGGGATGTTCTCGCAGGCGTGGGTGAGTTGCGTGGCCAGAAAACGGTGAAGGGGAAGGCGTGAAGGGGGAGGGTGAGGACCTGGAGCTCTAGAGCATTTACCCTTCCCTCTTCCCCCTTCACGCCCTTCGCAAGAAAAAACCGGCGATCGCTTGCGCGACCGCCGGTTTGAAGGGGTAAGACTGTTTTGCTCGTTGCTTAGTAGAGGACCATCGGGTTGCCGGGCGAGCCAGTCGCGCCGATGATGCGCAGCGGCGCCCAGATGAACGCGCCTTCCTTGATGCCGGCGGCCACCAGGGACTCGGTGTCGATGTTCTCGAAGTTCCAGATACCGCGGCGCGTCTGCAGCTCGGAGTGGCAGGGCACTGCGTACCCTTCCTGTTCGCCGCCCGGCTGGGCGTCGTTCGCGGAAGTGTCGCCCAGGGTCATGGCGATGTTCTTCGACGCAAGCCACTGGCATGCGCTGATCCCAAAGCCGGGTTCGCCTTGCGCGAAGATCGCGCGCGCGGCGGCGCGTTGCTCTGCGGTGAGCTTCTTGTAGCGCGCGTTGCCCCAGGTGTTGCCCTGCCCGGTATGCAGCGCGACGCAGTCGCCTTTCTGGATTTCGCCCACGCCGGACATTTTCAGGATGCCCTGCACGTCGTCGGCAGTGACGATGCCCGCGTCGCCGGGCTTCTTCGGGATCGGCAGCATCTCGGCGTTCTGCGGGATTATGCCCTTGGACTTCTTGTATGCCACGGCGTCCAGGACCACCAGGCGACAAACGAAGCCGAGCTCGCCGACGTGTTCCACGCCGTTGACGCCCATGCCGAGCACGCGGCCACCGGCCCCGCGCTCATAGATGTCCCAGGTGACGCGGCCGTTGTACATGACCGGGCCCTTGGACGTGTTGACCCCGATGTGTCCGGGACCGTCGAACTGGGTCTGGATCTGGCCGATTTCGGTGGTGACCAGCTCATCATGGAAAATCAGCGCGTTCTTGCCGAACGGCCCGCCGGTAGGCGTGCCGGGAATGCTCATTTGCCATGCGCGCACGCCGAACGAGGGTGCCTCGCGGTGATAGTACTTGCCGATGGCAATGGCCTTGTATTGCTTGATGGTGGAAAGCGCGCGTTTGATCTGCGCGGAATCCTTGGTGTAATTCGCGCTTCCGGCGCTGTCATCCTTGCCCCACTGGGGCGTTTCCCAGCTGAGCGCGGCGTCGTCGATCGGGCCGGGCAGCCGTTGGGCGGATGCCGGCGCACTGAGGCACACGGCCGCGACCGCCGCGGCAATGGCGGTGAGTTTCTTCATGGTGGTACTCCTCCTGTTGGATTTTTTGGTTTGTTTACTCTGTCGGGACCTTCTTCGTTATTTCCCCGAGGTTTCCCGTGCAGCGTAAGTAGACTGACACAGGCTTTCTTACATTTCAACCTGAAATGGTAAGGTTGCGGCTTGCAACCTCGAGCATTTGGCGTGGTGTTATCACGGGGCTTCGCCTGCTGCAGAGCAACGTGGATTGCCGTCCCTGCACTTCCGCGAACGGCGTAAAATGCAGGCAAGCCCGTAATTTCAAAGAGGGAAACGCCATGATCAGTGCCAAGGACGTCGAAAGATATCGCGAGGATGGCTTCATCATCGTCGAGAACGTTTTCGACGCCGCCACGCTCGACAAGATGCGCAGCGTCATCGCCGGACTCGTGCAGAAGGCCGCTGGTGTCAAGACGCACAACGAAGTCTATGACCTTGAGCCCACGCATACCGCAGAGCATCCGCGCGTGCGCCGCATCAAGACCCCGCACAAGATCGATCCGTTCTTCATGGAAGCCGTGAAGCAGCCGGGCGTGACGGCCATACTCAAGGCACTGCTCGGCAAGGACGTGCGGCTGCATGGCTCGAAGTTGAACGTGAAGGCACCGAAATACGGTTCACCCGTCGAGTGGCACCAGGACTGGGCGTTCTATCCCCATACCAACGACGACATCCTTGCAATCGGCGTCATGCTGGACGACGTGGAGTTGGAAAACGGTCCGCTGCTCGTGATGCCGGGTTCGCACCGGGTGAACAAGGTCTGGAATCATCATCTCGACGGCCGCTTCTGCGGCGCAATGGATCCGACCCAGACGCCTGACCTGGACTATTCGAAGGCAGTCCCATGTGTCGGCAAGGCGGGGTCGTGCTCCTTCCATCATGTTCGCCTCGTGCATGGCTCGGCGCAGAACACGTCGGACAGGCCGCGCCAGCTGCTGCTCTACGAAGCCACGGCGGCCGATGCGTGGCCGCTGGTCAACTTCAAGGATCTCGACGAATTCAACAGCCGCATGATCTGCGGCGAACCGACGCTGGAGCCCCGCACCGAGCACGTACCGATCCGCATGCCGTTGCCGCCCGCGCTGGCGCAGGGCTCGATCTACGAGAACCAGACGGCATTGCGCAACCGTTTCTTCGAGGTCAAGGCAGCGGCGACCTGAGAAGTTTGCATTTACCGACGGCGGGCGATCCCCGCCGTTTGTTTTTTGGGTTGCCTCCGGCGGTGCATCCGTACAGGGCAGTCAGAACATAACAACGACAAGGAGCAGTCATGGATGTTCGCGCAGCAGTCGCGCACAAGGCCGGCGCGCCGCTTTCTCTGGAAACCGTGCAACTTGAAGGGCCGAAGTCAGGCGAGGTGCTCGTCGAGATCAAGGCCACCGGAATTTGCCACACGGATGAGTTCACGCTCTCCGGCGCCGATCCGGAAGGACTGTTTCCTTCCATTCTCGGCCACGAGGGTGCGGGCATCGTGGTCGACGTCGGCCCGAACGTGAAAAGCCTCAAGAAGGGCGACCACGTCATTCCGCTCTACGTGCCCGAGTGCCGGGAATGCGAGTACTGCGTTTCGCACAAAACCAATCTTTGCCAGTCGATCCGCGTGACGCAAGGCCAGGGCTTGATGCCCGACGGCAGCAGCCGCTTCTCGCTCGGCGGCAGGAAGCTGCACCATTACATGGGCACGTCGACGTTCGCGAATTTCACCGTCGTGCCGGAGATCTCGCTGGCAAAAATCCGCGAGGACGCGCCCTTCGACAAGGTTTGCTACATCGGCTGCGGCGTGACCACCGGCATCGGCGCGGTCATCAACACCGCGAAGGTCGAGCCGGGCGCGAACGTGGTGATCTTCGGATTGGGCGGCATCGGGCTGAACGTCGTGCAGGGCGCACGCATGGCCGGCGCGAACATGATCGTCGGCGTCGACATCAACCCGAAGCGGCGCGCGCTGGCCGAGAAGTTCGGCATGACGCACTTCGTGAACCCGAAGGACATGGCCGACAACGAGCTGGTGCCCTACCTCGTGAACCTGACGAAGGGCGGCGCCGACTACAGCTTCGAATGCATCGGCAACGTCAAGCTCATGCGCCAGGCGCTGGAGTGCTGCCACAAGGGCTGGGGCGTGTCGGTCATCATCGGTGTGGCGCCGGCAGGCGCGGAAATCGCGACGCGTCCGTTCCAGCTCGTCACCGGGCGCGTCTGGAAGGGCACGGCTTTCGGCGGCGCGCGCGGCCGCACCGACGTGCCGAAGATCGTCGACTGGTACATGGAAAAGAAAATCAACATCGACGACTTGATCACGCACAAGCTCAGGTTCGAGGACATCAACAGGGGCTTCGACCTGATGCATGCGGGCGAGTCGATTCGCTCGGTAGTCGTTTTCTAAAAATTACATCCAACGCAGAGGCGCCGAGAGCGCAGAGTGCACAGAGGAAACGACTCAAAATGAGAAATGATCGCCAATCGCGGTTCAATCTCTACCAATTCTGCTTGTGTGCCCCCGAGTTCTCTGCGTTCTCCGTTTCTTCTCTGCGCCTCTGCGTTGGGTTTCGACTTAGATGAAAACCATCAGCGAACACAGATGCTTCGAAGGCGTGCAGGGCTATTACTCGCACGCGTCGAAGGAGATCGGCCTGGAGATGAAGTTCTCCGTGTTCGTCCCGCCGCAGGCGAAGGCCGGCAAGGCGCCGGTCCTGTATTACCTCGCGGGCCTGACGTGCACGGAGGAAACGTTCGCGATCAAGGCGGGCGCGCAGCGCCTGGCGGCCGAACTCGGCCTGGTTCTGGTGGCGCCGGATACCAGCCCGCGCGGCGCGAACGTGCCGGGCGAAGCGGATTCATGGGATTTCGGCGTTGGCGCGGGCTTCTACGTCGACGCCACGCGCGAGCCCTGGTCGAAGCACTATCGCATGTACAGCTACGTGACCCGCGAGTTACCGGCGCTCGTTGCCGGGAAATTTCCGGTGGACACGGCAAGGCAAGGGATCTTCGGCCACTCGATGGGCGGGCACGGCGCGCTGGTCTGCGCACTGCGCAACCCCGGCCAATACCAGTCGCTCTCGGCTTTCGCGCCGATCGCCGCCCCCATGCGATGCCCGTGGGGCAAGAAGGCGTTCAAGGGCTACCTCGGAGACGATCATGAAACCTGGAAGGAATACGACGCCAGCGATCTCATCAGGCGCATGTCGTTCGCGGGCCCGATCCTGATCGACCAGGGCCTCGCGGATAAATTCCTGCCGGACCAGTTGTACCCCGAGGTCTTCGAGACCGCCTGCCGCGAATCGGACCAGCCGCTGGTCCTGAATCGCCGCGAGGGCTACGACCACGGCTATTTTTTCATTTCGACGTTCATGGAAAACCACCTTCGGCACCACGCCGACCAGCTCAAGAGGTAAGCCATGCAAAAACTACTCGTGTACCAATCGCTTTGGGCCATGGAACGCCGCCGTCCCGACGGCCTGGAATGGACCATGGACCAGAAGCTCGACATGATCCAGAAGGCGGGCTTCGACGGCTGCGGCGTGCGCTTCTTCGACTACAAGTACGCGAAGGAGATCACCGATTTCCTGCGCGCGCATGACATGACCTGGCAGGCCCAGTGCTATCCACAGAAAATAGACGACCTGAAGCCCATCCTCGAGCACGTGAAGGAACTCGGCGCGGACCACATCAACCTGCAGCCCGACGTGCGGCCTTATTCGATCCAGGAATGCATTCCCTACGTCGAGGGCTGGCGGCGGCTCGCGCACGACGCGAAGATCCCGGTGCACATCGAGACGCATCGCGATCGCATGACCACGGACCTGTTCTTCACGATGCAGCTGCTGGACTGTTTCCCCGACCTGCGCCTGACGGGCGACCTGTCGCATTACGTGGTCGGCCGCGAATTCGCGTGGCCGATCAGCGAGGTCAACCATGGCTACATGCATCGCATCCTCGACAACTGCTGGGGCTTCCACGGCCGCGTGGCGAGCCGCGAGCAAGTGCAGGTGCAGATCAGCTTCCCGCACCACAAGGACTGGCTCGACTTGTTCATGGGCTGGTGGGAGTACGGCCTGCGCAGCTGGCGCAAGCGCGCGCCGCGGGATGCGACGTTCACTTTCCTGTGCGAACTCGGGCCGAAGGAATACGCGATGACCGGCCCGGACGGCTACGAGTTGTCGGATCGCTGGCAGGAAGCCCTGATGCTCACGGACATGATCAGGCAGTTATGGCAACGTCTTGAAAACGAGGAAGCGCTGGGGTCGGCAAGGGCCGCGTGAACGACGCCCCGGCGCCGGGGCGGGCAACGGGGGCTTTCCTAAAGGCCGGTAACTGGATAGAGTGGGTCGAAAGAACCGCCACCGGGCACGGTGATTCCTGGTTTTTCTTCCAGAAGAACCCGAGAGGCGCGATGCAAACACCATAATGATCACGGTGGGTCGCGTTCATGCGTTTCAAGGGAGAAGTACCGCGCAATCCTGCGCGGCAGGGGATATCGCCTGGCCTGCGGCGCTGCATGGCCGCGGCGGGGCTTGCCTGTATCGTGCAATGGGCGCCATGCGCCAACGCCGACCTCAACGGCTTGCGCTTCCGGGTCACGGCTGACGCCACCTACGACGACAACGTCTCGCGCGCCCGCGGCGACGACAAGCTCCATGACACCTTCGAAACGCTGAACCTGGGCGCCAGCCTGCCCTGGCAATTGTCCGCAAGCTCCCGGCTGGTGCTGACGGGCAACGCCGGCGGCGAAAAATTCCAGCGTTACACCGGACTGGATCGTCTCTATGCAAACATCCAGGGCGAATTGCAGTACCGGGCGTCCGGCCAGTTCAGCACGCCGATCTGGGGAATATTCGTCAAGCAGGGCGAAGACTGGTACGACTCCGACCTGCGCGACGGCTATCGCACTTCCGCCGGGGTGTCGGTCAGGAAGCCGCTCACGGACAAGCTGTTCTTCTTCAGCGCGCTTGCCTACAACCAGCGCGACGGGCGCAGCAAGGTATTCGACACCAAGGAAGTGTCGCTGCGCGCGAACCTCGATTACGCGCTCACACGCAGGCAGACCCTCTACTTCGGCCTGGAGGGCCGCGACGGCGACATCGTCTCGACTGCCAGCGCGAAGCTCGCCTACTTCGACATCGCGGATGCCGTGATCCAGGACGATGTGTTCACCGACACGCAGCGCTTCTCCTACCGGCTCAAGGCCTATACCGGCATCGGAACGATCGGCTACAACTTCGCGATGGGCGAGCACGCGGCGCTCGACCTTGCCTATCGCATTGCCTATTCCCGCCCGCATGACCAGCCGCCCACCGCTGTCACGACGGATACGATCGACTACGTGGACAACCAGGTCACGTTGTCGCTGCTGATCCGGTTCTGAAAGGGCTGAAGCTATGAACCGCGTCCTCCTGCTCGTGTTGACGACGTGCCTGCTCCTCGCCGGCTGTACGCAGGGCAATTCGGGCGACGAGGCGGCGACTGCGAGCGCGGACGCGCCTTCCGGCATCAATCGCTTCCTGCTGTTTCCGAACCCGATCGTCGATACCGCCGGAAACTTCCAGACGGACACCGACGCCTACGCGCAGGCTTACTACGCCTCGGTGGATCCGAACGGCGAAAGGACGACGCTGGATTCCTGGAAGTCGAAAAACCAGTTCGGCCAGGGCGGCAGCGAGTTCGTCGCGGTATTCCGCGACGTGCGCGACCTGGGCTACGGCCGGCGCATGACGGGCCGTCGCAATGCCGACGGCAGCATCGCCTTCTACGTCGAGAACTACAACGTGGCCAACGCACCCGGCGGCTACTCGCAGGTCAACGTCGACGCCGCGGTCGCGCGCGATTCGAAGTGGCACGTGGGTACCAACGCCATCGAATGGAGTCCGGCCCAATGCACTGCGGCCGATCCCTCGAACTGCGACGCGACGGTGAAATACACGAAGTATTTCAACTTCGACCCTTCTTCCGGCCAGCGCCAGACCATGCTGAACCTCGACGGCCGCGGCCCGAAGGCGATGCCGGGCATCTGCGTGAACTGCCACGGCGGCCGACTCGACCCGCTCACGCCGCAGTCGACTTTCGCGCTGGTCGAGAACGCGGCATCGCGCAAGCGCGGCGACGTGCAAGCCAGGCTGCAGGGGTTCAACGTGGACAGCTTCGAGTGGTCGACGTTCGCCGGATTCAGGCGCGCGGACCAGGAAGCCGTCCTCAAGGCTTTCAACCAGTGGGTGCTGTGTTCCTATCCCGGCGGCGGAACGGTCTCCGGCACGTGGGGTAGTTGCACGCGGCCGTCCGCGGGCAGCAACGACTGGCAGGGTGCGGCGGCTCCCATGATCCAGAGCTGGTACGGCGGCGCGGCCATGGCCAACGCGCAATTCTCCGACACCTATCTGCCGGCCGGCTGGACTGGCAACGCCTCGCTCTACCAGCAGGTCGTCGTGCCTTATTGCCGCACCTGCCATTTGTTGCGCGGCACCGCGAACCAGAGCGACATCGACTTCGACAGCGAGTCCAAGTTCAGCGGGTACGGCGCGCGCATCAAGGCGCATGTGTTCGACCGCGGCAACATGCCGCTTGCCTTCCTGGTCTACCAGGGTTTCTGGAAGTCGAATGCGCCGTCCATCCTCGCGTCATACATCAATTCGCTCGCGATTTCCGGGTTGACGGCGACCGACGCCGGCGGCGCCCCGTTGCGCGCTGGCCGGCCGGTTGCGAATCCCGGCCCGGATCGCATGGTGCGCACGGGTGCGAACGCGAAGCTCTACGGCGGCGACAGCCTGTTCGCGAGCAGCTATAGCTGGACGCTGGATTCCGCGACGCCGGGTGCGACCATCAGTAATCCGAATTCCCCGACGGCGACGTTCTTCTCGAATTTTGCGGGCGCCTATACGGTGCATCTGACCGTGAGCAACCGCGGCGTCTCCGATTCGAAGGCCGTGACCATCACGGTCGACAACAATTTCCACGATCCGGCCACGATCAAGTTCGCGCACGTGAAATCCCTGTTGCAAAGCGCTTCGGCCACCTGCACCACCTGCCACCTGGTCCGTGCCGTGCCGCAGCCCGCCGCGACACCGCCGATCTGGTACACCGACTTCGATCGAAATTCCAGCGGAGGCGCGCCGGATGCCACCGACGACGCATGGCTCTACGAGGAAATAATGGGCCGCGTGAACCTGACCGAGCTGGCCGCCAGCCCGTTGCTCGGCAAGCCCGCGGGCAATCACCACAACGGCGCGACCCTGTTCAACCTCTCGGCCAACGCCGGCCTGACGAGCTATTCGATGCTGTACAACTGGATTCTGAACGGCGCGCCGGCAGGCGGCGTGGCGGCAAGCATCACGGCCAATGCCGCCCCGGCGGTATCGTTTGTCGGCAGCCCACCCACGGCAACGATCCCGCTGAGCGGAACCGGCAGCATCGGCGCGACGACCTACGCCTGGACGATTGCCCCGACACCGGTCCCGCCGGCTGGCGCGAGCCTCTCGACGCCGAACGCATCCACCGCCGTGCTCAATGTCCAGAACGTGGGCACCTACGTCGTGCAACTGCTCGTCGGCAATGGAACGGAAAGCGACACCGCCACGCAACAGATCGTCGTGACCGAAACGCCATTGGCGTTCAGCCTTACTGTGGCCGGTCTGTCCGCGGGCAGCGTGGCAGTGCCGTTCAGCGGGGTGGGGCCGACAGGTACCATCAGTGTCACCACCTCCCAAAGTACCGGCAGTCCGTTGTCATGCAACTGGCAGGTGCTGCCGCCATCCTCCGGCGTCACGGTCGGGGCGAATTCGTGCGCCGGCGCGACGCTGAACGTAACGACGGCGGCGATAGGCAATAACTACACGTTAGAGCTGACCGAGCAAAACGTATCGCAGCCGCCGGTGACCGCGAGCCAGTCGTTCGTGGTGACGGCCGCGGCCGGATCCAGCCCGAGCGGCGCCAACT
Organism: Burkholderiales bacterium; assembly: GCA_035548375.1. Lineage (GTDB taxonomy): Bacteria > Pseudomonadota > Gammaproteobacteria > Burkholderiales > JACQAP01 > JACQAP01. Next base: position 74,062 of record DASZTG010000021.1, read on the forward strand.
TCACGCCGACTTCGGCCGCCATCGGCTTCACGATCAACAACAATCCCGGAAGCACGCCGACAGCCACCTCGGCCAGCCGACTGTTGACCGGCAGTGCTACCGGACCAGGGACGCTGACCTACGCCTGGAGCGCGACGGCCGGATCGGCCGGGTGCTCGATTCCGGGCGGGGCGAGCACTTCGACCACCCGGACGCTGAGCTACTCGGGCGTGGGGACGTGCAGTGTGACGCTGACGGTAAGCAACGGCATCCCGCCCGATGCCACCGTCAACCACACAGTGACGATAGCCTCGACCGTCGTCTTGTCCGACGTGGCCACCCTGCTGAACTCGGGTGCCGGCTGCACGTCTTGCCACAACGGTACGACGGCGACACCGTCCTGGATCAACGATTCCGGCCTCAAGTCTCGATTGCTCTCGACCATCAACCTCGGCGCGCCACAATCCAGCCTGTTGCTGGTTTGTCCGCATGACGCCAGCGCGCCCGCCTGCTCCGGCATGTCGGCGCCCCAGCCGGGTTTCGGTGCGGGGGACTTCACGAACTACGATGCGATCCTGACCTGGATCATCAACGGCACGCCGTGACGCGGACAATGGCCGGGGTCACGGCCGGGCCGTGTTCCCCAGCCCGGACGCGCTTCAGTAGTCCTTGCGCGGCCCGCCGTAGTCTTCCGAGGGAAACACGAAGGGCGGAGAGCGCCCGACCAGGGTTTCGATCAGCATCAGTTCCTGGTCCGTGTGGTTGATGAACGGCGCCTTGCGGATGGCCTTGCCGTCCTTAGGCTTCGCCAGGATGTACACCGGCTCGTCGTGGTGCTTGGACGTCACGGTCTTGCGGCTGTTGGGATCGCTGTTCGCGTTGATGTCCGTGACGCCGTAGCAGGTACAGAAGTAGGTCTGTTCCGGATCGGTCTCGGCATAGACGCCGGTGCCGCGAATGCCTATCGTCGCCGTCGCGGTGGAGATGCGCTGAGGAACGCCGGGGCCGAACACCGCCAGTATTTTCCCGGTAAGCAGGCGCAATGCGCTGGCCACGGCGCTGCTGGACGACGCTTGTTGCGAGAGGCTCATGCGGCTGGATTCGCGCAGGATGAAGGCGTTGCTGCCGCTGACGAACACCACCTCCGAATTCCTGCCCGTCTCTATGGTGTCGTTGCCACCGATGCGGGTTTTCAGGTTCGCGGGCGATCCGTTGACGCTGACCGTGCCGCTGAGCCGGTAGATGGAGCGGTCCGGCGGCAGTTTCTCGGGCTTTTCGCCGAGCACGTCGGCCAGGACGCGGTGGATCGGGAGGGATGCCAGGCTGCCGGCAGCCAGCAGCTTGACCAGCAGGCGACGACGCGGATCGTCGGGATCACGTAGCAGGTACACGGTAGCCCCCTTAGGCGGATTGCGGCGGCGTGTGTCGGTGAGTCGGGTTTGCTTTGATTTCTAGTTTGGCGTGAGTGTACCGTCGCGATACGCCGACTGGAAGGCGTGGGATCGGCGGCGTGCGTCGCGTGTCCTTTCCAGGTTTTCGTCCGGCAAGGCCTTGAATCCGCGTTGCCATGGCCCTACAGTGTTTGCGTCCTGCATGTCCAGGTGAGGGAAGTCGCAATGGGCGAAGAGCACATGGTGATGGCGGGCCGGCTGCTCGCCTCCGTCCTCGCCGGAGGGCTGATCGGGCTCGAGCGCAGCTATCGCGGCCGTCCGGCCGGATTCCGCACGCATACGCTCGTCTGCATGGCGTCCACCGTGCTGATGCTGATCACGGTGTACGAATGGCAATGGATAGAAGCCACGGCCGACAGCATCCGCATGGACCCGACGCGCATGGCGCAGGGCATCATGACCGGCATCGGCTTCCTCGGCGCGGGCGTGATCTTCAAGGAAGGCATCACGGTGCGAGGGCTGACCACGGCCGCGTCGATCTGGATCACGGCCGCGCTCGGCATCCTGATCGGCATCGGGTTCTATTTTCCCGCGACGGTGACGACCGCGCTGGTGTTGTTCGTGCTGTCGATCTTCCGCTGGATCGAATCGCGCATGCATACGCAGAACTACGCGCGGCTCGACGTTGGCTTCAGCCGCGCGGCGCCGCTCGACGAGGAAGCGTTGCGCGCGGAACTCTCCCGCAACGGCTTCGATACCGCGCCGGTGCACTATCGGGTCAGCGAGACCGACAACCGGTTCGAATACCGCCTCATGATCCAGACCACGAAGCCGGAGAACTTCGGCAAGCTGGCGCAGGCGCTCTGCGCCAACCCGTTGGTCAAGGAATTTCGCATCGCGCCGACCGGCGATTGAGCGCGCGGAGGCGCTTCGCGTTGCTCAGCTCGCGGTTTCGCGCGCCAGGACGTTCGCCAGCGCATCGGCGATCTGGCGCAGCTCCAGCGGCTTGGTGAGGATCCGGTCAATTCCCGATGAATAGGCCTGCTGCGAGAGCACCGGGCCGGTGTAGCCGCTGATCAGCACGACCGGGATGTCGGCGCGGGCCTGGCGCATCTGGCGGGCGAGCTCCGTGCCCGTCATGCCGGGCATGAGCTGGTCGAGGATGACCGCGTCGAAGCGCGACGGATCGAGGCAGAATTCCGCGAGCGCCTCGGCCGAACTGGTGAATCCCGCCGGCTCGTAGTTCAGCGCCGCCAGCATTTCCTCCGTGAGCAGCATCAGGGGCTTTTCGTCCTCCACCAGCAGCACGCGTTCGCCGTTGCCGCGCGGCAGCGGGCCGGCATCTTCGGCTTCCTCGATCGCCTCGGTGTCGGATCGGGGCAGGTAGATGTCGAACGTGCTGCCCCGTCCCGGCAGGCTTTCCACGTCGATGGCGCCGCCCAGCTCGGTCACGATGCCCTGCACCAGCGCGAGGCCGAGGCCGGTGCCGCTGCCGGATTCCCGCGTGGTGAAGAACGGCTCGAATATGCGGGCGGCGACTTCCGCGGTCATGCCGCAGCCCGAATCCTGCACGCGCAGCCGCACGTAGCGTCCGGCGGGTAGCAGGGAGTGCGACAGCGGCGCATCCTCGGCGGCGTCGATTTCCTCGAGCGCGACCGTGAGCTTGCCGCCGGCGGACATCGCGTGCTCGGCGTTGCGGCAAAGATTCATGATCAGCTGGTGCAGGTGCGTCGGATCTCCGATCACGGCGGCGTGGCGCGCATTCAATTGCAAGTCGAGCTCGATGGATTCCGGCAGCGAGACGAGGATCAGGTCCAGCGTTTCCTCCAGCACGTCGTCCACGTTGACCACGGCGCGCTGGCCGCGCGTGCTGCGGCTGTAGGTCAGGATCTGGTCGATCAGCGCCTTGGCCCGGTGCGCCGCCGCCAGCACGTTGCCGACGTAGCGCTTGAGCGTGCTGCCCTCGGGCGCGGCGTTCTGCGCCATGTCGCCATAGCCGAGGATGGCGGCGAGGATGTTGTTGAAGTCGTGGGCGATGCCGCCGGCCATGGTGCCGATGGCCTCGAGCTTCACTGCCTGGCGCAGCCGCGTCTCCAGCTTGTCGCGCTCGGCGTCCGCGAGCCGACGCTCGGAGATGTCGCGATAGATCGCGTAGGTCGCGATCTGCCCGCTCGAGACGAGGATGGGCGCGCCGAGCTCGGACACGTGCAGCAGCGTGCCGTCGCTGCGCTGGCGCTCGGTCTCCATGCTGGTATGCCGGCCGTTGCGCACCGATTGCGCCAGGCGTTCCCACTCCGACCGCAAGTCCGCGGGGACGATCAGTTCGTCGAGCGAGCGTCCGCGCACCTGGTCCGCCGTGTAGCCGAACATGCTGGTGAATTCCCGGTTCACCCGGATCACGTGCTGGTCGAGGTCGAGCATGACGATGGCTTCGGGCGCGCTCTCGAAGAGCTCGTCGAGGAGCGCCGTCTGCACGCGTAGCTGGTCCTCGGCGCGTTCGCTGCGGCGCAGGTGGCGGAGCACGAGCCAGACCAGCGCGATCACGCTCAGGCAGAGCAGGGTGGTGCGCACCGTGCTGTGCATCACTTGTTCGGCCCACTTTTCGAGGACGGCGTTTTTCGCCACGCTCACGCCGATGGCGAGCGGAAAATCGGGAACGGCCTGGGCCGCGTAGATGCGCTCCTCCCCGTCGACGCGGCTTTTGAGAACCCTGCCGGGTTCGTCCGGCCGGCCCGTCAGCCCACGATAGAGTTCCGCGTCGGCGAACGGGTATCCGAGTGCATTGCCGGACCGCGGATAGCGCGCAAGCACGTCCCCGTCGCGACGCCACAGCACGATCTCGCTGCCCTTGCCCAGATCGATCGCCTTGTAGAAATGCTCGAAGTAATCGACGTCCACCCATGCCGCCGCCACGCCGCGGAAATTGCCGGCGCTGTCGCCGATCCGGCGGCTCAGGGCGATCGTCCACTGTCCGGCGTCACCGGACCGGAACGGCTCCGAGATGAACAAGCCGATGTCCGGCGATTGCGCGTGGGATGCGAAAAAGGACTGGCGTGCGATCCAGTCGCGGCCGGCCTGCGTGCCGCTTGCCGAGGCGAGCACGCTGCCGTCCGCGCCGGCGACGAGCAGGTCGCGCGCGGGTGCGATCAGTTGCAGGCGGGTGCGCAGGCGCTCGTCCGCCTGCGGGGTGCCCGCGCGTGATTGGATCGGCTGGGCGTCCTTCGCGGTTTCCTGCACCACGACGTCCACGGCCTGGACGGCGCTGCGCGCCTGCTCGGCCAGGGTTCGCGAAAGGCTGCCGTAGCTGTGCTGCGTCGTCTCGGTGACGATTTCCAGCCTGCGCACGATGTCGTAGATCTGCACGCTGGCCATGACGACGACGACCAGCATGCCGGCGATCTTCAGCGAGAGCTGGAAACTGACGCGAGGACGACTGTTCGCGTGGGCCCGCGACAGCGGTTGCGCTGGCGCGGGGATGTCGGTCCGGTCGTTCATGCTGGCGGCGCGCGGACCGTCAATCCGGCAGGACTTCTTCCACGACAGCCAGCAGCGCCTCGCGGCCGAAGGGCTTGGCCAGCGTGCGTGCGGCGCCGGAGGCGCGTGCCGCCGCAGCCCAGCTCTTCCTGCCGCTGCGGGCGCCGCCCGAGATCGCGATCATCGCGAGGTCAGGTTGCAGGCGCCGCGCTTCGGTCAGGGTCTGCGCACCGTCACGGCCGGGCATGTCCATGTCGGTGATCAGGAGGCGGGCCGGCCCGGAACTGAGCATGTACAGCGCATCCGTGCCCGATTGCGCCTGGCGCACGCGGTAGCCTGCCGCGCTCAGCCACTCGGACAGGAGCTCCAGCATCAGGACGTCATCGTCCACCACGAGGATTTCTTTCATGCAGCGATTGTCCCACCGCCGTGAACCGCTGTCTGCCGCGCCGGAAGCGGCCATATTTCACTTTGAAATCCTGAAACCCACGCATGCCGCTATACTGAAATCACTGTGAACATGACCTCGGCCAACAGCGAAGTCCTGCCCTCAGCCATGAGCATTCCGAGACATGTGCTCGTCGTCGACGATGATGCGGACCTTCGTCGCATGGTCGCCGAATACCTCGGCGACTACGACCTGCGCGTCACCGGCGCGGCGGACGGCGCGGCCATGCGCGAGGCCATGTCGCGCGAAGCCATCGACCTGGTCCTGCTCGACTTGAAGCTGAACTCCGAGGACGGCATGACACTGGCCCGCGAGTTGCGCGAGACCTCGAGCGTGCCGATCGTGATCCTCACCGGCCGCAAGGATGACGTCGACCGCATCATGGGCCTGGAGCTGGGCGCGGACGACTACCTGACGAAGCCGTTCAACCTGCGCGAGTTGCTGGCGCGCATCCGCGCCATCCTGCGCCGCACGCAGGCGCATCCGGCAATGCATGCAGAGGGCCGCGCGTCGCGGGCATTTCGCTTCGCCGGCTGGGAGCTCGACCTGCGTTCGCGCCGGCTCACCTCCAACGAGGGCGACCGCGTCGAACTCACGCACGCCGAGTTCGCGTTGCTTGCGGCCTTCCTCGGCGCGCCGGAGCGCATCCTGAGTCGCGAGCAGTTGCTCGAGTTAAGCCGCGGCAATGACGACAACGTCTTCGATCGCAGCATAGACGTGCAGATCCTGCGCCTGCGGCGCAAGATCGAAACCGATCCCAGCCGTCCGAAATTGATTCGCACCGAGCGCGGTGCCGGCTACTTCTTCAACGCCAAGGTGGAAATCGTCGCCTGAGGCGAACCACCCTGTGGCCGCTCCCCGCGCGCCGCAGATCTGCGCATCGAATCGCATTCACCCCCACGACGTCCGCACGTGTCGCATGCCTCTGCATGCCGCGGGCGAGGATCGCAACCGCGGCAAGCGCAAGTGCCGAAGCCGGGACGTCAGGCCGGCAGCTTCGATCCGGCGCGCTTCACGCGCTTCGCGTCGCGGGCATCCGACCAGCCCAGGGATCGTGAAATCTGCTGCGAAATATGGCGCAGGTGTTCGCGTGCATCCGGAATCGATACCTTGGTGTCGCGGTGGCGCATGTAGACGACGTTCAGCGATGCGACCGCGCTGAAATGGTCGAAGATCGGGAAACAGATGTCATGCACGCCGCTGATCGTGTCGCTCGGGCCCTCGTCGAACCCGCGCTCGCGCAGCGCCAGCAAGCGGACGTCCAGCGAGCGCCGGCGCGCTTCGCGGCCCTTGCCTTCCCCGGCGAGCTCGTCGAGGTATTGCTCCCGTCGCAGGCCGTCCTGGAAGGCGGTGATGACGCGCGCGGAAACGCGGTCGTCGTGGAAGGGAAAATGCGAACCCTGGCGCACGGAATAACTCATGGGCTCGGGCGATTCGGCGCGGGCCAGTACCACCAGCCGCGTGTCGTGGTGCACGCACAGGTGGTTCGATTGGCTGGTACGTCGCGCCAGCTCCTGCATGAACGGCATGGCGCAATCGAGCAGCCGGTCGATGGGCGGATGCCGGTGCGCAAGCTCGAAGAGGCGCAGCGTGAGCACGTAGCTGGCGTCAGGCTGGCGCGACAGGAAGCCGCGGCGCACCAGCACGTCGAGCATGCGGAACAGCTCGTTCGGCGAGCGGTTTAGTTGCTGGGCGATTTCCTGCAGGCTGAGTCCGTGGGCCTCTACGGCCAGCAACTCGAGCACGTCCAGCCCTTTTTCCAGCGCCGGAGCGGAATAGCGGGCATCGGTACCCGATTTTGTGGTTGACAAGGCCATCCCCGGTTTTTATAGTTGAAAGTGATTTTTATATGTAAAGGCCGCTGCGTTTGCGGCCTGTCATAAAAATAGCAAGGTATCCGGAGTTTGTCAGGAGGCTGCGTTGACGGTCCGCAGGTCGTGGTCACAAGTCCGTCGTTCGTGCCAAAAGGCACGGAGTCCAATAGTCAAATAGTTCAAAAAAACACATCTGGAGGAGACCATGATTACCAAGCACCTGTTTGCCGGCGCACTGCTGGCTTTGTCGGCGGGGGCCTTCGCGGCGGATCCGTCGACTTTCCCGGCCCCGGTCGGGGATACCAAGTTCGTGCCCGCGGGCGCGAAGCTCGAGATGGTGTTCGACGGCGGCTGCATGCTGACCGAAGGTGTCGCCGCCGGCCATGACGGCATGATCTATTTCAGCGACATCACGTTCACCAAGTTTTGCAAGGATCCGTCGGGCAAGTTCCTGCAGGCCGGTAACATCTGGAAGCACAATCCGAAGACCGGCGAAACGACGATCTTCCGCAGCCCGAGCGGCATGTCCAACGGCATCAAGTTCGACCGCGAAGGCAACATGATCGCGGCGTTGGGCGCCGATTACGGCGGCCGCATGCTGGTCAAGACCGACATGAAGACCGGCAAGACCTACATCCTGTCCGGCCTCTACGACGGCAAGCCCTATAACGCGCTGAACGACGTCACCATCGACGAGAAGGGCCGCATCTATTTCTCCGATCCGCGCTACCTCGGCCACGAGCCGATCTTCCAGGACGGCTATGCCGTCTACCGGCTGGATCCTGACGGGACCGTCACGCGCGCGGCCACCGATTGCGGCAAGTGCAACGGCGTGCTGATCTCGCCCGACCAGAAGACGATGTACATCATCGGCAACGACAACGGCTGGTTCGAGTTCCAGAACCTGAAGGAAGGCGAAGCCACGCTGCAAGGCCACCACCAGTTGCAGGCCTATGACGTCGATCCCGCCACCGGCAAGTTGAGCAACCGCCGCGTGCTGATCGACTACACGGCCCGCGACAAGCCGTGCAGCGGCCCGGACGGCATGATCGCCGACTCCGAAGGCAATATCTGGCTGGCCTCGCGCTGCGAATACCGGCCGGGCATCCAGGTCCTCGATCCGCACGGCAAGGAACTGGCCTATATTTCCACCGGCAAGGAGCTTCCGACCAACGTCGGCTTCGGGCGCGGAGCGGATTCCAATCTGCTGTATCTGACCTCGGGCCACAGCCTCTACAAGATCCGGGTGGGGAAGAAGGGTTACCAGCTTCCCTGAAGGTTTCGCGCAGTAGCAAGTTGGTCGCAGGGGCTCCAAGCCTCTGCGACTTTTTTCTTTGCAACAGGAGAGATTCATGGGTAGCGCGCAGCATGCCGAGGCGGGCAAGCCCCTCAAGGTCCTGACGCAAGGCCAGGTGGAAGCGTTCAACCGCAACGGCTACCACTTCCCCGTGCGCGTGCTTTCCGAGGCGCAGGCGGACGGCTATCGGGAAAAGATCGAGAACTTCGAATTCGAGCACGGCCTCGTGATGAAGACGCCCTTCAGGAACAAGCCGCACATGGTGTTCAAGTGGGCGAACGAGCTGATCCGGCACCCGCGCATCGTCGACACGGTCGAGGACATCCTCGGCCCCAACCTGCTGGTCTGGGGAACGAGCTTTTTCATCAAGGAGCCGAACGATCCGGCTTACGTATCCTGGCACCAGGACTCGACTTACTGGGGCCTCTCGCATCCCGACATCGTGACCGCCTGGGTCGCACTATCGTCGAGCGACGTTCCCAACGGTGCCATGCGGGTGGTGCCGGGCACGCACCTGAAGGACCAGCTGCCGCACACCGACACGTTTGCCGAAAACAACCTGCTCACGCGCGGCCAGGAAGTCGCCGTCGACGTGCAGGGCGACAACGCGGTCGACATGACGCTGGAGCCCGGGGAAATGTCGCTGCACCACGTGCGCATCGTGCACGGCTCCGAGCCGAATCGCGCGCACTATCGCCGCCTCGGCCTGGCGATCCGCTACGTGCCGACCTACGTGCGGCAAACCGAAGGCCCCAGGGACTACGCAACCCTCGTGCGCGGCAAGGACGATTTCCACCATTTCGAGTACGAGCCCCAGCCGCGTATCGACCTGGGCGCGGAAGAAGTTGCCGCGCACAAGCGCATCACCGAAGAGGCAAACAAGATCCTGTATCGTGGGACCGAGAGGGCAAAATAACAGGCAGCAAGAACGTCGGGTGGAGGATGAGAGAGTGCGAGTCGCGGGCTGCAGCCCGGTGCCGGACTCTGCCTGATCCGCTTCCGTAGTTTCCAGCTGCCCCAATAAAGGGGGAACCACAATGCTTACCGGCATTTTGCTGCTGGCCGCATTCCTGATCGTCGTATTCGCGATCGTGCGCGGCCAGAGCCCGATCATCATGCTGTTGCTGCTCGCCATCGTGTGGGCGCTGCTCGCCGGCATCGGCATCAACGACATCCAGGCGAAAGTCCTGCAAGGCGGCGGGGTGCAGTACGCCTCGGCGGTCATCATCATCGTGTTCGGTGCCTGGTTCGCCCAGGTGCTGATCCAGACCGGCATTGCCGAAAGCGTGATTCGCTCAGCCGTCGAACTGACCGGCGACCGACCCATTATCACGGCGATGACCATCAACCTCGTGACGGCGCTGCTCTTCACGTCCATGTATGGCGTCGGCGCGGCGATCGCGATCGGCGTCATCGCGTTGCCGATCATGCTGAGCCAGGGTATTCCCCCACGCGTAGCCGCACCGGTATTCAGCATGGGCGTGGGCGCGGGAGCATTCGTCAACCTGGTGCAGTTCGGCACGCTCGAAAAGCTGTTCCCCGGCATCAAGTACGAAGCGCCGTGGCTGACCTATTACTTCATCGGCATGGCTGTCTATGTGTTGATCGCCTGGCTGATGATCTGGATCAACTTGCGCAAGCTCGGGGTGCGCCACGCGGCTTCCGTCGACACCGCCGCTACCGCGCCGCGCAAGCGCACGCCGTATTTCACCTACATCGTGCCGATATTTCCGGTGGTGATGGTCATGGCGTTCAAGTGGCAGATCATCCCGACCTTCCTGCTGTCCATCGTGCTCGCGCTCGCGTTGACGGCGAAGCAGCGCAGCTTCCAGGGCACCTTGAACCTGTTCAACAAGACGTTCTTCGACGCGTTCCCGGACATCGCCACGATCGCCGCGCTGTGGACCATCTGCGGCATGATCATCGTAACCGGCCAGACGCCGGAAGTGCAACAGGCGCTGAAGCCGATTTTCGCTCCCATCCTGCCGCACAGCATGCTGCAGGCGGCGATTTTCTTCGGCGTGCTCGGCGGCATCGGCAGCATTTATCGCGGCCCGCTGGTGGTCGTGGGTACGGGTGCGGCGTTGCTGGCCATCATCCTCGGCAACAACGAGATTCCGGTGCCCTTCCTGTACGCGCTCTGGCTCGCCCCCACGGTGATGCAGGGCAGCTGCGACCCGACCAATTCCTGGACGCTGTGGACCATCGGCTATGCGAAAGTGCCGCACGGCCAGTTCCTGAAGACGGCGATGCCCTTCGGCTGCCTGATGGTCGCCGTCATGGCGACCATCTGCTACTACATGTTCGGCTGACGTGGAAGCACGAGTGGGAGAGCGCAAGACCTACCGCATCGGCATCGACGTCGGCGGCACATTCACCAAGGCAGTCCTGATCGACAACGCCGGCTTCGACGTGGTCGGTCGCTATTCCGTCATGACCACGCACAGCGACTCGCGCGGGGTCGCCGCCGGCGTCGTCGAAGTCTTTCGAAACGTGCTGGAAAAATCGGCCGTCGATCCGGCCGACGTCGTGTTCCTCGCGCATTCGACGACCCAGGCGACCAATGCGCTGCTCGAGGGCGACGTCGCCGAAGTCGGCGTCGTCGGCATGGCGAGCCGCGTCGAATCCGTGCTCGCGCGGGGACAAAGCAACGTCAAGGAGATCGAGCTGGCACCTGGACGCTTCCTGCGCCCTGGCCACCGGTTCATCACCACCGACAAGCTGGAAGAGGCGCTGGTGCGCGAAACGCTTTCGGCCTTGCGAGATGAAGGCGCGCATGTCGTCGTGGCGAGCAGCGCGTTCAGCGTGGATGACCAGAGCGCCGAAGAGCTTGTGATCCGCGTCGCAGGCGAACTCGGCCTCGCGGTGACCGGCGGCCACGAAATCACGAAACTCTACGGCCTGACCACGCGCACGCGCACCGCCGTCATCAACGCCAGCATCCTGCCGAAGATGATCGGCACCGCCAACATGACCGAGGAGGCCGTACGCGAGGCCGGCATCGGCGCGCCGCTGATGATCATGCGCGGCGACGGCGGCGTCATGGACGTGCAGGAGATGCGCAAGCGGCCAGTGGTTACCATGCTGTCAGGCCCGGCCGCCAGCGTCGCCGGCGCGCTCATGTACCTGCGTGTTTCCGACGGCATCTACTTCGAGGTCGGCGGCACCAGCACGAACATCGGTGTCATCCGCAACGGCCGGCCCACGATCAAGCATGCGCGCGTCGGCGGCCACGATACCTATGTGAATTCCCTCGACGTGCGCGTCATCGGCATCGCCGGCGGCAGCATGGTCCGCGTGCGCGGCAACGACATCCACGACGTCGGTCCGCGCAGCGCCCACATTGCCGGCCTGCACTACGCCGCGTTTGCGAAGCCCGAGGACATCGTCGATCCGAAGATCGAATTGTTCTGTCCCAAAGAGGGCGATCCCGATGACTACCTCGCGATCCGTTGCGCCAACGGCGAGCGCTATGCGCTCACCAACACCTGTGCCGCCAACGTCCTCGGCTACGCGAGGCCGGGCTGGCATGCGCACGGCAACGCCGAATCCGCGCGGCTCGCATTCGCGCCGCTCGCGCAGCGCATCGGCACGACGGTGGAAGAGGCGGCGCGACGCGTCCTGCAAAAGGCCGCCGCCAAGGTCACCGGCGTCGTGGACGACCTGATCGCGGAATACAAGCTCGATCGCGACCAGGCTGTGCTGGTCGGCGAAGGCGGGGGGGCGGCCTCGCTGATTCCGTTCGTCGCCGAGACCATGAAGCTCGACTTCAAGATTTCGCAGGACGCCGAGGTGATCTCGTCGATCGGCGTTGCGCTCGCGCTCGTGCGCGAGACCGTGGAGCGCGTGATCCCGAATCCGTCGCCCGAGGACCTGCAGCGCATCAAGCGCGAAGCCTTCGACGCCGTGGTCAAGCTGGGTGCCGCGCCCGAGAACGTCGAAGTCACGATAGAAGTCGATCCGCAGACCCAGCGCGTGCGGGCAACGGCGATGGGCGCCTCGGAAATGCGCTCGCAGGACATGCGCAAGCAGGTCAGCGAGGAAGAAGCCGCAGGCATCGCCGCGACGTCGATGGGTCTCGCGCCCGACACCGTCAAGCTGGCGGCGGCGACGGACGACGTACGCGTCTTCCAGGCCGAGGTCCAGGAAAAGAAGTGGAAGATTTTCACGAAGAAGCGCATGCCGGTGCGGGCCGTCGACCGCGAAGGCGTCATCCGTATCCAGCGCAGCGATGGCGTGGTCGCGCAGGCGAGCGCGTCTGACGGCTTGCAGCAGCTGCGTGCGTTGTGGGAATCCGTGACCATCTACAACGGCGACAGCGTGATCGCGCCCGACATGTTCGTCGTCGCCGGCAGGCGCATCGTCGACTTGTCCGGCGTGACCGCGCTCGACCAGGCCATTGCCATCAGCCGCGGCGAACTGGAAGGCTTGCCGCCCGAGGCGCCGGTCGTGCTGATCAGCGTGCAGGGCGCTCGCGGCATATGAACCCGGACCCGCTGGCGCTTGGCTTGGGACAACTTCGCCAGGATCCGCAGTACCCGCGCATTCCCGTCGCCAGGCACACGCAGTTGGTCGAGGCTGCACTGGCGGACGGCCGCGTGCTCGCTGCCGAAGTTGCCGCGAACCATGGCAACGATCCCGAAGCGATTGCCGTGCAGTGCGCGATCCCGGTCGATCGCAGTGAGCGGGACGCGGGCTACGGCAGCGTCGTCGTTCACGCCGAGTATGTGGAGAGACCGCCCCGGATCACGCTGTACGTTCGATCGATTGCCGCGCTGGCGCGTCGCAGCGTGGGGACGCAGACAGCCGTCGACCAGGCCGCGTTGGAACGCGTGTTCCTGGCTCACGAGCTCTACCATCATTTCGATTGCGCGCGCGGCGAGCATCGGCTCGCGCGCCGCCATCGCGTGGACATCGTCCGCATCGGCGCCTGGCGTTGGACGTCGGGCCTCGCCAGCCTCGCGGAAATCGCGGCCGGGTCTTTCGCGCGCGAATTGCTCGGATTGCCGTTTCATCCAGTCATTCTGGATTTCCTGTTGGTCCAAACCATGAACCACGGAGAACATTCTTTTTTATACCCCCTTGAGGGGTGCGGAGATTACGGAGCAGAAAGAAGTGAAGGGCAAGGCAATGGATTTTGAGTTCATCTGGCGGGACGAGACATGCGGAGACCCTGATGGGGCCGCGTCCCGACTATCCATTGCTTTTCTCCGTGATCTCCGTGCCCTCCGTGGTTCAAGATCGAGACGAATCAAATGAAATTCAAAGCCGCCGTGCTGAACAAGGTCAACGAGCCGATGACCCTGGACACGCTGGACATGGCGCCGCTCGCGCCGTCCGACGTGCTCGTGAAGGTCAAGGCCAGCGGCCTGTGCCACACCGACCTCGAGGTGATCCAGGGTTCGCTGGCTTATCCGCTGCCGATCGTGCTGGGCCACGAAGGTGCGGGCATCGTCGAAGCCGTCGGCAGCGAGGTCACGCAGGTCAAGCCCGGCGACCACGTCATCTGCTCGTGGAACCCGCACTGCGGCCACTGTTTCTATTGCGAGCGTGACCTGCCTATCCTGTGCGAGCCGTTCGCGCGCAACCAGCCGAAGGGTTTCCTGCTCGATGGGCGCTCGCGCATGAAACGCGATGGACAGCAGGTGCACCACTATTCCGTCACCTCTACGCATGCCGAATACACGGTCATCCCCGAGTCCGGCGCGATTGCCGTGCCTCGCGAGTTGCCGTTCGACCTTGCTTGCATCATCGGCTGCGGCGTCATGACCGGCGTGGGCGCCGTCGTGCGCAAGGCGAAGGTCGAAGCCGGGGCCAGCGTGGCGGTCATCGGCTGCGGCGCGGTGGGGCTGAACGCCGTCCAGGGCGCCAAGCTCGTCGGCGCCGGCAAAATCATCGCGGTGGATGTCAGCAAGGACAGGCTGGCTCGCGCGGTCACGTTCGGCGCGACGCATACCGTCGATGCGTCGGCGGCGGACGCCGTGGAGCAGGTCAAGGCGCTGACCGGCGGCAGGGGGGCGGATTACGTCATCGAGGCGGCGGGCAACAAGAACGCTTTCCGGATGACCGTGGAGGCCGTGCGGCCCGGCGGGCAGGTGGTGTGGATGGGCAAGATCAATGTGAACGAGGATGTGAGCTTTCGCTGGGGCGCGCTGATGGGCGAAAAGCGCATCGTGCGCTCCAGTTACGGCGAGGCGCGGCCGCGTCGGGATTTTCCGTGGATCGCGAACGAGTACCTGCAAGGCCGGCTCAAGCTCGACGAGCTCGTCACGAACCGCATCAAGCTGGAGCAAATCAACGACGGCTTCGCTGCCCTTGCGCGCGGCGAGGGCATTCGTACCGTCGTCATGTTCGACTAAGGCCTCGTCCCTCCATCCAACGCAAAGGCGCAAAGGACGCAAAGAACGCAAAAGTAACGAAAGAAAAAGAGCATGAGCGTGCGAATCGACGGTGATAAGGATCTCCCGCCGCTGGAGAATCGACATCTACCCCGTGCATTCCTTGCTTTTGCTTTTCTTCGCGTCCTTTGCGCCTTTGCGTTGGGTATAGACAGATGAATAGATTCAACCACCCGCCCCTGGCAGCAGGCCACATCGACTCGGAGCACCGCTTCGAGGACATGGGCGACATCGAACTGGAGTCCGGCGAAATCCTGCAGGGCTATCGCCAGTCCTATGTCACGCACGGCAAGTTGAATCGCGACAAGTCGAACGCCATCCTCCTTTGCATCTCGCTGACCGGAAACCATCACCGGCTGGATTTCCTGATCGGACCGGGCAAGGCACTGGATCCGTCGCGTTACTTCATCATTGCCGCCGATCCGATCTCGAACGGGCTCTCGTCGTCCCCCTCCAACAGCGGGCGGCAGCCGGGCATGCGCTTTCCGCAATTCACCATTCGCGACATGGTGGAATTGCAATACCGCCTGCTGACGCGCCGCTTCGGCATTCCGCGCCTGCATGCGGTGGTCGGCGCTTCCATGGGCGGCATGCAGGCCCTGCAATGGGCAGTGAGCCACCGTTCATACGCGCGTGCATGCGTGGCGATGACACCGATGGCGAAGACTTCCCCCTGGGCCGTGCTGGTGACGCAGACTGCAAGGTCCTGTTTGATGGCTGACGCAAACTGGACGAGCGAGGGCTTTCGCGCGCCGCCCGAACGCGGGTGGCGCGCTTATACGGGGCTCATGACAGCGCTGTTGAGCCGCACACCCGCGGCCCTGGCGGAATTCCTGCCGGACAGCGCCGCGGCACATTTGTGGTTCGAGAAAATTCACGCGCAGAATCGCGCCAACGGATTCGATGCACACGACTATCTCTACCAATCCTGGGCATACGAAGCGCACGACGTCGGCATGAGTCCCGGCTTCAACGGTGATACCGCCGCGGCGCTGGCGTCGATCGATGCCCGGACGCTGGTGCTGGCTCCCCCGCTCGACCTGTTCAATCCCGCGGAGGCCGCACGCGATGCCGCCGCAAAGATCCCCGGCGCGCAATTCGTGGAGATCCCGTCGGCTCAGGGCCACCAGGCGGCGACCAGCACCAAACCGGAGGATGCGGCTTTCCTGAACCGCGCGATCGGAGAATTCCTTTCGCGCGGGTGAGGCGAGAGGGGTGAGGCGTGAGGGGAAAGCTATAATTCACGCCTAACGCCTTTTTCCTCACCCCTCACTCCTCACCGTTCCGAAGGAACCCCAATGATCGTCGACCATCGCACCTACAACGTCAAAATCGGCAAGCTCGGCGAATTTCTCAAGCTCTACGAGGCCGAATGCCTGCCGTTGCAACTGAAGCACCTCGGCCACTGCGTCGGCTGGTATGTCTCCAACGAGATCGGCCCGCTGTCGCAAGTGGTGCACATGTGGGCCTACCAGGACCTTGCCGACCGCGATGCGCGGCGCGCGAAAATGGCCGCCGAGCCCGGCTTTGCAAAATACCTCGAGAAGGCGGGGCCGCTGCTGGCCAGCATGGAGAACAAGATCCTGAAGCCGGCACCCTTCTTCAAGGCGCCCGAGCTCAAGGGGCAAGCCTGAGCGTCGAAGTCCGGCGGTTCGACGCCGCGGCCGACGCGGAATGGTCGGCGCGCACCATGGCATCGTCGGAGCCCTGGCTCACGCTGGGTACCGGTTACGAACGCAGCCTGAAGTTGCTAAACAGCGAAACCCGCGAGCGCTATCTGGCGAAGGTAGCGGGTGAGCCCGCCGGCTTCCTCGTCGTCAGCATGCAGGGCGCATTCGTCGGCTACATCCAGTTGCTCGGCGTCGCAGAAAAATTTCGCGGCCAGGGCGTGGGCAGGGCGCTCATTGAGTACGCGGAGCAGCGGATATTCCGCGACACGCCAAACGTGTTCATCTGCGTTTCCGATTTCAACCGTGTTGCCCGTGCCTTCTATGCCCGAATGGGCTACCAGTCCGTTGGCGAGCTGAAGGACTTCATCGTTGCCGGCCACTCGGAGATCTTGTTGCGCAAGACCATCGGCCCGATCCGCGGCAAGAAAGACTGAAAGGGCGCTCATGAAGCGCGCCTGCACGAGGTTCGCAATTTTCGTGGCGATCGCAGGCCTCGCGGCAGGTTGCACCAGCCGGCAGATCTACCAGTCCGCCGCAGGCTGGCGGCAGAACGAATGCCAGAAAATCCTGGAAAGCGCCGACCGCGCGCAATGCATGGATTCGGCCAACAAGGACTACGACACCTATAGCAAGGAAAGAGGCGTCAACCCGTCGGGCAAATAATGCCACGTCATTTGCGGCGGCCGAAAGTCCGGCGATAATCCCGCCATGAATAAACTTCTCCCGGCAATTTCAATTTGCCTGCTCGCCGGCGGCTGCCAGACCTTCGACAAGACCCTGGACTCTGCGGATCGCGCGGTCGCCGCCGCGAAATCCCCGTCGGCGAAGACCATCACCGACATCGCGAAATCCGACGACCGCGAAGCGGTGATCCGGGAAGGGTTGAAGCGCCGCGCCGACCTCTACGAACGCGATCCGCAAGCCGCTATCAACGACCTGAAGGGCCTGCGGCGCGAGTACGACAACCTCGTGGCCATCCTGACGGGCAACGTGAACCGCAACTGGGGCAAGAAGGAGACGAAGCTTCCCGCCCGGACCAGCTACGTCAAGTACACGCAGAATTATCGCAGCCGCGCGATCGTCGATTTCGATGCCGGGAACATCACGGTCGAGACGGTGGACGACAAGGATCCGAAGGCGAGCCTCAGGAACGCGATCGTCACCACGCTGCTGACGCCGGACGATCCGCGCGCGGTCGATCTGTTCTCCGACAAGCAGGTGACGCTCAGCAGCGCAAAGGATCCCTATCTGCTCGGCCTGGTCCAGGACCAGCACGGCAAGCCGGTGTCCACGCCTGCGCAGGCCGAAGCGTTTGCCGACTATCTGCTCGACAAGCAGGCCGCGAAGCGCAAGGTCGAGGTGCAGGAGGGCGCGAAGGATGCGCTGTTCGTCAGTATCGCGATGGTGGCGAACTTCCAGAACAAGCAGGCGGAAAAATATCGCGACGTCGTCAATAAATACGCCGCGCAATACAAGGTCAGCCCCAGCCTCGTCTTCGCGGTCATCCGCACGGAAAGCAATTTCAATCCGTTCGCGGTGAGCAGCGCACCGGCGTACGGCATGATGCAGCTGGTCCCTTCCAGCGGCGGTCGCGAGGCTTTCCGCGCCGCGAAGGGCCGCGACGAAGCGCCGACCAAGGAATACCTGTTCGACGCCGGCAACAACATCGAGCTGGGCACGGCCTATCTGGGCGTGCTGGGATCGAAGCAGCTCGACTACGTCACCAATACGACCTCGCGCGAGTATTGCGTCATCTCGGCCTACAACACCGGTCCATCCAATGTCCTGAAGGCGTTTTCGAAGGACAAGGTGGCGGCGGTCAACAGCATCAACGGCCTCGAGCCGCCCGGCGTCTACGAGAAGCTGCGCACGAACCTGCCCTACGAGGAGACCCGGCAGTATCTCGTCAAGGTCACGGGCTACCGCAAGCAATTCCTGAGCTTTGGTAAATAGCAGCTTCGGCAAGAAGCGGCTCCTGCAATTGGCGCGGGTTCGCTTGCCTCGGCGGTTGACCTTGGCATATCGTGTGCGGCACCGGAAGCCTGGAGGGAGCATCCGATCGCTTCATCGCGCACCATCGAGCATCGCAAGGCGGCCAGTCGCGCCGGCCTGAACTATGTGACCGACGGCATCGCCGGCATCACCCGCCGGCGCGCCGGCAAGGGCTGGATATTTTTCGAGCCGGGCGGCGCGCGCATTAGCGATGCCGCCGAGCGCCGGCGCATCAATTCGCTGGTCATCCCGCCCGCCTGGACCGACGTGTGGATCAGCCCCGACCCGAAGGGCCACATCCAGGCCACGGCCCGCGATGCGCGCGGGCGCAAGCAGTATCGCTATCACGCGCGCTATCGCGATGCGCGCGACCAGTCTAAGTTCCGCCACATGCTCGAGCTGAGCGAAGTGCTGCCGGCCATTCGCGGCCGCGCCGAGCGCGACCTGCGCGCACCCGAGTTGAGCCGGCGGCAAATCCTCGCCACCGTGGTGCAGCTGCTCGACAAGACATTGATACGCGTGGGCAACGACGAGTACGCGCGCGAGAATCGTTCCTATGGCCTGACCACGCTGCGCATGAAGCACGTCGAGATCAACGGTTCCAGGCTCGACTTCAGCTTTCGCGGAAAAAGCGGCGTGCAGCATGCCATTTCGGTGACGGACAAGCGCATCGCGAACATCGTGCAGCGCTGCCAGGACCTACCGGGCCAGGAACTGTTCCAGTATCTCGACGGCAACCGCAGGCGGCAGACCGTGACTTCCGACGACGTCAACGGTTATTTGCGCGAAATTTCCGGGCGCAACATCACCGCGAAGGATTTCCGCACCTGGGGCGGCACCATGCTCGCCGGCGTGGAATTGCGCGCGATGGGCGTGGCCACGACGCAGCGCGACGCCAAGCGCAACGTGATCCGCGCGATCGACGCGGTGGCGGAGCGCCTCGGCAACACGCGTTCCGTTTGCCGCAAATACTACGTGCATCCCGCGCTGCTGCACGCCTATATGCAGGGGCTGGTGCCGGGCGCGTCGGTGACGGAAAAACCGCAGAACAACCGCCGCCGGCGGCCGATGCCCGCGCTGCGCCGCGACGAAGTGGCGATCCTGCAATTCCTGGAAGAGGTGTTGTAGGCAGGCGAACGAAATACGCCAGTGCTGTCGTGTCCCTACGACAGGCGGCCCCGGCCGGCGCATGGATTTGTCATGAATATGAGCCAGATAGCGCATCCGGCCCGCTCCTTGCGTAATGAAGGGTACGTCTCGTTGACGGTTGCCTGCCATGACGCGCGAACTTGCCAATTCCGAACTGACGCCCGCTGACGTTCCATCGTTCAAGGAAAGCTGGGGGAGGATAGAACCCTTTGCCCTGACGTTCGACGGCTTTCGCTATTGGGGCTCTGTCGAGAAATGCGCGGAAGTCGCGCAGGACAAGAGCCCCGGTTCCCTGACCGAACTGCGCACCTGCCTGTTCTACGAGGCGCGACGCTGGAAGCTCGAGGGAAAGTCGCCGGACGTGAAGTCGATGCGGTTCGTGCGCGCGCTGGTTTATGCGATACGCGAGAAAGTCAGCAGCGGGGATACCCGCTAGGCCGCGATCTAGCCGCGCTTGAACTGCGCCCTGCGCTTGATGCCCCCGCCGTAGGCGGCCCGGCTGGGCAGGCGGTACGACGGTTTTTTCTCCGGCAGCCTGGCAGGCTTCTCTTCTTCTTCGCCATCCTCTTCCGCGGTGCCTTCTTCCGCCAGCAAGGTTTCGCCGCCCGGCTCCGCGCTCTCCACCGCATCCGTCAATTCCGGCGGCTCGGGTGGCTGCGCGCGCTCGGGCGCGGGCGGCTTCGGCTCCTGCGGCCGGCGCGTGGTGAACACGACCTTGTCCGGCCGGATTTCCATGTCCAGGTTGGCGGGCATGCCCGGCGCAATGCTCTTGCACCAGGATTCGAGAGGGCGGCCGCTGCTTAGCTTGCCGTCCGTGAACCCCATGTCGATGAAAAAATGCTCTTCGATCATGTCGGGTTCGGGGGCGGGCCGGCGGGCACGGGCGGCAAACCAGCCGCGGTAGTAGGCGTTACGAAATTCGAGGATTGCCATGAAAGGGTGCGAGGCAGGGGATTCCCCCGATATTTCGGCGCGATGGCCGCAAGCTTTAGTGCCTACATTGCCGTGCGGCTTGAAAATCGGCGTCGGCGGCCCCAGATTGCCGGGCATTGCGGTGAAAAATCCTGCCTGGAGAATTGCATGCGATACGTAGCCAAGAAAGTCGCCGGCGTGCCGGCAACCGATGGTGCCGGCGTCAAGCTGAAGCGCGTGATCGGCAGTCCCGCGCTGGACATGATCGATCCCTTCCTGATGCTGGACGAATTCGGTTCGGACGACCCGGACTCCTGGATTGCCGGGTTTCCCGAGCATCCGCACCGCGGTTTCGAAACCGTCACGGTCATGCTGGACGGCAGGGTCAGGCACGGGGATTCGGCCGGCAACAAAGGCGTCATCGAGGCGGGCGACGTGCAGTGGATGACGGCCGGCCGCGGCATCATCCATTCCGAGATGCCGGAGCGCGCCGAAGGCCGGCTGCGCGGATTCCAGCTATGGGTGAACCTGCCAGGCAAGCTCAAGATGATCGCGCCGCGCTACCAGGACGTGCGCTCCGGGCGCATCCAATCGGTGACGCGCAACGGCGTGACCTTGCGCGTGATCGCGGGTGAAGCCTTCGGCGTGAAAGGCGCGGCCGAAACCTTGATGCCGGTGCGCCTGCTCGATGTTTCCATCGAGGCCAATGCGGCTTTCGAGATCGACGTGCCGGACGAGCACGCCTGCTTCGTATATGCCTACGAGGGTGATGTGCGCGGCACGGATCGCGACGGCAGGCCGCTGGACGTCGTAGCAGGTTCCGCCGCCGTCCTGGCCGGTAGCGGCGAGGTCAGGCTGGAAGCGGGCGAGAAGGGCGCGAAGCTGCTGTTCGCCGACGGCAAGCCGATTCGCGAGCCGGTCGCGCGCTATGGCCCGTTCGTCATGAATACGCGCGATGAGCTGCAGCGCGCGTTCGAGGATTATTCGCGCGGGGAACTGGTCGGGGCGTGAGGCGGCGCGTATGCTGGGTGCACGCGAAGGAGGTGCCATGAAACCAATTGCCAAGACCGCCACCACGATATCCCTGGCGAAAACGTCCGCGGCGAAAGCCATACGGAGGCTGTCGCTGCCGTTGTTGCTCGTCGCGGCCACGCATGCCTGGGCCGCGGCCGACACGCAGGAGGATCGCATCGCCGCCGCGCACCGCTATCTCGAGGTCGCGCAGATGGGCAAGATCATGGACGATGCCCAGGCCGAGATGGCGAAGTCGCTGCCGCCCGAGCAGCAGCAGAAGTTCCTGGATTTTATGCGCCAGGCCGTGCGTCTGGACGTGCTGGAAAAGGCCGCGATGGACAGCATGGTCAAGATCTTCACGGCCGACGAAATGAACGCGCTGGCGGATTTCTTCAGCTCCCCCGCCGGCAAATCGGCGATGGGCAAGTTCGGGCTGTACATGGCCGACGTCATGCCCATCATCCAGCAGGAAATCTTCCGCGCGGTGCAGACCATGGCAACGGAGCAGGGCAAGCGGTAACGCCGGCGACAACGCCAGGGGCGGCATTCTTGCCGCCCTTTTTCATTTGGGCTCCGCATTTCCCGGTTCGCAGCCACCCGCGAATGTGCAAGAATCAGCGCACTTTTCGGGGGAGATCAAGACATGAAGACAACCATCCCGGCAGCGGTCGCGGCGGGACTTTTCTGCGCAGGATTGCCGGCATTCGCGGATGGCCCGGACGATCTCTGGGAAATCACCATGAAGATGGAGATGGCCGGCATGCCTTCCATGCCGGAGCGGACTTCCAAGGTCTGCCAGCGCAAGGGCAATCCCGATCCCTCGAAAATGAGCGACAAGGACAGCGATTGCCAGACCACCGACAAGAAGCAAACCGGCAACAAGGCCTCGTGGAAATTCAGCTGCACCAAGCCGCAGCCCATGACCGGCAGCGGCGAGGTGACCTACGGCGACGGCTCTTACCAGGGCATCATGAAAATGAAGTCCGACAAGATGGACGTTACGCAGACGTTTTCCGGCAAGAAGGTCGGCACCTGCGCCTATGAAGACCCGATGAAGAAAGTCGAGCAGATGCAGGCGCAGAACAAGGCGATGATGGCCAAGGAGTGCGACAAGCAGATCGAGCAGTTGAACCCGATGATGGTGTTCGGCGGGCACGACCTTCCCGAAAGCGCGCTCCTTTGCAAGGACCGCAAGGCGGACTTCTGCGCGCAGACCGGCAAGGTCACGCAGTCGATGAAGGATCCCGCGGGCTATGCCGGTGCCACCAAGAAGTATCCGGGCTGGCGCGAGGCCATGAAGGCCTGCGGCAGCGATCCCGCCACGGTCAGCGGCCCCGTTTGCAAGGTTGCGGTCGACAAGAAGGATTGGCCGTTCGTCGGCGAGAACTGCCCGGACGAGGGCCGCGCCGTGGCGCTGCAGAACTGCACCGGCATGGACTATACGGCGATGATGTCCTCGCCGTATCGCGAGGTCTGCCAGAAGTACGGTGCCGACCTCGCCAAGAAAAAAGTGGCGGACGACAAGGCTGCGCAACCCGCCGCAGCGCCGAAGTCGGACAAGGACAAGGCCGTCGATGCCGTCAAGGACGGCGCAAACAAGCTCAAGAGCCTGCTGAAATTCTAAAGCCTACGGATCAGATTTCACCACGGAGAACACGGAGAGACACGAAGAAAGGCCAAAGACAATACTGGAGATATTCTTCGCTGACGAAGTTTCCGGTTCCAAAATATTCGCGTCCAACGTCATATTCGCCAATTTTTATTCCGATCCTTCGTTTTTCTCTGTGTATCTCCGTGTTCTCCGTGTGCCCCTCAAGGGGGCATTAAAGTGAATCTCCGTGGTGAAAAGTAGACTTGTCATTGCGATAGCGGCCGCCGTCGCAATAGCGTTACCGGCATATGCGGAGCAAGTGCCGGATCGTTTTCCGCAAATCGCAGATGCCTACCTGGTCCAGATCGGCGATCGTGACCTCTGGGCGCGCGGCGCGGATGAGCGCCTGCCGCCGGCCAGCCTGACGAAAATCATGACGGCGCTGCTGGTGATCGAAGACTACCAGCCCGATCGCGTTGTGGTCGTCAGCGAAAAGGCGGCACGCGCAAGCGGCGCCTTAAAGATTCGCGCCGGAGAGCAATTCACCATCGAAGCTTTGCTGACCGCGACCCTGGTCGCCTCCGCCAACAACGCCTGCACGGCGCTCGCGGAATCCGCGGCCGGCAGCGTTGCGGCATTCGTCGCAAAAATGAACGCCCGCGCAATCGCGCTCGGCCTGGCCAACACGCATTTCGCCAATCCCTGCGGTTTCGATGCGTCCGATCACTATTCGAGCGCGCGCGATCTTGCCCGGGTCACGCACACCGCGCTTGCGCACCCGGAATTCGCCGCAATCGTGGCGAAGCCCGAGGCGGCGATCGCCACGACCGACGGCAAGCGCCAATACCGCTTCCGCAACCGGAACGCATTGATCGGCAACTACGCGCCGGCGATCGGCGTGAAGACGGGTTACACGGCGAAGGCGGGTACCTGCCTGATCGCGCTGGCGCGCGAGGGCGATGCGGATGTGCTTCTCGTCATGCTGAACGCGAAGCGCCGCTGGTGGGATGCCATCGGGGTCATCGAAAACGCGTTCGAAGTATCCGCCGCCCATGCTGCGAAGTGACACGACCGCCGTCGCGGCGCTGGTCGTCGCCGTGCTGCTGGCGTATTTCAACGCGCTTGGCGCCGCCTTCCAGTTCGACGATATCAATGTCATCGTCGATAACCTCGCAGTGCACTCCTTCGCGGCCTGGTCGGATTCGATGCCCGGCATACGGCCGCTGCTGAAATTTTCCTATGCGCTGAACTGGACGCTGCACGATTCGCCGTTCGGGTTTCATCTTTTCAACGTCGCGTTGCATGCGGTCAACACCGTCCTGGTCTATCGCCTGCTGCAGTCGCTATCCCGCGCGCAGTCGCTGGCACCCGAGGCGAACTGGTGCCGGGCACCGCTCATCGGCGCAATGCTGTTCGCGCTGCATCCGGTGCAGACCGAGGCGGTGACTTATATATCCGGCCGCTCGGTGTCGCTGATGGCGTTGTTCTACCTCGGCAGTGCATTGGCGTGGATGCGCGTGGGCCACGACGAAGCGGGTCGATCATGGCGATTGTTCTCCGCTTTGCTATTTGGCCTGGCGTTGCTGGTGAAGGAAACGGCCGTTACCTTGCCCCTTGCGTTGCTTTTGCTGGATGCGTGGGCCTTGCACGAGCCGGGCGACTTGCGCCAGCGGCTGTTGCGCCTGCGCTGGCATTTCCTGGTGCTGGCGTTTTCCGTCGGCGTGATGCTCGCGAGCACGACCTACCGGCATCTGCTCGATGTCAGCTTGTCCGCGCGCGGCATGCTGGACAACCTGCTGACCCAGGTGAACGCGGTGTGCTGGCTGGCGCGGCAGATCATCATGCCGTGGAATCTGAACGCGGACCCCGACCTGCCGGTCATTACTGCGATGTCGCTGCCGCTGCTGCTGCAAGTGATCGTCGTGGCGGGAATCCTGTATGCCGGATTTCGCGGCATTCGCAGCCGGCGCTGGCTGGCGTTCGCGGTCCTGTGGCTTTTCCTCCACCTGCTGCCGACGAATTCTTTGCTGCCAAGGCTAGACGTTGCGAACGATCGCCAGCTCTATCTCGCGCTCATCGGCGGTTTCTTCGTGATCGGTCTGGGAGTGGAGGCGCTGGCAACGCGGTTTCGAC
This sequence comes from Burkholderiales bacterium, assembly GCA_035548375.1. Classification (GTDB taxonomy): domain Bacteria; phylum Pseudomonadota; class Gammaproteobacteria; order Burkholderiales; family JACQAP01; genus JACQAP01. Next base: position 99,324 of record DASZTG010000021.1, read on the forward strand.
GCCCGCAATGGCTTGTCGGCGTTGCGCTGGCACTGCTGCTCGCGCTTGGCATCGGCACGTTCCAGCGCAACGAGACCTATGCTTCGCCGATTGCCTTCTGGGAGGACGCGCTGGCGAAATCGCCGCGCAAGGCGCGGGTGGCCAACAATCTCGGCTATGCCTACCAGCAGGCCGGCCGGCTTGCTGAAGCGAAACTCGCCTACCAGCAAGCCATCGCTGCGGACCCGGACTACTGGCGGGCCCGCATCAACCTCGAAGCGCTGGAAGCGGCGGAGAAGCGCTGACCGGTACGGCTTTGATGACAACGCCTAGGCTGACGCGGCCTGTCCTTCCGGGTTGACCCGCGCAACCTGGCGGCCCACGATCAGCGCGACGATGGCGCCGATCAGCAAGCAGGTCGCGAGGAAAGTCAGCCCGGCCTTGAAACCGCCGGCGTTGTCCTTCAGCCAGCCCACGGCGAACGGGCCAATGAAGCCGCCGAGGTTGCCCACGGAATTGATGAATGCGATGCCGCCGGCAGCGGCGACGCCCGTCAGATAGCCGGTCGGCATCGCCCAGAACGTCGGCTGCGAGCAATACATGCCGATCGCCACCACCGTCATGCAAGTCATTGCCAGCACCGGGGATTCGACGCCGGCATAGGCGCTGCACAGCATGGCGATGCCGGCAAGTCCGAGTGCACCGGCGCAGTGGAAGGTGCGCTCGCCGGTCTTGTCCGAGTGCCGCGACCACAGCACCATGCAGATCGTCGCGATCAGGTACGGGATAGCCATGACCAGGCCGATGTCGAGCTTGTCCTTCACGCCCATGGCATTGATGAGCTGTGGCATCCACAGGCTCAGGCCATAAATGCCGATGGCAAGCGACGTATAGACCACCGCGAACATCAGGATCTTCGGGTGCCCGATCGTCTGCCAGAGCGACAGGTGCTTCGTTTCGACGCGCGCCGCGGCCTCACGCTCGAGCGTGGTCTTGAGGTATGCCTTCTCGGCGTCGGTCAGCCACTTCGCGTTTTCCGGCTTGTCGATGACGGCCTTCAGCGTGATGAACCCGAGGACGACGGAGGGGATGCCTTCGATGATGAACAGCCAGCGCCAGCCCGGATAGCCGAGCGTGCCGTCGAAGTATTTGAGGATCAAGCCGCCGAGCGGCGCCGCGATGGTGTTGTTCAGCGGGCTGATGATCAGGAACAGGCCGAAGATGCGGCCGCGGTACTCGGCAGGGAACCAGAGTGTCAGGTAGTAGATCACGCCCGGGAAGAACCCTGCTTCCGCCACGCCGAGCAGGAAGCGCGTGACGAAGAAGCTCACGTCCCCGGTGATGAAGCCCATCGCGACCGCCATGATCCCCCAGGTGATCATGATGCGCGCGAACCAGATGCGCGCGCCGATCTTCGACAGGATCATGTTGCTGGGCACCTCGCCGATGAAGTAGCCGATGAAGAACAGGCCCGCGCCCCAGCCGAACACGGTCGCCGTGAATCCCAGTTCGGCGTTCATGGTCAGCGCCGCGAGGCCGACGTTCAGGCGGTCGATGATGCAGATCAGGTAAGTCAGCAGCAGGAAGGGCAATACCTTCCACGCCATCTTGCGCACCAGCGCCTGTTCTTCGGCTTTCGTCATGGTCCTCTCCCCTGGAAAACTATTACCTGATTATTTTTACCACGGAGGACACGGAGTAAACACAGAAAAGCATTACGAGAAACGGAGCAGGTGAATCGGGTGTCCAAAAATTTCGACCGCGTCGACCTGTTCCGTCCTTCTCTTCTCGATGGATGTTCTCCGTGTTCTCCGTGGTTCACGCCTTGGATCTTGGTGTATCAGTTTTTGCTTTCGCTCGACGCCCATTTCTTCATGAGCATGTTCGACGGGAAGTGCTCGTCCACCAGCTTGCGCGCGGTTTCCGCGCCTGCAACCGGCAGCCCGGTTTTCTTCGGGTCGAGCAGGCCGATCTGCACCAGCACCGAAGCCTGGTCCCAGTAGATGTGCTCGTGGTAGAGCTTGTCGCCGCGGAAATTCACGATCGCGACCAGCGGGATCTCTACGTATTTTCCCGTCGGCGCCACGCCGGGCAGCATCCAGTCGATCTCGATGTCGTGCGTGAAGCAGAACAGCATCTCGTCGACCAGCCGGTCCGAGCCGATGGTGCGCGAGATCGGGATCAACTTCGTGTCCTTCGGCGTGGTCGGAATGAAATGATGTTTGTAGAAGCGCTTGAGATGATCGTGCCCCACGCCGCCGGTGATGGTCGGGATGTGGTTCACGTAGGGCTCGGGCACCATGGTCTTCATGGTGGCGTCGACGTCGCGCGTGCCGAACTCGTGCATCGTATGCGCTTCCCACAACGCCGACAGGTCGTAGTGCGGGCCCATGACCCTGCGGAACAGCGCGATGGAACGCGAGTGCGCCATCATCGCGGCGGGACGGTCGAAATGCATGCCGCCGGTGCGCGCGAACGCGTGGTCCACGCCGGGATAGACATAGATCTCGACGTCGTTGCGGCCCTTGAACGTCTCCTTGATCTGGTCCACCACCGCGGGCGGCGCGTACTTGTCCTCGGCCGCAAAATGCAGTTGCAGCGGCACCTTGATCTTGCCGGCTTCGTTGAGATATTTCTCGATGGTCACGCCGTAATAGCCGACTGCGCAGTCAACACCCGAGCGGGCCGCCGCGAGATAGGCGAGGCGCCCGCCCAGGCAGAATCCCAGCGCGCCGACCTTGCCGGTGTGCTCCGGCCGCGTGCGCAGGGTCCGTACCGCGGCGGTGATGTCGTCCATGGCCTTGTCGACGTCCAGGCGCTGCAGCAGATCGAAGGCCTTCTTCCACTCGGTTTCCGAGTATCCAAGGTCGACGTCCTTCTCGAGGCGCCAGAAGAGATCGGGTGCCAGCACCACGTAGCCTTCCTCGGCGTAATACTCGGCGACCTCGCGGATGTATGCGTTGATGCCGAAGATTTCCTGGCACAACACGATGCCCGGGCCCTTGCCCGATGCCGGGACCGTGAGATAGCCACGGAACTTGCCGCCGTCGGCGGCCTTGATTTCTATCCACTGCCCCTTCGATGCGGACCCAGCCATGACGCTCTCCAGTTATTGTTCTTGCTGCATCGCAGTGCGCGGCAGCGTGGACAGCGGACCTTTTACCGTGGGGAACTGCGCCGTGTCAAACCACGGCGCAGAGAATAGCCAGGCGCCGTGTCAAACCACGGCGCGGGGGAAATTCCCGTGCGGCGCGAAAGGTGTGGCGCGGCTTGACAAGCAGGGGCCGCCAACCTAGATTCCCGCCGGTCCTTTCGTCATACAAAACAAGCGCGTCGAATCCTCGATCGCGCCTTCGCATTCAACCGGGGGTACCACATGAATCCGTTCACGCGCCGACGCTTCCTGCAGGCATCGGGAGCAGCCGCCCTGACCGCGCCGCTCGCCAGTTCCCTGATCCTCACGAACGAGGCCCATGCGCAGTCCGGCAAGGTCCTCACGATTGCCTACAACGTCGCGCTGCCGTCATGGGATCCGACCACCGGGCCGTCGGCGGTGAATCCGACCATCCAGTCGCTCTACAAGGCGGTGTTCGATTCCTACATCGACCAGAATCCCGACCTGTCCTTCAAGCCGGGCCTGCTGACGAAGTGGGGCTGGAACAAGGACAAGACCAAGGTCGAGATGGAAGTGCGCAAGGATGCGTTCTGGCACGACGGCACGCCCGTCACGCCCGAGGACGTGGTGTGGTCGCTGGAGCGCGCGGGCGACCCCAAGAGCGGCAACCCGATCCAGTTCGTCTGGGGCAAGATCGGCAACTTCAAGATCGACGGCCACAAGGTCACGGCCGACGTGAAGGAATTCGAGCCGGCGCTGTTCAAGTGGATGGCTTTCCTCACGGGCTACGTGCTGCCGAAGAAAGCCTACACCGCGGCGGGAGCAGAAGGATGGGAAGCGAAGCCCGTCGGCAGCGGCCCGTACATGGTCGAGAAGTTCGAGCGCAACGCCTACATCCGCCTCAAGGCGTTCCCGAAATACTGGGGACCCAAGCCTGCCTTCGACACGGTCGTGTTCAAGCTCGTTGGCGACGCGTCCGCGCGCGTGGCGGAAATCGAAAGCGGCTCGGCCGACCTGACGCTGGAAGTGCCCTACGAGGAATTCGACCGGTTGAAAGCGAAGAGCGGCCTGGCCGGCGTAGCGCACCCGGTGTCCGACATCGGCATGATCTTCATCACCAACATCGAGCCCATGCTCGATGCCAACGTTCGCCAGGCCATGGTGCAATCCATCGACAAGAAGGCGATCGTCGACAAGCTGTTGCATGGCTACGGCACCGTCATCGATACGCTGGAAGCCCCGCAGTACGCAGCCTTCGATGCGTCGATCAAGACCAAGTACGACCCGGAAGCCGCGAAGCAACTGCTCGCCAAGTCTGGATTTTCCACGTCGAAGCCGGTGAAGTTCACGATCCAGACCACGCGCGGCTTCAAGCCCAAGGACTACGAAATGATCCAGGCCGTGGTCGGCATGTGGCGCAAGGTCGGCATCGAGGCGAACGTCGAGACTTATGAAATTGCCAAGCACTTCGAGCTGCGCATGCGCCACGGCCTCGCTCCCGCAGCGTTCTACAACTGGGGCAATTCCATCGGCGATCCGTCGACCTCCACGGGGTTCGCCATGTTCAGCCACTCGCCGCACTCGGCGTGGAAGACCGACGACGTCGACGCGAAGATCGGCCCGCTGTGGGGCGAGAAGGACGAGGCAAAGCGCATCGCCGGCTGGAAGGCCGCCGATCGCTACATCGCGGACAACGCCTACGTAATCCCGCTGCTGCAGTATTCGCAGCCCGTCGTGTACAAAAGCAGCATCAAGTTCACGCCCCACGTCGCCGGGTTCATCCTGCCGCAGAACATCAGGCCTGCTTAGGGATTACATCCAACGCAAAGGCGCAAAGAACGCAAAGAACGCAAAGAACGCAAAGGACGCAAAGGATTCACTTCAATACTCCCTTGCGGGGTACGCAAAGAAGGCCAGGACGGTATTTGCATTCGGCCGATGGCGCGAGGGCTTGATGTGCCAGCGTGCTCGACGATGATCGCCCATGTCAGATTCCTGAAGGATATTTCGGTTTCGGGTTTCCTTTGCGATCTTTGCGTTCTTTGCGCCTTTGCGTTGGGTTGAAATGAGGAGGATCTAGATTGTCGGACGAATTCTCGAGAAGGCGCTTTCTGCAAGCATCCGGCGCGACGGCGCTGTCAGCGTTGCTGTACGGGCCATATGCGCGCGCGCAATCCGGCAAGACGCTGACCATCGCGTACAACACGTCGCTGCCTTCGCTCGATCCGACCAGCAGCGCGAAGACATCGAGCCCCGCGGTGCAGTCGATCTTCAAGGCGATTTTCGATCCCTACGTCGACCAGAATCCGGATCTTGGTTTCAAGCCCGGCGCGCTGACCAAATGGGGCTGGAACAAGGACAAGAGCGCGATCGAGCTGACGTTGCGCCGCGGCATGCTCTGGCATGACGGCACGCCGGTCACCATCGACGACCTGGTGTGGTCGCTGCAACGCGCGGGCGACGAGAAGAACGGCAACCCGATGCAGTTCATGTGGCGCAAGCTCGGCGGCTTCAAGGTGAGCGGCGACACCGTCAGCGTCGAGGTGAAGGAATTCGAGCCGGCATTGCTCAAGTGGCTGGGTTTCCTCACGGCCTACATCCTTCCTAAGAACGCATTCACCGCTGCCGGCGGGGCCGCGGGCTGGGACGCGAAGCCAATCGGCAGCGGCCCCTACATGGTCGAGAAGTTCGAGCGCGATGCCTATATCCGGCTCAAGGCATTCCCGAAATACTGGGGGCCGAAGCCGGCGTTCGAGACAGTCGTCTTCAAGTTCGTGCCGGATGCCGCGAGTCGCGTTGCCGAAATCGAGAGCGGCGCGGCCGACATGACGCTCGAAGTGCCGTACGAGGAATACGACCGGCTCATTGCGAAGCCGGGGCTCGCTGGCGCGGCATATCCGATGTCCGACATCGCCATCCTGTTCATCACCGATCGCGAGCCCATGCTGGATGCGAACGTGAGGCTTGCCGCGGCGCACGCCATCGACAAGAAGGCCATCGTCGACAAGCTCATGCGCGGCTACGGTCGTCCGCTCGACACGCTGCAGGCGCCGGACTACGCCGCCTACGATACATCGATCAAGGTGAAATACGATCCCGAGCTGGCGAAAACCCTGCTCGCGAAATCCGGTTATTCGCCGTCGAGGCCGGTCAAGTTCACCGTGCAGACCACGCGCGGCTACAAGCCCAAGGACTACGAATCCGTGGCGGCCATCGTGGCGATGTGGAAGAAAGTCGGCATCGAGGCAGACATCGAGGTGCTCGACGTCGCCAAGCACTTCGACCTGCAGTTGCGCCACGCGCTGGCGCCCGCGTCGTTCTACAACTGGGGCAATTCGATCGGCGATCCATCGACCTCGACGGGCTTCGCGTTCATCGGCCCGTTCGCGGTATGGCGCTCGCCGGACGTCGAGAAGATGGTCGGACCGCTGTTCGTGGAGCGCGACGAGGCAAAACGCATCGGCGGCTACAAGGACGTCGATCGTTATCTCGCCGAACAGGGCTATGTGATCCCGTTGTTCCAGTACTACCAGCCGGTCGTGCACAAGAAGAGCATTACCTTCACGCCGCACGGCGCCGGCACCATCGCTCCTCAGTCGATAAGGCCGGTCTAAGGACTACACCCAACGCAAAGACGCAAAGGACGCAAAGGAAAGCAAGAACAAGAAAAAAGATCGGGGAAGATAACTGCTGGCCAGGCGATGGTCGCTGAGGGTTTCGCCTGAAGTCGCCAAAGATTGAATTTCCTCGTTCCCGCTTTCTTTGCGACCTTTGCGTTCTTTGCGTCTTTGCGTTGGGTGGAGACAGCTCTAGAAATTCGCATAGGTCCTGACCAGGAATTGCACCGACTGGATGCTGGGATCGCGGTTCAGCGGAAACGCCACGTCGGCATGCACGACATTGCCGAAGGACGAGCGGTCGCTGAGGATGCGCAGCCCGAAGCCGACGTCGCTCAGCCAGCCTGGATTCACCTGATTCTCATACGGGCCGCCCCAGGCCCGGCCGACGTCATAGAACACCGCGCCGCCGATGCGGAACAGCCGCAGCGGATACCAGTCCGTGTACACGCGTTCCTCCATCGTGAAGATCGCGCGGTGCTCCCCGCTCTGGTAGCGCAGCGGATAGCCGCGCAAGCCGTTGTCGCCGCCCAGCAGCAGCAGGTCTGTCGATTCCGGGTTCTTCAACGTATCGCCTGAAATCGCCGCGTAGAACAGCGAGCGCCGGCTTTGCGGCACGTAGTAGTGAAGGGAACCGCTCAATAGCTGGCGTTCCGCGCGTCCATCGCCGTATTGGCCGGACAGCGAGATTGCGCCCAGCAAGTCGTTGCCGCGCGGCACCTGCAAGCCGTCGCTGGCCGTCGCGGAATACAGCCAAAGCTCGCGGGTGGACCCGAGGCCGCTGAGCGAACGCCCGACCTGGACTTTCGAGCTGAACCCCATCGCAAAGAATTCAGGTCGCTGGATCTTGTCGCGGTTCGTGACCTTTTCGTAGTTGTCCTGGACGATTTCATAGCGCAGGAAGGGCGAGACGAGGGTCTGGTCGGCGGGCACTTCCGCCGGCGGTATGAGCGCAGGGTCGGTGGCATAGGCGTCCTTCTGGTAGCTCAACCCGACCGAATAGCGATGCGTCCAGTCGTCGATGAGGCCATTGGACAGGCCGCCATAGATTTCCGCCGCGTCCTGCTGGTGGCGAAACTGGCCGACTATCGAGGCGTCCTGGTAGATCGAATCGACACGCTCGTCATGCAACCCCGAGACGCCGGCTGCCCAGCGCGTGTCGAGCGAGTAAAAGGGCCGCGCGAAGTTGAAGGCCTGGCGCTTGCCGTCGCTGTTGTCGGCTGCCGAGAGCTCGATGTCCGTCCATCCGCCGAACGCGTGGTGCTGCGCGATGGAGAATTCCGTGCTGTCGCGGTCGACGTCCGAACTCTGCTTGAAGCCGATCGAGATGCCGGTGCCGAGCAGGTTGTTCTCGTCGAGCGACAGCCCGGTCGAATTCGAGCCGCCCGAGCGGCTGAAATGGAAGCCGGGCTGGATGGTCCAGGTGTCCCGCGTTCTCACCTCGATGTCGACGACGCCGTCGTGCCAGGCGACCGGCTTGATCTCGACCGCGTAAAGGTAGCTGTTGGCGAGCAGCAGGCGCTCGGTTTCGTCGATCTTCTGCACGGACACCACGTCGCCGGGCTTGAACAGCAGGGTGCGGCGAATCACGCTCGGCCGCGTGCGAATGTGCAGGGTGTTGGCGAGGCGGAACAGGAAGTTGTTTTCCTTCGGATCGTCCAGGTCGAAGATGTCGTCGTTGACGATGCGAACCTCGCCGATGACCGCACCCGCCGCCTGCAGCTCCGCGAAGCCGGGGATGGGGTCCTCCGCCGCGTCGTCGGCCATGGCGGGCAGGCAGAAACAGGATGCCGCGGCGCAGTGGCCAAGCAGGCGCAGGGCCTTTTTCAGCGGGCGACGAGATGCGATGGCGATCCTCCCGGGTCCGGCTGCGACAAGCTTTCTAGCCGCCGCTCTATCGCGAATGCATGCATGGCGCGAGTCTGCCGGAACATGCCGGAGCGGGGAAGCACTAGAATGCGGTCAAGGGAAAGGCCGTGATCGTCACGGCTTGATCGTTGTGGCTGGGGCGGTCGCGCAGTCACGAATTACGCCAGTCAGATAGTCACATCGATGTCTTCCGCATATTTTCTCAAACGGCTCCTGTGGGCGCTGCCGACCTTGTTCGGCGTGGCGGTGATCGTTTTCGTGCTCGTGCGCGTGGTACCCGGCGACCCGATCGCGATGATGCTGCCGCCGGGTGCGACCGCCGAAGACGTCGGCCGCCTGCGCGCGCTCTACGGCCTGGACGCGCCGATCGCGAAGCAGTTCTTCGCATGGATGGGCGACGTGCTGCGCGGCAATTTCGGCACGTCCATCAGCCTGCGCGAAGGCGTGGCGTCGCTGGTCCTGAGCCGCTTGCCGGCCACCCTGGAGCTCGTGCTCGTGGCGGTCGGCATCGCCTGCGTGATGGCTTGCATCGGCGCGATCGGCGCGGTGATGTTTCGAGGGCGCTGGCCCGAGCTGGCGGTCGATGGGTTCACCGGATTGGCGCTCGCCATTCCCGATTTCCTTTGGGGATTGCTATTCGTCCTCGTGCTCGGCGTGCTGCTGCCGGTACTGCCGATATCCGGGCGCATCGATCCGACCCTGGATTTCAATCCGGCGACCGGCTTCTATCTTGCCGAAGCGGCGTTGCGGTTGCGCGGAGGCGTCCTGCTTGACCTCGTGAAACACATCCTGCTGCCCGCCTTCGCGCTCGCTTTGCCGTTGGCCGCTGCGCTGACGCGCGTGCTCAAGGGCTCGCTCATCGAGGCGATGAACCAGGACTACGTGACGCTGGCTCGAGCGAAAGGCTACTCCACCGCGGCGGTGCTCTGGCGCGTGGCCTTGCGCAACGCGCTGATTCCGACGGTCACGCTGACCGGCGTGCAATTCTCCTTCCTGATCGGCGGCACGGTGCTCATCGAATACCTGTTCTCCTATCCTGGCATCGGCAACCTCGCGATCGCGGCGGTCAACCAGCGCGACCTGCCGCTGATCCAGGGATTGATCCTGATGTTCGCGGTGCTGTTCATCCTCGCGAACCTCGTCGTCGACCTCGCGTACTCGATGCTCAATCCGAAGGTCAGGCAGTCATGAAAGCGGCGCTGCGCAATCCGCGCGTCATCTTCGGTCTCGTCGTGCTGCTGATGCTCGTCGTCGCAGCGCTGGCCGCGCCGTGGCTCGCACCGCATGATCCGCTCGAGCAGGACCTGCTCAATTCCTTCCAGCGTCCCGGCATCGCCGGTGGTGACCACGCCTATCCGCTCGGTACCGACAGCCTCGGCCGCGACATCCTGGCGCGCCTGATCTATGGCGCGCGACCGGCGCTGATCGTGGCCTTCGTGGCGGCGTTGCTTGCCGGGCTGCTCGGCACCGCGCTGGGGTTGGCCGCGGGCTATTTCGGCGGCAAGACAGACGCCGCGATCTCACGCCTGGTCGATGTCTGGATGAGCTTTCCGTCCGTGCTGTTGTGCATCGTGCTCGCCGCCGTGCTCGGTGCGGGCTTGCACACGGTGGTCATCGCCATCGTCATCATCGACTGGACGCGCTTCTGCCGCGTCGTGCGCGCGGAAACGCTGGTGCAAAAGAGCCATGACTACGTCGCCTCCGCCGTCACCATCGGCCTGCGCCCGATGCGCATTCTCATGAGCGAGATCCTGCCCAACGTCGCGCCGTTGTTGCTGACCTTGTTCACGCTGGAGATGGGCATCGCAATCGTCGTGGAGGCCATCTTGTCCTTCGTCGGGTTGTCCGTGGCCTCGGGCGTGCCGACTTGGGGCGGCATCATCCAGGAAGGCCGGCTGTACGTGAACCAGGCGTGGTGGCTGATGGGATTGCCCGTCGCCTGCATCATTGTCGCGGTGCTGGGATTGAACGCGCTCGGCGACGGCTTGCGCGAGGCGCTGGACCCAGTCAAATCCAGATGAGCGCGCTGCTCGACATTCGCGCGCTCGACCTGCGCCTCGCCGGACAATCCGCGCGGTTGTTGCGTCAGTTTTCCCTGGCGATCGAACCCGGACGCATCGTCGGTCTGGTCGGCGAATCCGGCGCGGGCAAGAGCATGGTTGGCCGCGTCGTGCTTGGCATTGCGCCGGCAAATGCGCGCATCACGGGCGGCAGCGTCATGTTCGACGGCCGCCACATCACGCACCTGACCGCGAAAGAGCGCCGGCATTTGCTCGGCCGTGAAATCGCCTTCATCCCCCAGAATCCGATGACCGCGCTGAATCCGGTGGAGCGCATCGAGCCGCAAATCACCGATGTGCTGCGCATGCACCTCGGCTTGGAGCGGTCCGCGGCGCGCGAGCGCGCGGCCACGCTGCTGCGCGACGTGCATTTACGCGACGCAGAGCGCGTGCTGAGGCAATACCCGCATGAATTGTCGGGCGGCATGCGCCAGCGCGTGCTGATCGCCATCGCGTTTGCATGCCGGCCGAAACTGATCATCGCTGACGAACCGACGACCGCGCTCGACGTGACGGTGCAAAAGCAGATCCTGCGCCTCATTCGCGAAATGCAAAGCCAGTCCGGCACCGCGATCCTGTTCATCTCGCACGATTTCGGTGTCGTCGCCAAGCTGTGCGACAGCATCGCCGTCATGCATGGAGGGCGCATCCTGGAAACGGCGGCTGCCGCGCGGATTTTTTCGCGGCCGTCGCATGACTACACGCGGGCGTTGCTTGCGGCGACGCCGCGCTTCGACCGGCCGGGCGAAACCCTGCGGCCGGTGCCGGCGGCGCTCGCGCAACGCCTTGCCGACGAGGCGCGCGAGCTGGACGCGAACATGTTGGCGCAGCCGTGACCGCGTTGATCGAAGCCCGAGGATTGGGCTTGCAACTGCCGGACCGGTCGGCATCGCGTTCACTCATGGGCGCGGCGCCGCTCACGAGCATCTTCCGCAACGTCGACCTGCGCATCGAAGCCGGCGAGTCGGTCGGCATCGTCGGCGAATCGGGCTCCGGAAAAACCTCCGTCGCCCGTACCCTGCTGCGGCTCTACGAGCCGACGGCAGGCAGCCTGCATTTCGGCGGGCGCGACATCACGCACCTGCCGGAAACCGATTTGCGTCCGCTGCGTACGCGCATGCAGGCCGTCTTCCAGGATCCGCTGTCGTCGCTGAATCCCCGGCATCGCATCGGCACTATCCTTGCGCAACCGTTGCTGGCCTACGAACGAGTCTCGGATCGCCGCGAAGCCCTGCGTGAGGCTGGCGCGTTGCTGGAGCGTGTCGGCCTGCCCGCCGCGTACGCGGACCGCTTTCCGCATGAGCTCTCCGGCGGCCAGCGCCAGCGCGTGGGCATTGCCCGCGCCATCGCGCTCAAGCCCGACCTCATCGTCGCGGACGAAATCGTTTCGGGGCTGGACGTGTCGACACAGGCTCAGATCCTGACGTTGCTGAGGGAACTGAAGACCGACGGTTCGCTGATATTCATCAGCCACGATCTTTCCGTCGTGCGCGTGCTGTGCGACCGCGTGCTGGTCATGCGCCAGGGCGAGGTCGTCGAAGCCGGGCGCTGCGAGGCGCTTTTCGCGAATCCGGCGCAGGCCTACACTCGCGAACTGCTGGAAGCCATTCCGCTGCCGGATTTCGACCCGGACTGGGTCACGCGCGGCGCGGCGGACGACGGATTGCAGGGACAACCACAAGGGGAGAAGGGCATGAAGATCGCAGGTGCCGTCGCGCTGGTGACGGGTTCCAATCGGGGCATCGGGCGCGCATACGTCAAGGTGCTGCTGGCAATGGGCGCAAAGAAGGTTTATGCCGCCGCGCGCGACGTCAGCGGCGTGGAAGACCTCGTCAAGTCCAGCTCCGGCAAGGTGGAAGCCCTCCAGCTCGACGTGACCGATGAAGCCCAGATCGCCGCGGCGGCACGCCGCTGCGCGGATGTCACGCTGCTCATCAACAACGCGGGCATCAACCAGAAGAAGGCATTGCTCGCCGCGGCCAGCCTGGATGATGCGCGCAGGGAAATGCAGACGAATTATTTCGGTCCGCTGCAGATGTGTCGCGCGTTCGCGCCTGTCCTGAACAAGAACGGCGGCGGCGCCATCATCAGCATGCTCTCCATCTTGTCCCGCGTCAGCCTGCCGGCGATGGGTTCCCTATGCGCGTCCAAGGCGGCGGCACTGAGCATGTGCCAGGGCGTGCGCGCGGAACTGGCGAAGCAAGGCACCTTGGTCGTCGGCGTCATGCCCGGCGCGGTCGATACCGACATGGCGCGCGACTTTCCCGGGGCGAAGGACGATCCTGCCGATATCGCAAAGGCCGCGCTGCAGGCGGTGGAATCGGGGACGGAGGACGTCTATCCCGGCGGCATGGCGCAGGGGATTTCCGCCGGGCTTGCCAAGGATCCCAAGGCGGTGGAAAAGGAGTTCGCTGCTTACCTGCCGGGGTGAGTCGAACCAGCCTTGGAGCTGAACAGGCGCAACGTCCTCCCCCGTCAAGGGTGATCGTGCCGCCCAGGTGACAGGCATCCTCGGGCGTAGTGGTTATTCGCGTCGGGAGCGGCGTCGACGGCGCCAGGCGTGAAACAACTGCCTTGGATCGGAGACTGTCGTGGCATGCCGTTAGCCATATCCGACACCCCGGGAAGTTTTTGCCTGTATCGGGCTGCGTCAACGGCACATCCCGGCGCGGCCATGATAGAGTGACATCGGTTGTTCTTCGAGACGCGCTTCCATACGAGCCCCATTCCGGCCGTCCGGACTCCATCGAAGAAAAACAATAATCGAGAGCCCGTGCGTTTGCCTTGATCCTGGGAGGAGATCATGCAATCGGGCAGCTTCCCACCCGCAGCTTCGTTGCCGTGCGCATCCTGTAGCGCGCCTCCAGCGACGCGCATCCTTGCCCCCGCATGGGGCATCTCACTTCCTTCCTGGCACCGACGCGCCTTTCCAAGGCGTTTACGTCCGTCGTCGCGCAAGCGACCCCAGGCTCGATCCCTCGCCTCCGCATGGCGCCGCAAGCGGCGGTCCCGTCATGAATGATCGCTATTCGAAGTTCGTCGCCCGACGCGGCCTCACGCTGCTCGCGGGTTGCATCGCCTCGGCACTCGGAGTTGCGGTCCTTGTCGGATGGACGTTTGACATCGATTGGCTCAAGACCGCCTTGCCCGGCCTTGTCCCGATGAAAGTGAACACGGCGATCGGCATGCTCTTGTCCGGCATTGCACTGATTCTGGTTGCAAGAGCGAAGAGGGGAATGCCTGTCACCGCAATTGCAGCGTCCATCATCGCAATCGCGGCACTTACGCTTGCGCAGTATCTTTTCGGCTGGCACCTCGGACTTGACTACTGGATCTTCCCGGATCTCGCACCAGGTGCAAATCCTGCAAATATGCGCGTGCCGCCATCGGTTGCTTTCTGCTTCCTGCTATTTGGCATTGCATTGCTGCTGGTCCGTCGGCCGACTCCCGGCAGGCTGCGCGACTCCGTCGTCCTCGGCCTCACCACCTCGATCGCCTTGATCGGTTTTCTGGGAGTGCTGGGGCATGTTTCCGTTCTCCTCGCGGGGATGAGCTGGTGGAACTACGCCGGCATGGCCTTGCATACGAGCCTAGGGCTAGTCGTACTGGCAAGCGGGTTGGCCGGCTTGATGCGGACTGGGATCCGCATGTCGTGGTCGCTCGACCGTACGACGACTGCCGTCTTTTGCGTCGGCATGGTCGCACTCATCGCGATTACCGCGGTCTCCCACCAATTCATAACACGCCTCAACCGGGACGCTGCGTGGGCCTCTACCAAACAGGAAATCCTCAAGGAAATCGAGGAACTCAAGTCTCGCCTCGCGGCACTCGAAAGCAGCCAGCGGGGCTACATCATCACGGGCGACGAGAAGCTCCTGAAATCGCGTGACGCCGAGATCGCTGCACTACAAGCCAATCTCGCGCGCACCCGCGACCTCACAGTGGAAGATGAGAAACAGCAAAAGCGCCTGGACGAACTGCGACAACTGATCGCAGAGCGGCTGGAATTCGCCCGCCGGACCATCAGCCGGCGGCAGGAACAGGGTTTCATGCCCGCCGCCGATTTGATCGCCTCGGGCGTGGGCATTTCGCTCAGCGCGCGCATCGGAGATTTATTGGAGAGCATGAGGGATTCCGAATACCGCGTACTCGACCAACGGCGTGGCGAGGCGAATGAATTTGCCATGGCCACCTTCCTCATCCTGCCGCTCGGCGCTTTCCTGGCAATGACCATGCTCAATCTCGTCCTTTCGCTGCTGAATTTCGATGCGGGCGCGCTCATGCGCAGCACGGCCGCGTTGCGGGAAAGCGAGCTCAAGTACCGGCAGCTCATCGAACAGGCATCCGACGGAATCTTCGTCCTGGATCTGCAAGGCCGATACGTTCTCGCCAATGCTCGCGCCTGCGAGCTTCTCGGCTACCGTGAAGCGGAACTGCTCGGCGCGTCCCATGCGATTACCTATGTGCAGGCCGACAGCCATGTGCCGGAAAACCGCCTCGATCTGGTGAAGACTGGCGAGTTGCTGCGCTACGAGCGCATGGTGAAACGCAAGGACGGCAGCCTCTTTCCGGCGGAATTCAGCAGCCGCATGGCGGATACCGGCGTCATCCAGGTCATCTTCCATGACATCACGGAACGCCGCCGCGCGGAATCGGCGCTGCGCGAAAGCGAAGAGAAGTTCCGCCAGCTCATCGAGCAGGCTTCCGACGGCATTTTTCTGAGTGACGCTGACGGCAATTTCCTCCTGGTGAACTCGATCGGCGCCCAGATGCTCGGATATGCCGCGCAGGAGATGATCGGCCTCAACGGCAGCGTGACCTACCTCGACGAGGAGCGCGAAATCCACGCCCGGCGCATGCGCGAGGTCCGCGCCGGCGCCACACTGAGCTTCGAGCGCATGGTCAAGCGCAAGGACGGCTCGACGTTCCCGTCGGACATCAGCATAAAGAAGCTCGAGAACGGTCTCGTGCAGGTGATTTTTCGCGACATCACCGAGCGCAAGCGTGCCGATGAGGCGCTCGCATCCGAGCGCACGCTGTTGCGCACCCTGATCGACGCCCTGCCTGACGTGGTATTCACCAAGGACATGGACGGACGCTTCACCATGTGCAACGCGGCTGCGTACAGCCACAGCGGCTTTTCGCGCGAGAGCGACATGCTCGGGAAGTCGGTCTACGACCTCTACGAGCAGGAGTTGGCAGACCAGTACCACGCCGACGACCTGCAAACCTTGCACGGCAAGTCCGTCTTCAACAGGGAGGAACCGGGCGTCACCGCCACTGGCATGCCACGCTGGTTCCTTACTATCAAGGTGCCGCTGCGCGAAGCTGCCGGAAAAATCACCGGATTGATCGGCGTGAGCCGCGACGTCACCGAGCGCAAGCAGCATGAAGAGAAGATCGCGCGCCTGAACAGGATCCAGGCCATGCTGAGCGGCATCAATTCGGCGATCGTCCGCATCCACGAGCCGCGGGAGCTTTTCCGCGAGGCCTGTCGGATCGCGACGGACCTGGGCAGGTTTCCCATTGCGCTGATCGGAATGCTGGATGCGGATGGCCAGCTCGTTACCGTCGGCACCGGAGGGGCGGGCGCGGCCCTGCTCGCCGCACTGCCGGCAGGAGCGCGCGGCGGGCCTCGCGGCGTGGCCATGCGTTCCATTGCCGCCAGGTCCACGATCGTTGAAAACGACATCCTGCAGGAGCCCGACGTCGACGAGATCCGCAAGGGGGCCGTAGCCTTCGGGTGCCGCTCCGTCATCTCGTTGCCGCTATTCAAGGAGAGCAGGCCTTTCGGCATGTTCATGCTCTATGGCGCGGAAAGAAACGCTTTCGACGCGGACGAAATCAAGCTGCTCGAGGAGCTGGCGGGCGATGTCTCCTTTGC
Source organism: Burkholderiales bacterium (assembly GCA_035548375.1). GTDB lineage: Bacteria > Pseudomonadota > Gammaproteobacteria > Burkholderiales > JACQAP01 > JACQAP01. Next base: position 115,848 of record DASZTG010000021.1, read on the forward strand.
GCTGACATTCATCGCAAACAAGGAGAAGATCGAGTATCTCGCGTACTACGACGCGCTGACGGGATTGCCCAACCGCACGTTGTTCTTCGACCGCCTGAACTGGCAGGTGGCGGCTGCACATCGCGAGCGCGACGTCGTCGTCCTGGTGCTGCTCGATCTCGATCGCTTCCGCATGGTCAACGAGACACTGGGGCGCAACGCCGGCGACGAACTGCTCAAGGCCCTGGTCAAGCGCATCGGCGCGTCCGTTCGCGAGCAGGACATCGTCGCTCGCCTCGCGGCCGACACATTCGCCATTGCCGCGGTCGGCGACTGGCGCGCCCAGGAGCTGGCGCACCTGATCGAGATACGCAACCGGAACCTGTTCAGCACGCCATTCTTCATCGGCAGCGAGGAATTGCGCGTGTCGGCGACGACTGGCGTGGCCGTCTACCCCGGCGACGCATCGAATGCCGAGGCGCTGGTCGCGAACGCGGAGGCCGCCCTGCGCAGCGCGAAGCAGCAGAACGTGCCATTGCTCTTCTACGGTCCCGAGATGAACGCCAAGGCCGCGGAGTCATTGCGGCTGGAAAGCCGGATGCGGCGAGCACTCGAGCTGCACCAGCTCGTGCTCTGGTACCAGCCCAAGATCGACGCGGGCACCGGCAAGCTCAAAGGGTTTGAAGCCCTGATGCGCTGGAACGATCCCGAGGCGGGCATGATATCCCCGGCAAAATTCATCCCCATACTCGAGCAGACCGGCCTCATCCTCGAGGCGGGCAACTGGGCGCTGCTGCAGACGGCCAACGACTGCGCCGGCTGGACGGACGGGACGATGATCGCGCCGCGAATCGCGGTCAACGTTTCGCCGCTTCAGTTGCGCGACAGGAATTTCGTCGCGAACGTGGTTGCGGCGGCGGAGCGGGTGGAGGAACGCGGTGGCCATCTGGACCTGGAGATTACCGAGAGCGTGATCATGGAGAACGTCGACTCCATCATTCCGAAGCTGCAGACGGTACGCGGCCTCGGCGTGCAAATCTACATCGACGATTTTGGCACGGGCTATTCCTCCCTTGCCTACATCGCCCGGCTTCCCATCCATGCCCTGAAGATCGACCGCAGCTTCGTCGTCGGCATGACGCAAAATGAGGACAGCCTGAGCATCATCAAGTCCGTCATCTCGCTCGCGCATGCCCTGAAGTTGCGCGTGGTCGCGGAAGGCGTGGAAACGCAGGAGCAGTCCGACCTCCTGCGCAAGCTGGAATGCGACGAGCTGCAAGGCTATCTGTTCAGCAAGCCGGTGGCGCCTGAGAACGTGCCCGGGCTGTTAAGCAAATACGCTTGACTCTAAAGTGATGAAAATCGCGCGAAGACGTGTTTCTCGCAATTTTCCGGTTCGGCGTCATGTCACCTCATGGAATTATTGCTGTGCCGCCGGCCGGAAGAAAACCTGCTTGTCGCGCTCGACGACTTCGTAGGTCTGGTTGGGCGTAACGATGAATTGCTCGACGCGGCTGCGCACGGAGAGCCCGCGTTCGGAGTAACCCTGTCCACGCTTCCACAGGTTGTCTAGGAACCATTTCTCGAGGCCCTTGTGCCCGAGGTTCATGCGCTCCGAGCCGAGGAAGGCCATCGGGATCACGCGGTGATAGCCGATCAGTTCGTGATCGACCTGCAGGTATTCGAAGCCGATCATGCCCTGCGGCAGGGTAAGCGGCTTGCCGTCGATGCGCGCGATGGCGCCTTCGCCGACCGGGATGCGCCACATGACCGCTTCCTCCACCGGCCGCGATTCGATGGCGAGGAATAGCGAGACGGCCAGCACGCCCGTGATCGCCATGGAGAAAACGAGGTCGCGCAACCGTGCGATCGGCCCGTGCGTGCTGATGTCCAGGATGCGCGCCGCGGTCCAGCCCAGGCCGACCCAGCACAGGATCGCGATGCCGATGAACAATTGCTGCAGCGGGCCCGACAGCTCCCATGGCTTGATCGCGAACAGACCGATCAGCGTAATGGCAATGAACAATACGAGGCCGAGGATGTCCCACGTCCAGCACGTCCAGCGAAACCATTTCGGATGCCGGCGCAGCCGGATGAAATGCCATGCGCGCAGGCTCCAGGGCAGGCCGATGCTCTTGCGGCAGAAGGAGCACTGGCTGTCGTGCACGATGGTTTCGCGATGGCAGTAGGGGCACTCCATCATGATGCTTTCCATGACCTTCAGGCGCGCCGCGACCATTTCCATGCGCAACCGGAAAATCGGCGCGACGATGCGATGGACCAGCAGCGCGATGGCGGCCCAGTACACGATGGCGGCGACCGTGGCGAGGGAGGGACCGAGGGATTGCTCGATGGCCTGGAACAGGCTGCGCAGCATGGGCGGCACTCCGTTTCTTCAATCCGATGTCATTATAGGCAGCGCGGCGGCCGGATCCTGAGGCAGGACTGACGCCAATCGGCGACAGGCGGCGCCTCGTGGTAATTTATCGCCCGTCCAGCATGATTTACGGCAGGCGCGCAAAGGAGCACACATGAACCAGCTCGAATCCCTGAAAAAATATTCCGTGATCGTCGCCGACACCGGCGACATCGATTCCATCGCCAGGCTCAAGCCGCAGGACGCGACCACCAATCCCTCGCTGCTTTTCCAGTCGGCGCAAAACCCGAAATACCGGCCGCTGGTGGACGACGCGCTCGCGCATGGCATGCGTGCCAAAGGTGATCGCACGGCCAAGGCCGAAGCCATCATGGAAAAGCTCGCCGTCAATTTCGGCCGGGAGATCCTGAAGCACGTCGAGGGCCGCGTCTCGACGGAAGTCGACGCCCACCTGTCCTTCGATGTCGAGGGCAGCATCGCGAAGGCGCACAAGTTCATCGCGCTGTACGAGGAAGCCGGCATCGCGCGCGAACGCATCCTCATCAAGCTCTCCAGCACCTGGGAAGGCATCCGCGCGGCGGAAAAGCTCGAGCGTGAAGGCATACGCTGCAACATGACCCTGTTGTTCAGCTTCGCGCAGGCGGTGGCGTGCGCCGATGCCGGCGTGCGACTGATCTCGCCGTTCGTCGGCCGCATCTACGACTGGTACAAGGCGGCGCGCAAGGTGGACGACATTCCGGCCGCGGAAGATCCGGGCGTCCAATCGGTGGTACGCATCTACAACTACTACAAGAAGTTCGGCTACAAGACCCAGGTCATGGGGGCCAGCTTCCGGAAGGTCGAGCAGATCACAGGCCTTGCCGGTTGCGATTTGCTGACCATCAGCCCGGAATTGCTCGACAAGCTGAAGGCGGCGAACGGCGAGCTCACGCGCCAGCTTTCCGAGGACAAGGCAAAGGCCAGCACCGCGGAAAAAATCTCGCTGGACGAAAAGGCTTTCCGCTGGATGCATAACGACGACGCGATGGCGACCGAAAAACTTGCGGAGGGCATCCGCAAGTTCGACGCGGACCACCACAAGCTGCAGGACTACGTGCTGGCGTTGGTGTCGGGTAGCCAGGCCGCCTGATCGGCCCGCGCCGTTTCGTTTCCCATGGCCAACGGGGTTCGGGTCGCGCAGCCGACCGGATTGTCGCGTGCGTTGCTGGCGGCGATCGTGCTGACTGTCGTAATCGGCCTGCTCGTGGACAGGTATTTGCGCGTGCCCGGGCAGGTCGTGGTCAGCGTGTGGACGTGGGGAATGTTTCTGGTTCTGCTCGCGCGCGTCAATCGGCAGGTTCGGTTGCCGCTGCTGCTATGCCTCGTCATTTCCACCGCGGGCGAATGCGCGCTATCGCTTGGATGGGGGCTCTACACTTACTGGCTGCACAACGTGCCCTTCTTCGTGCCGCCAGGTCACGTGTTGTTGTTCGCTTTCGGCCTGACCGTGGCGCCGCGCATGCCGCGCTGGGGCATGCTGGTCACGACGTCGGCCGCCGCAGGCTATGGCGTATCGGCGTACCTGACGTCCATCGATACGCTGAGCGTGCCCTTCGCCATCCTGTTCCTGGCGTTCATGGCGTTCGGCAGCAATCGCAAGCTGTACGCGACGATGTTCCTGATCTCGCTCGTCATGGAACTGTACGGGACCTGGCTGGGCAACTGGAAGTGGTCATACTGGGTGCCGGGATTGCCGCTCACGAGTTCCAACCCGCCGATCTGCGTCGGCGCCCTGTATTGCGCGCTCGATCTCGCCGTCGTCAATGCAGACCGCCTGCTGCGAAAATGGCGGCAATCGATCCGTCCGCCGATGCGCACGGATTCGGTCGGCTAGCAGTCAACCACCAGGGGAGAGTCCGATGGCTGTCAAGACCTTCGTCAATCCGGCCGGTGTGCGCCGCATCGGCGCGTTTTCGCACGGCGCCTGCGCAACCGGCGGCACCACGGTCTATGTGAGCGGGCAGATATCGCTCGATGCCGACGGCAACCTGGTCGGCAAGGGCGACCTCAGACGCCAGAGCGAGCAGGTATTCGACAACGTCAAGGCCGTGCTCGAGGCCGCGGGCGCTACGTTCGCGGATGTCGTCAAGCTCACGCATTTCGTCGTGGGGCTCAAGCCCGAACAGCGTGCAGCCATCACCGAAGTGCGCAACCGCTACGTGAACCAGGCACAGCCGCCGGCCAGCACCATGGTCGGCGTCGACGCGCTGGTGATGGATGGCCTGCTGATCGAGGTGGAGGCGGTCGCGGTCATCGACTGAAGGACGGCATCGCCTGCGTGGGCTAAAATTTCGACCTGAACGAAGGGCGCGACGGATCGTCGCCCGGCCGAGGAGAACAACAAATGGCGAGGCTCGCCAACAAAGTGATTGTCATGACCGGCGCCGGCAGCGGCATCGGCCTCGCCGCAACGAAGCTGTTCGCGGCCGAGGGCGCCAAGCTCATGCTGGCGGGGAGAAACGAGTCCGCGCTGGACGAGGCGGTCAAAACGGCAGGCAAGGGCAACGCTGCCTATGTTGTCACGGACGTGTCGCGCCCGGAAGACAACGCGAAACTCATCGAAGCGGCGGTACGCAAATTCGGCGGCATCGACGTATTCGTCGCCAACGCGGGTACCGAAGGGGCGATGCTGCCCATCGTCGACTACCCTGTCGAGGCCTTCGACGAGGTCATGGCCATCAACGTGCGCGGCGTGTTCCTCGGTTTGAAGTACGCGATCCCCGCGCTGAAGAAGCGCGGCCGCGGCAGCATCATCATTACGTCGTCGATCGCCGGCATCAAGGCGCGCGGCCAGGGTAACTCCGCTTATGTCGCCAGCAAACACGCCGAGATCGGCCTGATGCGCACCGCGTCCGTCGAATGCGCGCCATTCAACATCCGCGTCAACTGCGTGAACCCGGGGCCCACCGAGACGCGCATGATGCACTCCATAGAGGAAGGCCGCTCGCCCGGCGCGCCGGAAAAAGCGCGTGAGACCATCCTCGGCGGCCTGCCGCTGAAGCGTTATGGCACGGCTGACGAGATAGCGAACGTCATGCTGTTCCTCGCATCCGACGAATCCAGCATCTGCACCGGCAGCGTGTATGGCGCCGACGGCGGACTGTCCGCAATCTGAGTATCGCAACAAGGCAGCCATGAATCCCCCCAAGAGCAAGGCCGGCGACAAACACGATTTCGACGCGCTGGTCATCGGCGCGGGATTCTCGGGCCTGTACCAGCTACTCTGCCTGCGCGACAAGCTGAAACTTTCGGTCAAGGTGCTGGAAGCCGGCGCGGGCGTGGGCGGCACCTGGTACTGGAACCGCTACCCGGGCGCCCGCTGCGACTCCGAGAGCCATTCCTACTGCTACACGTTCTCCGAGGAGCTGTGGAAGGAATGGGAGTGGTCGGAAAAATATCCCGGCCCGCCGGAAATCATGCGTTACCTGAATCATGTCGCCGACAAGTTCGACCTGAAGCGCGATATTCGCTTCAACACGAAAGTCGAATCGGCGACCTGGGATGATGCGGCCAGCCGCTGGCGCGTGACGACGGACGCGGGCGAGACGCTCAGCGCGCAATTCCTGATCACCGCCGTGGGCTGCCTCTCGACGGCCAACATCCCCAACATTCCCGGTCTCGAGAATTTCCGCGGCAAGTGGTATCACACGGGGCAATGGCCGCACGAAGGCGTCGACTTCCGCGGCAAGCGCGTCGGCCAGATCGGCACGGGGTCGACCGGCATCCAGGCCGCGCCGGTGATCGCGGAAACCGCCGCGCACCTGACGGTGTTCCAGCGCACGGCGAACTACAGTGTGCCGGCGCGCAACGGCCCGCTGACGCCGAAGTTCCGCGAATGGATCCGCGACAACATGGGCGAGATCTGCACGACCATGCGCGCCGCCGTCAACGGGCATCCCTTCCTGCTTTCGAAGCAGCGTGTATTCGACGTCTCCGCGGAAGAGCGCGAGAAGATCTACGAGAAGGCCTGGGAAACCGGCGGGCTGCGCTTCCGCGCATCCTTCCTGGACCTGGTGACGAACAATGAAGGCAATGCGACGGCGGTCGAATTTCTCAAGCGCAAGATCCGCGAGATCGTGAAAGACCCGGAAACGGCGCGAAAGCTTTCCGACATCGACCATCCGTACGCCGCGAAGCGCCCGCCGATCGACACCGATTACTTCGAGACCTTCAATCGCGAAAATGTCGCGCTGGTCGACGTGCGTGCCGATCCCATCGAGCGCGTGACGCCGGCCGGGATCAGGCTGAAAAGCGGCGCCGAGCACGCGCTGGACATCATCGTGTTCGCGACCGGCTTCGACGGCATGACCGGGTCGCTCTTGAAGATCGACATCCGCGGCCGCGACGAGCTGTCACTGAAGCAGGCCTGGGCTGCGGGGCCGCGCAACTATCTCGGCCTGCAGGTTGCGGGTTTTCCGAACCTGTTCATGGTCACCGGGCCTGGCAGTCCCTCCGTGCTGTGCAACATGCCGGTGGCGATCGAGCAACATGTCGAGTGGATCACCGACTGCATTGCCTACCTGCGTGGCCACGGCCTGACGCGCATCGAGCCGCAGGAGAAATCGGTGGAAGAGTGGATCGAGAAGGTCAACGCGGCCGCCAATGCGACGGTGCTGCCGCAGGCGAAGCACTCGTGGTACCTGGGGGCCAACATTCCCGGCAAGCCGCGCGTGTTCATGCCCTACGCCGGCGGCATGGCGCATTACCGGAAGATCTGCGCCGACGTGGCCGCCAACGACTACGAAGGATTCAAGCTCACCGCCTGAGCGCGTGCGGGTCGCGTACAGAGCCATGATTCCGCAAACCAGTGACGTCGTGGTGGTCGGTGCCGGCAACGCCGCCATGTGCGCTGCACTGGCCGCGAGAGAACAGGGCGCGAAGGTCATCGTGCTGGAGCGCGCCCCGGAGGCGGAATCCGGCGGCAACACGCGCTTCACCGCGGGCGCGATCCGCTTCGCCTATCGCGGCGTCGAGGATCTGCGCGAATTGATGCCCGATCTTGCCGACGAGGAAGTCGCGCGCACCGATTTCGGCACCTACGTCGAGGAACAGTTCTTCGACGACATGGCGCGCGTGACCGAGAATCGCGCCGATCCCGACCTCGTCGAGCTTCTGGTCCGGCGCAGCCGGCCGACCATGATGTGGCTGCGCGGCAAGGGCTTTCGCTTCGTGCCGATCTATGGTCGCCAGGCGTTCAAGGTCGACGGACGCTTCAAGTTCTGGGGCGGGCTCACCGTGGAAGCCTGGGGCGGCGGGCCCGGGCTCGTCGAGGCGCACAGGAAGGCGGCGGCGGCGAACGGCATCGACGTTTTCTACGGCGCGCGCGCGATGTCCCTCTTGCACGGCGACCAAGGCGTGTCCGGCCTCAACGTGCGATACCAGGGCAGGACGCAGGCCCTGCGCTGCAAGGCCGTGGTGCTGGCGGCCGGCGGGTTCGAGTCGAACCCGGAATGGCGAACGCGCTACCTCGGCCCGGGTTGGGATCTGGCAAAGGTGCGCGGCACGCGCTTCAACACCGGCGACGGCATCCGCATGGCGCTGGAGGCCGGCGCATCGCCTTGCGGCAACTGGTCCGGCTGCCACGCGGTGGGCTGGGATAGGAATGCGCCGGAATTCGGCGACCTCGCGGTCGGGGACGGCTTCCAGAAGCATTCGTATCCGTTCGGCATCATGCTCAACGCCAACGGCGAGCGCTTCGTCGACGAAGGCGCGGATTTCCGCAACTACACCTACGCGAAGTACGGCGCGGTCATCCTGCGCCAGCCCGGCCAGTTTGCCTGGCAGGTATTCGACGCGAAGGTGACCCACCTGCTGCGCGACGAGTATCGAATCCGCCAGGTAACGAAGGTCACGGCGAACACGCTGGAAGAGCTCGTGGCCAGGCTCGACGACGTGAACGGCGCCAACGCGCTGGAAACCATCAAGGCGTACAACGCCTCTGTTCGTGCGGACGTGGCGTTCAATCCGAACGTCAAGGACGGTCGCTGCACGCGCGGACTGGCTGTGCCCAAATCCAACTGGGCCAATCACATCGACAAGCCGCCATTCGAGGCTTACGCGGTGTCCTGCGGCATCACGTTCACGTTCGGCGGCCTGCGCATCGATGCGAATGCGCAGGTCATCGACACCGAAGGCGCGGCCATTCCGGGACTGTATGCGGCCGGGGAGCTCGTGGGCGGGCTGTTTTATTTCAACTATCCCGGCGGCACGGGCCTGATGTCCGGCGCGGTGTTCGGGCGCATTGCGGGCAACAGCGCGGGCAGCGTAGCGACTGCCGTTCGAGGCGGGATCTGAAGCACTCTCGTCCGACCCCGGCGCCTTGCGTCGAGGGCGAAGCGCGTAGAATGCGCGTTCCGCGCGCAATCCCTGGGAGACGACGATGATTCCGCAATGGAAGCTGGCGACACGAATCTTGCTGGCGTTGTTGGTCCTGGCGTGCCAGCACCAGGGCGCTGCCCGCGCGGCCGACGCATCCGGCGTGCAGAAACTGTACGTGCTCAATTGCGGCGAGAACGACACGAAGGACCTGTCCGCGTGGTCGCCCGGCTTCAACGAAGGAAAGGCCTTCGAGTTCAGCGACAGCTGCTATCTCATCCGGCACGCGAGGGGCTGGATGCTGTGGGAATCGGGAGTCTCCGACGCGGTTGCGGAAAAGCCGGACGGCGTCGTCGTCGGCAACGGCATGCTGACCCTGCACGTGCCGAAGACGCTGCGTTCGCAACTGCACGAGCTCGGCGTCGCCCCATCCGACATCCAGTTCCTCGGCTTCTCGCACTTCCACGGCGACCACGTGGGCAACGCCAACCTGTTCACCTCCGCAATCCTGTTCATCCAGCGCCCGGAATACGATGCCGCGTTCGGCCCGGACGCCGCGAAGTTCGGGTTCAACCCGGCGTTCTACGACAAGCTGCGCAACCTGCCGACGGTCAAGCTCGACGGCGACTACGATATTTTCGGCGACGGCTCCCTGGTCATCTATTCGACGCCGGGCCATACGCCCGGGCACCAATCGCTGCTGATCCGGCTGCCGAAAAGCGGGCCGGTGCTGCTCTCCGGCGATGCCGTGCATTTCCAGGAGAACTGGGATAATCGCCGCGTGCCGGCACGCAACTTCAACAGGGAACAAAGCCTCGCTTCCATGCAGAAGCTGGCGGACATCCTGGATTGCGAGCATGCGAAGCTGTGGATCAACCACGACAAGGCGAACACGGACACGCTGCCGCACGCGCCGGATGCAATCGAATGAAGCGGTCGTCTTTTCGCGCGCTATCGTGCGCGCTGCTGCTCTTGCTTGCGTCCGCGGCGGCGCAGGCCGGCATCGTCGTCGTCCGCGAATTCCATTCGGCCGCGCTGGATCGCGACTGGTCGTATTCGATTTACCTGCCGGATGGCTACGACGCGGCAAACCTGCGTTATCCGGTGCTCTACCTTTTGCATGGCAACGGCGGCAGCCTTTATAGCTGGGTCAACGAAGGCCGCATCCAGCAGACTGCCGACGCGCTGATCGCCCGCGGCGACATCCCGCCCTGTTTGATCGTCATGCCGGACGCCGGCACGAGCTGGTATGTCGATCGCAAGGAGAACATGGAAACCGCGGTCATTCATGACCTGATTCCGGATGTCGAGAATACCTGGAAGGTGCTGCCGAACCGCATGGGCCGGGTGGTGGCGGGCCTGTCGATGGGCGGCTATGGCGCCATGCGCTTCTCGATGAAGTATCCGGAAATGTTTGCGGCAGCGGCGCTGCTGTCGCCGGCCATCTACAACCCGGAGCCGCCGCCGACGTCCTCCACGCGCCGGATTGGCGTGTTCGGGGCGCCGGACTACGACGCCCAAGTGTGGAAGTCGCTCAACTATCCGGCGCTGTGGGACGAGTATCTCGCAAAGAAAATGCCGGTGCCGATGTACATCAATTCCGGCGACGACGACGACTACTTCATCGAGGCCGAGGCGACGCAGTTCTACTCCCTGTTGCGCCGGAACAAGCAACCCGCCGAGTTGCGCATCGTCGATGGCGCGCATGTCTGGGCGGTGTGGGAAAGCACGATAGGCGATGCGATGAAGTACATGTTCCGGTTTGCGGCGCGCCCGGCCGTCGGCGCCCCGGCGCGCTGATTCCGTCGCACGTACCGCCCCGCGCTACCCCTCGATGCCGCTTGCGATCAATTCCCGCGGCAACCTTTGTCGTGAAATTCCACGCGGCCAATATTTCGCCGCGGCCTTGTCGTTTGCCGTTGCGGCGCTCGTGCTTGGCGTATGGATCACCCGGGATGCCGGCCCGAGCGCGATCGTGCCGGGCTGGTTTCCGTATTTCGGCTTGATGCTGAGCGCGGCCGGCGCGGCCGGATTTCTCTGGCTGGCATTGCGTGGCCAACCGCTCGAAATCGACACGGATCGCGAAGCCCTCGTGCGCGGCTCGAGGGTCGTTGCCCGGCTTGCGCAGATCGCGCACGTGGAAATCCTCGAAGTGCGCGCGGAAAACCACGAATACTGGCGGGTCCGGCTGCGCCTCGATTCGGGGCGAACCATCGACTTCGGCGTGCAGTCTTCGCAGGTCGATGCCTCCATGACGGCCGCGCGCATCGCCACGGTCATCGACAGGCCGGTAGAGGTGGTGCGCCGCTAGCCGCCTCACCTCCGGCGGCGGGACTTCGACAGCACTGCCGCATTCCCGATATCATCGCGCCGAACCGGCGGCCGATCGGCGCGTATCGCCGGAGCATTCAAGAAAACGCGCAACGACCCCGCCCGATGCCATGCAGATAGACGACATCCTCGCCGAAGATTTCCGCACCCTGCCCGAACTCGTCCGGTTGCATGCCGCGCACCGGCCGGAACATGTCGCCGTGCGCCAGGACGCACGCGTGCTCGACTATCGTGCGTTCGATGCGTTGCTCGACCGTATTGCGTCGGCGCTGCAGCGCGACGGCGTGAACCCCCGCGAGGCGATCGCAGTGTGCGCGACCATGTCCGTCGAATATGCCGCCTTGTTCGTCGGTGCGCTGCGCGCCGGCGTCGCGGTGGCCCCGCTTGCGCCGTCGTCGACCGCCGCAGGCATTGCGACGATGGTTGCCGATGCCGGCGCGCGCCTGTTGTTCGTCGACGCCGGCGTTGCCGCCGCGCTGCAACCGGTAGGCGACAGGATCGCCGCGAAGTGGATCGCGCTGGACGGCTCGCCCGCCGGAATGCCGTTCGACGCCTGGCTTGCCGTTCCCGGAGCGAAGCCGCGGGATGTGGCCGCGGGGCCGGAGGATGCGTTCAACCTGATTTATTCCTCCGGCACGACGGGTACGCCCAAGGGCATCGTGCAATCGAACAAGATGCGCTGGCGGCAATGGCAGCGCGCTTCGGCCTACGACTACAAACCGGACTCGGTCACCATCGTTTCGACGCCGCTGTATTCCAACACCACGCTGGTGAGCTTCCTGCCCACGCTCGCGGTCGGCGGCACCGTCGTGCTGATGGCGAAATTCGACGCGCGAAAATTCCTCGAGCTGTCGCAGCAACATCGGGCGACCACGGCGATGCTGGTGCCGGTGCAGTACGCGCGCATCATGGCGCTGCCGGAATTCGACCGTTACGATCTGTCAAGCTACCGCGCGAAGTTCTGCACGAGCGCGCCGTTCGCCGCCAACCTGAAGGCCGATATCCTCAAGCGCTGGCCGGGGCGCCTGATCGAGTACTACGGCATGACGGAAGGCGGCGGCACCTGCGTGCTCGAAGCGAGCAAGTTCCCGGACAAGCTGCATACGGTCGGCATGCCCGCACCCGGACACGACATCCGCCTGGTCGACGACGAAGGCCGCGAGCTTCCGCCGGGTTCGACTGGCGAAGTCGTCGGATATTCCGAAAGCATCATGAACGGCTATCACAACCAGCCCGCGAAGACCGCGGAGGCCGAGTGGTATGACTCGTCCGGCAAGCGCTTCATCCGCACCGGCGACATCGGGCGCTTCGACGAAGACGGCTTCCTGATCCTGATGGATCGCAAGAAGGACATGATCATCACCGGCGGCTTCAACGTCTATCCAAGCGACCTGGAGGCGGTGCTGCGCGCGCACGCGGATGTGGCGGAAGCCGCCGTCGTCGGCGTGCCCTCCGAGCGCTGGGGCGAGACGCCGGTCGCCTTCGTCGTGCCGAAGCGCCGGAGTGGCGACCTCGCTACGACGCTGCTGGAATGGACCAACGCGCAACTCGGCAAGACGCAGCGCCTCGCCGCGGTCGAGCTGGTCGATTCGCTGCCGCGCAGCGCCATCGGCAAGGTGCTCAAGCGCGAGCTGCGCGATAGCTGGCACGCGAAAGAAACTACATAAAACGCAAGGGTGGTGAAAAAGCAAAGAGGGGATAGCCATGACTGACCAAACCGAAGGTCGCATCACGACGGCGCTTGAGGACGGCGTGTTCCTGATCGGCATCGACAGGCCCGCGAAGCTGAACGGCTTCACGCCCGCGATGTTGCGCGGCATGGCGCAGGCCTATACGCGCTTCGAGCGCGAGCCGCAGGCGCGTTGTGCGGTGGTGTATGCGGAGGGCGCGAACTTCACCGCCGGGCTGGACCTGCCGACGGTCGCGCCGCATCTCGGCGGCAATACGCTGCTGGTGGAAGCGGACGAGATCGATCCCTTCGAGTCGCGCCCGCCATATCGCACCAAGCCTGTCGTGTTTGCCGTGCACGGCATCTGCTTCACGCTCGGCATCGAGATGATGCTCGCGGCGGACATCGTCATTGCGGCCCACGGTACGCGCTTTTCCCAGCTCGAGGTCAAGCGCGGGCTCATGCCCACTGGTGGTGCGACGGTGCGCATGGTCGAGCGCGCGGGATGGGGCAACGCCATGCGCTACCTGCTGACCGGCGATGAGTTCGACGCGCAAGCTGCGCTGCGCCTGGGCTTCATCCAGGAGATCGTGGAAGCCGGCCGGCAGAAGGAGCGTGCGATCGAGATCGCCCGCTCGATCGCCGCGCAGGCGCCACTGGCCGTCAGCGCAACCATCGTGAATGCGCGGCTGGCCCTGCGCGACAGCGTATCGGCGGCACAGTCGCGTTTCGGCGCAACGCAGCGCTCGTTGCTGGCGTCGGACGATTTCCAGGAAGGCCTGCGCAGCTTCAAGGACAAGCGTCCGGCGAAGTTCGGAGGGAAGTAGGTCGCGCCGCGCAGCAAACCATCGCATACCGCCGGGAATACGGAAAGAGTCAGGCGTGGGAGCATAGACCTTGTCGAGCTTCGTGATGGCGGCCGTGCTGTTCGGGGCGCTCCTGCATGCGTCCTGGAATGCCTTGCTTCGCTCCGGCAGGGGCGACAAATACCTGGACATCGCGCTGATCGTTTGCGGCGGAGGGCTCGTTGCGGGGGCCACGCTGGTTTTCCTGCCGCTGCCCGCATCGGCGAGCTGGCCCTATCTGGTTGCCTCGGCAATCATCCAGCTTGCCTATTTCTGGCTGCTCGCGGCGGTTTATCGCAAGGCGGACCTGAGCTACGTCTATCCGATGATGCGCGGCGCGGCACCGCTGTTCACCGCACTGGTCGCCGGCATTTTCGTAGCCGAGCAGCTCGCGGCCGGTACGTGGGCCGGCATCGCCCTGATCGCCGCCGGCATCGCGCTGCTGGCGGCCAGCCAGTGGCGATCCGGCCGATTCGATCCCGTACTGCTGTTGATGGCGTTCGGCACTGCCGGACTGATCTGTGCCTACACGGTCATCGACGGCATCGGCACGCGGTTGTCGGGCAACGCCTTCGCTTACGTGGGCTGGATGATGGCGCTGGACGGCATCGCCATGGCAATCTTCGTGCTCATTCGATTTCGCGACAAGCTGCGTCAACTGGCCGGGCGCTGGCGCGCCGGCATCGGCGGCGGCTTCTGTGCCTGGGCTTCCTACGGCATCGCGCTATGGGCGATGACGAAGGCACCGATCGCGACGGTGGCGGCGCTGCGGGAAACGTCGGTGATATTCGCGGCATTCATCGCGGCCGCGTATCTCAAGGAGAAGCTCGATGGTTCGCGCTATGCGGCGGCGGCGCTGGTCTGCGCGGGCGCGGTGCTGCTGAAGCTTTCCTGAAGATTAGCGGTTCGACGCGTTCGCGTCGCGGGCGAGGCGGATGCCGGCCACCTGCCAGCGCGCCGTGGCGGGAAAGAAATTGCGATAGGTCTTGCGGCTGTGCCCGGCCGGCGTCAGACAGGAACTGCCGCGCAGCACGTACTGGTTGACCATGAACTTGCCGTTGTATTCGCCGACGACGCCTTCGGGCCAAGTATATCCGGGGTAAGCGGCGTAGCTGCTGTGCGTCCACTGCCACGCCTCGCCGAACATCTGCCGCAGGCCGGCTCCGGATGCGGCGCGCGGATGCAGCCGGTCATCCTGCACGGCGTCATCGGAAATGTCGGCCAGGCGCGCCGCGTGCTCCCATTCCGCCTCGCTCGGCAGGCGGGCACCCGCCCAGCGCGCGAACGCATCGGCCTCGTAGTAGGAGATATGAGCGGCCGGCGCGGCCGGATCGAGGCGGCGCATCCCGCCCAGCGTGAATTCCTTCCAGGCATCGTCGACGCGCTCCCAGTAGATCGGGTGCGCGAGATGGTTGGCGCGGATCCAGTCCCAGCCCTCGGATAGCCACAGGCGCGGATCGTGATAGCCGCCGTCGGCGATGAAGTCGAGGAATTCGGCGTTGGTCGTGAGTCGCGAGGCCAGCGAATACGGATTCGCGTACTGGCGATGGCGCGGCGATTCGTTGTCGAAGTTAAAGCCGCTGCCGTCATGGCCGATCTCGACGACACCGCCATCGAAGGCCAGCCATTCCAGCGGCGAAAAAGCGCAGGGCTCGTCGTCTTCTTCCTCACGGTAGGGCGGACGCAGCGGGTTCATCGACAGCAGGTGCTTCACGTCCGTCAGCAGCAATTCCTGGTGCTGCTGCTCGTGGTTCAGTCCGAGCTCGACCAGCGCGCAAAAGCCCTCGTCGTCACCGAAGCGCTCGAAGACTCCCTGCATGCGGTCGTTCACCTTCTTGCGGTAGAGCATGATCTCGTGCAACGCCGGTCGCGTCAGCAGGCCGCGCTGCGGGCGCGGATGCTTTTCACCGACGCCGTTGTAGTACGAATTGAAGATCATGCGGAAGGCCGGCAGGAAGGGCCGGAATTCGGGCTCGTACTTCTCCAGCACGAAGGTTTCGAAAAACCAGGTGGTGTGCGCGAGATGCCATTTCACCGGGCTCGCGTCCGGCATGGACTGCACGCAACAGTCCTCCTCCGACAGCGGCCTGGCCAGGTTGACGCTGTGCGCGCGTATCCTCGCGTAGCGGTCGCGGATGTGCTCGCAGATCTTGTACGAGCCGATGAGTCCGTGTCCGCGGGGATCGTTCACGCCGTTTCTCCGTCAGGCGCAGGCGTAGAACAGCGCGAACCAGTTGCGCTGGTCCGTCCACGCCGTGACGTTGCGGAAGCCGGTCCGGCGCAGCAGCGAGCCGAACTCGTCGAGGTTGTACTTGTAGCTGTTCTCGGTGTGGATGCGCTCGCCGGCTTCGAATCGGCGCGAGCCTCCGGGCCAGCGGACCTCCACTTCGAGCCGGGTTTCCACGTGCATCTCGGCGCGCGACATGCCTTCGTTGAAAAAGCCGCAATGGCGCCAGTCGCGCACGTCGAAGTTCGATCCGAGCACGGCGTTCACGTTGTTCAGCGCATTCAGGTTGAACGCGGCGGTGACCCCCAGCGCATCGTCGTAGGCGGCATCGAGGATGGCCTTTTCCTTGATGAGGTCGACGCCGATCAGCAGGCCGCCGTCCGAACCGCACTGCCGGTGCAGGTCCGCCAGGAAGGCCGCCGCATCCATGGGCGTGAAATTGCCGATGGATGAGCCGGGATAGAAAAACAGGCGCCTGTCGTACGGCACGCTTTCCGGCAGCTCGAAGGCATCGGTCATGTCCATGCCGATGCCGGACATGCGAATCTCGGGAAAGCGGTGGCGCAGGTGCGCGAGCGCGGATTCGAGGTATTCGGTCGAAATATCCACGGCCACGTAGTCCGCGGGCTTCAGGCTGGCAAACAGCCGGGCCGCTTTTTCGCAGTTGCCGGCGCCGAGGTCGACGAACGTGCGTCCCGAGCCGATCACGCGCGCGATGTCTTCGCTGTGCATGTTGAAAATCGCCGCTTCGGTGCGCGTCGGATAGTATTCCGGCAGCTTCGTGATGGCGTCGAAGAGCTGGGAACCGAGCAGGTCGTAGAAATACTTGGACGGAATCCAGGCTTGCGGCGCGCTCAGGCCCGCCAGCAGTTCGATCTGGCCGCTGCCGCCCTCCGGGCGCAGCTCGCGGTTGCGAAACCGCAGTGCATCCGTGGTCCGGCGCCCGGGCGTGCGTCGCAGGGCATCGCGCTTGAGGTCGTAAACAACCGCTTCCGGGTGCGGCAATGCAATCCCGGAATCCTTCTCGTCCAGCTGCAGCATGTGGGCTCCTGTTGTGAACTGCTCGAGCCGTGGCAGGAACGGCTATGTTAGCCCTTTCCCTTCCGTGGCGTCTCCCTGAAATGGAGATGAATTGCGTGCGCCGATTGCTACAGCCGGCGCATGCAGACGCTGCCATTTCTCGTGTGCCGGACGGGGACGCTGGTTCGATCGCCAATGAGGCTCAATGGGCGGCCCGCCCGCATTGCCTATTCGGACATTGCGTCTCACCGACGGTTCCGCAAGGCGCAAATTCATCTTTCGATGAAAAAATTCGCGGTCGTGAAATGGCGATGAATCGCGAGCGCGACGTGCGACGGGTCTCCTTATTGCTTATCGCGCATCGCTCGCGGCGACTGGCGCGCTGCAATAGAGAATCGTGCGGCCGCCGCTAGATATAGCCCTTGATGTTTTCCGGCGTGTAGGGCAGCGTCCGGCACCGCTTGCCGCAGGCGGCGAAAATCGCGTTGCCGATGGCGGGCTGGATCGCCGCGACGACGGGCACCCGCAAGCCGCCGGGCGCGGAGTCGCTGCGGATGAATTGCACGTCGATGAGCTTCGGCGCCTGGTGCATGCGCGCCACGCGGTAGGTATCAAAGTTGGTCTGTTCGACCGCGCCGTTGCGAATGCTGATTTCTCCCCACATGCAGGCGGATTGCCCCTGGACGATCGCGCCCTGCACCTGCGCCATTGCCTGGTCCGGGTGTACCAGGATGCCGGCGTCCACGACGGCCGTGACTTTCTCGATGGTCACCGCATAGTCGGGCGATACCATCGCCTGCGCGACGACGGCGACGACAGTGTTGCTGCTCGCGGCGATCGCCACGCCCATGCCGCGGCCGCCCTGGAGCGGCTTGCCCCAGCCCGAGCGCAAGCGCGCTTCTTCGAGCGCATGCTTCATGCGCAACGAGAGCGTGCGTTCACCCCCGGCTTCCAGCATGTCGATGCGGTAGAAAATCGCGTCTTTCTCGGCCGCGGCCGCGAGTTCGTCGATGAAGCATTCGAGCGCGACGGCATTCAGGTTATGCGATGCGCCGCGCCAGCCGCCAGCCGTGACGCCGGTGTCGTGCGCCTGGAATGCGATTTTCAACGCCGGTATCGCGTAGGCGAAGTTGTCGATGTGATTCGTGGCCGCGTCGCCCGCGATGTCGGGGTACACCTCGCGCGGAATCGGCGGACTGGTCGCATTGAAGCGCAGCGCCAGTGCCTTTCCGGTCGGGTCGACGCCCGCCGACAGCCCGACCACGCCGGCGGGAACGTAGGCGTCGTGGGTCATGTCGTCTTCCCGGCTCCAGATCATTTTCACCGGCGCGCCGACCGCCTTCGATATTTCCGCGGCATCGACGATGTAATCCACCTCGATGCGGCGCGCGGAGCCTCCGCCGATGAACGTGGTTTGCAACTCGACCTGCGAAGGCTTGAGGCCGGTGACCGCGGCGACGACATGCGGAACGAGTTGCTGGAACTGCGTGGGCGCATAAATGATCGCGCGGTTGCGGCGAACGTCCGCCACGGCGTTCAGAGGCTCCATGCCCGCGTGCGCGAGGAAGGGCAGCCGGTAGGTCGCATCGACGGTCTTCACCGCCTGCGCCATGGCGGCATCGACGTCGCCGATCTCCCGGAAAACCCGGCCTGGCTGCTCGATTGCATTACGCAGGCCCTCCCAGATGGATTTCTGGTCGGCGGTGGCGAGCGGGCCCTCGTCCCAGCGAACCTTCAGCAGCGCACAGGCGCCCTTCGCCTGCCACCAGGAATCGGCCACCACGGCGATGCCGCGACCGTATTGCACGATCGCCTTGACGCCAGGGACGGCGCGCGCACGCGCATCGTCGAAGCTCGCCACCCTGGCGCCGATGGCCGGCGCCATCGCGACCGCGGCGTACAGCATTCCCGGCACCTGTACGTCGATGCCGAACTGGGCCTGGCCTTTGACTTTCGCGGGCGTATCCAGGCGCTTCTGCTTCGGGTTGCCGATGGTCTTGAAGCTGGAGGCCGGCTTGAGCGCGATGTTCTCCGGCACCGGCATCCTCGCTGCGGCTGCGGCGAGCTGCCCGTAAGTCGCCTTTTTCTTGCCGGGCCCGAACACGCTGCCGTTGGCCGTCCTGCATTGCGCGACGTCGACATTCCAGCTTTGCGCCGCGGCCGCCACCAGCATCATGCGGGCGGCGGCACCCGCCGTTCGCAGCTTGTCCCAGGCCTCGCGCACGGAGGTGGAGGCGCCGGTCATCTGCGCGCCGAGCAGGGCGTTGCCGTAAACCGGCGCCACCGGCGCGAACTCGACCTTGACGGCGTTGACGTCGACCTCGAGTTCCTCGGCGATCAGCATGGACAAGGAGGTGTACACGCCCTGGCCGGATTCGGAGCGCGCGCAAACGAAGGTAATGCTGTTGTCGCTGCCTATCCTGATCCACGCATTGATCGTGGCGGGAATGCCGCGCGCCGGCGCAGCGAAGGACGCGCCGGACAGGGAGATTTCCAGTATGAAGCCGCCCGAGAGGGCGCCGGACGCGCGCAGGAAATCGCGGCGCGGACGGCTGCGAAGCCCTCTTGTGCGTTGCTGTGCCACGACTACGGCACCGGCCGCCCGGGCGTGACGGGGTTGCCGGTCAATCCGGCACGAAATTCAACGCCACGCCGTTGATGCAATAGCGCAGGTGCGTCGGCGGCGGGCCGTCCTCGAACACGTGGCCGAGATGGCTGCCGCAGGTCGCGCAATGCACTTCGGTGCGAACCATGTTGTAGGAACGGTCCACCGTCGTCTCGATCGCGCCCTTGACCGGATCGTCGAAGCTCGGCCAGCCGGTGCCGCTCTCGAACTTGCGCTTGCCCTCGAACAGCGAGGTGTCGCAGCCGGCGCAAGTGAATTTGCCGGGGCGCTTTTCGCGCAGCAGCGCGCAGCTTCCGGGCCGCTCGGTGCCGTGTTCGCGCATGACCTGGTATTGCTCGGGCGTCAACAAGCGGCGCCACTCTTCATCGCTGTGCGTGACCGCGTAGGCTTTCTGCAAGGTTTGCATGGAGTTCATCCGTCCCGTTGTTCTGACGGGCGGAAGATGGTTTCCGCCCGGCCGTTTTTCAATGCGTCCGGCCCCATTCTAGCGCCGCTTCGCGCAAGCCCGCGTCAGCCGAACGTAAAGGCGAAAGCCTGCGCACCGGCTTCGAGGAATTCGATCTCGAACAGCCGCTCCCGCACCGGGCCGCGCTGGCGCACAAGCTGGTAAAGCCGCTGGCTGTCCACCTTGCCTTCGCCCTTTGCGTCGATATCCATTCCGTGATCGTCGCCCGGCGCCTGGCCGTCGACCTTGACGCGAAACCTGACCGGCTTGCCGTTCTCGCCCGGGCCGAGCACGAGGTGGAGGTCGCGCGCCTGGAAGCGGAATGCAATGCGTCCCGCCGCGGCCGTGGATACTGCCTTCTCGCCTTCGACCTTCCAGTTGCCGCCGAGTGCCCATTCGTTGAGCTTGAGCCTGGCCGGTACCTCGTAGGCGTGGCTCGCATCGCGCTTCATGCCGGTCGGCGAGATGAAATTGTCCGCGCGCTCGTAGCCGACGTAGGTTTCCGGCGAGCGCACGTTCGCCAGGTCGGGCGCGGCCTGGGCGCCTGCCGCCGCGACGTCGACGACATCGCGCTTCACGTCATGCCCGGCCTCCGCCAGCAATTGCTGGATGACGTGCTCGGATTGCTCGTACTCGCCTTCTCCGAAATGGTGGTAGCGCACCTTGCCCTTCGCGTCGATGAAATAATGCGCGGGCCAATAATGGTTCCGGAAGGCGCGCCAGATCGCGTAGTCGCTGTCGATCGCGACCGGGTAGCCGATCTTGAGGTCGCCGGTGGCCTTGCGCACGTTGTCGGCCTTCTTCTCGAAAGCGAATTCCGGCGTGTGCACGCCGATGACGACGAGCCCCTGGTCTTTGTATTTTTCCGCCCACGCCCGCACATAGGGAATCGTGCGCAGGCAGTTGATGCAGGAATACGTCCAGAAATCGATCAGCACGACCTTGCCGCGCAGGGCTTCGCTCGTCAGCGGTGCGGAGTTCAGCCATTCGACCGCGCCGGCCAGCGAAGGCATGTCGCCTTCCACCGGCAACGCGTTGCCCGAAGACGCGCCCTTGTCCGCCATCATCGCCGGCCCGCCGGACATCATCGCAGGCCCGCCCGCCATGGCCGGCTTGTCCGACATCATCATCGCCGGGTTGTCGGACATTGCGGGTCGATCAGTCATGGCTGGCTTGCCGGACATCATGGCCGGACCGCCGCTCATGGCGACCGGCTCGCCGTTGGCGGATTTCGTATCGCCGGCCTGCATGCCGAACTTGTCGAGCAGGTTCTGTTCGAAAGCCGCGGTCTTCGCCGCCGAGATCTGCGTGAGAAAGCCGGTGTCGAGGCCGAGCGCGATCGCGACCACGCCGACGAGCACCGCCGCACCGAGTGCGCGCCGGATCCATTCACCCGCATGCAGCGAACGCTTCATGGCCTGGAACACGCGGCCGCCGATCAGCAGCGCGACGGCAAGCGATGTGGCGGCGCCGGCGGCATAGGCAAACAGCAGCAGGGAAGTTTGCGCGTTTGCGCCATTCAATGCGGCACCGGTCAGGATCAATCCAAGCACCGGGCCGGCGCAGGGCGCCCACAGCAACCCCGTGGCGATGCCCAGCACGAAGGAAGCCACGACCGTATTGCGCGCGCTGCCGCTGCGCTCTGACAGTCGAGAGCCGAGCGCCACCAGCGGGCGCGTCAAGCGATCCGCAAGCGAGGGCAGCAGCAAGGTCAGGCCGAGCAAAGCCAGCACCACCAGCGCGACCCAACGCCCGTACTCATTTGCCTGCACCGCCCAGCCGCCGCCGACGGCGGCGAGCGTGGCCACGCCGGCGAACGTCGCCGCCATGCCCAGCAGCAACGGCAGCCCGCTTTTCACGAACGGTTGCTCGGCGCGCGCGAACACGAACGGCAGCACCGGCAGGATGCAGGGGCTGAGGATGGTCAGCACCCCGCCCACGTAGGAGAGGATGAACAGGATCATGGATGGCGCGCCGCGCCGGTCAGGCGGGCGTGAACGTCATCGCGACGCCGTTCATGCAATAGCGCAGGCCGGTCGGCGGCGGGCCGTCGTTGAAGACATGGCCCAGGTGCCCGCCGCAGCGGCGGCAATGCACTGCCGTGCGCGTCATGCCGTAGGAGCGGTCGTCGGTCGTGCCGATGGCCTTGTCGAGCGGCGCCCAGAAGCTTGGCCAGCCCGTGCCACTGTCGAACTTGGTCTTGGAAGAATAGAGCGGCAGCTTGCAGCCGGCGCAGGCGAACGTGCCGGCGCGATGCTCGTTGTTCAGCGGGCTCGTGAACGGGCGCTCGGTGCCTTCCTCGCGCAGCACCGTGTACTGGCTGGGCGTGAGCAGCTTGCGCCACTCGGCTTCGGTGTGCGTGACTTCGAATTTCTCCGCCGGCCTGGCATCCGCGGCCATCGCGAGCGGAGCCACTCCCAGTTGCCTCAGGGCCAGCATGGTGGCGCCGCCGATGCCGGCGGCCAATAACAATCGTCGCTTCATGGAATTCGTCTCCTCGTTGCCGCGGTATCGGCTTCAGCGCCTTCCGCTGCTCCATATACGCAGCCGAATGCTATTTGGACGCGGCTGCCGGTGAACCTGAAGTCATCCCTGAACTTGCAAATGGCCGCTTGCCGCCTGAATTTCAATCGGTCGAGACGATTGGACGCGTCTTGTGGAGACGGTGTCGGCTCAGTACGTCGCCCTTCCCCCCGAAATGTCGAACACGCCGCCGGTGGTGAAGGAACATTCCTCGGAAGCCATCCACGCGACCATCGCAGCGAGCTCGCCCGGATTCGCCATGCGACCCATCGGCGTCTGCTCGATCATCGAATCGACCAGCTTTTGCGGGAAGGCCTTGACCATGTCCGTGCCCACGGCGGTCGGTGCGATGCAATTCACGATCACGCCGTCCTTGGCGAGGTCCTTGCCCATGGATTTCGTCAGGCCGATCACCGCAGCTTTCGACGTGGAGTAGGGCGCGAAGTAGGGGCTGCCGTTCTTGCCGGCAATGGAGGCAAGGTTGATGATGCGGCCGTACTTCTGCGCGATCATGACTGGGATCACCGCGCGACTGCACAGGTAGACGCCGTCGACGTTGATCGCCATGACCTTGCGCCACTCGTCGAGCGGGTATTCCCAGCTACGGCGCACGTTGCCCGAGATGCCGGCGTTGTTGACGAGGATGTCGATGCGCCCGAGGTTCTTCTGCGCCGCAGTGGCCGCGGAATTCACCTGGGTTTCGTTGGTCACGTCGACGACGGCGGTGTTGACCTTCCCCTTGCCGCGCAGCTTCATGGCGGCGTCTTCCAGCGCGCCGCGATCCATGTCCCACATCGAGACGGCGGCGCCGCCTTCGAGGAATTTCTCGGTGATCGCGAGGCCCAGTCCGCGTGCCGCGCCGGTGACGATGGCCACGCGGCCCTTGAAGTCGATGTTGTTCATCAGAATTTCCCGAACTTGAGATAGGCCTCCTGCGGGTCCATGCCCTCGAGGATGGCTCGGCGCACCTTGCTCTCGGTTTGCAGCACCTCCTCGGTCTTGCTCACCACTTGCTCCGCGATCTTGCCGGGAATGATGACGACACCGTCACGGTCGGCCAGCAGCCAGTCGCCGGTGCTGATTTTAACCTCGCCGATCGTCACCGGCTCGCCGAAGTGGTCCGGCACCCAGCGGCCGACGATGTCGGCCGGCGTGTTGAAGCTGCAGAACACCGGGAAGCCCAGCTTGAGGATGAAGTCCGTGTCGCGGCAACCGCCGTCGACCACGTAACCGAGCACGCCCTTGTGGTGCAGCGTCTCGGCGGAAAGCTCGCCCATCAGCGCGACCATATGCGTATTCGGCTGGCAGACCATGACCTTGCCCGAAGGCGCCTTTGACAACAGCCCCGTCCACTGCACCAGGGTGTCGTGCGCGTCGCGCGTCTGGTCGATGCGACCGCTGACGGTGTACACCTCGCCGGCCAGTTTCCTGGTCGGATCCAGTGGCTTGATGGCGGGTGGCAGCACGCACTTGCCGTGACCCATGCCGCGCAGCACGTCGTGGACTGCTGCGGCGTAGCATTTTTCGAGACGCTTCGTTAAGTCCATATTTTTGTTCTCACTCCCGGGATAAGACCTACGACCTAAGGACACCACCCAACGCAGAGGCGCAGAGGACGCAAAGGACGCAAAGCAAAATCATTAGGAATGGTACAGAGATTGGCGACGAGTTGAATTACAGCCACGAGTGGTGACAAAAGAAGAACGGGCTTATGCTATATGGGTACTGTAAATTTGGCAGTGGGTAATACGGCCGTTAAATGGCCGTAGGAGCGCAGCATTGTGAATAGAGGGCAGTCATTTGTCAGGTTAGCGGCTGGTGATACCTTAATTTCGACGTCTATGTAGGCTTTGTTGTTATGAACGCGATCGATCCGCATCACTTTGATTCCATTCTTCGAGCCGTGCTCCAGGAGAGGCAAGCGATCGTATCCACTCATTGGAACGGCGCGCTCACACCCTTTACAACGCTTATGAAAACTGTGGTCCTGCCCGAAGTCGGTAGACGCCTTGGGCTTATACCTCATCCCTCCGAATACTATTCACTGGACTGTATCTATTTATCAGAGTACGACACAGAGCATTTTGGATCTGAGTCCGGGTATCCGAAAGCATTCTCAGTAATCATCGAGCACGAAAACAATTCCAAGCAGTCTTGCGAAGAAATGAGCAAACTCCTCCTATTCAATTCGCCCTTGAAGGTGCTCATTACATATGCGCGCGCCGGGGAGGATCTGGAGGATCTTTTGGCGCGCTACGGCAAAATGATTGAAAACAGTGGAACAGCTGCGCTTGCCGTGAGCTCACAGAGAATTCTCGTCGTATTCGGCGATAATCCCGCAGGCAGTCCAACTTGGCGCTCGTACCTATACAATTACAGCGGCTTCATCGAGATTTCACCGCATCTTCTCAAATAATAATTAGGGCAGGGGACAGTCCACCTTGTGGTGCTTAACAAGTGAAGATCAATTGCGGGCCGTATTCCTGGAATCCAAACTGCCTGCTTCCTGTCTCAAAGTTATTCACCCTAAGCTAGCGTTATCGCTTTTATAAGTCAGACCGATTCCGCTCATGAGAATAACTAAAACGCTGCGAGCCCTGCTCGTCGTGGCCGCCTGTACATGCGCATCCCTCTGTGCTGCACAAGAGCCCATCAAGATCGCTCTTCTGGAACCGCTGAGCGGCCCCTTCGGTCTCGTCGGCGAAAGCATCAGCCGGCACATGCAGGCCGCGGTGGACGAGGTGAACGAGCACGGCGGCGTATTGGGCGGGACGAAGCTCGAGCTCATGCGCATGGACGACAAGCTCAGCCCGCAGGAGGGCGTGCTGCTGCTGAAGCATGCGATCGATGAGAAGGTGCGCATCGTCACGCTGGCTTCCGGCTCCAACATCGCGCACGCGCTGATCGAATCGATCGCCAAGCACAACGCCCGCAATCCGTCGGAGTCGGTGCTGTTCCTGAATTTCGGCGCGATGGACCCGGCGCTCACCAACGAGAAGTGCAACTTCTGGCATTTCCGCTTCGAGCCGAATACCGACATGAAGCTGAATGCCTTGACGGCTTACATGGCACACCAGCGGAAAATCCACGAGGTGTACTTGCTGAACGAGGACTTCGCCTACGGCCAGGCCATCAGCCGCGGGGCGAAGGAGCAACTGGCGCAGCGTCGCCCGGACGTCAAGATCGTCGGCGATGACCTGCATCCTCTGCTCAAGGTGAAGGATTTCTCGCCCTATGTCGCGAAGGTCAAGGCGTCCGGCGCGGATTCACTGGTCACGGGAAATGGCGGGCCGGACATTTACCTGCTGGTGAAGGCGGGCAAGGACGCGGGCCTCGACATCAATTACTACACGCTCAACGCCCATACCATCGGCGTTGCCGCTGCCATCGGCGGGGCGGGGGCCGACCGCATCAACCAGGTCCTGGCCTGGCACTCGAATGTTTCGCCCAACAAGCTGGAAGAGACCGCCGCCCGCTACAAGAAGCGCTTCAACGAGGATTACTGGTACTACACGGCGAAGGTCGAGGTGGACATGCTGGTGAAGGCGATCAACCAGGCGCAGTCTGCGGATTCGCTCAAGATCGCGAAGGCGCTCGAAGGCCTGCGCATGCAAGGCGATACGGGCGAGCTGTGGATGCGAGCGGAGGACCATCAACTCGTGCAGCCTCTTTACGTGGCCACGTACAGGAAGGTGACGCCGCCGGCACACGACGTGGAAGGCATCGGATACGGCTGGCAGACCGATACCCGCATGGAAGGAAATGACACTGCCGTGCCGACCACCTGCAAGATGGAGCGGCCGGAATAGCGTTGCCAGAACGCGTTCGCGGAGCGGCATGCAAATCGAAGTCTTCAATCCGGCCTACGCGCAGGGCGTCGTCGACACCATCCTTCCCATCCAGCGCGAGGAATTCGGCATCCGGATATCCATCGACGACCAGCCGGATCTGAAGGACATCCCCGGTTTCTACCAGCGCGGTGCAGGCAACTTCTGGGTTGCAGTCGAGGACGATGCGGTCATCGGCACGATCGCGCTTCTGGACATCGGCAACAGGCAGGCCGCGTTGCGCAAGATGTTCGTGGCGAAGCCGTTTCGCGGTTCGGCCCGCAACGTCGCGCGTCAATTGCTGGATACGCTGATGCAGTGGTCGCGCGATCGAGGCATCGCGCAAATCTACCTCGGCACGACGCCCGCCTTCCAGGCCGCGCATCGCTTCTACGAAAAGCACGGATTCGTGGAAATCGCGAAAGAAGTGCTGCCCCCGGCTTTCCCGGTCATGAAGGTCGATACGAAGTTCTACCTGCTTGCGCTGGCGCCGTAGCCTCGCTGCAGCGCATCGACACTACGGCTATGGTTTGAATTAAGCTGGCGAAACCCGGTCCCCGATAACGCTTCAGGGAATGCCAGCCATCATGAAAACCCGCCTTCTTGTTGCGCTCTTGTCGCTGATCGGTTCGCTCGCGCATGCGCAAACGCCGGTGTGCTCCGAATGGGAGTCGAAACTGAAAGTGGATATCAACGAGGCCAACGGCTGCGAGGCCGAATACCAGGCCTGCGTCGACCTCGGCCCCACCAATCCGATGCGGGAATTGAATTACTGCCGCAACCTGCAGGCGACGTGCGAATCACTGGATGGGCCGATCGAGAGCGACGAAGTCAAGCAGCAGGTGGAGGAATACAAGAAGCAGTGCTCGTAGTCATGACCTACTGGCAAAGGGAGCGTTGAAAACAATGAGGAGATTGGAAGGTCAAACCGCGCTTGTGACCGGTGCCGGTCGCGGCATCGGCGCGGCGATGGCACTCGCGTATGCGCGCGAGGGTGCACACGTGGCCGTGACGGACCTGAGCGAAGCCGGCATCAATGGGGTGGCGGAACAGGTCCGGGCGCTCGGCGTGCAGGCGGAAGCTTTCGTCGTCGACGTGCGCGAGCCCGCGCAAACGGCGGCGATGGTCGAGCGCGTGGCGAAGCGATTCGGCCGGCTGGACCACATGGTCAACAACGCCGGCGTCATCCGCGTGAAATCTTTCCTGAATACGACACCGGAAGATTGGGATTTCATCCAGTCAGTCAACGTGCGCGGACTGTTCTTTGCGTTGCAAGCGGGTGCACGGCAGATGCTGAAGCAATCGCCGCTCGCCGAGGGCCGGCCCAACGGCAAGATCCTGAACCTGGCATCCATCGCCGGGCGTGGCGGCCGGCCGATGCTGGCAGCCTATGCGGCGAGCAAGGCCACCGTGATCAATATCACGCAGACCGCGGCGCTGGAGTTCGCGCCGCGCGTGGCCGTCAACGCGATCTGCCCTGGTCCGGTGGATACGGACATGTGGAAGCTGATCGACGACGAGTGGACGAAGATCGAAGGCAAGCCGCCCGGCGCGGTCTGGAAGGAACGCACGCGCGCGATTCCTATGGGCCGTCCCGAGAAACCCGACGACCTGACCGGCATGGCGGTTTTCCTCGCCAGCAAGGAAGCCGACTACATCACCGGGCAGTCGTTCAACATCGACGGCGGGCTGGTGCCGATGTGAAGCGGAAAGCCACCGCTATTCCAGTCCGGGCCGCCAATCGTCCCCGGGATTCCACTGGAACGACGTACGCGCAGTGACGCCCGGCTTCAAGCGGCGATCCGGCCCATAGTCCGCGAGCGGGTGGAAAAAGAGCGGCGCGTCCGCCAGCAAGGAGTCCAGCCGATTCCGCAAAGCGTCCAGCATAGCCACTCGTGCCGGCTCGTCGATCAGCCCGATGCCGTGCGCGATGAACGGCGGCAGCACGTCGAAGCCGACGTAGCGTAGTACCCCGTTCTGGAGCGGCCACAGGATGCGGTGGATGTCGCCGTCCATGCCGTCGGGCGCGAATACGCTTTCCCTTGCGCCGGTCGTGACGGATACCAGTGCCCGCCGTCCCTTCAACAGGCCGTCCTCGAATCTTTGCGTGGGCGTGTAGGCGAAGCCGTAGGTCATCACGCGGTCGATCCAGCCCTTCAGGATCGCCGGGGGGCCAAACCACCACATCGGGAATTGCAGTATGAGCACCTCGCACCAGCGCAATTTTTCCTGCTCTTCTTCGATTTGAGGCACGTAACCAGAACCGGCCAGGGCGTGCTTCATCTCTGCGCGATACTCGTAGACGTCGGGATTTGCCCTTTCCGTGTAATCGGCGGGCCCGGCCGAGGGATCGAATCGTTGGGCGTAGAGGTCCGAGACCCGGACCTGATGACCGCGTGCATTCAGATGATCCATCGCCGTCTGCAGCAGCGCGCCGTTGAAGGATTTCGGCTCCGGGTGGGCAAAAACGAATAGTATTTTCATGTTGT
Source organism: Burkholderiales bacterium (assembly GCA_035548375.1). Lineage (GTDB taxonomy): Bacteria > Pseudomonadota > Gammaproteobacteria > Burkholderiales > JACQAP01 > JACQAP01. Next base: position 144,560 of record DASZTG010000021.1, read on the forward strand.
CGAAGGGGTTATTGACCGGTGATCCGGTCGCGCGAGGAACGCAATATGCCATGCTCGAAATTATCCGGCGCCGCTCGATGCGAGGAAGGCCTGTGAATCGGAACCTGCACGTCGCCGCTTTCGTCTTCGTGGTCGCGATATTTTCCGCGGCCGCGTGGGCCGACGAGCATGCCGCGCATGCTCTGGGCAAGGTGGATTTCCCCGCGAGTTGCGCAAGCACGGTGCAAGTAGACTTCGATCGCGCGGTGGCCTTGCTGCATCACATGACGTATCCGCAGGCGCGCGAAGCGTTCGCGAAAATCGCGGCCGCCGATCCGGGTTGCGCGATGGCGCACTGGGGCATCGCCATGACGCTGTTCCAGCCATTGTGGCCGACGCGCCCCGACCTGGATACGCGCGCGCGAGGATGGGATGAGGTGCAGAAGGCCATCGCGCTGAAGCCACCGACAGAGCGGGAACGCCTGTTCATCGCCGCGGCTGCCGCATTTTTCCAGGAGCCGGCGTCGAACGACTATTGGCTACGAATTCGTCGCTGGGAGCAGGCCCAGAAACAAGCTGCCGACGCCTACCCGGATGACGACGAGGCCCTGGCGTTCTACGCGCTTGCGCATCTTGCAGTTGCGCCTGCGGATGCGACTGCGCGCCGCTATTCCGATGAATCCGCCGCCATGCTGATGCGCGTCTATCGCCACAATCCCGATCATCCCGGCGCCATGCATTACCTCGTCCACGCGAACGATGTGCCCGGGCGGGAACGCGAATCGCTGGAGATCACGCGCAAGTACGAATCGGTCGCACCGCGCAATCCGCACGCGCTGCACATGCCCACCCACATTTACACGCGCCTCGGTGACTGGGACGGGGTGATTCGCGGGAACCTGCTTGCCGCGGATGCGGCGCTGGAATTTCCCGCGGGCGATCGCGGCCAATACGTCTGGGACGAGTTTCCGCATGCAATCGAATACCTGGTCTACGCCGATCTCCAGAAGGGCCGGGATACCGCTGCCGCGGCGCAAGTGCAGCGTTTGCGTGAAACGGCGAATCTCGAGCCCACTTTCAAGACGGCCTTCCACCAGGCATCGACGCAGGCGCGATATGCGCTGGAGCAACGCGACTGGGTCGCGGCGGCGGCGATCGTGCCGCGCGAACCCGCTTCCGTCGATTGGGATCGCTTTGCCTGGCCCGAAGCGATCTCCCGCTTCGCGCGCGGACTGGGCGCGGCTCACCTCGGCGACCTCGATGAAGCGCGGGCGCAGCGCGCGGCACTCCAGCGCCTCGAGGATGCAATGGCCAAGGCGGGCGAGGACTTGTTCGCGCGCAACATTCGCATGCTCGGCCTCGAGCTGGCAGCCTGGCGCGCGCACATGGAAGGGAAATACGAATCCAGCATCGGGTTGATGATCGAGGCGTCCGAACTCGAGGCTTCCACGCCCAAGCATGCCGTGACGCCCGGCCCGACCTTGCCGGCCGACGAACAGCTGGGGGACATGCTCATGGAGCAGGAGCAGGCGCCCGCCGCGCTCGTCGCCTACCAGCGCGCGCTCGAACACTACCCTCGCCGGTTCAACAGCCTGCTTGGCGCGGCCCGCGCGGCACGCACGGTTCGCAACGACGAAGCCGCGCGTGCCTTTTACCAGGAACTTCTTGCGGTGGCGGGCGACGGCGAGCGCAAGCCGGCCGTGCTGGAAGCCAGAAGCTTTCTGGCCCAAAAACGCTGACAATAATGGTACGCAGCAAGATACCTTCACGAATATCGCGAATCCAATCATGCCAAGAACCCTGACCCGCTTTCTGATTCTCTCTTTTCTCCTTGCCAGCGGTGCCGCCCTGGCGCAAAACGCCAACGAAGAGGCGGTCCAGCGAGTCGCGCAATCGCACGATCCGGCGATGTTCCTGGCAACCGGCGCGCTGTACGTGAAGCAGGAGGCCGTTCGCGCGAATGGCGGCAAGGCGCTGCCACCGGAACTGGATGCCGAAGTCGAGCGATTGATCGACGCCGAGGTGCGCGATCCCGCGTGGTTCCGCGAAACGCTCGCAAAGGTCATCGCCGAATCGTTTTCCGCCGAGGAAGCCGATACCATCGCCACCCACTTCGAAACCCCGGGCGGGAAACTGCAGCGCCGCACCGTCGAGCTGGCGGTAAGCGAAGTGCTGGCGAATATCTATACCTTCACCAACAAGATCGACTACCAGCTGGCGGCGGCGTCGAAGCGCGAGATGGATGACTTGCACAAGGCCGCGGGACCGATGCGCGGCACCTGCAATTGCCCCACGCCCAAGGAGCGCGAGGAGATGCAGCGGGTTTCCAACGGCGCGCCGCTGGAAGGTCCGGCCGACTTGTCAAAATATCCGGAGGCGGTGAAGTTCGCCAACAGCGCGCTCGGCATCAAGTACATGAAGACCCTGACGCTGCAAGGCATTTCTGCGATGAACTCGCACTTCGAAACCGCGGCGAAGCATGCCCGCGATCTCGTGGCGGCGGGGCGCTAGCGAGGAAGTGCAGCTTAACCGACGACCTTGTGGTGGCCGGGATCGAGCACCGGATCCGCGATCCTGTTCGCCATGCGCGCGCGAATCCGCTTGCGCAGGGCAATCACGGGCTTCTCGACGTATTCGAAGGAAATCCAGGAAGACAGCAGGCACGACCCCACGAGCAGCAGGAAGTTGAGCTTGTCCACCAGGTCGATGTCGAAATAGAGGAAGAGCCAGATGAACAGGAAGTGGTTCAGGAATACGCCGTAGCTCAGATTGCCGCACATCGTATCGAACGCGCCGCTCTTCACGTTACGCAGCACCGTGACGATCGGCAGGCCGATGAGGAAGCCGCAGAGCACTTCCGGAATGTAGGGCTCCTGCGATGACGCCGAGAGCGAATGCAGGAAGAACAACACGGCAAGCAGCAGCCAGACGGCCTTCAGTTGGCGTTCGCTGATCGCTTCCTTCGAATCGAGCAGGCTGCCGCAAAGGAAGAAGAACAGCGTGCCCGGGATCAGGCGATAGCCGAAGATCACCGGATCGAGGATGTGGAAGACGGCGAGCGCGAAAATGCCGAGCGACAGGAACAGCGCCGTCGCCCGAAATTTGCCCGCCAAGATGATCGGGATCAGGACGTAGAAGCACATTTCCAGCGCCAGCGACCATGTTTGTGGCATGAGCACGCTGTCCGACAGGCCGACCATCCAGTTGATGTTCAGCGGGAACACCAGCATGTTCAGGACGAACTTCTCGAACGTCACGCCGCCGACCCAGTGATTGGCGGGATGGATCAGCAGCACGACGATGAGGCTCAAAACGAGGTAGAACAGGAATTGCGGATACAGCCGCATCAGGCGATCGAGATAGAAGTACCGAATTCCCCGCCATCCGGAATAGTGCTTCTCGATCTGCGCCGTCATGACGAAGCCGCTCAGCAGGAAAAACGAGATGACGGCGAATACGCCCTCGTTGCGGCTGAAAAAATAGACGCCGAAATGGGAAAGGAAAACCAGCAGGGCAAGAATCAGTCGGTAAGTACCCATCATCGACAACTCGTCGGCAGTTGCTTTTCCCGCATGCATCTCCATCGAGATGCGATTTTGGTGAACTGGAGTAACCCGGAGGGAGTGCGGGTCCAGCCAGCTCACGAAGTTGCAGCCATCATGACCGATTGACCTTACGTCAATCTTTTTACATCGATTTTTTCTTTTAGTCGGTCGACATGGCACCGGCGTTCGATCGACCGGCGGCAGGAAACGTGTCGCGTGAAGCGCAAATTCATGTGCGGTTCCCTGGCGAACCGGTGCGCCGCAGGTCTGGGCTGGACTTCGGCCCTTGCCGCCGAAATGGCAGCCCCACAGAATCATGATCTCGATTCCTTACTGTCAGCTTACGTACGTATGCCAAGTGCCTATCCGCAAGGTAGTTTATGCCGCATGGGTGAGGTTATCGCGCCCGGGGATTGGCCTCCGATGCCCCTCCTCGTGACTCGACCGGGATGGGTGCTGGCTGTTAGCCTTTCCTGCGCTGCTGCGAGATTTGGCACGACATATCAAACACTTGTAGGAATTTGCCGTTGCAGCCGCGGCGCGACCAGGAGACATCATGTGCAGGAACATCAAGATCCTGTTCAACTTTGAGCCGCCGGTAACGGACGACGAGATCCGTGCCGCGGCGCTGCAGTTCGTGCGCAAGGTCAGTGGATTTACGCGGCCGTCACGCGCGAACGAAGCCGCGTTCGCTGCGGCTGTCGAGGAGATCGCGGCCGCATCGAGGAAGCTGCTCGGTTCCCTCGAAACGCACGCGCCGCCGCGCAACCGCGAGGACATGATCGCGAAGGCGCGCGAGCGCTCGGCGAAAAGATTTTCGAGTTAGCGGCGCCCCGAGGCGCCCGGACCGCAAGGGTGATAACGTTCGCACAGGACATTTACATATACGGAGGGGGACCGTGATGTTCGATCTGCAGACTTACACTTTGTTTCATGTCGTGCTGAGCCTGGTCGGCATCGTCGCCGGCCTGGTCGTCGTGGGAGGATTGATGTCAGGCGTGCGCCTGGATCGATGGACGCACGTTTTCCTGGCAACGACGTTGCTGACCAGCATCACCGGCTTCGGCTTTCCATTCACCGGGCTGCTGCCTTCGCACATGACGGGGATCGTGTCGCTGATCGTGCTGGTGCCGTGCTTCATGGCCCTCTACCTGAAGGGGCTGGGCGGCGGCTGGCGCAAGGTCTACGTGATCACGGCGGTGACGGCGTTGTGGCTGAACGTCTTCGTGCTGCTGGCCCAGCTGTTCCTGCGCGTACCGGCGCTCAACCAGCTTGGCCCGACGCCGAAGGATCCCGCATTCGCGATCACGCAATTGATGGGGCTCGTGCTATTCATTGTCATCGGGCGTGCGGCGTGGAGGGGATTTCGTAACTAGCCGGTAAATGCCCGCGTCGACGATCTTGCCTAAGCCGGCGCCGGCGCCGGCTCCGGTGTGCGTTGCCGCGGCGGACTTTCGTCCATCGACCACTGCAACGCAAACGCCGCGACGCCGATCACGATCAACGCGCCCCAGCCGAAGTTGTAGTTGCCCGTGAGATCGAAAATCACGCCACCCATCAGCGCGCCGAAGAACGAGCCGACCTGGTGGCTCAGGAACACGATCCCGAACAATGTATTGAAATGCGTCAGGCCGAATACGCGGCCGACGATCCCGGTGACCAGCGGCGCGACGCCTAGCCAGAGAAAGCCCATCGCCGAGGCGAACACCAGCGTCGTGGTGGCCGTCACCGGCATCAGCAGGAACGCGCCGATGAACAGCGTGCGCAGCAGGTAGATCATCGCCAGCAGGCGCTTCTGGCTATGGCGCGCGCCGAGCAAGCCGAAGACGTAGGTCCCGATCGTGTTGAACAGGCCGATCAGCGCGAGCGCGCTCGCACCCACTCCCGGAGCCACCCCGCAGAGCTGCAAGTAGGATGGCAGGTAGGTGGCGATGAACACGAGCTGGAATCCGCAGGCGAAGAACGCCAGGGTCATGAACAGGTAACCGCAGTGCGTCAGTGCTTCGCGTACCGCCTCGCCGAGGTTCTGCTTGCGCCCTGTGACGTCGCCGCCTGCGAGCGGCTGCTCGCGGACCATCAGCGAGAACAAGGCCATCGAGGCAGCGATCGCCGCGAATGTGAACAGGCCAGACTTCCATCCGAATCCGCCGATCATCCCTTGCCCGAGCGGTGCGAGCACCATGGTGCCGAGCGAGCCGGCGGCGGAAACCAGGCCGACGGTCTGGCTGCGCTTCTCCGGCGGCGTCGCGCGCGATACCGTGCCGATGAGCACGCCGAAGCCCGTCCCCGCGGTGCCCACACCCATCATAAACCCCGCAATAGCCAGCCCGCCGGGCAGCGCGTTCGAATACACCATGAGCAGCAGGCCAGCCGCATAGGTTAATGCAGTGCCGATCAGGATCGGACGCGCGCCGTGGCGGTCGGCGAGCGCGCCCACGAAGGGTTGCGACAGGCCCCAGACGATGTTCTGCAGCGCGATGGAAAAGCCGAACGTGGCCGCCGAGATGCCGAGCTCCGTCGTCATCGGGCGCATGAACAGGCCCAGGCTCTGGCGCAGGCCCATGCAGATGGAAATGATGAGGCCGCTCAGGACGATCAGCAGGAGCATTGCACGACGCTGGTGCATGGAAGCCATGACGCGGGATCTCCCTCGAATTCGATCAGCGCATTAAAGACGAGCGGCGCGACTGATTCAAACGATCTTTTTGCACGTTAGCCATGCGTTGCGGGAATGGCGATTCATCTGCCCGACGCCAATGGACGGCCGACGACGTCCCGCTTTGATTTTTTCTCGCGGAGTGCTATCTTCGCCATGCGTCGAGTGATCGGCGTCACAGCAGCTCAAGTTTCCTGCCGGCAAAGCCGCCTTCGGGAAACACGGCGAGGGAGCCCACCACAGTTTTCGAACTGTCGTGGGCTTTTTTGTTTCGTTTCCAGGGAGTCACACCGTCGCGCGTATCGCACCAACCACTTTTTCACAGGAGTCCGCCATGCCCGAAACCGTCATCAGCGTCGATTTGTCGAAGTCACCGCAGAACCAGCCCGATCCCGTCATCGTCAACCGCTGGCATCCCGACACGCCCCAGTTCGCCCACGTCAATCCAGGCGACGACTTCATCGTGGAGACGTTCTCCTGGGACGGCGCGCAGATCGGCAACAACGACAGCGCCAACGACGTGCGCGACTGCAATCTGCTGCCATGCCATCACCTGTCCGGCGCGGTGGGCATCGACGGTGCCGAGCCCGGCGACTTGCTAGTGGTGGACATCCTCGACATCGGCCCGTTCGACAAACAACGCTGGGGTTACACCGGCATTTTCCCGACCGACAACGGCGCCAGCTTCCTGACCGACCTGTTCCCGGAACCGCGCAAGGCGGTATGGGACTTCAAGGGCATCTACGCGACGTCGCGCCATGTGCCCAACGTGCGCTTTGCCGGCATCACGCATCCGGGCATCCTCGGCTGCGTGCCCTCGGCCGAGCTGCTGAAGAAATGGAACGACCGCGAAAGAAAGCTCATCGCGACCGATCCAAACCGTGTACCTCCGCTCGCGCTGCCGCCCGATCCGACCGGCGTTATTCTGGGAGGCCTGAAAGGCGACGCCCTGAAGAAGGCAGCCATGGAAGGCGCGCGCACCATTCCGCCGCGCGAGCACGGCGGCAATTGCGACATCAAGAACCTCTCGCGCGGCAGCCGCGTATACCTGCCCGTGTACGTCAAAGGCGGCGGACTGGTCACCGGCGATTTCCATTTTTCGCAGGGCGACGGGGAAATCACGTTCTGCGGCGCCATCGAGATGGCGGGCTGGATCCACCTCGGCGTCGACCTCATCAAGGGCGGTTGCAGCAAGTACAACATCACGCAGGCGATGTTCGAGACCAGCCCGGTGGATCCGCGCTACGGCGAGTTCCTCGTATTCGAAGGCATATCGGTGGAGGACGACGGCACGCAGCGCTACAACGACACCACGCTCGCCTACCGCCGTGCGTGCATCCACGCCATCAATTACCTCAAGAATTTCGGCTTCACCGGCGAGCAGGCGTACACGATCCTGAGCACAGCGCCGGTCGAGGGGCGCGTCAGCGGTGTCGTCGATATCCCGAATGCCTGCGTGTCGCTCTACATCCCGACCGCGATATTCGATTTCGACATCCGTCCGAATTCCAAGGGTCCGTCGAAACAAGTCGGCAAGGGCGACCTCGCGCGCGCCGCGTGATCGACCAGATATCCATCATTGGAGCGAAGGAGAACACGATGCCGCTTTACGACTACCACTGCGATACCTGCGGGCCGTTCCGCCAATTCCGTTCGATCAGCAACCGGTTCGTCCCGGCCGACTGCGCAGCATGCGGGGCGAAAATCGAAAGGGTCCTGACGGCCCCGCAATTGAACGTGATGTCGAGCAACAACCGGATCGCGGAAACGCGCAACGAGAAAAGCGCACACGAGCCGGGCGTGGTCAATGTGATGAAGCCCGCCGACGAAAAAAGACCGAAGGCGCCGAAGCCTTTGCGCGGTCACGGCCACGCGCACGCGCATCGGCCGTGGATGCTGGGGCACTGACAGGCAGGGAGTCCGGGAATGCCGCGACCGACGGACTTCCTGGACTCCCGGCTCATTGACTGGAGCTGGTTCGGGCCCATGCCGATCGAATGTAAGATGCCGTAACTCAGGATTCGTGCGAATTGCCGGTCACGCGTCCTCAATGCAAGGGGGGCGATGGCCATGCCGCACCTGATCCTGCTCGGCGATTCGATATTCGACAACGTGTCCTATACCGCAGGCGGCCCCGATGTGACCGCGCAAGTTCGCCGACTGCTGCCGTCCGACTGGGGACTGAGCCTGCTGGCGGTCGATGGCAATTTCACCTCAGACGTGGAAAACCAGCTGGCGGGCCTGCCGGCGGATGCCACGCATCTCGTCATCAGCATCGGCGGCAACGACATCTTGATGCATGCCGGCGTGCTCGATCTGCTTGCGTCGACAACCGCCCATGCGGTCGGCATCCTTGCAGGGGAGAAGGAAAAATTCGAAAACGCATACCGCGCCGCGATCGGGCATTGCCTGCGGCTCGAGCTTCCGCTCACCGTCTGCACGGTCTACAACGGTTCCTTTCCGGAGCAAGGCTACCAGCGCATCCTCTCGACGGCGCTGGCAATATTCAATGACGTAATCCTGCGCGTGGCGATCGAGCACGGCTTGCCTGTCATTGACTTGCGTTCGATATGCCGTAACCCGGAGGACTACGCCAATCCCATCGAACCGTCTTCAATCGGCGGAGACAAAATCGCGCATGCGATCGTCGGGGTCGTCACCGGCTCCGGAATTGGAAAGTCGGCATCGATCTATCGCCAGTAGCTTCCGCACAACCCGATCCTCGCGCCGACGAATTGTCAGATTGCAACAGGCGGTACCTGCCGCATGCCCACCAGGTGATTGATGACCAGCGCGCCGATGACGATGCCGCCCCCGAGCAGGGCGGCGTCGCCGGGGCGCTCGCCTACGAACATCCACGTCGACACCACGCCGAAGATGATCTCGAGGATGGAGATCAGCGCGACTTCCGCCGACGACAGGTGCGGCACCGCAAGCATGTAGAGCAGCAGGCCGACGCCAAGCTGTACCGCGCCCATCGTCGCCAGCAGGCCGAGGTCGGCCGGTGAGACGGCCAGCGGAAGCGCGAACGGCAGGGTCGTCGCCATCGAGAAAATGCCGGCCAGCAGGATGGAGGGAATGAAATCCAGCGTGGCCCGGTGCTTTCTCAGCAGCACCACGTTGAAGGCGAAGGCGATGGGGATGCACAGTGCGATCAGGTTGCCGGTTCCGCCGCCGCTGGAGATGGACTCATAGAACATCAGCACGACGCCGGCGAATGCCGCGGCCATTGCGAACCAGGTACGCGACGCGACGGGTTCCCCCAGGAAAATCCGACCCGTCAGCGCGGCGGCGAAAGGCGAGATGCTGCCCAGTACCAGCGTGTTGGCGATCGTGGTGCGCGAAATCGCCAGGATGAAACACAGGAACATCAAGGCGAACATCGCGCCGGAGATCACGCCCGGCCAACCCATGGCGCGAATGCGCTCGAACAGGCGCCCGCGGTGCTGGAGCGCGAGCACGACCAGCAGGAATACCGTCAGGAACAGCGAGCGCCAGAACGTGATTTTCCAACCGTCGTGGACCTCCATGTTCCGCACCAGCACGCCTGCGCTGGCCCAGCACATGCACGCACCCACGAGGAGGACGACGCCTTTGCGGTGTTGCGCGGATGCTGTCATCGACTAGAGCTCTCGATCATAAATCTCATCACGAAGACACGAAGGGCACGAAGAAATGCAAATGCGACAATGTTGAAAATTGTTTTCATTCCAGGTGAGCAATCGGACATCGCAACGTCTTGAGTAGACCTACGGTGATTTCGTGCGAGTTCTTTTTTTTGACCTTCTTCGTGTTTCTTTGTGTCCTTCGTGTCTTTGTGATGAGAATTAGATGGCTGTGGGTATTGCGACGCCGAGTTTTTCGCTCCACGGCTGCAGCGCTGGCAGGATGCCGGGATACAGTTCCACGCCGTCTTTCAATTGCTTCTCGCGTCGGCGCAATCCGGATTCGCCGGGCAGGCGTACGCGATCGAAGCCCGGGCGCGGCGGGGTGTTGCGGCATGCGTTCGCGATCCATTCGGTCTGGCGCACGAAGTCGTCCTCGCCGCCGAACAGCCGCGGATCGAACACCTGGACGTAGACGTTCGCGGCCCAGCCTTCATTCGGATCTGCGCGCCCGTGACCGGACAGGCCCTGCGTCAATGCTTCGACCAGCAGGCCGAGCGAGTAACCCTTGTGGCCGTGGTCGAGTCCGCCGATCGGCAGCAGTCCGCCCTTGGGCTCATTGAACACGACGGCGGGATCGTCGGACGGATTGCCGTGGCCGTCGAGCACCCACTGGCCCGGCAGCTTGCGCTTCTCGCGATTCAGGCGGCCGGTGAGGCCGTGCGTCGTGATCGACATGGACACGTCGATGATGACCGGGTCGCCCTTCGTCGGCCACGCCGCGGCGATCGGATTCGGCGTGTGCGTGCCGGTGCCCTTGCCGCCGTGGGGTACCACGCCGCCGACTTCCGGACCGGACGAGATCAGCATCACCATCATGCCCTGGTCCGTGACTTTCTTGAGGTAGGCCGCGAGGCAGGCGATGTGATGGCTGCGACGGATCGTCACCGTGCAGGTGCCAAGTGTCTTTGCGCGTTCCAGCGCGAGGTCGATCGCCGTTGCGGTCAGCCACACGCCGGGAAGACGCATCCCGTCCCAGGTCACCGCCGCGGGAAAATCCGCGATCACGCGCGGACTGCCCGACTTCGCCATGCCGCCTTTTTCGAGGTCGTTCAGATAGGGCGCCAGCAACTGCAGGCCATGTGTCGTGTGGCCGAGCAGGTCGCCCTCCACGAGAACCTCCGCGACGACTTTGGATTTGTCATGATCGAGCCCGGCCTTGTCGAGCAGGGCCGTCGCGTAGGTGATCAGTTCGGATGATTTGTATTTATCGGACATAGGTCAAAACCCAACGCAGAGACGCAGAGGAAAAAGAGTTCGCAGAGGAAACGGAATGAACTAGAGGGGTATGGATTATGACCTGGATATCATCGCGCCTTCCCTCTTGAACATCGTCGAGCGTTCTGACTGGATCCTCCAACTGCTATTACTCTGTGTTCCTCCGTTATTCTCTGCGCCTCTGCGTTGGGTGTAATCAGTAGGCAGCAATCCTTAGATCATGATGATCTGCCGCACCGTATGGCCGGAGGCGAGGCGATCGAAGCCGACGTTGATGTCTTCGAGCTTGATGTGGTCGCTCATGAGCTTGTTCACCGGCAGCATGCCGCGGCGATACAGGTCGATGTAGCGCGGGATATCGCGCGACGCGACGCAGGAGCCGACGTAGCTGCCCTTGATGGTGCGTTCCTCCGCGACCATGTTCACGTGCTGCAGCGGCCAGCGGTGGTCGGGGTGGGGCAGGCCGGCGGAAACCGTTGTGCCGCCGCGGCGCGTGATGCGATAGGCGAGTTCCATGGCCTGTACGGAGCCGGCCATTTCCAGCGCGAAGTGCACGCCGCCGCCGGTCAGGTCCTTCACCTTCTGGATCGCGTCGGGATCCTTCGCATTCACGGTGTCGGTTGCGCCCAGGTCTTTCGCCAGCTTGAGCTTGTCGTCGTGCAAGTCGATGGCGACGATTTGCTGCGCGCCGGCGACGATGGCGCCGAGCAATGAATTCAGTCCGACACCGCCAAGGCCAAGCACGGCGACTTTGGCACCGGGAAATACCTGCGCGGTGTTGAACACCGCACCGACGCCGGTGAGCACCGCGCAGCCGAACAGCGCGGCCTCGTCGAACGGCAGCGACTTGTCGATCCTGACCAGCGAGCCGCGATTGACCACGCAGTATTCCGCGAACGCGGAGACGCCGACATGGTGATAGACCTGCGCGCCGTTCTGGCTCAGGCGCATGCCGCCGTTGAGCAGCTTGCCCGCGCCGTTGGCCTGCTGGCCGGGCTCGCAGCGGCCAGGATGGCCTTCGACGCAGGGCGCGCACTGGCCGCAACTCGGCGCGAATACCAGCGCAACATGGTCGCCGACCTTGAGGTCGTTGATGCCGGCACCGATTTCCTCGACGATGCCGGACGCTTCATGCCCGAGCACCATCGGCATCTGGCGCGGGCGATCTCCATTGACCGTGGACAGGTCGGAATGGCACAGGCTCGCCGCCTTGACCTTGACCAGCACTTCGCGCTGGCCGGGCTTGTCGAGCTCGACTTCCTCTATGACCATGGGCTTGCTGTCCGCGTACGGCTGCGGCAGGTTCATCTGGCGAATGACTGCGGCTTTGATTTTCATTGCTGCTCCACGTCTGAATCGGAACCACGGAGAACACGGAGTAAACGGAGAGAAAAGAGATGGGGAAAGAATGGTGTGGCGCGCTCTTCAAAATCGATCGCCTGCACGGATCGATTCCTGTGCAACAACTCCTTCCGCTTTATGTTTTCTCCGTGCCCTCCGTGATCTCCGTGGTTCCGGATTGGAATTTTCGTCTTAGTAAGTCGCGCGACCGCCGGAGAGGTCGAACGTCGAAGCGGTCGTGAACGAGCAATCCTCGGTGCAAGCCCAGCACACGGTTGCCGCGATTTCCTCGACCAGGCCGAATCGGCCCATCGGGATTTTCGAGAGCATGTAGTCGATGTGGCTTTGCGCGACCTGGTCGAAGATCGGCGTCTTCACCGCGGCTGGTGTCACGCAATTCACGGTGATGTTGTTCTTCGCGAGTTCCTTGCCGAGCGACTTGGTCAGGCCGATCACGGCGGCCTTCGAGGAGCTGTACGCCGATGCGTTCGGATTGCCTTCCTTGCCGGCGACCGAGGCGATGTTGACGATGCGCCCGTAATTGTTCTTGACCATGTGCGGCACGACGGTGCGGCAGGTGTAGAACGTGCCGTGCAGGTTGATGTCGTGCACGCGTATCCATTCGTCCACCGGGTAGTCGGCGACGGTCGCGTTCTTGCCGGCGACTCCCGCGGAATTCACCAGCGCGTCGACCTTGCCGAATGCGGCCACCGTGGATTTGAACGCGGCCTCGACCTGGTCGATCTTGCTGACATCGACCTTCGCCGTATGCACCTTGCCGGCGCCGAGTGATTTGGCCGCCTCCGCCATGCTCTGCTCGTTGAAGTCCCAGATGGCGACGTTCGCGCCGGATTGTGCGAGGCGCTTCGAGATGGCCAGTCCGATGCCGGACGCGCCGCCGGTGACGATGGCGCTGCGGCCCTTCATGTCGAGTTGGTTCATTGCACTACTCCTTATTGTTTTGTTCGATCGCCTGCCGACGGGGGGTGCCGGGCGCGGAAGACCGCCATTTTAATTCAAAACGGATTTTTGACGACCGAGGCGTACACCCAACGCAAAGGCGCAAAGGACGCGAAGAACGCAAAGGAAATCAATGGAATTGAAGTGGCGGCAAGCCGATCTTGCCGCTGCGAAATTTGCCAATGTTGTGGGCTTCATTCGAAGCGATTCGTTTCCCCTCCTTGACTTCGCGTTTCTTTGCGAACTCTGCGTCCTTTGCGCCTTTGCGTTGAGGTGTATCCCTAGACAGCCTGTCCAGCGGCGTAGCCGGAGGCCCAGGCCCACTGGAAGTTGTAACCGCCCAGGTGCCCGGTGACGTCCACGACCTCGCCGATGAAATACAGCCCCGGTTGCTTGCGGGCTTCCATCGTTTTCGAAGACAGTTCGCGGGTGTCGACGCCGCCGAGCGTGACTTCGGCCTTCTTGTATCCAACCGTACCGCTGGGCCGCACACGCCAGTCGTGCAGGCGCGCGGCGACTTCGCGCAGTCGTGTGGCGTCGATGCGCTTGACCGGCTGGTTTTCGAAATGCGCTTCCACCCAGCGCTGGGCGAACCGCTGCGGCAGCAATTCACCGAGGACGTTGGCGAGCAGTTTTTCCGACGCCTGCATGCTCGCCAGAACTTCTCTTGCATCCCCATCCGGCAGCAAGTCGATCGACAAATCGACGCCGGGACGCCAGTAGGAAGAAATCTGCAGGATGGCGGGCCCGGACAACCCGCGATGCATGACGAGAAGATTTTCGCGGAAGCTCGCGCCGTTGCAACTGACGATTGCATCGATCGAGATTCCGGAGAGCTCGCCGAACCGCGCCAGGGTTTCCGGTGCAAATGTGAGGCCGACGAGCGCGGGTCGCAGTTCCGTGACCGCGAGGCCGAACTGCCCGGCGACGCGATAGCCGAAAGGGCTTGCGCCGATCTGCGGGATCGACAATCCGCCGCTTGCGATGACCAGCGACGCACATTCGAAAACCCCGCGATCGGAAATGACGTGGAAACCGTTTTGTTTCTCGATCGAGGCGATCGTCGCAGGCATGCACCACTGCACGCCTGCACCGTCGCATTCGGCCCTCAGCATGTCGATGACCTGCTGCGCCGAATCGTCGCAGAACAACTGGCCCAGTTTCTTTTCATGCCAGGCGATGCCGTGCTTCTCCACGAGCGCGATGAAGTCGCGCGGCGTATACCGCGCCAGCGCGGAGCGACAGAAATCGGGATTCCCGGAAAGATAGTTCTCGGGTCGTGCGTCTATGTTCGTGAAATTGCAGCGGCCGCCACCGGAGATGCGGATTTTCTCGCCGAGCTTTGCCGCGTGATCGAGCAACACCACGCGACGGCCGCGCTTGCCGGCCTCGATCGCGCACATCATGCCGGCGGCCCCTGCGCCGACTATGAGCACGTCGGCGCGGACTGCGCCGCTCTTACCTGAAGAAATAGACCAACGCCAGCAGGATGACCACGCCCCCGATGACCCAGACGTAGGTTGGAAAGCCGGATCTTGCGGGGGGCGCGATGACGTTTTCCGCGGTTGCCGATGATTCTGTCGACGCAGGCGCCGCGGCGACCACGACGCTGTTGAAGCGGGCGAAGAAATCGTCGCTCATTTTCTTCGCGACGCCGTCGATCAGGCGCGAGCCGATCTGCGCGAGCTTGCCACCCACGCTCGCGTTGACCTTGTAGGAAAGCACGGTGCCGCCAGCTTCCGGCGCGAGTGAAACCTGGGCACCGCCCTTGCCGAAACCAGCCGCGCCGCCCGAGCCTTCGAACGCGAGGGAATACGAATTCGGCGGATTCAAATCGGCCAGCGTGAGCTTGCCGTTGAACTTCGCCTTGACCGGGCCGACCGCGGCCGTCATGGCCACCTTGTATTCGGTGTCCGACACCTTCTCGATGCTCTCGCAGCCCGGAATGCAGGCCTTGAGCGTTTCGGGGTCGTTGAGCGCCTCCCAGACGCGCTGCTGCGAAAGGGGGATGCGCTGCTCGCCGCTCATTTCCATGTTGCCGCTTCTCCTGTTGGTTGCATTTGCGGCCCGATGCACCGTCTTGGGCCGCGCCACTGGATTATGCGCCCGCTTTGGTGGCATTCAAGCGCGAACTTCGCATCGATCGCGGTCATAACAGGAATTAGCGGTCGTCGATAACAACTACTCATTATCTTTTTGGAAATCCCTTGGCTAGTCTGCATGGGCGCACAGAGTCCGCACCAACCGCAACCGTTTGCATTCTCCAGGGGAGTTCCATCATGAGCGATACCGTTGATACGAAAAAGGTAACGACCGTCGACGACGCAGCCGCGCCGGCCGACGGAGGCATCAACACCACGCGCCGGGCGATTCTGAAAAGCGCCGCGGCAGCGGCAGGCGTCGCAGGCGCACAGGCAATCACGGGATTTCCGTTGATCTGGTCTCAGGAAATCAAGGACATCGAGCTGCGACACGTCGGCGTGTCGTATTCGGTGGTCAAGGCGATCGGCGACCAGGCATCGAAGGATCTCGGCTTCAAGGTGACGATGCAGAACCTCGATACCTCGGCCGCGATCAACCGCTTCGTCACGCAGCCCAACACCGTAGACATCGCCGACGTCGAAGGCTGGCAGGCCAAACTGGCCACCAAGCGCGGCGTGATCCAGGGCATCGAACGCAAGAAGATCAAGGAATTCGAAAACATCCTGCCGATCTTCACGAAGGGTGCGATCGACGGCAAGGTGGTATCGCGCCAGGGCATCTCGCCTTATGAAGCGATGTACATCTCCAAGCCGGACGCGACGGAACTGCACGAGGGCGTGACCGACTGGTGCACCTTCCTGCCGCAGGTCTACAACGCGGACTCCATCGGTTACCGGCCCGACCTGATCAAGAAGCCGATCACAGAATGGAAGGAACTCATCAATCCCGAATACAAGGGCAAGGCCGCGATCCTCGACGTGCCCGCCATCGGCATCATGGATGCGGCGCTGTGCTTCGAGAGCGCGGGCGAAATCAAGTACGGCAACAAGGGCAACATGACCAAGTCGGAGATCGATTTCACGATCAACCGGCTGATCGAGCTCAAGAAGAGCGGCCACTTCCGCGCCACCTGGACGACGTTCGACCAGTCCGTCCAGCTCATGGCCGCCGGCGAAGTCATCGTGCAGTCGATGTGGTCGCCCGCCGTCGCGGCCGTGCGCGTGAAGGGCATGCCCTGCATCTATGCGCCGGTCAACAAGAAGGGCGACAAGGAAGGCTATCGCGGCTGGTGCAACGGCATGGCGCTCATGAAGCATCTGTCGGGCAAGAAGCTCGATGCCGCCTATGAATACCTGAACTGGTACCTGTCCGGCTGGCAGGGCGGCTTCGTCGCGCGCTACGGCTATTACAGCCCGGTGCCCTCGACGGCGAAGAAATTCCTGTCCGCGAACGAGTGGGCCTACTGGTACGAAGGCAAGCCCGCAAAGGAAACCATCCTCGATCCGTACGGCGTGGCGATGGAAAAAGCCGGCGCCCTGCGCGACGGCGGTTCCTTCCTCGATCGCGTGACCAACATTTCCTGCTGGAACACGCTGATGGACGAAGCGCAATACATGAACAAGCGCTGGAACGACTTCAAGGCAGCTTGACGTATCGGTAACGGGGGCAACCCGGGGGAGGGCGCATTCTTCCCCGGCGTTGCGACGCCCGGCCGCGCCGAATCCATCGCCGATATGTCCGCTACCGCACACGCATCGCTACCCGGGGCAGCCAGCCAGAAGAAGGGGCTGGTGTCCTGGCTCTATGTTTCGCCGCTCGTCGCGGTGCTGATCCCGTTTTTTGTCGTGCCCATCGTCGTCGTCGTGATCGCGAGCTTCCTCGAGCACGACGGTTTCGGCGGCATGATCCCGCACTTCACGCTGGCGAATTACGCAGGCGTTTTCACCGCCGGCCTGACCTTGAAGCTCTACCTCAGCACCATCAAGTTCGCGATCCTGACCTGGGCGTTCACCTTGCTCATTGGCTTCTGGATCGCCTATTTCCTGGTGTTCCACGTGCGCAACCAGCTGCTTGCGATCGGCCTGTTCCTGGTCTGCACCGTGCCGTTCTGGACCTCGAACATCATTCGCATGATTTCGTGGATCCCGCTGCTGGGCAAGAACGGCCTGGTCAATGCGGGGCTGATTTCCAGCGGTGTCATCGACCAGCCGCTGGAATTCCTGCTGTTCTCGGATTTCGCGGTGGTGGTCGCGTACACCCACCAGCTCACCATCTTCATGATCGTGCCGATCTTCAATGCCATGGCACGCATCGACAAGCGCACCATCGAGGCCGCGCGGGACGCGGGTGCGAGCCGCTTCGAGATCATGCGCCACATCGTCGTGCCGCTTTCGCGCAACGGCATCGCGCTCGGCTCGATTTTCGTGTTGTCCATCGTCATGGGCGACTTCTTCGTCGTGAAAGTCATGAGCGGTGGCGGTTCGGCGTCGGTCGTGTCCGCTCTCTTCGAAGACATCGCCGTCCTGCAATACCCGCCCGCGGCGGCTGCGGCGGTGATCCTGCTGCTGGTGGTCGTGATCATGATCGCGCTGATCCTGCGGACGGTGGACGTGCGCAAGGAAATCACGCGATGAGCGCCACCACGATGTCGATTGCCCGCCATCCGAAAGCGCGCAAGCGCAGCGTGGCCGATGAATCGAAGCGGCCCTGGACGTTCTGGGTGCTGGCCGCGCTGTTCGCTGCCTACGTGCTGGCGCTGTACGGCCCCATGCTGTGCATCTACGTGCTGTCGTTCCAGGACGTGCGCGGCGGCCTGGTGTTCCCGATGAAAGGCCTGTCGACGCACTGGTTCGTGGACTTGTTCACGCAAGTGCGCACCGGCGACGTCAAGGGCGGCTTCGATCGCTCGATCACGCTCGCGGTGATCGTGACGGTACTGACGGTCGTGGGTTCGTTCCTCGCGGGCCTGGCGTTTCGCAACCGCTTCAAGGGCGACGGCATCGTCTTCTACGTGATGATAGGCAGCCTGGTTGCGCCCGGACTCGTGCTCGGCATCGGCATCGGCCTGCTGTTCCAGTACTTCGGCCTGCCCGCAAGCTGGTACACGTCCGCGCTCGGCGCCCACCTGAGCTGGACCTTGCCATTCGGCGTGCTGGTCATGTTCGCCGTGATGTCGCGCTTCGATCGTGCGTGGGAGGAAGCCGGTCGCGACCTCGGCGCCACCTCGTGGCAGATTATTCGCATGGTCGTCATCCCCATCCTGCTGCCCGGCATCGTCGCCGTGGCACTGTTCGGCTTCACGCTTTCCTACGATGAATTCTCGCGCACGCTGCAGACCTCCGGCCCGCTCAACACCCTGCCGCTGGAAATCTGGAGCATGACCCTGAACGTGACATCGCCCTCGCTGTATGCCCTCGGCACGGTGACGACGCTGGCCTCCTTCCTGATCATCGGCGTCTGCCTCGGGGCGATCGCAATCTTGCAGAAGCGGCGCGCGCGTTCCCTTTCCTCGCATTGAGTCGAACAAGATGAAGATCGAATCTGGAGACATCGAGCTGGCCGGGTTGTACAAGCACTTCGGCGAAACGGCCGCCGTGGACGGCGTGAACCTGAAGATCCCGGATGGCGCCTATTGCTGTTTCCTCGGGCCTTCGGGTTGCGGCAAGACCACCATCCTGCGCATGATCGCCGGCCACGAGGATCCGACCGGCGGCGAGATCCTGATCGGCGGGCATGACGTGGTCGGCCTGCCGCCGGTCGAACGGCGCACCGCGATGATGTTCCAGTCGTACGCGCTGTTCCCGCACCTGTCCGTGCGCGACAACGTCGCGTTCCCGTTGCGCGTGCGAGGTTTGTCGAAAGCCGACCGCTACAAGTCCGCCGATGCGATGCTGGAAAAAGTGCGCCTGACCGAGCTCGCGAATCGCCTGCCGGGACAATTGTCCGGCGGCCAGCAGCAGCGCGTGGCGCTGGCTCGCGCCGCGATCACCGAGCCGAAGGTGCTGTTGCTCGATGAACCGCTGTCGGCGCTCGACGAGCAGTTGCGCATCCAGATGCGCACCGAACTGCGCCGCATGCAGCGCGAGCTCGGCATCACCTTCGTGCACGTCACCCACACGCAACTCGAAGCCATCGCGCTGGCGGATATCGTGGTCGTCATGGAGAAAGGCAAGATCAAGCAGGCGGGGCCGGCGCGGGAAGTCTATGCCGAGCCCAAGGATCGCTACGTGGCCGAGTTCCTCGGCGGCCAGAACGTGCTATCCGGCAAGGTCGAGAGTGTCAACGGCGCGAGCCTCGTGGTCAGCGCGCCGGATTCGGCGGCCATCGTCGTGCCGTTGAAAGGGCGCAACGCGGTCCATGGCGGCGAGCGCGTCGAACTCGCGGTGCGCCGCGACGACATTCATTTGCGCCGCCCGGGCCAGCAGAACCTGGAGCCGGGCTGGAATTCCATCAGTGCGCGCATCCGCGCCATCGAGTACCAGGGCGCGTTCGTCAAGGTCATGCTGGACGCGCTCGGCGAGGCGGAGTTCGTTGCTTACGTCCCCGAGCGCGAGTTCTTCGTCGACACGTTCGCGGTCGGCGACGTCGTCATCGCCGCCTGGCGCGCGGAACGTTCACTGCTGTTGTCGTAGCGAATCGATTTCAGGAGAAAGACCATGCAGATCAGTTTCACGCTCAACGGAAAGCCGCTATCGCTCGATGTCCCGCCGCAGGAATTGTTGTCGGAGCTGCTGCGCGAACGCCTCGGACTGACCGGCACGCACGTCGGCTGCGACACCAGCCAGTGCGGCGCTTGCGTCGTCCATGTCGACGGGAAATCAGTCAAGAGTTGCTCGACCCTGGCGGCCTCGCTGAACGGCGCCACGGTCACCAGCATCGAAGGGCTCGCCGCGCCAGGCGGTGTGCTGCATCCGATGCAGCAGGCCTTTCACGAGAAGCACGGCCTGCAGTGCGGCTTCTGTACGCCGGGCATGGTCATGAGCGCGGTGGATTTCGCCAGGGACAATCCCAAACCCACGCCGGAGGCCGTACGCGGCTGGCTCGAAGGCAACATCTGCCGCTGCACCGGTTACCAGAACATCGTCGCGTCCGTGATCGCGGGCGCCGCGGCGATGCACGCAAAAGGAGCCTGACCATGCCGGACCAGCACATGAACACCCCGGCCAATCCCACCGGCATCGGCGCCGCAGTCCGCCGCAGGGAGGACATGCGGTTCCTGCTCGGCAAGGGCAACTACGTCGCCGACATCAAGCTGCCGAACATGAGCTACGGCGCGATCCTGCGTTCGCCGCACGCGCATGCGCGAGTGAAGTCCGTGGATATTTCCGCCACGTTGAAGATGCCGGGCGTCGTGGCCGTGTACACCGGCGCCGACCTCGCGGCCGACAAAGTGGGCGGCATGCCCTGCGCCTGGCCGGTGGTCGGCAAGGGCGACGTGCCGGCGAAGGAGCCCATGCGACCGGCGCTGGCCCAGGGCAAGGTGCGCCACGTCGGCGACCCGGTTGCCTTCATCGTCGCCGAGACGCTCGAGCAGGCGCGTGACGGCGCGGAAGCAGTGGTCGTGGACTATGACGAATTGCCTGCCGCGGTCGGGGTGCTCGATGCGATCAAGCCCGGCGCGCCCGCAGTGTTCGACGACATTCCCGACAACGTTTGCGTCGATTGGGAACTGGGTGACAAGGCCGCGACCGATGCGGCCTTCAAGAAGGCGGCCCACATCGCGCGCCTGAGCCTGGTCAACAACCGCCTGGTCGGCAATCCCATGGAGCCGCGCGCTGCGATCGGCGACTTCGATGTTTCTCGCGGGCAGCACACGCTGTACACCACCAGCCAGCTGCCGCACATCGCCAAGCTGCTGATGGGCAATTTCGTGCTCGGCATCCCGCAGCACAAGCTGCGCTGCGTCTCGCCTGACGTGGGCGGCGGCTTCGGCGTGAAGCAGGTCCACTACCTCGAAGAAGTGCTGGTCACCTGGGCCGCGCGCAAGCTGGGCCGGCCGGTGAAGTGGGTGGCGGAGCGCAGCGAAGGGTTCATCTCCGACGCCCACGCACGCGACCATGTCACCGAGGCCGAGATGGCGATGGACGAGAACGGCAAGTTCCTCGGCCTCAAGGTGAGCACGGTCGCCAACATGGGCGCCTACCTCTCGACGTTTGGGCCCAACATTCCCACCAACCTGTACGGGCCGCTGCTCTCCGGGGTCTACAGGCTGCCTGCCATCTATTGCGAAGTGAAATGCGTGTTCACGAACACGCTGCCGGTGGACGCGTATCGCGGCGCCGGCCGGCCGGAGGCCACGTTCTGCCTCGAACGCATCGTGGACGTCGCTGCCGGCGAAATGAAACTGTCGAAGGACGAGATCCGCCGCCGCAACATGCTGCGCATGGAAGACTATCCCTACCAGACGCCGGTGCTGATGAACTACGACAGCGGCGATCCCCTGGGTTGCATGGACAAGGCGCTCGCGGCGGCCGACTGGAAGGGTTTCCCGGCGCGCAAGGCGGAGGCGGCGAAGCGCGGCAAGCTGCGCGGTATCGGGCTTTGCACTTATGTCGAAGCCTGCGGGCTGGCGCCTTCTCGCATCGCGATCCGCCTCGGCGTGCGCGGCGGCCTGTTCGAGAGCGCGACGGTGCGCGTGCATCCGACCGGGCACGTCACCGTACTGATCGGCACGCACAGCCACGGCCAGGGGCACGAGACGACATGGTCGCAGATCGTGTCGACGAAATTCGGCATCCCGGCCGAAAACGTCGAGGTGGTGTTCGGCGACACGGACAAGGTCCAATTCGGACTTGGCACTTATGGGTCGCGCTCGGCGGCCGTCGGCGGATCGGCGCTTGCCAAGGCGGCCGACAAGGTAATCCTCAAAGGCAAGAAGATCGCCGCCCACATGCTGGAAGCGTCCGAGGGTGACATCGAGTTCAAGAATGGCGTGTTCTCCGTCGCGGGGACGGACCGGTCGAAGACCTTCGGCGACATTGCGCTGATGGCGCATTTCCCGGTCAACTACCCGCTGGAAATCCTCGAGCCCGGCCTGGAAGAGCAGTCGTTCTACGACCCGGTCAATTTCACTTTCCCGTGCGGCGCGCACATCGCCGAGGTGGAGATCGATCCCGAGACCGGATTCGTGAAGCTGCTGAACTACGTGGCGGTCGACGACGTCGGGACGGTCATCAACCCGATCATCGTCGAGGGCCAGATCCACGGCGGCGTGGTGCAGGGTGTGGGCCAGGCACTGTTCGAGGACTGCGTCTACGACGAGCACTCCGGGCAGCTGCTGTCCGGCTCGTTCATGGACTACTGCATGCCGCGCGCCGACAGCATTCCCGACATGACGGTCGAAACCCATGTTACGGCCTGCACGCACAACGAACTCGGCGTGAAGGGTTGCGGCGAGGTGGGCACGATCGGCTCGCCCGCGACGGTGATCAATGCCGTGGTCGATGCGCTCCAGCATCTTGGTGTCAACCATGTGGACATGCCGGCCTCGCCGAACCGCGTGTGGCGGATCATCGCCAACGCCGGCGGGGCAGTGAAATAGTCGACGGGACGTTGTGAAGGCTCAACACCAATCACTCACGAGGAACGGAACATGAGGAGCTTCGAATATCTGCGGCCGGCGTCCCTGCCTGATGCGGCCAAGGCGCTTGCAGGCTCGGACGCGAAGCTGATGGCAGGCGGCATGACGCTGATCCCGGCCATGAAAATGCGGCTGACGCTGCCGGAAACCGTGGTCGACCTGGGTGCAATCGGCGAGTTGCGCGGCATTCGCGCGGCGAAGGACGAAATCACGATCGGGGCGATGACACGCCATGCGGACGTTGCGTCGTCGGCGGACGTGAAGAAGGCGATTCCCGCGCTGGCATCCCTGGCGGGGGGGATCGGCGATCCCCAGGTGCGCAATCGCGGCACCATCGGCGGCTCCATCGCCAACAACGATCCCGCTGCCGACTATCCGGCGGCCGTTCTGGCACTTGGTGCGACGATCACGACGAACAAACGCAAGATCGTCGGGGATAAATTTTTCACGGGCATGTTCGAGACCGCGCTGGATGCCGGCGAGATCATCCAGCAGGTGAGCTTCCCGGTGCCGGCGATGGCGGCCTACGAAAAATTCCGCAGCCCCGCGTCGCGCTACGCGCTGGTGGGCGTGTTCGTCGCAAAAACAGCCGCAGGCGTGCGCGTGGCCGTGACCGGTGCCGCGCCCTGCGTATTCCGCGCCACGGCCCTGGAATCGCTGCTGTCCGAGAAATTTTCCGCGGAGGCCCTGAAGGGTTTCCGTTTCCCCGCGGAAGGGTTGAATTCGGACATGCATGGCGATGCGCAGTATCGTGCCGGGCTCATCGGTGTCCTCACGCGTCGCGCAGTGGCGAGCCTGACCGGCGCGGGAATGAATTGATGGCGGCAACCGAAGGGCTGCGCAAGCAGGCGCCGCAGATCGGGGACCTGGCGCGCCTGCCCGCGGCCGACCTGCTGGAGGGCTACCGCACCGGAAGCTTCTCGCCCACCGACGTCATCGAAGAAGTCATCGATGCCCTCGAGGAGACGAACGCGGTTTGCAACGTGATGGCCGCGCCGATGTTCGAGACCGCCCGTAACGAAGCAAAGGCGGCGACCAGGGCGTGGCGCAGCGGTTCGCTCGTCGGGCCGCTGGCCGGCGTGCCGGTCACGGTGAAGGACCTGATATTCGTCGCGGGCGTGCCCGCGCGCGGCGGCGCGCCGGTGTTCAGGGATTTCGTGCCGGAAGCGGATTCGGCGGTGGTGACTTCGTTGCGCAAGGCCGGCGCGATCCTCACCTGCAAGACGACCACTTGCGAATCGGGCTACAAGCTCACCGCCGACAGTCCCGTCACGGGCATCACGCGCAATCCGTGGCGGCTCGACCGCACCAGCGGCGGCTCCAGCGGCGGTGCCGCGGCCGGCGTTGCTGCCGGCTGCGGACCGCTCGCGGTCGGGACGGACGGCGTCGGCTCGATCCGGGTGCCGTCGTCGTTCTGCGGCGTGTTCGGCATCAAGCCGACGTTCGGCCTCGTGCCGCGCTCGCCGGGCTTTTCGCCGCCGTCTTGGGCATCGCTGGCGCATACCGGACCGATCGCCCGCAATGTGCGTGATGCGGCGCTTTTGCTCGAAGTCATCGCAGGGCACGACGCGCGCGACGCGGCAAGCTTGCCGGTCGGCAAGCGCACCTATGACGTACAGCCCGGTCGCCTAGACGGCGTTCGCATTGCATTCACGCCGGATCTGGGCTTCGCGGCCGTCTCGCCTGAAGTGCGCGCCGCATTTACCGCTGCGCTGACGGTATTCACCAACCTCGGCGCCGAGCTCATCGCGGACGACGTCGGCCTCGATCCGGAGGTGCTCGAGCGCACGATCAAGCCGATCGCCTACACGGAACAGGCCGCAGCGGTGTTGGCGCGAAACCCGGAGGCCATGGCGCTGTCGGATCGCGAATATCAGGACGTCATCGCGCGAGGGCGCCAATACCAGGGTGTCGAATACATCGACGCCACGTATCGGCGCACGGCCTTGCGCGGCCAGTTCCTGAAGGTCTTCCAGCGTGCGCAGTTGCTGGTGACGCCAACCGTTGCGGTGACCGCCTTCGGTGCGGGCAAGCTGGGCGTGGGAAAAATCGACGATCGCGCGGTGGATTTGCACCTGGGCTGGTCGCCGTTTTCGTGGCCGATCAACCTGGCCGGCTTGCCGGCGGCGACCATTCCCTGCGGATTCGACGCGGACGGCCTGCCGATCGGGCTGCAGATCGTCGCGCCGTGGCTGGAAGAGCAGCGTATTTTTCGCGCGGCCGCCGCGTACGAAGCGGCGGCGCCGTTTTCAGGCCGCTGGCCGGGATTCCTGGGCGGATGACGGGCGGCGCGCGCCGGAAATATCGGTGACCGCAGCCCCCGCTTTTTTCTGGTCGCCGGCCGCTTTCCCCGCCGGTTCGAGCGCCGCACGCGCGTCGGTCAACGTGCCGAGGTAGTGCGCGAGGTATTCGTGCAGGGCCGTCGCGGCGGGCGTGCTCTGGCCGGAGGCGCGGTAGAGCAGCAAGTCGACTTTTGGCAACGGCGGGAAATATTCGTTGATGCCGATCTGCTTCATGCCGTGCACGAGCGCACTCTTGCACAGCACGGTGACCGCCATGCCCGCGAACACCGCGGCCTGGAGTCCGCCGACGCTTTCGCTCACGCAGGCGATTTTCCATTTGCGGCCCTGGCGTTCGAGGCCTTCGATCGCGTGGTCGCGATAAATGTTTCCCGGGGGCAGCACGGCGAGCGGCACGGGTTCCGCCAGATGCACGTCCGCGCCTTCGCCCATCGCCCAGATCAGTTGTTCCTGCCTCACCACCTGGCCTCCCGTGAAGCCCGGCAGGCGCGTGACCAGCGCGATGTCGACCTCGCCGTGCTGCACGAGATTCACCAGCGGCGTCGACAGCGAACAGCGCAGCTCGACCTGGATCTTCGGAAAGGATTTGCGAAACAGCGCGAGGATGGACGGCAGCAGGTAGGCCGCATAAAGATCGGGTGTGCCAAGCACGACATGGCCTTCGATGTCCGGGGACGCCAGCTTGGTCAGCAGTTCGTCATGCAGCCGCAATATCGATTTCGCGTAGGACAGCACGAGGTCGCCCTCGTCCGTCAGCACCGGCCGGCGGCTATCCGGCCTGAACAGGATTTTCCCGGTCAGGTCTTCGAGGCGCTTCATTTGCAACGTGATCGCGGGCTGGGTGCGGCCGAGCCGGCGCGCGGTCTCGGTCACGCTGCCGGTCTCGACGACGGAGATGAAGGAACGCAGCACGCGCATGTCGACGCTGAAAAAGCTCATGGTGGGGGAGACCGGCAGTGAAATCGGATGTCCGGCCTGTATCGATGCAAGAAGCGTGCGCTTGTAAAATCCGTGGCTTAGGTTGGGATCGCGCAACTGGATGCCCGATCCCGGGCATGCGCCGGCGATCCGGCACCCCGATGGTGCGCAATCACGCGGCGATGGCGGACGGTCGAGAATGGCGCAGCGAGCGCGCGAGATCGGTCAGGCTGTCGATGTTGTGGGCCGGCAGGAAAGCGTCGACATGCGGCAACATCAGTTTCACGCCCGCGGCTTTCGGCTCGAAATCCTCGAAGCGCAGCAGCGGATTCAGCCAGATCAACTGGTGGCACGACTTGTGAAGGCGTTCGATCTGCTTGCCGAGGTCGTCGCCAGGATCGCGGTCCAGCCCGTCGCTGATCAGCATGACCACGGCGTTCTGGCCGAGCACGCGGCGCGACCAGCGCTGGTTGAATTCCTTCAGGGTGGCGCCGATGCGAGTGCCGCCCGACCAGTCCTCGACCAGTCCCGATACCGCGTTGAGCGCGACATCGACGTCGCGATGCCGCAGTTGCCGCGTGATGTTGGTGAGTCGCGTGCCGAACACGAAGCTCTGCACGCGGTCGCGATCGTTCGTGATCGCGTGCAGGAAGTGCAGGAACATGCGCGAATAACGGCTCATCGAGCCGGAGATGTCGCACAGCACGACGAGCGGCGGATGCAGCTTGCGCACGGAACGCCGGCGCAGCGGAATGACGTCGGCGTTGCCCCGCAGGCTTGCACGCAAGGTCGCACGCAGGTCGACGTGCCTTCCCCGGGCGTCCGGATGCAATCGCCGCGTCGCCACCTCGGGGATTGGCAGCCGCAGTCCGGCGATGAGCTTCTTCGCCTCGGCGAGTTCTTCCGACGTCATGGTTTCGAAGTCCTTGCGCTGCAATTTTTCCAGGTCGGACGCGCTCAACAGGACCTCGGGTTCCTCGTCCTGGTAGCCGGCCTTCATCGGCATTTTCCGCGTGAGGCCGAGCGCCTCCGCGATGCGGTTCGGTGCCTTGTTCGGATCGGTTTTCATGCCGGTGGCGGACGGCAGGGCGGGCATCGCCTGTTCCAGCAGGTGGCGCTCGCGCCAGAACAGTTTGAACGCCTGGTCGAATAGTTCGAAATGTTCGCGACGCGAGAGGAATACCGACGCCAGCGTCCAGTAAAAATCCTCGCGTCGCTCGATGCCGGCGATCTGCAGCGCGCGCAGGCCGTCGAGCACGCGATCGGGACCGACGGTAATGCCGGCGCGGCGCAGCGCGCGGGCAAAATGGGCGATGTTTTCAGCGAGCTTCATCTAGTGCCTACACCCGACGCAAAGGCGCAAAGAA
Organism: Burkholderiales bacterium; assembly: GCA_035548375.1. GTDB lineage: Bacteria > Pseudomonadota > Gammaproteobacteria > Burkholderiales > JACQAP01 > JACQAP01. The sequence continues at coordinate 172,071 of DASZTG010000021.1, forward strand.
CGCAAAGGTCGCGAAGAAGGACAACAAGTTGGAGATTGTTAACGACACGCTTGATAGATTGACGCAGAACGGCAGAGTTGAAGTTGATCAGTAGTCCAAGCTTCTTATCGGAAAGGCGCAGATAACTCAGGAGCTGGGCTTCATGAACTGGAAGAACATGCTCGATCGATTTGACTTCGACGATCAGCATGTCGTTTACCAGTATATCCAGACGCAAACTACCTTCCAGCCGCTGACCCTTGTAGATAACCTCGACTTCCGCTTGCCGGGTTACCGCGAGCCCTCTCGATTTCAGTTCGATCGCAAGAGCTTCTTCGTAGAGGAATTCCAGAAGACCGGGGCCAAGCTCTTTGTGCACTTCGATCGCCGCGCCGATAACTTCATGGGATAGGGCATTTTCATCCATCCGCGTTCCCCCAAAGCTCCGATGGCACTGGCGCGCCCCGTCGTCTCGCTGGCTTTCCTTTGCGACCTTTGCGTTCTTTGCGCCTTTGCGTTGGGTGTAGACGCCAGGTACTAACGATTGGCGATTTCTTCGAGTATTCTTGCCGCTTGAGTTCCGCGGACGGCGGCGATGTCGTCCTGGTACTTGAGCAGGACGCCGAGGGTGTCGTCGACGACGCCGGGGTCCAGGGACCGGCGATCCAGTTCCAGCAGCGCACGGGCCCAGTCGATCGTCTCGGCCACCCCGGGTTTCTTGAAGAGCTCGGAGGCGCGCAGCTTCTGCACGAAGGCGACGATTTCGCCGGAGAGTTTTTCCGCGATGCCGGGAACCTTGCGGCGGACGATCTCGAGTTCGGCACTCGCCGCCGGATAGTCCACCCAGTGATAGAGGCAGCGGCGCTTGACCGCGTCGTGAATTTCACGCGTCCGATTGGACGTGATGACGACGATGGGCGGGCGCTGCGCCTCGATCGTGCCGATCTCGGGAATGGTGACCTGGAAGTCGGCCAGCACTTCCAGCAGATAGGCCTCGAACGGCTCGTCGGTGCGATCGAGCTCGTCGATCAGCAGCACCGGCGCCAGGCCGTCGGCCGAATCCATTGCCTGCAGCAACGGGCGGCGAATCAGGAAGCGTTCGTCGAAGATGTCCTTTTCGAGTTTTTCCCGTGCTCCCGCGCCTGCGGCTTCGGCCATGCGGATCTCGATCATCTGCCGCTGGTAGTTCCACTCATACACCGCCGAGGCGACGTCGAGTCCCTCGTAGCACTGCAGGCGGATCAGGCGACGGCCGAGGACCTGCGCCAGAACCTTGGCGATTTCGGTCTTGCCGACGCCCGCTTCGCCCTCGAGGAACAAGGGCCGCTGCATGCGCAACGCCAGGAACACGGCGGTTGCGAGCGATCGTTCGGCGACATATTCGCCGGATGCAAGCAGCGCCAGCGTCGCGTCTATGGATTCCGGAACCTCACTTGCCAAGGGCCTGCTCCACGGCACGCTTCGCCATGACGGTGATCAGGTGCGCGCGGTATTCGGCACTGGCATGGATGTCCGAATTGAGATCCGCGGACGACACCTTCACCGCGGCGACGGCATCGGCGGTGAAGGATTTCGCGAGCCCTTTCTCCATGTCGGCGACACGAAATACGCTCGGACCTGCACCGGTCACGGCAACGCGAATGCCGCCTGACGCTTCGGCGACGAATACGCCGACCATCGCATAACGCGAAGCCGGGTTCTTGAATTTCGCGTATCCGGCGCGCTTCGGCGCCGGGAAGGAAATCGACGTAATGATCTCGCCGGGTTCGAGCGCCGTTTCGTACATGCCGGTGAAGAACTGGTCCGCAGGGATCTTGCGCTTGTTCGTGGAAATCGTCGCACCCAGGCCGACGACGGCTGCGGGATAGTCCGCCGCCGGATCGTTGTTGGCGACCGACCCACCCATCGTGCCCATGTTGCGAACCATCGGGTCGCCGATGCTGGCCGCGAGATGCGCAAGCGCGGGAATGGCCTTCGCGACTTCCTTCGAGGCGGCGACGGTCGCGTGGGTCGTCATCGCGCCGATGGTCACGGTATTGCCCTCGACCTTGATGCCGCGCAATTCGCCGATGCCGCCGAGGTCGATGACGTCGGCGGGTGCCGCGAGGCGCATCTTCATCGCGGCAATCAGTGTCTGGCCGCCCGCGAGGATCTTTGCGTCGGACGATGCCGACAGCTTTGCCGTCGCGTCCGCGACGCTCGAGGCCTTGTGGTAGTTGAATGCGTGCATGTTCTGAATTCCTCCTGCTATTTACACCCAACGCAAAGGCGCAAAGGACGCAAAGAAAGACGAAAAACATTCTGGATAAATGAGCCCAAGCATGGCTTGCCATGCCGGGAAGTCATCCTTGGATTGCGAGTGCCACCGAATGGATTCGTTTTCTGATTCATTCTTGCTTGGCGTTTCCTTTGCGTTCTTTGCGCCTTTGCGTTGGACGTGGGGTTTCGGCGTCAGGCCTTGGCGCCGGCCTGCACGGCCTTGACGATGTTGTGATACCCCGTGCAGCGACAGAGATTGCCGTCGAGCTCGGCGCGGATGGTTTCCTCGTCCGGGTTCGGGTGGCGCTTGACCAGGTCGATCGCGCTCATGACCATGCCCGGCGTGCAGTAGCCGCATTGCAGCCCGTGATGGTCGCGGAACGCGGCCTGCATCGGATGCATGCTGCCGTCGGATTTGGCGAGTCCTTCGATCGTCAGGACGGTGGCGCCCTGGGCCTGGACGGCGAGCATGTTGCAACACTTCACCGCAACGCCGTTCATGTGGATGGTACAGGCGCCGCACTGGGCGGTATCGCAGCCGATGTGCGTGCCGGTGAGCCGCAGCGTGTCGCGAATGAAATCGACCAGCAGGGTGCGCGGTTCCACGTCTGCATTGACGGGTTTTCCGTTCACGGTCATGGAGAGCCGGACTGGCATGGGGTTTTCCCTTCTTGGGCAGGTAGCGCCGGAACGAGCGGCGAGCCGCAATCGTAGACGGCCAGGGCGGCGGCGGCAACCGGTACGCCGTTTTCGGACGTGGCGTAAAATCCTGAGGGTTCGCATCCAATACTAAAGACGGGACATAACCCCATGGCAAAGTTCGGGATCGGTCAGGCAATGACGCGCAGGGAGGACCAGCGACTGCTGTTCGGCGCCGGCCAGTACGTCGACGACGTGGTGCTGGCAAACGAAACCTTCCTGGCGTTCGTGCGTTCGCCGCACGCCCACGCCCGGGTCAAATCGATCGATGCGACGCAGGCCAGGAAGATGCCCGGCGTGGTTGCCGTGTTGACGGGCGCCGATCTCAAGGCCGACGGCATCGGCCCGATTCCGGATGGCGCGGGATTGAAGCGGGCAGACGACAAACCGATGGTGGGCGCGCCGCATGACGTGCTGGTCGTCGACAATGCGCGTTACGTCGGACAGCCGGTTGCCGCCGTGATCGCGCAAACCAGAATCCAGGCCGAAGACGCTGCCGAACAGGTCGTCGTGGACTATGAAGAATTGCCCGCGGTCGTAACCATCGACGCCGCAACCGCAAAAGGCGCCCCGGTCATCTGGCCGGATGCTCCGGGCAACATCGCCGCGCAGACCGAGTTCGGCAAGAAAGACGTCTGCGACGCGGCTTTCGCCAAGGCGAAGCACGTCACCAGGCTGTCGCTCTACAACCAGCGACTCGTGCCGGTCAGCATGGAGCCGCGCGGCAGCATTGCCGAATTCGACGCGGCCAGCGGTCGCGTGACCTTGCGCACGAGCTGCCAGAATCCGGCCGGGTTGCAGAAGACACTTGCGGAAGCCTGCCTGAAGGTGCCGGCAAAGGACGTCCGCGTAATCGTCGGCGACGTCGGCGGCGGCTTCGGCATGAAAACCCAGCTCTACGCCGAGGACGTGGTGTGTGCATGGGCCGCGCGCAAGCTCAAGCGCCCCGTGCACTGGCGTGCAAGCCGCAGCGAGGAATTCCTCGGCGGCAATCACGGCCGCGATCAGGTCAACCATGCGGAAATGGCGTTCGATGCGGAAGGCAAGATCCTCGGCCTGCGCGTGGACATCATCGGCAACATTGGCGCACACGCCAGCGGCCCGGGCGCGGTGATCGTGGTTGCGGTCGGGCCCAAAGTGATCACGGGCGTCTACCACATCCCCGCGCTGCACCTGCGCGGCACGGCCGTCATGACCAATACCAACCTTGTCGGCGCCTATCGCGGCGCAGGGCGTCCCGAGGCGATTTATCTGCTCGAGCGCCTGATGGACCAGGCTGCGGCGGAAATGAAAATGGATCCGGCGGAACTGCGCCGGCGCAATTTCATCCAGCCCTCGCAAATGCCCTACAAGACGCCGATGGGCGAGAAGTTTGACAGCGGCAATTTCCCGCACATGCTGGACCGCATCCTCGAGGCCGCGGACTGGAAAGGCTACCCGTCGCGTCGCGAGGAATCGAAGAAGCGCGGCAAGCTGCGCGGTCGTGCCTTGTCCACGTTCCTGGAATGGACGGGCGTCGTGCACGAGGAGACGATCAACCTGCATGTCGAGGCCGACGGTCGCGTGCTGGTCTATACCGCGATGCAGGCCATGGGGCAGGGCATCGAGACCAGCTACGTGCAGATCCTTTCCGAGACGCTGGACATCGATCCGGACAAGATCGTCATCGTGCAGGGCGACAGCGACGTCGCGCAGGGCATCGGCAGCATGGGCAGCCGCTCGCTGTATATCGGCGGCTCCGCGATGCTGACCGCATCGAAGCAAACCATCGAAAAGGGCCGCGAGCTTGCCGGTGACGCGCTCGAGGCATCCGGGCACGACATCGAGTATCGCGACGGGCGTTTCAAGGTCGCGGGCACGGATCTCGGCATCGGTCTTTTCGATCTGGCTGCGAAGCAGCCCGCGAAACGCATCGCGATCCAGACGCTGCAGAAAGTCGACGGCCCGTCCTGGCCGAACAGCTGCCACGTCTGCGAGGTCGAGATCGATCCCGAGACCGGCGTCACGCAGATCGTGCGTTACACGACCGTCGACGACGTGGGCCGCGTGATCAATCCGATGATCGTTGCCGGACAAGTGCACGGCGGCATCGCGCAGGCGGTCGGCCAGGCGCTGCTCGAGAACACCCACTACGATCCCGAAACCGGCCAGCTTATCACCGGTTCGCTGCTGGATTACTGCCTGCCGCGCGCCGACGACCTGCCGAGCTTCGACACGCACACCGACGAAACGACGCCGTGCAAGATCAACCCGCTCGGCGCCAAGGGCGTCGGCGAGCTCGGCACGGTGGGCGGCACGCCAACGGTCATGAACGCGGTGATCGACGCGTTGCGGCCGATGGGCGTCAAGCAGATCGAGATGCCGGCCACGCCGGAGAAAGTCTGGCGGGCGATCAACCAGGCAAAAGCTGCGTGACTTTCGTTGCGCCATGAAAAAAGCCCCGGATGTCCGGGGCTTTTCGTTTTGCGCCGAGGGCGGCTCAGTGGCTCTGCTTCTTCCAGAGCTCCTCGTGCAGCTTCATCTGTTCCTTGCCGAGCGACATGACCCAGTAAAGGCAGCCGATGATCACGGCGAGGGGGGCGAGGAGCAGGATGGCGCCAGTCATGCGAGTTCTCCCGAAGGGTGAGATTGGATGTCGCGCATGATACCCGAACGATCCCGCCGCCGGGAGTGGCCGGTACTCAGAGCTTGCGGCTCCTGGCGTTCCAGTGGCGTTCGAGGTTCGCGATCAACGCCGGGCTGAAGTGGCAGTACGCCTGGTCGCGCGCGTAGGCGGCGAAATAGCGGCGGAATACGTCCAGAGGTTCCTGCGATACCCGCATCACGCGGCGGTTGGACGCCGCGCTGACGATGCCCGAACCCGTGAAGTTTTCGACCACGCGATCGATCGCGGCATCCATGTCCGCCGGTGCCACGATCTCATTGCAGATCATGCGGCCCTCCGGGCTGTCGCAATCCAGCCGGCGCTCGTACAGGATGGCTTCGCGTGCGATGCGCTCGCCGGTGAAGCGCGGCAGGCGCATGTTGGCCGCACCCGGGATGATGCCTTCCTTGCGCGCGGGCAGCGTCATGAACGCGCCCTTGGCGGCCAGCACGTAGTCCATCGCCAGCAGGTACTGGCAGTGGCCGCCGATGGCGAATTGCTCGACCACGGCGATCCACGGCTTTTCAGTGGTGACGCCGCTGACGTCGTCCGGCACGGCGTCCTCGGAGGCAATGCCGCGGAACAGCTTGTTGACGATGCCCAGGTCGCGTTGCAGGTACCAGATGTACGGGATCTTGCCGTAGTAGAGATGCGTCAGGTTGATGCCGCTGCCGAGCATGCGCAGGCCATCGTACTTGCCGCCCTGCACGGGGTCGCCACGCAGCACGCCGATCTGGATTTGCGGATCCAGCAGCGCGACGTCGGCCGCGATTTCCGCCGCGTCTATCGTGTCGTCGTCTTCCGCGTTGAGGTGGCGCGGATTCTTCTGGATGAGGTGGGCAGCGCGTCCCCTGCGCACCAGGTCCGCGCCCTCCAGGGAGAGCCTGCCGGTCCGCGCGAATTCCGGAAGCAGCTCGGCGGCCTCTGGCCGCGGTAGCAGCATCGCGTGGCAAAGATGGGTTCCAGCCCTGGTGTCCGCCAGCACCGCCGAGACGAACAATCCCTGGTCGACCTCTACGCCCTCCTTGTCGCGCAGCATGAGCGTGGATTCGGCATCCACGCGGGCGCGCGTCGGCACGAGGCCGGGCAAGAGCGCGGCAGCGTCGTAGATCAACTGCTGGACGCGCACGAAACGCGTGCGGTTTCGGGTCAGCCGGTCATACACGGACGCGGCATGCGCGGCGAGGAAGCGCGTGCGCGAGTCACGCGCGAAGCGCTTGACGGAATCGGCCAGCGCCGATTGGCTTTCATTGCGATCCGGCCTGGGCGGCAGGGCGGCAAGCAGGGCGTCGCCGGCGAGCCAGAATTGCGAATAGCGCGTGCAATCGCCGGAGAAGTCGCCGATGTCCGCCGGCGCCGAGCGTTGCCACGCCGCCACCGCGCCGTCGTCGATGACGGCGTTTTTCATGGCGGGTGTCGGGCGTTGCGGAATGGTCGACACGGTGTCTCCTTTCAGGCCTTCGGGCGCCTGTCGATCACGCGCACGGCCTTGCCCTGGGAGCGCGGCAGCGTGTCAGGCTCGACAACCCTGACCTTCGTGCTCACGCCGATCAACCCCTTGATCAATCGTTCCACGTCGCGTTCGGCGCTTTCGCGGGCGGCCGCTGCGAGCGGTCCGGGAATATCTGTGCGCCGTTCCACCAGGACGTCGAGTTCGTCCATGTTGCCGTCTCGCCTGACCTCGAGCACATAGTGCGGCGACAGCGCCGGCTGCTTCACGAGGATTTCCTCGACCTGCGACGGAAAAACGTTGACGCCGCGAATGATCAGCATGTCGTCGCTGCGCCCCGTGACGCGCGCCATGCGGCGCATCGTGCGCGCGCTGCCGGGCAGCAGGCGGGTGAGGTCGCGGGTACGGTAGCGGATGACCGGCATGCCGACCTTGGTCAGCGAGGTGAACACCAGTTCCCCGGTTTGCCCATCGGGCAATACCTCGCCCGACGCAGGATCGATGATCTCGGGGTAGAAATGGTCTTCCCAGATGGTTAAGCCGTCGTGCGTCTCGATGCATTCGGCAGCCACGCCCGGGCCGATGACTTCCGACAGGCCGTACAGGTCGAGCGCGGTGATGCCGAAGCGCTTTTCCAGTTGCGCCTGCATGCTTTCCGACCAGGGTTCCGCGCCGAAGATACCCACGCGCGGCGAGGACTTCGCCGGATCCAGCCCTTGCCGCTCGAACTCATCCGCGATCACCAGCAGGTAGGACGGCGTGCACATGATCACATCAGGCCTGAAATCGCAGATCAGCCTGACCTGGCGCTCGGTCATGCCGCCTCCGGAAGGGATGACCGTGGCCCCGAGCGCTTCGGCGCCGTAATGCGCGCCCAGGCCGCCGGTAAACAATCCGTAGCCGTAGGCGATGTGCACGATGTCTGTCGACCGGACGCCGCCCGCGCGCAGCGAACGCGCCATCAGTCCGGACCACATTTCGATGTCCTGCTTCGTGTAGCCGACGACCGTGGCTTTTCCCGTCGTGCCGCTGGAGGCGTGCACGCGCACGATGTCGCTCATCGGCGCGGCGAACATGCCGAAAGGGTAGTTTTCGCGGAGTTCGGCCTTGGTCGTGAAAGGGAAGCGCGAGAGGTCCGAGAGTTGCCGCAGTTGCGCCGGATTCACGCCGGCGGCGTCGAATGCGCGGCGATAGTGCGGCACGTTCTCGTAGGCGTGGCGCAGGCTCCAGCGCAGCCTGTCGAGTTGCAGCGCGCGAAGCTCGGCTATCCCGGCCTTCTCGATGGGCTCGAGCCGGTCCATCGCTCCCATGACTTCCTCCCCGTTGTCGCGCCAGTTTAACCCTGCAGCAATTCCCTGACGTGCGCGGCGATCGCCAGCGAGGCGGTCAGGCCGGGAGATTCGATGCCGTACAGGTTCACGAGGCCGCGTACGCCGTGGTCCCTGGGGCCGCGGATGATGAAGTCGGCGGCCGGCTCGGTCGGGCCGGACACCTTGGGCCGGATGCCCGTGTAGCCCGGCTGCAGCTGGCCGTCCTTCAATCCCGGGTAGTACTTGCGGATGGCTTCGTAGAAGAGCGGTTCGCGCGCGTGGTCGAAGCTGTAGTCCACGCCGTCCACCCAGGTGACGTCGGGCCCGAACTTGACCTGGCCGCCGAGATCGATGGTGACGTGCACGCCCAGGTGGGCGTTGCTCGCCACCGGATAGACAAGCCTGCCGAACGGCGATTTTCCGGAGAGCGTGTAGTAATGCGCCTTGGCGAAATACTGCGGCGGAATGCTTTCCACGGGAATTCCGCGAATCGCGCGCGCGACGTCCTGCGCATACAGTCCCGCGGAATTCACGACGGTGTCGCAGGCGATGCTCATGGGTTCCGCTCCGCCCACTTCGAGCACGATCCTGCCTCCGGAAATCTCGCCCGACGCGACGCGGCTCTTGAATGCCACGGCGGCACCGCGATTTTCCGCATCGCCCTGGTAGGCCAGCATGAGGGCATGGCTGTCGACGATGCCGGTGGATGGCGAGAAAAATCCGCTGACGCATTCCACCGCGGGCTCGAGATCGCGCAACTCCTCGCGCGACAGCCAGCGCAGGTCGCGAACGCCGTTTGCGCCGGCCTTTTCGACATAGGTCTTGAGAACCGGAACCTCGTCCTGCGTGACGGCGACGACGATCTTGCCGATGTTGTCGAACGGCACGCCGCGGTCGGCGCAATATTCGTAGAGCAGGGACTTGCCGGCGACGCAGAAGCGCGCCTTCAGCGAACCCTTCGGATAGTAAAGACCGGCGTGGATGACTTCGGAGTTGCGCGAGCTGGTATGCGTGCCGATGCCGTCCTCGGCTTCGATCACGATGACCTCGCGGCCCGCGAGGGCGAGCTCACGCGCAATGGCGAGACCCACCACGCCGGCGCCGATGACGACGCAATCTACTTGTTGTGCCACGATGCGGGAATTCGGTTGGCTATACTGCGAGGCATGCATGTTACCCGAACGCCTCCGCCGATCGCATGGCCGATCTCTGGAATGTCGACTGGCTGACGCGCTCGGACATGTTCGCGCCGTTGCGGGTGGCGGGTGGCCGGCTTCCGGACATCGGCTGGCCGAATCCCGAGTTGCTCAATGCGATGGCGGACGCGGGCGGCCGGATCGTCAACGCGCAGGGCACGCGCGTGCGCTTCGTGAACCCGTCCCGGGCCGGCAAGGGATTCGAGGACGGGTTCGAGCCGCGCGCTTACCTGAAAGGCGAGGTGCAGGTGCGCCCGCTCGACTGGCACGACCTCTTCAACGCGCTCGTCTGGATGACGTTTCCGACCGCCAAGGCCGTCATCAACGCGCGTCACTACGAAACCCTTTCAAGTGCGGCGTCTTCCAGCAGGAGCGCGGTCGGCGATGCATTGACCATGTTCGACGAAGACGGCGTGGTCGTGCTTTCCAGCGACACTGAGTTGCTGGAACTGGTGCGCGCGTTTCGGTGGAAGGAGTTGTTCTGGAAGCGACGCGAGGACGTCAGGAAACGCATGCGCTTCTTCCTCTTCGGTCATGCGCTCTACCAAAAAGCGCTCAATCCTTTTGTCGGCATGACGGGCAAGGCCATCTTGCAGGCAGTCCCGGATTCGTTCGCCAACCTGTCCACGCCCGCGCAAGTTGCGCAGGCGGACCGGCTGGTCGCCGCATATCTGTGGGACCGGTCCCGCATGAACGGCGGTCGGGAGCTATCACCGCTGCCGGTGCTTGGCGTGCCTGGCTGGCATGCGGCAAACGAGGAAGAGCGCTTCTACGAGGACAGCGGCTACTTCCGGCCGGGGCGAAGCAACGACCTGCTTCAGCCTGCGTCGCCGTCGGCGGAGTAGGCGATGACGCGGTTGCGGCCGCGTTGCTTCGCGCGGTACATGGCCTTGTCGGCCTTGTCGAGAATCACATCGAGATTGCCGCCGTCGTCCGGATAGCTGGCCACGCCGAGGCTGACCGTGAGGTTGGTGTCGCCGTTGCGGACGTCGAAGCGCGAGACCTCCACGGCCTTGCGAATGCGCTCGGCCATTTCCATGGCGCCCTTGTTGTTGGTCTCCGGCAGCAGCACGATGAATTCGTCGCCCCCGAAGCGGGCCATGACGTCGGAGCCGCGAAGCTGCTCGCGGATGCAGCGAACCACGTGCTGGAGCAGGCGGTTGCCGGTCTCGTGCCCGTGCGTGTCGTTGATCTGCTTGAGGTTGTCCGAGTCGATCATGACGACCGACATGGCGTGGCCGTAGCGCACCGATTGCCGGAAAGCCCGCTGCAGCATCGATGAGAACGCCCGCATGTTGTAGGTGCCGGTGAGCTCGTCGGTGTCGGACACCTGCTTGATCTTGTCCACCGCGTAGCGAATGTCTCCCGAAAGCATCGTGGTGATATAGGCGACCAGAATGATCGGCGCCGATATGGCCAGCAGCTCGGCCCAGAACGGCATGGTGAGCAGCGTTTTTGATTTCGGGTTGTAGGAAAAGAACATCAGGCAGGCCACGATCGCGCCGACTTTCAGCGCGGTCGGCAATTTCCCGAATATGAGCGCGCTGGCAATGACCGGAAGCAGGTAGAGGTTCAGCAGCGGACTGCCGATCTGGCCGGTATACCAGACAACCCAGGTGATGAAGACGATCATCACCCAGGTTTCGAACATCAGCTTGGAGCGGTTCTCCAGCTTGTAGAAGCTGATGTAGTGCAGGCCGAGGATGAAGGCGGTGAAGAAGAACAGCGCCATGTGGATGGCCGTTCTGCCATCTTCCGGCGAGCCTCCCGCAAGCAGGTAAACGAGTACGAGGCCTAGAAGCAACCACTCGATTTCCGCGATGGTCCTGGAAAAACCCTTCAGCTCGTCCTGTTCGATGGTCAGGCCGATGTTTGTTCTTGTCAGCATGGATTTCGGATGGGCCGTTTCCTTAAGTTCTGGCGCAGCGTCTTTGATTTTGCTGGCAGAAACTCCGCAAAGACTAAATGGTTTCTGCCGCCAAAGCCAGAGCCTCGTTACATTTGGGAGAACGCACCCCTCCCTGATTTCTCCGACGGCACCGGCCCCGTCTGGGTGATTTCGGCCAGTCTTCTCGGGGCAGATTGTTGACTTGATCCGAGGCAATGCTACACTCGGTTTAGCCGTTAGATTTAGTCTAATTGTCGATTGAACGGCCAAAATGCGCGCCGTTCGAGTCATACAACGCAGGGAAAAAACAGGAGGCCAGCATGAAAGCACTGAAGGGTTCGAAGACCGAGCAAAGCCTGAAGGACGCGTTCGCGGGTGAGTCCCAGGCGAACCGCCGCTATCTCTATTTCGCAGCGAAGGCCGACGTGGAAGGCCAGAACGACGTCGCATCGATTTTCCGTTCGACCGCCGAAGGCGAAACCGGGCACGCCCACGGCCACCTTGAGTACCTCGAAGCTTCGGGTGATCCGGCAACCGGCCTGCCGATCGGCCGCTCCCGCGACAACCTGAAGGCGGCGATCGCGGGCGAGACGCACGAATACACCGACATGTATCCCGGCATGGCAAAGAATGCCCGCGACGAAGGTTTCGACGAAATCGCGGACTGGTTCGAGACGCTCGCGAAGGCGGAGCGTTCCCACGCGAACCGTTTCCAGAAGGCCCTGGACGCGCTGGCAGACTGACGTTGCACTGAAGGGAGAAGGGTAAAGGGGGAAGGGCGAGAGCTCTCCGGCACGAGGCTTTTCCCCTTCACGCCTTCCCCCTTTCTCGCATTCCTACAATGACCGTCCGCGAAGGTTCGCTGGAAGCGCCCACCCGGCACCCCATCGAGTGGCGCACGCAGGATTTCTACGACGAGGCGAAGACGCACGCGGAAATGCATCGCGTGTTCGATATCTGCCACGGTTGCCGGCGTTGCGTGAATCTCTGCACGGCATTTCCGACGTTGTTCGACCTCATCGACGAAGGCAAGACCGGGGAACTCGACGGAGTCGATGCCGCCGATTTCGTCAAGGTCGTCGACAAGTGCTACCTCTGCGACATGTGCTACATGTCCAAGTGCCCGTATGTCCCTCCGCATCCCTGGAACGTCGATTTCCCGCACCTGATGCTGCGCGCGAAGGCCATCAAGTTCCGCAAGGGCGAGACGACTTTTCGCGACAAGCTGCTGACGAGCACCGATGCGGTGGGCAAGCTGGCGTCGATTCCGGTGGTCGTGCAGGTCGTCAATTCCGTGAACAAGGCGCCGGCAGCCCGCAAGGTCATGCAGTCGGCGCTGGGCATCCACAAGGACAGGATCCTGCCGGAATACAGCAGTGCGACCTTCCGCTCGACGGCGAAAGCGAATGCGACATTTCCGCCGAGGGACGGCCAGCGCGCGCCCGGCAAGGTCGCCATCTTTTCGACCTGCTACGTCAATTACAACGAGCCCGGCATCGGCCACGACCTGCTGAAGATCCTCGAGCACAACGAAATCCCGGCCGTCATCGTCGAGAAGGAAGCCTGTTGCGGCATGCCGAAGCTCGAGCTGGGCGACCTCGAGACCGTGGCAAAGCTCAAGGACAAGAACATTCCCGTCCTCGCGAAGCTCGCCCGCGAAGGTTATGCGATCCTGACGGCGGTACCGTCCTGTACGTTGATGTTCAAGCAGGAGTTGCCGTTGATGTTTCCCGACGATGCCGACGTGAAGCTGGTGCAGGAAGCCATGTTCGACCCGTTCGAATACCTCGCCCTGCGCAATCGCGACGGCCTGCTGAAGAAGGATTTCAAGGCGTCGCTGGGCAGAGTTTCGTATCACATCCCCTGTCACCTGCGCGTGCAGAACATGGGCCAGAAGACGCGGGAGGTGCTGGAGCTCATCCCGCAAACCGTGGTCAATACCGTTGAGCGCTGCGCGGGCCATGACGGCACCTGGGGCGTCAAGGTGGAATATTTCGCGGATTCCATGAAGATCGGCCGGCCGGTTTTCCGGCAGATGGCCTCCACTTCGCCCGACTACGTGAGCTCGGATTGTGCGATAGCCGGGCGGCACATCCGGCAGGGTATGGATGCCGGCGAGCAGGGCGAGGGCAGGAAAGAGAAGCAGCATCCGCTGACGCTGGTGCGCATTGCATATGGCCTTTGAACCCTGCGTCGCCTCGAATCCGGGATAGGAAATGGGCGCGATCACCATAGAGAGCCTGATGTCGCTCGAGCAATACGCCAGGGCACGCAAGGAATTCCGCGAGCGGGTACTGGCCCACAAGAAGCCGCGTACCGTGAGGCTGGGCGAGCATGTCACCCTGGTATTCGAGGATGAATTGACCATGCGCTACCAGATCCAGGAGATGCTGCGGGCGGAGCGCATTTTCGAGGAAGACGGCATACGCGACGAGATCGACGCCTACAATCCGCTGGTTCCGGACGGGAGCAACTGGAAGGCGACGATGCTCATCGAATACCCCGACCTCGACGAGAGGCGAGACGCGCTCGCCCGCATGATCGGTATCGAGGATAGTGTCTGGATCCAGGTGGACGGACAGCCGCGCCAGTACGCGATAGCGGATGAAGACCTCGACCGCGAAAACGACGTCAAGACGTCGGCGGTGCATTTCCTGCGATTCGAGCTTGCGGCCCCTGCGAAGAAAGCGCTTGGGTCCGGGGCCGCATTGGCGATGGGAATCGACCATCCGGCCTATACCGTTACGCTGGACAGGGCATCCGACGGCACTTTGCGATCGCTGCTGGGCGACCTCAAATTCTAGGTTCGTTTCCGCGTTTTTCCGTCTTGCCGTTACAATGATGGCGACTTTCGGGTCGCCTGTGGATTTCTCGGCGACCCACCTTCCCGGGGAGTTGCGATGCTGGAATCCCGCATGATCGGTTTACTCGAGGGGCGCCTCAAGCGTGCCGGGCTGCCCATCAACATGACGCTGTGGAACGGGGAGACGATCCGCACCGGAGCGGATGCGCATCTCAACCTGACGGTCAAATCGCCCCAGGCATTGATGTCGCTGGCGAATCCCAGCCTGGGTGCCATTGCGAAAGCCTACGTCGAGGGGCAACTGGATCTCGACGGGGATATTCGCGAGACCATCCGCATCGGCGAAGACCTGGTTTCCGGCGAGTCGTCGACCTACGGCAGCCGCGCGAGCGTGTGGAAATGGTGGCGGCACACGCGGCCGGCCGATCGCAAGAACATCCAGCGCCACTACGACGTGGGCAACGATTTCTACGGGCTATGGCTGGACCGCAACCGCGTCTATTCCTGCGCCTATTTCAAGACGCCCGACGACACGCTCGATGTGGCACAGGAGCAGAAGCTCGACCACATCTGCCGCAAGCTCGACCTGAAGCCCGGCGAGCGCTTCCTCGACATCGGCTGCGGATGGGGCGGCCTCATCCTGTGGGCGGTAAGGAATTACGGCGTGCGCGCCATGGGAATCACGCTATCGGACGATCAGCATGCCTTCGCCGCGCAGCGGATCCAGGAGCTTGGCCTGCAGGATCGCTGCGAAGTGCGGCTGATGGACTATCGCGACGTGGACGAAGCCGAGCCTTTCGACAAGATTGCCAGCGTGGGCATGTTCGAGCATGTCGGCAAGCGCAATCTCGGCGCGTATTTCGGGAAGATCTTCCGCGTGCTCAAGCCTGGCGGCATGGTCATGAACCACGGCATCACCACGAATTCGATCGAGGATGCCGAGCTGGGCAGCGGCATCGGGGATTTCGTGGACGAGTACGTCTTTCCCGGCGGCGAACTCGTGCATGTCTCGCGGGTGATCTCGGAAATGTCGACCCAGGGGCTCGAAGCCTGGGATGCCGAATGCCTCAGGCCGCACTACGCGCGCACGCTCTGGGAATGGGTCGGCCGGCTCGAAGCGAGGCAGGAAGAGGCGCGCCGCATCGTCGGCGAAAAGCTTTACCGGATCTGGCGCATCTATATGGCAGGCTCCGCCCACGCCTTCGATCGCGGCTGGATATCCATCTTCCAGATCCTGGGCACCAGGCCGCTCGCCAACGGCACCGTTGCCTACCCGCTCACGCGCGGGCACGTATACAAGTGATCCGGCGTTGCGCCCGGCCATCGCAGGGGCGTGCCGTCTCGGCGATTCTCCTCGCGACGCTATGGATGGGGGCCTGCGGGCCTTCGACCGCACCGAACGTCAAATCCACGCAGCGCGGCATGAAGGACGACATCGGCGGCGTCCTCGAGGAAAAGAAATTCAAGGAAAGCGACGTGACCTTGCCGCCGTACCCGGATGCGGCCCGTTTCATCGAGTTCAAGCCACGCCGTAACAGCAGTAACCATTTCTTCATCGATCGCGAGTCCGTGTCGCTCGCCGAGGACAGGGTGGTGCGATACAGCGTGGTGGTCAAGTCGGAATCCGGGGCCACGACCACCAGCTACGAAGGCTTGCGATGCAAGACCGCGGAATACAAGGTCTACGCATTCGGGCTTCAGGGCAATCAATGGACGCCGACGGCCGACCCGCAATGGCGGCCGATCCTGAGGCTCACGCCGGACTTCCGCTTCGCGTTGTACAAGGATTATTTCTGCGATGTCGCCTCGGTCGCGGGGCGTAACGCGGAAGACCTCGTGGCGAACGTGGTCGGCAATCCGCTGAACAACGTTTCCGACAAGAATCGCTAGTCCAGGCCGGGCATCGCCGAATCGAAGTTCGCCTCCGCTCTGGAGAAACCAGAGCAGGACCAGGTTGTAATTCCGGCACGTCCTGCGGACTTAACCTTGTCGTTGCACGAAAAGGTTAGCCTTCATTGCAACTTGGTCTTGCTAGAGCGGCAAATTGTAGCTTTCACGTCACGCTGCTTCGCCGCATGAGTGTCCGCTGTAACTGATTCCTGCTCTGATGAAATCAGAGCAGGACTAAGTTATCCCGGTGGATGAGCTCCGGCTCGTCGATATAGCCCAGGCGGGCCTCGATCTCGTGGCTTGGAGATTTCAGGATCCTGCGGGTTTCGGCGGAGCTGTAGTTGACGAGCCCGCGCGCGATTTCCTGCCCCTCGGGATCCAGGCAACTGACCACTTCGCCGCGCTCGAAATCACCCGTTGCCTCGAACACGCCGATCGGAAGCAAGCTTTTGCCGTCGGTCTTCAGCGCGCGCACCGCACCGGCATCGAGCTTGAGCTTGCCTCTCACCTGGAGATGATCGGCCATCCATTGCTTGCGGGCCGCCAGCGTCAGGGTTTCGGCAACGAGTTCGGTTCCGATCGCCTCTCCGGAAGCGAGCCGACCCAATACGTTGTTCTCGCGTCCGGACGCGATGACGGTTGCGGCACCGCTGCGCGCCGCTCGACGCGCAGCGAGTATTTTCGTCAGCATGCCGCCACTGCCGACATGGCTGCCGGCGCCGCCCGCCATCTTCTCGAGTGCGGGGTCACCGGCCTTGGCCTGGCTGACGAATTCGGCATCGGCGTGGCGCCGCGGATCGCGGGTATACAGGCCGGGCTGGTCGGTCAGGATAACGAGCACGTCCGCCTCGATGAGATTGGTGACCAGCGCAGCCAGCGTGTCGTTGTCGCCGAAGCGAATCTCGTCCGTCGCCACGGTGTCGTTTTCATTGATGACCGGAATCACGCCCAGGTCCAGCAGGGTGCGCAACGTCGAGCGGGCGTTCAGGTAGCGCTTGCGATCAGCGAGATCCTCGTGGGTCAGCAGGACTTGCGCGGCATGCAGTCCATGCTTGCGGAAGCACGATTCGTAAGCCTCGACCAGCCCCATCTGCCCGACCGCGGCGGCGGCCTGCAACTCGTGAAGGGCGTTCGGCCGGCGTTTCCAGCCCAAACGCTGCATGCCTTCGGCAACCGCCCCGCTGGAAACGAGGACGATTTCCCGGTTGCGTTTCTTGAGGTCCGCTATCTGACCTGCCCAGCGCGCCAGCGCGGCGTGGTCCAGTCCCCGGCCTTCGTTGGTGACGAGGCTGCTTCCCACCTTGACGACCAGGCGGGTGCAATCGGCAACGACTGATTTCATGGCTTGCGCAAGCGTGGACCGGCGACGCCGATCATGCGGTCTTGTCCTCGTCAGCCGCCGCATCCGGCCTGGCATTGTGTTCGAGGTGATCCATGATCGCCAGCATGAGTCCGCGTCCTCCTTCCCCGGTGAGCGCGGAAATGATAAAGCTTTTGCCCGGATCGGAAACCATATGCCGGTATTCATCGAGGAAAAGCCGGACGCGTTCGTCGCGCTCCTCGGCGGGGATCAGGTCGATCTTGTTGAGCACGAGCCAGCGCGGCTTCCGGTAAAGCGCTTCGTCGTACTTGCGCAATTCCTCGATGATCGCCCGTGCGTCGTTTGCGGGATGTACGTTTTCATCGAAGGGCGCGAGGTCCACCAAGTGCAGCAAGAGTCGCGTGCGTTGCAGGTGGCGCAGGAACTGGTGCCCGAGCCCGGCACCTTCCGATGCGCCCTCGATCAGGCCGGGAATGTCGGCAATGACGAAACTGCGGTTCTCGTCCACGCGCACGACGCCGAGATTCGGATGCAGGGTCGTGAACGGATAGTCTGCGACTTTCGGCCTCGCGGCGGAGACGGAGCGAATGTACGTCGACTTGCCGGCGTTGGGCATGCCAAGCAGGCCGACGTCGGCCAGGACCTTGAGCTCCAGCTTTAGCCGGCGGCTTTCGCCGGGCGTGCCTGGGGTGAACTGCCGCGGCGAGCGATTGGTGCTCGACTTGAAGTGGATGTTGCCCAGGCCGCCTTGTCCGCCTTTGGCAAGGACGGCAGTCTGGCCGTCGGTCGACAGGTCGGCGATCGGTTGCCCGGTATCGGCATCCGTCACGACCGTGCCGACCGGCATGCGCAGGGTGATGTCCTCCGCCGCCGCGCCATAGCAATCCGAGCCGCGGCCCTTTTCGCCGTTGCGGGCGCGATGGATCCTCGCATACCGGAATTCCACGAGGGTGTTGATGTTGCGATCGGCGATTGCAAGGATGCTGCCGCCACGACCGCCGTCTCCCCCGTCGGGCCCGCCGCGCGGGATGAATTTTTCGCGCCGGAAACTCGCGATGCCGTCCCCGCCCTTGCCGGCGTGGACTTCAATGCTGGATTCGTCGACAAATTTCATGGCAGCGCTGTAAAAAATCTCGGGAATGATCGGAACGCCACTCTTCCGGCGCCCCGGGCGATCGGACGGCATTCAGCCTGACGGATCACATGGACCGGGCGCAAGCACAACACGCAACGCGGCCTGTTTCGTTGGAGACCAACTATTTACGCAGCGCATGGTCGTGTCGAAAACAAAAAAGCCCTACCGATGCCGATAGGGCTTCTGGCTGAACGCGAAAAACCTAGGCCGGCAGTACGCTCACGGTTTTTTTCCTGGCCGGGCCACGGGTGGTGAAGGCAACCGTCCCGTTTACCTTCGCGAACAACGTGTGGTCCTTACCCATGCCCACGTTCTCACCCGGATGCACCTGGGTGCCGCGCTGGCGCACGATGATGCTCCCAGCCGAAATCGCTTCGCCGCCGTAACGCTTCACGCCGAGTCGCTTGGATTGGGAGTCGCGGCCGTTTCGTGAGCTGCCGCCAGCTTTTTTGTGTGCCATGGTGGATTCCTTATGCCGATATCGTGCCGATCTGCAGTTCGGTGTAGTTCTGGCGATGTCCGCCGTGACGCTGGTAGTGCTTGCGACGGCGCATCTTGAAGATGGTCACCTTGTCGTGCCGGCCATGGCCTACCACCGTTGCCTGGACCTTTGCGCCCGCGACGAGCGGCTTGCCGATCGACACATTGTCGCCGTCCGCGACCATCAGAACATCCACCGCGACCTCGCTGCCGACGTCCGCAGATAACTGTTCTACCTTGATTTTTTCGCCTGAAGCGACCCGGTACTGCTTGCCGCCGCTCTTGATGACCGCATACATGGTGTGGACCCTCGGGAACGCTTTTGAGGAAAGCCGCGCATACTACAAAAAAAGAAGGGCTTAGTAAAGCCAAAATGCGCGACGCATCCGACTGGGTGCCTGAGCGGCCGCCAGCCGGTTTATCATTGCACGGAACGTTTCTTGACACGCCCTCTACGCAATTTCTACCATCGCGGACCTTGCTTTCCGCCTGGTCTCATCGCCCCAATTCCCCTTCGTGACTCCGGAACACACCAACACGCTGATCGCCCAGGATCTGAAGCAGGTCGATAACGTAATTCGCGCACGCCTGGATTCCAATGTCGTACTGATTCGCGAGGTCGCCAACTACATAATTGGCGGCGGCGGCAAACGCCTCAGGCCGGCGCTGGTCATTCTTTCTGCGGGCGCCTGCGGCTATTCGGGCCGCCACCACCATCAACTGGCGGCGGTCGTCGAGTTCATTCATACCGCGACCTTGCTGCATGACGACGTAGTCGACGATTCCAACATGCGCCGCGGCAAGGCGACCGCCAACTCCGCGTTCGGCAATGCTGCGGCCGTGCTGGTAGGGGATTTCCTCTATTCCCGTGCCTTCCAGATGATGGTGGAAATCCAGAACATGCGCGTGATGGAAGTGCTGGCCGAGGCCACCAACACGATTGCGGAGGGCGAGGTCATGCAGTTGATGCATGTCCACAACGCCGACGTGAACGAGGAAGACTACTTGCGCGTGATTCGTGCCAAGACCGCGAAGCTGTTCGAAGCCGCGGGGCGACTCGGCGCGATCATCGCCGGCGTTCCCGAAGCGCAGGAGACAGCGCTTGCCCGATACGGGATGCACCTGGGCACCGCGTTCCAGCTGATCGACGACATCCTCGACTATTCAGGCGACCTTGCGCAGACGGGCAAGAATCTCGGCGACGACCTCGCTGAAGGCAAGACGACGCTTCCCATCATCCACGCCATGCGCCACGGAGATGCCCGGCAGGCGGATATCATACGCAAGGCGCTGGTAGACGGCGGACTGGATGATTTCGGGCTGGTCGTGGAAGCCATGAAGCAAACGGGCGCGCTCGACTACACGCGCTCGCAGGCCGAGTCTTCCGCGCGCGCGGCGCGGGATGCGGTTGCCATGCTTCCAGATTCAAAATACAAGGAGAGTTTGCTAGAATTGGCGACCTTTGCGGTGACCCGCAAGTATTGAAACTCGCCGTCGGGGTGTAGCTCAGCCTGGTAGAGTACTGCGTTCGGGACGCAGGAGTCGGAGGTTCGAATCCTCTCACCCCGACCATTCAAAACGTTCGCGCTGCGGAGTTTGCGTGGCCAAATTCCTCCTCGTCATCGCCGTCTTCATCGTGGTCTATCTGTTGTTGCGCAACCACGCGCGCCGCCAGGGCGCCGGCGCCAATCCCGCCGCCGCAGATCGTACTTCGAATTCCGGCTCCTCCAGGCACGGCGAAGACATGGTGAGGTGCAGCGTCTGCGGCGTGCACCTGCCGACCAGCGAAGCCGTTACCTCGCAGGGCGACTTCTTCTGCAGCAGGGAACACCTGCAACTCGCTGACCGGGATCGCGCGCAACGCTAGCTCTGCGTCGTCGACGCAACCCATGAGCAGCATTCCGGTTCCCATGCAGAATTTATCGGTCGAGCGCCGCCAATATGGCGACGCCTTCTGGCGGTCGCTCTTCTACTTCAACATCTACCGGCTGGTAGCCGCCGGGGTCCTGCTTGCTGCGGTCGCCACGCTGGGAGACGACGTGCCTTTCGGGTCCAATTCCCGGCACGCGTATATCTATACCAACTTCGCGTACATCGCGTTCAGCGTGCTGGCGTTCGGCGCCATCCTCCCGCGCAAGCCCTATTTCACGATCCAGCTGGCCGTCTATATATGTGCCGACATCCTGTTCCTGACGCTGATGATGCATTTCAGCGGCGGAATCGGAAGCGGCCTCGGGTTGCTGCTGCTCGCGTCTCTGGCCGCAGTCGGGCTCATCAGCCGCGGCAGGCTCACCCTGTTCTTCGCCGCGCTCGCGACGATTGCAGTCCTGGCCGAGCACACGTACGAGGTCATTTTCGGAGCGGCATCGACGGCCCAGTACGTGCAGGCCGGATTGCTGAGCATGGGCTTCTTCGCGACCGGATGGCTGGCGCACTCATTGGCCAAGCGCGCGGTCGCGATCGAGGCGATCGCCGCCCAGCGCGAGGTGGACCTGGCCAACCTTGCTCAGGTAAATCAACTGGTCATCCAGGACATGCAGGACGGCGTGGTCGTGGTCGACGAACGCGGAGCGATCAGGCAGATCAACAGCCGGGCCGAGACAATACTGGGGCCGCTGCGACGGTCCCACGGAGAGATCCTGCTGCAGGACTACGCGCCGACGCTGGCGGCGAGGCTTGGCCAATGGCGCCGCGATCCCAGCACGGGTTTCGATCCGCTGCGCACACTGCAGACCAGCAAGCCGACGGCGGCGAGGTTCGTCCAGGCCGGAATTTCCCGGAACGTCGGCGTCGTCATCTTCCTCGAGGACCTGACGAGGGTGCAGCAGCAGGCACAGCAGCTCAAGCTGGCGTCGCTCGGCCGCCTCACCGCGAACATCGCGCACGAGATTCGCAACCCGTTATCGGCGATCAATCACGCGACGGAGCTCCTGCTCGAGGAATCCGGCCTGCGCAGCCCTTCCCACGCCCGGATGCTGCAGATCATCCACGACAACACCCAGCGCCTCGACCGCATGGTCCAGGACGTGCTGAAGCTGAACCGGCGCGATCGCGCCGTGCGCGAGAAATTCGACCTGGGCGATTACCTGGAGACCTTCGTGGCGGAGTTCTGCGAGATCGAGAAGGTATCCTCCGACGTCATCCGTACCGACGCGGAGATCGAGGCGACCGTGACCTTCGACCGCAGCCACCTCAACCAGATCATGTGGAACCTGTGCCGCAACGCGCTGCGCTATTGCCAGAAGAATGCGGGCAGCATCGTGGTGAGGATGCAGTCGGGACCGCGGCAGGGTACGGTAGAATTGTCCGTAATCGACGATGGCATGGGCATCGCCGAATCGTTGCGGGGGCACCTGTTCGAGCCCTTCTTCACGACGGCATCCAGCGGCACCGGCCTGGGTTTGTACATAGCGCGAGAGATTTGCGAGGCGAATGGCGCGACGCTCGACTACGTCGAGCGTCCCGCCGGCGCACAGTTCAGCCTGATCTGCAAAGGAGTGACAGCTTGAAGCGCAAGGATCAGACCGCCGGGGCGACATCCCGCTCCGTATTGATAGTCGACGACGAAGAGGACATCCTCGAACTGATCGAGCTGACCCTGCTGCGCATGGGGCTCGACGTCGAGAGGGCCACGACGGTGAAGGCGGCCATCGAGAAGGTGAAGGCCGGCAGCTACGATCTTTGCCTGACGGACATGCGCCTCCCCGACGGCGAGGGGCTCGAGCTGGTCCAGTTCATTTCCGACAACGTTTCCGACTTGCCGGTCGCGGTCATCACGGCCCACGGCAACACGGAAAACGCGGTCGCGGCGCTGAAGGCGGGCGCCTTCGACTATCTCGCCAAGCCGGTCTCACTCGAGCAGTTGCGCACCCTCGTCAAATCGGCGCTTTCGCTGCCGCAGCCCACGGCGGCCAAGCCGCCCAGCGATCACGCGCTGCTTGGCGACTCCGGCGCGATCCAGCAGGTCAGGGAATTGATCGAAAAGCTGGCCCGCAACGAGGCCGCGGTCCACATCACCGGCGAATCCGGCAGCGGCAAGGAATTGGCGGCGAGACTGATCCACGAGCGCAGCGTGCGGCGTTCGCAACCCTTTGTGCCGGTCAACTGCGGCGCCATCCCCGAAAATCTCATGGAGTCCGAATTTTTCGGTTACCGCAAGGGCGCGTTCACCGGTGCCGAGTCCGATCGGGACGGTTTTTTCCAGGCCGCCAGCGGCGGGACCCTGTTCCTGGACGAGGTCGCGGACTTGCCGCTGCCCATGCAGGTCAAGCTGCTGCGCGCGATCCAGGAGAAGAAGGTACGCAAGGTCGGCGCGACGCAGGAAGAGCCGGTCAATGTCCGCATCATCAGCGCGACCCACCAGAAGCTCGGGGAGAATGTCGAGGCAGGCAAGTTTCGCCACGACCTCTATTACCGCCTCAACGTGATCGAGCTGCGCATGCCCGCGCTGCGTGAAATGCGCGAAGACATTCCCCAGTTCGTCGATGCCCTGCTGGAAAAACTCGCGCGCAATGCCGGGGGCAAGAAGCCCGAGGTCGCGGCGGAAGCGCTGGACGAGCTCAAGCACTATGACTTCCCCGGCAATGTCCGCGAGCTTGAAAACGTCCTCGAGCGGGCCATGGCGCTATGCAGCGAAAGCCGGATCAACGCCGACGACTTGCAGCTCACGCCGGAGGATTTGCCGGAAGCGACACCGGGTTCGGCGGGCGGCGACAACAAGGCGCCTTTGCAGGATTACCTGGACCGGGTCGAGAAGGAAGCCATCATGGAAGCCCTGGAAAAGACCCGGTACAACCGCACGGCTGCCGCCAAGCTGCTGGGCATCACCTTCCGCTCGATGCGTTACCGGATGGAACGCCTCGGCCTGAACTGAAATCGCGCCGGGGCGGGTTTGCGTCGGTTTCGAAGTTCGATCACCAGTCCAGGGCGCGCATGACGATTTCCGCGTCCTGGATGTTGTCCGGGGACGGCATGCTTCCCGCGGCGCGCCATGTTCCGTCGCCTAATTTCGACGACCGGCCGGATGGCGTCGCCATCGACCTTCTGGTCATCCACAACATCAGCCTGCCTCCGGCGCAGTTCGGCGGTCCGGGCATCGTCGAGCTGTTCACGAATTGCCTCGATCCGGACGCGCATCCTTACTATCGGCAGATCGCGGATGCCAGGGTGTCCAGCCATTTCCTGGTTCGCCGCGACGGAGAGATCATCCAGTTCGTGGCCTGCGGCCGGCGCGCCTGGCATGCGGGGCAGTCGCACTGGAAGGGCCGGACGCGCTGCAACGATTTTTCCATCGGCATCGAGCTGGAGGGAACGGACGACCAGGCCTTCACGGACGTCCAATACGACATGCTTGCGCGACTCGCCGCATCTCTGCGGCGCGCGTATCCCACCATCGAATGCGCCGGCCACTCCGATATTGCCGTGCCGCCGGGCCGCAAGACCGATCCGGGGCCGCACTTCGACTGGAACCGGTTTCGGGCGATGCTCGGGCAAGCCTGATCGCTGAGCGGCGCGAACGCCGCAAACCGGCAAGTCTTCCAGTCGAACTTCCAGCTACCGCGGAACTCGCGACACCAGGTAATTCGCGAACCACTCGCGCCTGAAGGCAATAGTCCATCGCGCTGTTTCGTTCGAGAGTGCACCGGAACGGAGCAGGCAACCACGAGAACGATCGACTTCCTCGTATCGGAGCCTTCGGAAATCTCTCTGCGCGATCGGCGACGCCCACTGCCCGCGCCACGACATCTGCATTTCCCGAAATCCGTCGCCGGATTGCGACAAATTTCACGACGACCGAAAAATTTTCTCGGTGATGCCTTGCCGCGTGTCCGACACGTCGTGTAGGAGAACCGCGCGGTCTGGTTTGCGAATATAAAAATTTCTTGACAGTGTTTCTGTGCCTACTAGAATTAGTTTTTACTCGCTGCGCGAACACAACATATAGTGGTTTAGTGATTTCGGCCGGTTGGATGAGCCGAATGGATGTTCCCGGCGGGTGCAATCGGTTGCTTGCCGGCGACAAGAAATAATCGAGGGAGAAAAAATGCAATTAGGCACTCACCAGGGCGCGGCAGCATCGTCCGGCAACTACCCCGTTGAAAGCGATTCCTCTTCGCAGGAAAAAGAGCGTTACGCCCAGTACAAGATCATTCGTCGCAACGGTGCGGTGGTGTCCTTCGAGCCCGGCAAGATTTCGGTTGCGGTCACGAAGGCGTTCCTGGCCATCAACGGCGGGCAGGGTGCGGCGTCCGCGCGCGTGCGCGAAATGGTGGAAAAGCTGACGGAATCCGTCGTCGGTGCGCTCATGCGCCGGCAGCCGAACGGCGGCACCTTCCATATCGAGGACGTTCAGGACCAGGTCGAGTTGTCGCTCATGCGTTCAGGCGAGCACGAGGTCGCGCGGGCCTATGTGCTGTATCGCGAGGACCGGGCCCGCGAGCGCGCCCGCAATCGCGAGGCGCATGCGGCCGCCGCACCGGCTTCGGCGATCAACGTGGTCGAAGGCGGCCGGACCCGCCCGCTCGAGCTCGATCGCCTGACCGCGCTGATCAAGGATTCCTGCGAAGGCCTGGGTCGCGCGGTCGATGCCTCGCTCATCCTGCAGATGACGTTGAAGGATTTGTACGAAGGCGTGCCGATGGAAGAAGTGCGCAAGTGCACCATTCTGGCGGCCCGTTCCCTCATCGAGAAGGATCCGGCCTACAGCTACGTGACGGCCCGACTCCTATTAAATAGCGTGCGTTTCGAGGTTTTGGGCGAGGAAGTATCGCAGGGCGACATGCTCAGCCGGTATGCGGACTACTTTCCCCAGTTCATCAAGCGCGGCATCGACGCCGGACTGCTGGACGAGCGCCTGAGCCGCTTCGACCTCAATTCCCTGGGCGCCGCGCTGGATGCAACCCGCGATTTCAAGTTCGGCTATCTCGGGCTGCAAACCCTGTATGACCGCTACTTCCTGCACGTCAGCGACCGGCGCATCGAGCTGCCGCAGGCATTTTTCATGCGGGTTGCGATGGGCCTCGCGATCAACGAAGTGGAGCGCGAAGCGAGGGCCATCGAGTTCTACAACGTGCTATCGAGCTTCGATTTCATGTCGTCGACGCCGACCTTGTTCAATTCCGGTACCCAGCGCTCGCAGCTCTCGAGCTGCTACCTGACCACGGTGTCGGACGACCTCGAAGGCATCTACGACGCCATCAAGGAAAACGCATTGCTGTCCAAGTTTGCCGGCGGGCTGGGCAACGACTGGACGCCGGTGCGTGCCTTGGGCTCGCACATCAAGGGAACGAATGGCCGGTCCCAGGGCGTAGTGCCGTTCCTGAAGGTGGTCAACGACACCGCCGTCGCGGTGAACCAGGGCGGCAAGCGCAAGGGCGCGGTTTGCTCCTATCTGGAAACCTGGCACCTCGACATCGAGGAATTCCTGGAATTGCGCAAGAACACGGGCGACGACCGCCGCCGCACCCATGACATGAACACGGCGAACTGGATTCCCGACCTGTTCATGAAGCGGGTCATGGAAGCGGGAGAGTGGACCCTGTTCTCGCCGGCCGATGCCCCGGACCTGCACGACAAGGTCGGCAAGGAATTCGAGGCGGCCTACACGGAATACGAGCGCAGGACGCGAACCGGCGAACTGAAGCTGTTCAAGCGGGTTCCGGCGCTGACCATCTGGCGCAAGATGCTGACCATGCTGTTCGAAACCGGGCATCCGTGGATCACGTTCAAGGATCCCTGCAACATCCGCAGCCCGCAACAGCATGTCGGCATGGTGCACAGCTCCAACCTGTGCACGGAAATAACGCTCAACACCTCGGACACCGAGATCGCCGTCTGCAACCTGGGGTCGGTCAACCTCGTCGCCCATATCAAGGACGGCAAGCTGGACCAGGAAAAGCTCAAGAACACCGTGTCGACCGCCATGCGCATGCTCGACAACGTGATCGACATCAACTATTACGCGGTGAACAAGGCACGCAACGCCAATTTCAAGCATCGCCCGGTCGGGCTCGGCATCATGGGATTCCAGGACTGCCTGCATGAGATGCGCGTGGCCTACGGTTCGACGGAGGCGATGGAATTCGCCGACCGCTCGATGGAGGCGGTGGCCTACTATGCCTATTGGGCCTCCACCGAACTGGCGGAAGAGCGCGGGCGCTATTCCACCTACGACGGCTCGCTCTGGTCCAAGGGCATCCTGCCGCAGGATTCGCTGAAGCTGCTCGCCGAAGAACGCGGCGGATACGTGGAAGTCGACGGCTCTTCGGCCCTGAACTGGGATCCGCTGCGTGCCCGCATCCGCCAGTTCGGCATGCGCAATTCCAATTGCCTCGCCATTGCGCCGACGGCGACCATTGCCAACATCGTGGGCGTATCGGCTTCGATCGAGCCGACCTACCAGAACCTGTACGTGAAGTCGAACCTGTCGGGCGAATTCACCGTGACCAACGAATACCTGGTCCATGACCTTAAGCGGCTCAACATGTGGGACGAGGTCATGATCGCCGACCTGAAGTACTTCGACGGCAGCCTGGCCAAGATCGATCGCATTCCGCAGGACATCCGCTCGCTCTATGCCACGGCCTTCGAGGTCGACCCGACCTGGGTCGTTGAGGCCGGCTCGCGCCGGCAAAAATGGATAGACCAAGCCCAGTCTCTCAACATATATATGGCGGGCGCCTCCGGCAAAAAGCTGGACGACACCTACAAGCTGGCCTGGAAGCGCGCGCTGAAGACCACGTACTACTTGCGCACGCTTGGCGCGACCTCGACGGAAAAATCGACCGGCCGCGCCGGCCAGCTCAATTCGGTGCCGAGCGATGCGGGTGCATCGGGAATGAATGCCGCGGAAGCGCCAGCCGAGGAAGCCAAGTTCTGCAGTATCGATAACCCCGAGTGCGAGGCATGCCAGTAATGGGTAAGGCGGCGCGCCTGAATGAGGTGGACGCTAGCTTGGTTCATCGGACCAAGTTAAGTGCAAAGCACGGCCGGAACCGCAACCCGCAAGGCTTCTTTGGAAGCCTGCCAAGGAACGGCGGGGCCTGCCAGTGAGGGCAGCGCGGCAGGCCGGCGTCGCCGCGAGAAGGCGATTGGCATTCTGGCTGCGCCGCGCGCGCGAAGAACAGGTCCGGCTCGCGATGTCGACGCGGCCGCTGCGGAGAAATTGAGTGTCCTTATTCGGCGCGATGAACGAATCGAACTTCGATTTGTTGCGCATACGACATAAAAAGGGGCCGCATTGCGGCCGAATATCAAAGAAGTATTTGACATTCCACCGATAACATTTATAAAGGAACCATCGATGTTGCAATTTGAAGATCACATTCCAGGCATCGGCGGCCCTGCATTGCAGCCCGTCGTGAATATCCCGCCCGCGCGAGTCCCGGCCGTCGCCGGCGGTTCAATATCCGCGGATGCGTCGATGCGCCGGGTGCGCGTCGAAGACAAGCGCATCATCAATGGCAAGGCTGACGTAAACCAGCTGGTGCCGTTCAAGTACAAGTGGGCCTGGGACAAATACCTTTCGGGTTGCGCGAACCACTGGATGCCCCAGGAAATCAACATGAGCCGGGACATCGCCACGTGGAAGAACCCCGGCGGCCTGACCGAGGACGAGCGGCTGATCGTCAAGCGCAACCTCGGGTTCTTCGTGACGGCGGACAGCCTCGCCGCCAACAACATCGTGCTGGGCACCTATCGGCACATCACGGCGCCCGAATGCCGGCAGTATCTCTTGCGCCAGGCTTTCGAAGAGGCCATCCATACCCACGCCTACCAGTACATCGTCGAAAGCCTGGGGCTGGACGAGGGCGAGATCTTCAATGCCTACCATGAGGTGTCGAGCATCCGGGAGAAGGACGAATTCCTGATCCCGTTCATCGAGACGCTGACGAATCCCGAATTCACCACCGGAACGCCGGAAACCGACCAGCAGTTGCTGAGAAGCCTGATCGTCTTCGCCTGCATCATGGAAGGCCTGTTCTTCTACGTCGGCTTCGCCCAGATCCTGGCGCTCGGCCGGCAGAACAAGATGACCGGGGCCGCCGAGCAGTACCAGTACATCCTGCGCGACGAGTCCATGCACTGCAATTTCGGCATCGACCTGATCAACCAGATCAAGATGGAGAACCCCCATCTCTGGACTCCCGAGTTCCGCGACGACATTCGCGGGTTGATCCAGCGCGGCGTCGAACTGGAATACCGCTACGCGGAGGATACGATGCCGCGCGGCGTGCTCGGACTCAACGCGCCGATGTTCAAGGAATATCTTCGCTTCGTCGCGAATCGTCGCGCACAGCAGATTGGACTTGATCCATTGTTCCCGGGAGCGAATAATCCGTTCCCGTGGATGTCGGAAATGATCGACCTGAAAAAGGAAAAGAACTTCTTCGAGACGCGTGTCATCGAGTACCAGACGGGTGGCGCGCTGAATTGGGATTGAGATGAGATATGCCGATCAAGTTCTGGTTGCGAAGGATGACCCGGCCGGTGCCGGGTTTCCCGCTTCGCGCAATCGCAGCCAAAGGACTTTTTCGAGATCCCGTGCGATCGAGCATCGGACGGGCCGCGCTCTGGACAGGGATTGACCGTGATGGCATCGATCTCCAGGGCCGCAAAGCCATTCGTGAAACCCGCACTGCCCGATGCGACGTCGGGGGGTAGTGCATTCGACAGGCTGAATGGGTAAACCGGACACAACCGAATTTCATTCATCGCGAATCGCGCACCAACCTTCCCCGGGTTGCGGCGCCGGACCGGAAACCACGGGTTTCCAGTCAAAGATTCCCTTTCCCAGCCGTATTCATTCCCTGGCCGGCGATGGTTTTCCATCGGATCGCGGCCTTCATCATTTGTTTTTCCGGAATCGTTCCGCGCTCGAGTTTCTTCGAGGGCGGGCAACAGGACTGTCCCTTGACCGGACATGCGGCTTGCATGGCGCGCGCACGGTCATGGGCGGTAAGCGCGCAGGGGAAATCCTTCTCCTGCGTGCCGGTAGTACCTTTGTTTAACTCTCATTAGGAGAATCAGAATGGCTGCAAAGAAAAAAGCTGCAAAGAAGACCGCGAAGAAAAAGACCGCGAAGAAGGCCGCGAAGAAGCCTGCGAAAAAGGCTGCGAAGAAGCCCGCGAAAAAGGCGGCGAAAAAGCCTGCTAAAAAGGCCGCGAAGCGGCCGGCCAAGAAAAAGGCCGCGAAGAAGAAGGCCAAGAAGCCGGCCAAGAAAAAGGCGAAGAAGGCTGCGAAAAAGAAGCCTGCCAAAAAGAAGGCGGCCAAAAAGAAGCCTGCGTCCAAGCCGGTTGCGATGAGCGCACCGGCGGCGCCGAAGCCTGTTTCAGCACCGGCGGCCTGGCCGTTTCCGGTAGCCGGCAACCGGCCTAACTAAGCTTCCCATATGCTCGCGGGCAATCTGCATCCGCGAGGGATACCAGGCACTGAGCCGCGAGCTTTGGGATTTGCAGCAAGCCTGACGTCGTGCCCGCAGTCGGTGCGACGCGTCTGGATTTAGTATCACACCCTCGCCGATCAAGAGACGGGAGGCGGGGAAAAATCCGACCCAACTTCTTGTCCACATCGATGGACGAGTGGGTTATTTCTTTTCTGCCGACTGCCGGATACCAAGCGCTTAAAAATACACGGCATTATCCCGGCGCAACGAGGTCCGGAGCGATGCCCGGACCGCGCCGGGGCGCGAATGCCGATATCATTTCGCCATCGAATGCGCGCGGGCTGCTTCCGCCGGAATCGACTTCGCGGATGATGCTCAAGCCGGCAAATAGTCCAAGGGGAGATCGATGAAAGCGCCCAGCCGCAAGGCCGGCCTGCTGTGCCTGCTGCTATTTGTCATCGCCGTCATCGGCGTCTTCGTCCCGCTGGGCCGCGTGCCTGTCGCCGGTCCCGTCCTTGGCTTGGTAAACCAGTTCCACGAGTGGCTGCTCATCGGCGGTTATGCGTTGCTGCTGCTCGCCGTCTACATTCTCTGAAATGAAAACGGGCCGGCAGATGCCGGCCCGCGGAGCTCGTGTCTCGCCGACCGAAGACTATCGGTTCGGCTGGGGCGTGATGCGCAGGTAGGGCCGGACCGCCTTGTAGCCCTTCGGGAACTTCTGCTTGATGACTTCCGGGTCCTGGATCGACGGAACGATCACGACATCGTCGCCGTCCTTCCAGTTGACCGGGGTTGCCACGCTGTATTTGTCGGTGAGCTGCAGCGAGTCGATCACGCGCAGGATCTCGTCGAAGTTGCGCCCCGTGCTCGCGGGGTAGGTCAGCGTCAGCCGGATTTTCTTGTTGGGATCGATGATGAACACCGAGCGCACCGTCAGCGTGTCGTTGGCGTTCGGGTGGATCATGTCGTAAAGGTTGGAGACCTTCTTGTCCGCGTCGGCCAGGATCGGGAAGTTCATCTTGGTGTTCTGCGTGTCTTCGATGTCGCCGATCCACTTGTTGTGGGAGTCGACCGGATCGACGCTGATGGCGATGGCCTTGACGCCGCGCTTGTCGAATTCGGACTTGAGCTTCGCGGTGTAGCCGAGCTCGGTCGTGCATACAGGCGTGAAATCCTTGGGGTGCGAAAACAGCACCACCCAGTTGTTGCCGGCCCATTGGTGGAAATTTATGGTGCCCTGCGTGGATTCCTGCGTGAAATCGGGGGCGATGTCGCCCAGTCGAAGTGTGGCCACTGTTGATCTCCGGTAGTTGGTCTCGGGTGGGGGAGCCACTCTACTCGCTTGCAGCTTATTCCTCAAATGGCCGGAATTTCATATCCTTATGCTGGAACATATGAGGAGGCCTCCATGGAAAGGAAAAAGGTGAGTTCCAGCGCGATCCGGTCAGTCGGGTTTGATGAACGCAATCGGATCCTGGAAGTGGAATTCAGCGACGGGCGCGTGACGCAATATTCGGGTGTGTCCGCCGAAGTGCATCGCCGGTTGATGAGCGCGCCGTCCATCGTCAGTTATTTTCGCGACCAGATCGAGGAGTCGTTCACTGCTAAGCGGGTGAAGGGATAGGCTCTATTAGTGAAGGGTGAAGGGTGAAGGGTGAAGGGTGAAG